>JAPLOI010000009.1 GCA_026400815.1 Alphaproteobacteria bacterium
CGGACCTGTTCGTCGAACACGGGCCGCCGGACCACATCCGGTCGGACAACGGCCCGGAATTCGCCGCCAAGGCGGTGCGCACCTGGCTCGGCCAGGTCGGGGTGAAGACCCTGTTCATCGAGCCCGGCAGCCCATGGGAGACCGCCGCATGACCGACATCACACCTTCCGACACCCAGCACCGTGCCATCGCGGCCATCAAGGAGTGGTTCCAATTCGGCACCAAGAACCAGCCGGTGTTCAGGCTGTTTGGCTTTGCCGGTACAGGAAAGTCCACCGTCCTGAAGTTCGCCCTGCAGGAACTCGGCCTTGAACCCCATCGCAGCGGCAGCGAGGGCGTTCCCTGCGTGCCAGGCGTGGTCACCGCCACGTTCACCGGCAAGGCCGCCTTGGTGCTGCGGCGCAAGGGCACGCCGGCGCGCACCATCCACAGCCTGATCTACAGCGTCATCGAGGCCACCGAGGAGGAGGTGGAGAAAGCCGAAGAGAAGATCGACGAGGCCAAGGCGGAGGCACGGAAGCTGACCGGCTTCGACCGCACCATGGCCGAAGCAACGATCGAGGCGATGCGACAGGCGGTCTCCGAAATGAAGCGCCCCCGCTTCGCCCTCAATCCAAAAAGTGACGCGGCGCATGCCGAACTCATCGTGCTCGATGAAGTATCGATGGTCGGCGAGGACATGGCGCGCGACCTGATGAGCTTCGAGAAGCCGATCCTGGTGCTGGGCGACCCCGGCCAGCTGCCGCCGATCGAGGGGACCGGCGCCTTCACCAACGACCCGCCCGACATCATGCTCACCGAGATCCATCGCCAGGCCGCCGAAAGCGCCATCATTCGGCTGGCGACCATGGCCCGCCAGGGCCAGGCGATCGGCTTCGGCCAGTACGACGCGCATGTCTGGAAGATGCGCAAGATGGACGTGACACCTGAGCAGGCGCTGCGCGGCGGCCAGGTCATCTGCGGCCTCAATGCCACCCGGTTGCAGCTGAACAATGGCATGCGCCACGCAGCCGGGTTCTCCGGCAGCCTGCTGCCGAGCGGCCCGGGCGAAAAGATCATCTGCCTGAAGAACCAGAACGATCTCGGCCTGATCAACGGCATGTTCATCACGCTGGAGGACGTGGTCGACGAGAACAGCCTCTACTTCTCCGCCGCCGTCAACCGCTCCAACCGCCCCTCGATCCGGCCGGCCATCTCCGAAGTCACATCCATCGAACTCTCCCAGGAACCATCCCTCTCCCCGCGGGGGGAACAGGCGGGCAGGGGGCTCACGCTCCCCCCAAGCCAAACACCATACCGCCCCTCCCCGCCGTCATTGCGAAAGCAGTGAAGCAATCCAGGAAAAGGCGCCACCACCCCGAAGCAGAAAGCAAGCGCGTTCTTTCTTGAAAGAAAGAACCAAAGAACTTTCCTCGACGGAAATTCGAATCTTCCCTCCCCTCGCACTTGGTGAGGGAATTGAGCCGTGAAGCGGATCAATGAGGTGGCTCTTCTGAACCTACGGCAAATCTGGAATTCAGGTCTTGCCCACAGGTCATGCACCAGCGCCTCTCAACCGCGCCTCCCGCCAGGCTCCTTCTCCCCCACCTCTTCGTCCTGACCCGCCTCATTCCCCTATCCCTCGGCATTGCCAAATCGCGCGGCCGTTCGGGGCAGTACGCCGCGCTACCGAAGCAAACCCCAGCGAGCGATTTCGTCATCGATGTCCGACTGCAATGTGCGCGCTGCGCCGATATCGGCCCGTCCGCCCTCGTCATCCCCCAGGCGCTGCCTGACCAGTCCACGCCCAAAAAGCGATGTCGCAAGCCGGGGATTCAGCCGAAGAGCGGCATCGAAGTCCCTCAGCGCATCCGCCGGCCGGTTCAAGGAGAGATAGGCCCAGGCACGCGAGCCATGCATCTGCGCCACCTGGGGGGAAAGCCTGATCGCTTCGTCGCAGTCAGCCATTGCCCTGCCGGGTTGGCCCATCAATACCCGTGTCCAGCACCGGCCGTTGAACGCGAAGGCATCGTCGTGCCACCGCTCAAGAACACGGTCAAAGTCACTCAACGCCGCCTCGAAGTCCCGCCCCGCAATCCATGTCGCGCCGCGGCCGATCAGTGCGTCCACCCGGTCCGGTTGCACCAATAGCACTGAGTCGAAATCCTTTTTCGCGGCAACGATACGGCCGGCGTCCAAGGCCACCTGGCCACGGGTGAGCAGCGCTTCCACATCGCCGGGATTGCGTCGGAGCACCTCAGTAAAGTCCGCGATGGCACGGTCATATAGTCCAAGCTCGGCAAGGCTCAGGCCTCGGTTGAAGTACCCCCGCGCACCGGTGGGGTCCAGGCGAATCACCGCGTCGAAATCGGCCATTGATCTTTCCGCCTGCCCCATCCTCGCATGCACAATGCCGCGCCCGATCAGGGCGTCCACCAGGTCGGGCGCCAGTCGCAGCGCTTGGTCCTGATCCGCCAATGCGAGGTCGAGCCGATCCAGCCTGGCCCAGGCAAGCCCACGGTTGGAAATGGCAATGGCCGAGTCCGGTTGCAGCCGGATGGCTTCATCGAAATCCGCCCGCGCCAGTTCAACCTGTCCGACCCGCAGACGGGCCGTCCCTCGGTTGATGTAGGCGTTGGCGCGGCCGGGGTCCTGCTGGATCACCCGGCTCAGTTCGGCAATGGCCTCGTGATATCGGCCCGTGCGGCCAAGAAGGCTGCCGAGATTGTAGCGTGCATCCAGATGCAGTGGGTCCCGGCGCAGCACCTCCTGGTAGTCCTCCAGCGCCTTGTCTGTCTCGCCTTGGGCCGCACGTATGTTGCCGCGCGCGAACACGGCATCGACAAAAAGCGGATCGAGCCGAATGGCATCCTCGAGATCCGCCAGCGCGAGGTCCAGCCGGCGCTGGTCCCCATGGATCAGGCTGCGATTGTAGTAGGACATGGCACGGGTCTGTCGCGTCTCCGCTGGCGACCGGATCAGCGCATTGCAAGCCTCCAGGGAGGCTGGGGATCGCGACGGATGTCGGCAAAGCTGGGGCAGCGACTGCCCATCCTGCCCTGGCGCCTCGCCAGCGGGCCAGGATACGCCCACCAATAGCAGCGGCAGCATGATCGCCAGCCGTACGATCCAGGCGGGGATACCCTGCCTCCCCGCCCCTGGGGCAGGCACTATCGGCACTGGCACGATGGTCGGCCCTACCCCACCTTCTCCGCCAGCCACATCTTGATCAGCGACTGGTAAGGCACATCCCGTCGGTTCGCCTCCACCTTGATGCGCTCCAGTACCCCCACCGGCATCCGCAGCGAGATCGAAACCGTCGAAGGCTTCAAGTTCGGCAGACGCACCCGCCGCGCCCGGCTCCAATCCACCGCTTCGCTGGAATCATGCGTCTCCCAATACGCCCGTTCCTCCGCCTCGCTGGCGAAGTCCGGCACCGCCTCAGGCTTCCTCGGCATAGCGCATCCTCTCCTTCCGGCTCATGTCCCGCACCGAAATCACCCGGAGCAACCGTCCCTCGGCCCGCACGGTGAACGTCGCGTGCAGCAAACGCCCGTCATCTGTATGCCCCAGCGCATGATAACGCGGCTCATCCCGGCTATGCCGCGCATCGTCCACGACCAGCAGCGGATCGTTGAAGAATATCTGCTCCGCCACGGCCTGGCTCACGCCATGCTTCGCCTCGCTCTTGCGGGCGTTTCCCTCATCCCAGTCGAAGCCGGCAATGCGTTCCAGGTCGAGCATGGCTGTATATGTCTGTCATATACATATATCCGCGGCGTCAGGCTACGCAAACCGGCCGCTATCCGCCCCAAAAAATTTCCTACCACCCCCTTGCACCGCCACCGCCGACGCGTTAAATAACTAACAAATGTCATTCATCCACGGACAGGCCCAGCACGCCGCCACACCCCCCAACGACCACGCGCCGGGACTCTCTCTCGCGCAAGACCTGCTGGAACGCCTCATCTGCGCCCTCTTCGGCATCCTCATCGTCCGCCAGATCAACCGCATCCTCGCCAGGTTCGAGGCGATGATGAACCTCTGGCTCGAAGGCAAACTCCCGGCCCTTCCCCCGCTGCCGAAGCGCACCGCGCCCACCACCCCCCGCCCCACCCGGCACCCCCACGCCCGCCGCGCGCCCCGAATCCGTCTCGCACTCGCCACCCCCTCGCCGATGCAACCCGCCCCGGCTACCCCCACGCCGCCCACCCCCATCGCGCCGCCCGTATTCCCATTCGCCCACCCCGTCGCCCACCCTGGCACCCCAAGCCCGGCCCAACGCCCCGCGCGCGCCCTCCCGCACCCCCCATTCCGTTTTTTCGCCCTCCAGGCCCCCAAGCCCAACTGCGCCCCCAATGTTCCACTATCGAACCATTACATTAAAATAGGAAAATCCCCCGCAACCCCTTGAAAATTCCTCCACCTTCAGGCTTCCTGGCACTCTCAAAGCCGCCCCAGCCCACCCGGAGGATGCCTCGCCATGAAAGTCGCCATTTTCGGTGCCGGCGCCATCGGCGGCATGATGGGCGTAAAACTCGCCTCAGCCGGCGCCGACCTCTCCGTCGTCGCCCGCGGCCCCCACCTCGCCGCCATGCAGGCGAACGGCCTCACCCTCGTCGAAGGCGAAACCCGCACCACAATCCACCCCCGCGCCACCGCCAACGCCGCCGAACTCGGCCCGCAGGACTACGTCATCGTCACCCTCAAGGCCCACTCCCTCCCCAGCGCCGCCCCCGACATCGCGAAGATGATGGGCCCCCACACCGCCCTCATCACCGCCATCAACGGCGTCCCCTACTGGTATTTCCACGGCCTCGAAGGCCCCCACCGCAACCGCCCCGTCGAATCCGTGGACCCCGGCGGCACGCTCTGGTCCATCCTCCCCCCCAGCCAAGCCATCGGCTGCGTCGTCTACCCCGCCGCCGAGGTCACCGAGCCCGGTGTCATCACCCACGGCTACGGCGACCGCTTCTCCCTCGGCGAGCCCGACGGCACCCGCTCCGAACGCGTCGAAGCCCTCTCCAAGCTCCTGATCGCCTCGGGCCTGAAAGCCCCCATCCGCCCCCGCATCCGCGACGAGATCTGGGTCAAGCTCTGGGGCAATCTCTGCTTCAACCCCGTCTCCGCCCTCACCGGCGCCACCCTGGCCACCATCACCGGCAGGCCGGACCTGCGCGCCCTGTGCAAGTCCATGATGATCGAAGCCCAGGCCGTCGCGGAATCCTTGGGCGTCCGCTTCGCCGTCAGCGTGGAAAAGCGCATCGACGGCGCCGCCGAAGTCGGCGAGCACAAAACCTCCATGCTGCAAGACCTCGAACGCGGCCGCCCCATGGAGATCGACGCCCTCCTGGGCGCCGTGGTGGAACTGGGCGCCATCACCGGCCACCCCATGCCCATCTGCGAATCCGTCCTCGCGCTGGTCCGCCAGCGCGCCAGGGAGGCAGGCTGCTACGAGTAGCGTGATCGTCGGAGGCGGAACCGCCAGAGACGTGAATCACGCGACCAGATAAAGGCCTAAGCCGCCGCGGTCTTCCGGCTGCTGGCACTCAGCCACGCCACCGCCGCCAGCGCGATCACCACCAGCGTCAGCCCAATCCAGTTGATCGCCGCCCAACCCAGCTTCTCCTCCAGATACCCGGCGAGGAAGCTGGAAATGGCTGTCACGCCAAAGATCAGGAAGTCGTTCAACGCCTGCGCCTTGCCGCGCTCGCTCGGCCGGTACGTCGTCGTCACCAGCGTCGTGGCCCCCACGAACATGAAGTTCCACCCGAGCCCGATCAGCGTCAGCGAAATCCGGAAATTCCACTCCCCCACGCCCATCAGCGCCGGAATGATCCCCAGGATCAGGATCACCCCGCCAATGGTCATGATCCGCATCGTCCCGTAGCGCTGGATCAGATTGCCCGTGAACAGGGAGGGCACGAACATCCCCATCACGTGCATGAAGATCACCAAATGCGCTTCCGTCTGCGGCAACCCGCACGCCACGATCGCCAACGGCGAGGCACTCATCAGGAAGGACATGGTGCCAAACGCGATCATCGCGGTGATCACCGAAACCGCGTAGTTCGGCTGGATCGCGATCTGCCACAGCGGCCGCTGCGGCCCCGCCGGCGCCGCCGTCTCCCCGGGCTGCACCGTGGGGAAGCGGATCAAGGACATGATGATGAACACCACCACGTGCATCACCACCATGGTGGCGTAGGTGCCGAGATACACCGGCACCATCGTGTCGTAGGTGAGGTTGGTCAGCGACGGCCCGATGATCCCCGCCACGATCCCGCCCGCCGTCACCCAGGAGATCGCCTTGGCCCGCATCGCGCCCGGCACCAGTTCCACGGCAGCGAAGCGGTACATCTGCAAACTGGCCACCGCATAGCCCTGGATCAGCCCGCCCACGCACATGATCAGGATGCTGCCCTGCACCAGCCCATAGGCGCAGATGCCCGCCCCGATCATCCCGGTAACGGAGCCCACCCGGAACCCAAGCCTGCGGCCAAACCGCTGCATCAGCAGCGCCGTGGGAAACACCGACAGCATCACGCCCAGGTGCTGCATCGTCACCGGCAGCGTCGCCAGTTCACGGTGCTGCGGCAGGAACGTGGCCACCGACAGCGCCGTGGCCGCGAACATCATCGTGTTCACCGCCTGGCCCATCGCCTGGCATGCCGCCAGCAACAGCAGGTTGCGCCGCATCTGGGTGTTCATTGCCTGTATTTCTCCGGCGCCCCACTCAACCGCCGAGATACGCCGAGCCCACCGATCCTTACAACCGCGGCACGGCATGCCTGCCGCGCGCGGCCCCGGTCAGAACAGCGAAAGCTGCGCCTCCGCCATGCCGGCCTTCGCCCCCGGCGGGGCCGCGAAGGCGGCGCAGTCCAGCGGTTCGGCCTTCTCCATCCCCCATTGCCGCGCCGCACGGGTAAAGCGGCTGGCGAGCATGTCGGCATACACGCCGGTGCCGGTGAAGCGCTGGCCATACTTCACATCGTTCAACGCCCCGGCCCGGGTCTGGCGGATCAGCTCCAGCACCCGCGTCGCCCGATCGGGGAAGTGGGTGGTCAGCCAGTCCTCGAACATCTGCTTCAGCTCATGCGGCAGCCGCAGCAGGATGTAGCCCGCCGTGCGCGCCCCGGCCTGGGCGGAGGCCTCCAGAATCTTCTCCAGCTCCGCGTCGTTCAGGCCGGGGATCATCGGCGCCGCCATCACAGAGCAGGGAACACCAGCGCGGGTGAGCTCCTTGATCGCCTGCAGGCGCCGATGCGGTGCGGCGGCACGAGGCTCCATCGTGCGGGCCAGCGCGTTGTCCAGCGTGGTGATCGAAAGGCACACCCGCACCAGGTTGCGCTGCGCCAGCGGCACCAGCAGGTCGAGATCGCGCAGCACCAGCGCCGATTTCGTCACGATGGTCACGGGGTGGTTGAAGCGGTCCATCACGCCGAGGATACTGCGCGTGAGCTTCAGCGTGCGTTCCACCGGCTGGTAGGGGTCGGTGTTGCTGCCCAGCGCGATCGGGCGCGGCACGTAGCCGGGCTTGCGCAGCTCCTTCTCCAGCAGCTCCGCCACATCGGGTTTGTAGACAAGCTTGGTCTCGAAATCGAGGCCGGGGGAGTAGCCGAGATAGGCATGCGTCGGCCGGGCGAAGCAGTACACGCAGCCATGCTCGCAGCCGCGATACGGGTTGATGGCGCGGTCGAAGCCGATGTCGGGCGACTGGTTGTAGGCGATCGCGCTGCGGGTGGTGTCGCGCAGCAGCGTGGTGGGCAGCGGCGGCAGGTCGGCGAAATCCGCGGCCTGCGTGCCCCAGCCATCGTCGAAGGCACCGCCCGTCTGCGCGTCGAACCGGCTCGGTGGGTTGGTAACGGCACCGCGCCCCTTGCGCGCCAAGGGCGGAGTGGACGACTCTTCCTCCATGGCGGGAGCAGGCACCACCTTGGCACCAACGCGCACCGGCGGCGGCGGGATCATCAGGGCGGCCACCTTGGCCGCACGGGCGCGCATGCCAGCCGGCATGTCCGGCTCGCCGGCGCGATCCAGGGCCGCAATCTCCTCCGGATCGATCTCGCGCGCGAAGTCGTCGGCCTGCTGTGCCATGTGGTTTCCACGCATGTTCGTGTTCCCCATCCGTTCCTGGCCTAAAGTGGCGCCCCTCGCCGCCTTGGTCAAGAACGAATAGCGAACGCATGTCCCTCTCGGTTGTGATCCCGGCCCTGAACGCTGCCGCCACGCTGCCGGCCTGCATCGGCGCCCTGGCCCGCCTGCCCGGCGAGGTGGTGGTGGTGGATGGCGGCAGCACCGACGGCACCGCGGAGCTGGCCGCCCGGCTGGGCGCGCTGGTGGTGCGTGCCCCGCGCGGGCGCGGGCGCCAGATCGCGGCGGGGATAGCCGCGGCACGCGGCGAATGGCTGCTGCTGCTGCATGCGGACACCGTGCTGGCGCCCGATTGGGCGGCCGCCGCCTATCCCCACATGGCGCGGGACCCTGGGCGGGCGGCCTACTTCCGCTTCACGCTGGATGGCGAGGAGCCGCAGGCACGGCGGCTGGAACGGATGGTCGCCTGGCGCTGCCGCCGCTTCGGCCTGCCCTATGGCGACCAGGGGTTGCTGGTGGCGCGCCCACTGCTGGAAGAGGTCGGCGGCATGCGCGACCTGCCGTTGATGGAGGATGTGGACCTGGTGCGGCGCATCGGCCGCGCCCGGCTGGTGCAACTGCCCGCCGATGCCGTCACCTCCGCCGCGAAATGGCGCCGCGACGGCTGGACCGCACGTTCCGCGCGCAATCTGGGCTGCCTCAGCCTGTATTTCCTGGGCGTCCCGCCCCGGCTGATCGCGCGGCTCTATGGCTAAAGACACCGTGTTCGTCTTCACCCGGGCTCCCCGCCTGGGCCGGGTGAAGCGCCGCCTCGCGCGCGAGATCGGCGACCGGGCCGCCCTGCGCTTCCACCTCGCCGCGCTGCACCGCCTGGTCCGCGATCTCGCGCACAACCGCCGCTTCCGCACCGTGCTCGCCGTCACCGGCGGGTTCATCCCCGGCCTGCGCGGCGTGCCACGCGTGGAGCAGGGGCCAGGAGACCTCGGCGCACGGATGGCCCGGGTGCTGGCACTGTCCCGCCGCGCGGTGATCGTCGGCAGCGACATCCCCCGGGCCAGTGCCGAGGACGCGCTGGCCGCCTTCGCGGCGCTGGGCCGGGCGGATGCGGTGTTCGGGCCGGCAGCCGATGGCGGCTACTGGCTGGTGGGCTTTGGGCCCAAACGGGTGGCGAGGCCCTTCGCCGGGGTGCGCTGGTCCACGGAACATGCGCTGGCGGATACGCTGGCCAACTTTGGCGGGCGGAAAGTGGCCAGGCTACGGACGCTGAGCGATGTGGATACCGTCGAAGATTACAAGAAAGAATATTCGTTTTTGAAAAAAAGAACCAAAAAACTTTCATGACTTCGAGGTGGGAAGATCCGATCTCTCCGCCTCAAACGAATGAAGTCTTTTTTGCTTCTTTTTTCTTCAGAAAAAAGAAGACCCTTCCTTCACTCCGCCGCCTTCAGATGCTCCTGCAATCTTGGCATCAGCTCCACCAGGTTGCACGGCCGGTGCCGGTTATCCAGCTGCCAGACCAGGATATCGTCCCACCCGTCCTTCACCGCGCCGGTGCTGCCGGGCAGGGCGAACAGATAGGTACCCCCGGCCACGCCGCCGATCGCGCGGGACTGGATCGTGGAGGTGCCGATCTTCTGGTAGCTGAGCATGCGGAACAGCTCGCCGAACCCTTCGATGCGCTTTTCCAGCACGCGGTCAAAGGCTTCCGGCGTCACGTCCCGGCCGGTGATCCCGGTGCCGCCGGTGGTGATCACCACGTCCACGGCCGGGTCGGCGATCCAGCGGCGCAGATGGGCTTCGATCAGGTCCGGCTCGTCCTTCTCGATCGCACGCTCGGCCACGCGGTGGCCGGCCTTACCGATGCGCTCGGCCAGCGTGGCGCCCGAGGTATCGGTCTCCAGCGTGCGCGTGTCCGATACCGTGAGCACGGCGATGTTCACGGGCAGGAAGGGGCGGGATTCGTCGAGCTTGGCCATGGTGGCACTCCCCTGGGGCGGGGCCTGTATCAGTGGAGCGTGGCCGCCGCGGTGCTGTCCCAAGCGTAGCGCGGCCAGGCGCCGGCGGCCAGTTCGTCGAGCGAGGGCGTGGGCAGGCCGAGGCGGTTGGCATAGAGCCAGGTATGCGCCAGCACGCGCGGCACGAAGGCGCGGGTCTCATCCACCGGGATGGCCTCCAGGAACAGGAACGGGTCGCCCTGGTCGCGGATGGCGGCCCCCCAGCGGGAGAAGGCGCCGGGGCCGGTGTTGTAGCTGGCGAGCAGGCGCAGCTTGTCGCCGCTCACGATATCGATCGCAGCTAAGAAATTGAGGTAGCGCTGGCCCAGGCTGAGGTTCACGGCGGGGTCGTGCAGGGCCGGCAGGCGCTCAGAATCCTCGGCCAGCCCGGCCAGGAAACGGGCGGTGCCGGGCATGATCTGCATCAGCCCGCGCGCCCCGGCGGGGGAGACGGCGGCGGCATCGAAGTTCGATTCGATGCGCGCGATGGCATAGACCAGCGCGGGATCGGTGGTGAAGCCGCCGGCGGGGCGCAGGCGCGGCACGGCGAAGCGGGTGCGGTCGCGCGGGCGGCCATCGGCGGCCTCGGCCAGTTCGGCGAGCTGGGCGGCCAGGGCGGGCAGCCCAGCGCGTTCGGCCACCAGCATCACGGCGCGGGTAAGGCCGGGGGAGGCCTGGGCCTCGGGCCAGAGCAGGCGGAGCTCCGCCTCGGCCCGGTCGCCCTGGCCGATCTGCAGCAGGGCAAAGGCGCGCAGCCCGGCGGGGTGGGCGGCCACGGCCTCGATATCCGCCTCGCCCAGGGTTTCGCGGGGCAGGGGATCGCCGTCGAGCGAAAGGCCGAGCATCCGCCGGGCCAGCAGGCCGTGGAACGTGCGCGGCTGCTGGGCGGCGCGGGAGAGCCAGAGGCGATGCGCGCCCTCCTCGCCAAGCCGCAATTGGGCGCGGGCGGCCCAGAAGGCGGCGGCGGCGCGCTGGGCCGGGGTGGCGACATCGGCGTTCCAGGCCAGGCGGAACATGTCCCTCGCATCGGGGATGCGGCCCGTGCGCCAGGCGGCCAGGCCAGCCCAGTGGCCAGGCAGGGCAACCGTGACGCAGCTGGGCGATTCGGCGCGCTGGCATGCCTCGGCGCCGGTGGCGGCAATGTCCCATGCCTCCTTGTCCCGGTTCAGGGCGAACAGGATCTGGGCGGCCTCGCCGCGCAGCAGGGCGGCATAGCCCGGCGGCAGGGGGCCGGCGGAGCGGATGGCGCGGGCGGCGGCGCCGGTGGGGCCGCTACGGGCGGCGTCGCGCACCACACGGTCGATCTCCGGCAGGCGGGCCAGGCGACGGCCGGCCGGCTCGGTTTCCTCAGGGATCGGCGCGGGGTCGGCCCAGGAGAGGGTGGCGAGCACGGGGGCGGCGGGAATGGCGGTGCCACGCGCGAGGCGGCGCTTCAGCAGGGCATGGATCGCCGGCGCGTCGGGCAGGGTGGGCCAGCGCACCAGCCAGGCCTGGAGGTCCTCGGCAGAGGTGCGGGTATGCGGGCCCAGATGCCGGTCGGCCAGGAGATGGCCGTGGAGTTCCTGCACCAGCGGGGTTTCGAGGTCGAGATGCAGGGCCTGGCGCACCGCCTCGGCAATGTCGCCGCGGGCCTGCAGCGCGAACAGCCGGCGCAGCCGGGCAGCCTCGCTGGGCGGCAGGGGCTGCAACAGGGAGGCGCCGCCGGCGCCAGGGCCGTAGAGGGACACGCGGGGCACGGCGAGCGCCGTATCCTCGTTGGGCTGGGCTTGTGCATACGCCTTCGGCACCGCAGAAGCGGCGAACACCGCGGCACCGAGCATCAAGGCCCGGGCGGCGGGAAGGCGGGAGAACGTAGGTCCGATCCCTCGCATGCCCCTGGAATAGGTGTTGGAAAGGCAATCCTTCAACACCTACAAATGGGACACGGATGCCCGTTTGAGACGGGCCGTTGTCAATCAGTTGTTTACGAAGCTGTGTGACGAGTAAGGTTTATTCACGTTTCGTCGAGGGTGCGGCGCAGCAACACCAGATCGGCCCAGGCCTCCCGCTTGGCGCCTGGGGTGCGCAGCAGATAGGCCGGATGCAGCGTGGGCAGGGCGGGCAGGGGGGCTTCGAGCCCCGGCACCTGCACCCGTACCCATTTCCCGCGCGAGCGCAGGATCCCGGCCGGGTTGCCGGTGAGCGCCTTGGCCGAGAGGCCGCCAACCAGAACCAGGCGCTTCGGCCGCACCAGCGCAATCTGGCGATACAGGAACGGCAGGCAGGCCTGCACCTCCGCATCCGTGGGCGTGCGGTTGCCCGGCGGGCGCCAGAAAACCACGTTGGTGATCAGGCACTTGGTGCGGTCCAGCCCGATGCTGGCCAGCATGCGATCGAGCAACTGGCCGGATTTGCCGACGAAGGGCTTGCCGGCGCGGTCCTCATCGGCCCCCGGGCCCTCGCCGATCAGCATCAGCTCGGTCTCGGGGTTGCCGTCGTTGAACACCAGGTTGGTGGCGGTGGCCGAAAGCGGGCAGCCATCGAACGCAGCCAGGGCGGCGCGCAGTTCCTCCAGCGTGCTGCAGGCGGCGGCGATGTCGCGCGCGCGCTCGGCCTGGGCCATGCCGGGCACCGGCAGGATGGCGGGCTGGGACGGCGCGGGGCGCATGGGCTGCGCGGCGGGGCGCGCGGCCGGTGGCGGGGCAGGGGCGCGCGGCGGCGGCGCGGCGAGGCGGTCCAGCGGAAGATCCGCCAGCGCCTCGTCGGCTCCCCATTCGATCTGCAGGCGCAGCGCCTCGAGCACGTCCATGGTCGCATTGTAGCCCGGCGAGCGGATTTTGCGCATTCCTGCGTCTGTCCGTAATTTGAAGGCAGGCCCATATTGCGGGCAGTGATGATTCGGCCGGCGGGCGGCGGTTTGCCGGACCAAGGAGGATGCATGTCAGACGCAGCTGCGCGCGAGCAGATGGAATTCGATGTCGTGATCGTCGGCGCCGGGCCTTCCGGCTTGGCCGCGGCGATCCGGCTGAAACAGCTCGCCCCCGATGCCGCGGTGTGCGTGGTGGAGAAAGGCGGCGAGGTCGGCGCGCATATCCTCTCCGGCGCGATCATCGAGCCGCGGGCGCTGGATGAGTTGCTGCCGGATTGGCGCACCAGCGATGGCCTGCCTGAGATGACCCCGGCCGGGACGGACAAGTTCCTGTACCTCACGCCGGTGGCCGATATCCGCCTGCCGACGCCGCCCACGATGCACAACCACGGCAACTACATCACCTCGCTGGGCAACGTATGCCGCTGGCTGGGCACGCAGGCCGAGGCGCTGGGGGTGGAGATCTACCCGGGCTTCGCCGCCGCCGAGGTGCTGGAGGAAGATGGCCGCGTGGTGGGCATCGCCACCGGCGACATGGGCATCACCCGCGAGGGCGAGCAGGGGCCGAACTACGCCCCCGGCATGGAGCTGCGCGCCCGCTACACCATCTTCGCCGAGGGCTGCCGCGGCTCGCTGACCAAGAAGCTGCTGGAGCGCTACAATCTGCGCGAGGGGCGAGACCCGCAGACCTACGGCATTGGGATCAAGGAGCTGTGGGAGATCCCGGCCGAGAACCACAAGCCCGGCCTGGTGATCCATACCATCGGCTGGCCGGTGGATAGCGACACCTATGGCGGCTCCTTCCTCTATCACTGGGGAAAGAACCTGGTGAGCTACGGCTATGTGGTGGGGCTGGACTACACCAACCCGTACCTCTCGCCGTTCGAGGAGATGCAGCGGCTGAAGACGCATCCTTCCATGCGGCCGCATTTCGAGGGCGGGCGCCGCATCGCCTATGGCGCGCGCGCCATCAGCGAAGGCGGCATCCAGAGCCTGCCGAAGCTGACCTTCCCCGGCGGCTGCCTGGTGGGCGACACGGCCGGGTTCCTGAACGTGCCGAAGATCAAGGGCACGCACACGGCGATGAAGTCCGGCATGCTGGCCGCCGAAGCCGTGGCGCTGTGCCTGGCCGATGAGAGCAACCCGGCGGAGCCCGCCACCTACGAGGAAGCCTTCCGCGAAAGCTGGCTGCACGACGAGTTGCAGAAGGTGCGCAACATCCGGCCGAGCTTCGCCAAGTGGGGCCTGTTCGGCGGGCTTGCCAGCTCCGCCGTGGATGCCCTGCTGTTCCGCGGCCGCGCCCCCTGGACGCTGCATCACCCGCACCCCGACCACACCACGCTGAAGACGGCGGCAGTGAGCACGCCGATCGAATACCCCAAGCCGGACGGCAAGGTGACCTTCGACCGCAACTCCTCGGTGTTCATCAGCAACACCAACCACGAGGAGAACCAGCCGGTGCACCTTCAGCTGCGCGACCCCGCCAAGGCGATCGCGGTGAACTGGGACAAGTACCGCAGCCCGGAAACCCGCTACTGCCCGGCCGGCGTGTACGAGATCGTGGGCGCCGAAGAAGGGAACCCGAAGCTGCAGATCAACGCGCAGAACTGCGTGCACTGCAAAACCTGCGACATCAAGGACCCGACGCAGAACATCGACTGGGCCACGCCCGAAGGTGGCGGCGGGCCGGCTTATCCCGGCGGGATGTGAAGCGGTTCTCTTTTGAAAAAAAGAACCAAAAAACTTTTATTTGCTTGCGCCCGTGCCAGACCGGCTGAACGAGGCGCAAGTGAATAAAGTCTTTTTGCTTCTTTTTCTTCAAAAAAAGGAGAGCCTTCCTTGCTTGAGGAGCCGATGCCGGCGGAATGGGATCGCTGCCCACCGTCGGGGCGGTGATGGAGACAGTTTCGCTGGTGCCCGGCGCATTGCTGCGCCTGGGTGGGGCCGCAACCCACGCGCGCAGCACCATTGTAGTGATGCGGGTGCGGCGTATGGTATCATCCGCAACCGTAGGCCGGCCGTGATGCCGGTGCGCACAGACCGCGAGGAACGGACACGATGAACGACACCGCCACGATTGCCGTCCGGCCGCCCGTGCAGGCGGCGGAGCATTTCGACGTTCTGATCGTCGGCGCCGGCATCTCCGGCATCGGCGGCGCCTACCACCTGCAGCAGCAATGCCCCGGCACCAGCTACGTGATCCTGGAAATGCAGGACAATTTCGGCGGCACCTGGTGGACGCACAAATATCCCGGCATCCGCTCCGACAGCGACCTCTACACCTTCGGCTACCGCTTCAAGCCCTGGGTTGGCCCGCCGATCGCCACCGCTGAGGAAATCCGCACCTATATGGGCGACGTGATCGCGGAGAACGGCATCGGCCAGCACATCCGCTACCACCACCGCATCGGCAACGCCTCCTGGTCCAGCGCCACCAAGCGCTGGACGGTGCAGGCCACCAACACGCAAACAGGCGAGGCGCGCGCCTTCACCTGCAACTTCCTCTACATGTGCCAGGGCTACTACAACCACGACGAGGGCTACACGCCCGAGTGGGCCGGCATGGAGAACTTCAAGGGCCAGATGATCCACCCGATGAAGTGGCCGGAGGATCTCGACTACACCGGCAAGAAAGTGGTCGTCATCGGCTCCGGCGCCACGGCGGCCACGCTGATCCCGGCCATGGCCGAGAAGGCCGGCCACATCACCATGCTGCAGCGCTCCCCCACCTTCTTCCGCACCGGCCGCAACGCGATCGAGATTGCCGACGAGCTGCGTAAGCTGAAGGTGGACGAGATGTGGGTGCACGAGATCGTGCGCCGCAAGATCACCTATGAAGGCGCCGCCTTCACCCAGCGCTGCCTGGATGAGCCGGAAAAGGTGCGCGAAGACCTGCTGGGCATGGTCACCGCCGTGCTGGGCACAGACTACGACATCGAGAAGCACTTCAACCCCAAATACCGCCCGTGGCAGCAGCGCATCGCCTTCATCCCCGATGCCGACCTGTTCAAGGGCATCGCATCAGGCAAGGCCAGCGTCGTCACCGACGAGATCGAGCGCTTCACCCAGGGCGGCATCGAGCTGAAAAGCGGCGAGGTGCTGGAGGCCGACATCGTCGTCACCGCCACCGGCTTCCACATGAGCGTGATGGGCGGCATCACCTTCGAGGTGGACGGCAAGCCGGTCGATTGGTCGGAGACGATCACCTATCGCGGCATGATGTTCACCGGCGTGCCCAACCTGGTGTGGGTGTTCGGCTATTTCCGCGCCAGCTGGACCCTGCGGGCCGACATGGTGGGCGATTTCGTCTGCCGCCTGCTGAACCACATGAAGACCACCGGCACCCAGCAGGTGGAAGTGGGCCTGCGCGACGAAGACCGGGATATGAAGGTCCTGCCCTGGATCGACGAGGACAACTTCAACCCGAACTACCTGAAGCGTTCCCTGCACCTGCTACCGAAGCGTGGCGACAAGAAGGACTGGGCCCACACCCAGGACTACTGGAACGAAAAGGAAGAGTTCCCGAAGCTGGACCTCACCGACACGGCGTTCCACTACGCCTGAACGGCCAGCCGGGATGAATGAAGCAAAGGGCGGTGCTTCGGCGCCGCCCTTTCTCGTTCCGGGCCCGCCACGGGCGATGGCGGGGCGGGTGGGTGGCGTGGCATGCTGGGGTCTGGATACGAGGGTTGCCCCGATGCGCATGAGCCGACTGATATTCGCCGCGGCGATGGTGCTGGCGCCCGCCGCCGCGTGGGCCCAGCAGGGCGAACCGGTGCTCAAGCGCGTGATGCTCTCCTCCGGCGGCGTCGGCTACGTCGAATACGCCGCCCGCGTCACCGGCGAGGCCCTGCTGCGCCTGCCGGTGCCGCTGGACCAGGTGGACGACGTGCTGAAGTCCCTGGTGGTGTTCGACAGCCAAGGCGGCGTGGGCGGCGCAACCCTGCCGGGCCGCGACGGCGCCCAGGCCGCCTTCGGCGACGTGCCGTTCGGCCCGGAAGCGCTGGAGGATCCCCTCGCCTTCCTCAACGCCCTGCGCGGCGTGGAGTTGGAAGTGCGTGGCGCCCGCCCGATGGCCGGAAAGCTCCTGCGCGCCGAGCGCGTCCCGGAAATGGCCAGCCGTGATGGCGCCGTGGAACGCACCCGCGTCACGCTCCTCACCGCCGAAGGCCTGCGCCAGTTCGTGCTGGAGGACGCCGAAGCCGTGCAGGTGGCAGACCCCGCCCTGCGCGCCCGCATCGGCCGTGCGCTGGAGGCCCTGCGCCGCGACGCCGGCCAATCCGCCCGCGTGCTGAGCCTGCGCGCACCCGGCCAGGGCGAACGCGAAATCCGCGTCGGCTACGTCGTCGGCGCCCCGCTGTGGAAGATCAGCTACCGCCTCGTGCTACCCGCGAAAGATGGCGACAAGGCCCGCCTGCAAGGCTGGGCGGTGCTGGAAAACGCCACCGGGGCCGACTGGTCCGGCGTGGAGGTCGCCCTGCAACATGGCAACCCCGTCACCTTCCGCCAGGCGCTCTACCGCACCTATTTCGTGCCGCGGCCGGAAGTCCCGGTGGAGGTGCTCGGCCGCATCCTGCCCGGCGTGGACACACGCGCGATGGCACCGGTGCCCAGCCCGCCGCCCCCGCCGCCGCCCGCCCCCGCGGCGCTGGCCATGGCCCCCGCCCGCGCCGTCATGGAGCGTGCCGCCGCCCCGGCACCGGTCATGGCCGCCCCCTCCGAAGCCGCCACCGCCAGCGAAGGCGCGCAGGAGACAGTCTTCACCCTCCCCACCCCCGTCACCCTCGCCGCCGGCCACACCGCCACGGTGCCGATCCTGGACCGCGAGGCCACCGCGCGCCGCATCGGCCTGGTCCAGCAAGGCCGCGCCCATCCCCTGGCCGCTGTCCGCCTGCTGAACGACACGCCAACCACGCTGCCCGCCGGCGTCCTCACCCTCTACGACCCCGCCTCCCCCGCCATGTTCGCCGGCGACGCCCGCCTCGGCGGCCTGCCCGCCGGCGAAACCCGCCTGCTCTCCTTCGCCGAAGACCTGCGCACCCAAATCCGCTGGCAGCAAGACGACGCGGCCACCCTCTCCGCCGTCGGCGCCAGCCAGGGCGTGCTGCGCATCGACGAACGCCTGCGCACCACCACCCAGGTCACGCTGATAGCCCCAGCGCAGGAAGAGCGTGTGCTGCTGGTCGAAATCCCCAAGCGCCCGCAAGCCACGCTGGTGCCCGATGCCGCGCTGGCCCCCACCGAGGAAACCGCCGCCGCCTGGCGCTTCGAAATCACCCTGAAACCCGGCGAACGCCGCACCCTCGCCGTCCGGCAAGACCGCATCCTCCGCCAGAGCGTGGCCCTGCTCGAAGGCGAACAAGCCATCGCCCGCGTCCTGGGCCTGCAAGGCCTCGATCCCACCGCCCGCACCGCCCTGCAACGCCTGGTGGACCTGCGCGCCGCCCGCGCCGGCCGCACCGCCGAAGTGGAAAAACTCAAGGCCCAGGCAGCGGAAATTGAAACCGACCAGGAACGTGTGCGCCGCAACCTCGGCTCCGTCCCCACCACCGACGCACTGCACGGCCGCCTGCTGCGCCAGCTGGAAGCGCTGGAAACCCGCATGGAGGCGCTGCGCAAGGCGCAGGACCAGGCGCGCGGCGCGGTGGAACAGGCACAGCGCGAGCTGGAAGCGGCGATCTCGCGGTTGGCGCTTTAGGGAAGCAAGCATGTTCTTTTTTGAAAAAAAGAACCAAAAAACTTTTATACGTTTGAAGCGGGTCTCCGTGGCCGGCGAACGTATGAAGTCTTGTTAGAGAAAAGAAGAATCCTTCCTTGAGGCGCTTCTCCCTCGCCACCCTCCTGCGCGAAGCCCTGCGCGGCCACACCGGCTGGGCCCCGCAATGGCGCGATGCCACGCCCAAGCCCGCCTACGACGCCATCATCGTCGGCGCTGGCGGCCATGGCCTCGCCACCGCCTACTACCTCGCCGCCGAATGCGGCGTGCGCAATGTCGCTGTGGTCGAGAAGGGCTGGCTCGGCGGCGGCAACACCGCCCGCAACACCACCATCATCCGCAGCAACTACCTGTGGGAGGAAAGCGAGGCGATCTACGAGCACAGCCTCAAACTGTGGGAGGATCTGTCGCACGCGCTCAACTACAACACCATGTATTCCCCACGCGGCGTCATGATGCTGGCCCATACCGTGCACGACGAGCAGGTGCTGAAACGCCACATCCACGCCAACCGCCTCGCCGGCATCGACAATGAATGGCTGTCCCCCCGCGAGGCGCAGGAATTCTGCCCGATCCTCAACACCGACCCCGCCCTGCGCTACCCCGTGCTCGGCGCCGCCCTGCAACGCCGCGGCGGCGTGGCACGGCACGATGCCGTCGCCTGGGGCTATGCCCGCGCGGCCTCCGCGCTGGGCGTGGACATCATCCAGAACTGCGCCGTCACCGGCATTCGCCGCGGCGCGGATGGCGCGGTGCAGGGCGTGGAAACGGAACGGGGCTTCATCGCCGCACCGCAGGTGGGCGTCGTCGCCGCTGGCCACACCTCCGTGCTGATGGCCATGGCCGGCGTGCGCATGCCGCTGGAAAGCTTCCCGCTGCAGGCCCTGGTCAGCGAGCCGGTCAAGCCCGTGATGCCCTGCGTCGTCATGTCCAACACCATCCATGCCTACATCTCGCAGTCAGACAAAGGAGAGTTGGTGATCGGCGCCGGCACGGATGTCTACACCTCCTACTCCCAGCGCGGCGGCCTGCACATCGCCAGTGACACGCTGGAGGCAATCTGCGAGCTGTTCCCCACCGTCCGCCGCCTGCGCATGCTGCGCAGCTGGGGCGGCATCGTGGACGTAACCCCCGATCGCTCGCCGATCATCGGCACCACCCCGGTCCCCGGCCTGTTCGTGAATTGCGGCTGGGGCACAGGCGGCTTCAAGGCCACGCCCGGCTCCGGCCACGTCTTCGCCCACACCATCGCCAAGGGCACACCCCACCC
Source organism: Alphaproteobacteria bacterium (assembly GCA_026400815.1). GTDB lineage: Bacteria > Pseudomonadota > Alphaproteobacteria > Acetobacterales > Acetobacteraceae > CAMDGX01. The sequence goes on from JAPLOI010000009.1 coordinate 19,902, forward strand.
CATCGCCGCCCCCTTCGCGCTGGACCGTTTCAGAACCGGAAGACTCATCGACGAAGCGGCCGCCGCCGCGGTGGCGCACTAATGGTAGAGCCGGCCTGCTTGTCCCCTGCGTCCGCCGCAAGGGGCGTCGAACTCCGGGGGCAGGACGGCTGATGCTGATCATCCGCTGCCCCTATTGCGAGGCAAACCGTCCGGAGCCGGAATTCCGCCACGCCGGCGCCGCCCACATCGTCCGCCCACTTGATCCCTCGGCCACCACCGATGCCGAATGGGCCGAGTTCCTCTACCACCGAGACAACCCGCGCGGCACGGTCGCAGAACGCTGGCGCCACATCCACGGCTGCGGCCGCTTCTTCAACGCCCTGCGCGACACGGTGAGCGACCGCATCCTGTCCACCTACCCCGCCGGTCAGGGGCGCCCGGAATGATCGGCGCCTCCCGCCAGGAAGGGATGATGCAGCGCCTGCTGGTCGGGCGCATGTTCCAGGGCCGGCTGGTGCCGGATTCCATGCGCACCGAAGCCGGCGGCCGCATCGACCGCGCCCGCGACCTCCGCTTCCGCTTCGACGGCGTAGACTATCTGGGCTGCGAGGGAGACACGCTGGCCTCGGCCCTGCTTGCCAACGGCATCCACCTGGTCGGCCGCTCCTTCAAATACCACCGCCCCCGCGGCATCCTCTCCGCCGGCGCCGAGGAACCAAACGCCCTGGTCACGCTGCGGCGCGATGGCGGCCGCACCACCCCCAACCTGCGCGCCACGCAGATCGAACTCTACGAGGGGCTGGAAGCCACCAGCCAGAACCGCTGGCCCTCGCTCAGCACCGATTTCGGCGCCCTCGCCTCCCTGGCCGCCCCGCTGCTGCCGGCCGGGTTCTTCTACAAGACCATGCTCGGCCCGCGCGGCTGGAAGCTCTGGCACCGCCTCTTCGAGCCCCTGCTCCGCCGCGGCGCCGGCCTCGGCCACGCGCCGACCCAGCCCGACCCCGACCGCTACGCCCGCTACCACGACCACTGCGACGTCCTCATCGTCGGCGCCGGCCCGGCCGGCCTCGCCGCAGCCCTGGCCGCCGGCCGCGAAGGCCAGCGCGTCATCCTGTGCGACGAGCAGGCCGAACCCGGCGGCACCCTGCTCACAGAAATCCGCGCCCTAGTCGATGGCATCCCCGCCCGCGAATTCCTCGCCCGCAGCCTGGCAGAACTGTCGGCAATGCCGAACGTCCGCGTCATGCCGCGCACCACCGCTTTCGGCCTCTACCCGCACAACCACGCGGGCCTGGCCGAACGCGTCACCGACCATCTCGCCGCGCCAGGCCAAGACCTCCCGCGCGAGCGCCTCTGGCAAATCCGCGCCGCCCGCGTGGTGCTGGCCACCGGCGCCATCGAACGCCCATTGCTTTTCCCCAACAACGACCGCCCCGGCGTGATGCTGGCCGGCGCCGCGCGCGACTACCTGCTGCGCTACGGCGTGAAGGTCGGCAACCACGTGGTGATCGCCACCGCCTGCGACAGCGCCTACCTCACCGCCCTCGACCTCGCCGCCGCCGGCGTGGAGGTGAAGGTGGTGCTCGATCTCCGCTCCAGCGCCGAGGGCCCGCTGCCAGAGGCCGTCCGCAAGGCCGGCATCCCCATCCTGACGGGCGGCCGCGTCCTCGGCACCCATCTGCGCCGCCTGCGCCTCGATTCCGTGCTGCTCGGCCGCGCCGATGGCCGCACCCGCTGGTTCGATTGCGACGCCCTGCTGGTCAGCAACGGCCACACCCCCACCGCCCACCTCGCCGCCCACGCCCGCGCCCCGATGCACTGGAACGACACCTGGGGCGCCTTCCTGCCCGGCTCCATCGAAGGCGTCGCCAGCATCGGCGCCTGCGCCGGCGCCACCACCCTCGCCGAAGCCCTCGCCCAAGGCGCGGCCCTCTTCGCCGCCGTCCCCCCGCCCGTGGAAGCCGAACTCCCCATTGCCCCCGCCCCCGGCACGCTCCAGGGCGCCGAAACCGGCTGCGTTTTCGTCGACCTCCAGAACGACGTCACCGCGCAGGACATCCGCATGGCCGTCGGCGAGGGCTTCCGCAGCGTGGAGCACGTCAAGCGCTATACCGCCGGCGGCCTTGGCACAGACCAGGGCAAGACCGGCAACATGGCCCTCTTCGCCCTCACCGCCGCCGCAAGCGGGCTAGCCCCGGCCCAGGTCGGCACCACCACCTTCCGCCCCCCCTACACCCCCGTCACCTTCGGCACCCTCGCCGGCCCCGCCCGCGGCGACCTGTTCGACCCCGTGCGCACGACGCCCCTCCACGACAAAGCCGTGGCCGAAGCCGCGGTGTTCGAGGATGTCGGCCCCTGGAAACGCGCCCGCTACTTCCCCCGCAAGGGCGAAACCATGCACGAAGCCGTCGCCCGCGAGGTCGCCGCCACCCGCGCCACCGCTGGCATGTTCGATGCCTCCACCCTCGGCAAGATCGAGGTGATGGGCCCCGATGCCGCGGAATTCCTCAACCGCCTCTACGTCAACGCGCTCACCGGCCTGAAACCGGGAAGCTGCCGCTACGCCGTCATGCTCAGCGAAGCCGGCTTCGTGATGGATGACGGCATCGTGGCCCGCCTGGCGGAGAACCACTTCCACGTCACCACCACCACCGGGGGCGCGGCCCGCGTGCTGCACCACATGGAAGACTACCGCCAAACCGAATGGCCCGATCTCCGCGTCTGGCTCACCTCCACCACCGAGCACTGGGCCGTCATCGCCCTCCAGGGCCCAAAGGCGCGCGAAATCCTCATCCCCCTCTGCGAGGCCGACATCTCCGCCCTGCCGCACATGGCGGTGCGCGATCTCACCATCGCCGGCGCTCCCGCCCGCCTGATGCGCGTCAGCTTCACCGGCGAGCTGGGCTTCGAAGTGAACGTCCCGGCCCGCCACGCCCCGCCGCTCTGGGATGCACTGCGCGCACGCCTCGCCGCCATCGGCGGCACGCTCTACGGCACGGAAGCGATGCACGTGATGCGGGCGGAGAAGGGCTACATCATCATCGGCCAGGAAACCGACGGCACCGTCACCCCCGGCGATCTCGGCCTGCCGGAAGGCCGCGCCAAGCCCGATTTCGTCGGCAAGCGCTCCCTCACCCGCCCCGACATGCTGCTCCCCGATCGCCGCCAACTGGTCGGCCTGCTCACAGAGAACCCGGCCGTCATGCTGGAGGAAGGCGCGCAACTCGTCACCGAAGCCAGCCCGCCACCGGGCACCCCCGCCCTCGGCCACGTCACCTCCGCCTACCACAGCCCGGCCCTGGGCCGCTCCATCGCCCTGGCCCTCCTGGCCGGCGGCCGCACCCGCCTCGGGCAACGCCTGTTCGTTGCCGGCCCGCGCGGCGGCATCGCGGTGACAGTAGCGCCCCCGGTGTTCCTCGACCCGGAGGGAGCACGCCTGCATGGTTGAAATCATGGTGCTGCCGCCCGCCCGGCGCATGGTGCTGTGGGGCGATACCGCGGTGGCCGACCGTGCCGGCGCCGCCTTCGGCCTGGCACTGCCGCACCAGCCATGTCGCGCGGTGGAGGCAGGCACGCGGGCGGCCCTCTGGCTCGGCCCCGGCGAATGGCTGCTGCTGGGCCCAGACGGCGACGATCCTCCCCTGGCCCCCGCCCTGGCCGACCTGCCGCACAGCCTGGTCGAGATATCCGACGGCTTCGCCGCCCTGGCGCTGCACGGCCCCGGCGCCGCCCGGGCGCTCTCGGCCGGCTGCCCGCTGGACCTGCATGAGGCCGCCTTCCCCGTCGGCATGGTCACCCGCACCGTGCTGGGCCGCATCGGCATCACGCTGTGGCGCCGCGCGGCCGCGGAATGGCGGCTGGAAGTCCCCCGCTCCCACGCCGCCTACGCCGAGGATTTCCTGGCCGAGGCCACACGCGGCATGCCTGGGTTCTAGGCATCCACGGCGCCGGGCGGGCAATTGCCTCTTGCACGCCGCGCCATTGCATGATTTGGCAACACCTTCGCGCTGCGTGCCACCGGCCAGCCGCGCGAGGTGAACAAGAGCCATCCGCCCACCAGGGCGGACCGGGGAGCGACTGCGATGAACGCAACCGAGTGGGCCGGGCTTCCGGCCCCGCAGGGCCTGTACGATCCCGCCAACGAGCACGATGCGTGCGGCGTGGGCTTTGTCGCGAACATCAAGGGCGTTAAATCGCACGACATCATCAAACGCGGGCTGCAAATCCTGGTGAACCTGGATCACCGCGGTGCGGTCGGTGCAGATCCGCTGGTGGGCGACGGCGCCGGCTGCCTGATCCAGATCCCCGATGGCCTGCTGCGCCACTGGGCCAAGTCCAACGACATCGTCCTGCCGCCCGCCGGCCGCTACGCGGTGGCCATGTGCTTCCTGCCGCGCGACAAGGAAAGCCGCGCCACCGGTGAGGCCCTGCTCGCCCAGATCGTCAAGGCCGAGGGCCAGTCCCTCCTCGGCTGGCGCGACGTGCCGACCGACACCTCCGGCCTCGGCGAACGCGTGATCGAGACCATGCCGGTGATGCGTCAGGCCATCGTCGCCTGCAGCGCCACGATGCGCGACCAGGACGCGTTCGAGCGCAAGATCCTGGCCATCCGCAAGCAGGTGCTGAACAACGTCCGCGACCTGTCGGAAAAGAACCGCCAGCCGGGCCTGGCCGAATTCTACATGCCCAGCTTCAGCACCCGCACCGTGGTCTACAAGGGCCTGCTGCTCGCCCCCCAGGTACAAAGCTTCTACGACGACCTGCGCAACCCGATGTGCGAAAGCGCCCTCGCCCTCGTCCACCAGCGCTTCTCCACCAACACCTTCCCGTCCTGGCGCCTCGCCCACCCCTACCGCTTCATCGCCCATAACGGCGAGATCAACACCGTCCGCGGCAACGTCAACTGGATGTTCGCCCGCCGCCACTCCATGTCCTCGCCGCTCCTGGGCGCCGATCTCGACAAGATGTGGCCGCTGATCCCGCACGGCCAGAGCGACACGGCGTGCCTCGACAACGCGCTCGAAATCCTCATCGCCGGCGGCTACTCGCTCGCCCATGCCATGATGATGCTGATCCCCGAGGCCTGGGCCGGCAACAAGCTGATGGATCCCCAGCGCCGCGCCTTCTACGAATACTACGCCGCCCTGATGGAACCGTGGGACGGCCCGGCCGCCATCGCCTTCACCGACGGCCGCCAGATCGGCGCCACGCTCGACCGCAACGGCCTGCGCCCCGCCCGCTACCTGGTGACGGACGACGACCTCGTCATCCTCTCCAGCGAAACCGGCGTCCTGCCAGTGCCGGAGGAGCGCATCCTGCGCAAATGGCGCCTGCAGCCCGGCAAGATGCTGCTGATCGACCTGGAACAGGGCCGCATCATCGACGACGCCGAGATCAAGCAAACCCTGGCCAACCAGCACCCCTACGAGGAGTGGCTCCGCGCCACCCAGGTGAAGCTGGAAGACCTGCCGGACGCCGACGAGCCCAACGGCCACGGCAAGGACAACGCCAGCGCGCTGAACCGCCTGCAGGCCTTCGGCTACACCCAGGAAGACATGCAGTTCTTCCTGGAGCCGATGGCCCGCGAAGGCGATGACCCGATCGGCTCCATGGGCACCGATACCCCCATCGCCGTGTTCTCCCGCAAGCCGAAGCTGCTCTACAACTACTTCAATGTCGCTGGTCAGCATGATCGGCCCACGCCCCAACCTGCTCGGCCACCACGCCGGCACGCATTACCGCCTGGAAGTCAGCCAGCCGATCCTCACCAACGCGGAACTCGCCAAGATCCGCCACATCTCCGGCCAGATCGGCGGTGCCTTCCGCGCCGCCACCATCGACACCACCTGGGTCGCCAGCGAAGGTGCCGGCGGGCTGGAAAAGGCCGTGGAACGCATCTGCCGCGAAGCCACCGAGGCGGTGCTGGCCGGTCGCAACATCCTGATCCTGTCCGACCGCGCCGTCTCCGCCGAGCGCATCGCCGTGCCGGCCCTGCTGGCCACCGCGTCGGTCCACCACCACCTCATCCGCCAGGGCCTGCGCACCGGCACCGGCCTCGTCGTCGAAACCGGCGAAGCGCGCGAGGTGCACCATTTCTGCGTCCTCGCCGGCTACGGCGCCGAGGCCATCAACCCCTGGCTCGCCTTCGACACGCTGGAGAGCCTGCGCGTCACCGAAGGCATGCCGCTCTCCGCCTATGAAGTCCGCAAGAACTTCATCAAGGCCATCGGCAAGGGCATCCTGAAGGTGATGTCCAAGATGGGCATCTCCACCTACCAGTCCTATTGCGGCGCGCAGATCTTCGATGCCGTCGGCCTCTCCACCGCCTTCATCGAGAAGTGCTTCACCGGCACCGCCACCACCATCGAAGGTGCCGGCATGGCGGAAATCGCCGCCGAAACGGTCCTGCGCCACCGCCAGGCCTATGGCGACGACCTCGTCTACCGCGACCAGCTCGACCCCGGCGGCGATTACGGCTTCCGCCTGCGCGGCGAGGATCACGTCTGGGCGCCGGATACGGTGGCCGACCTCCAGCACGCCGTCCGCGGCAACGCACAGGATGCGTACAAGCGCTTCGCCAGCCGCATCAACGACCAGGGCAGCAAGGACCCCTCCGGCCGCCTGCTCACCATCCGCGGCCTGATGGAATTCCGCGCCGGCACCCCCGTCCCGCTGGAGGAAGTGGAACCCGCCAGCGAGATCGTGAAGCGTTTCGCCACGGGTGCCATGAGCTTCGGCTCCATCAGCCGCGAAGCCCACACCACGCTCGCCATCGCCATGAACCGGATCGGCGGCAAGTCCAACACCGGCGAAGGCGGCGAGGAGTCGGATCGCTACGTCCGCCTGCCCAACGGCGATTCCGAACGCTCCGCCATCAAGCAGGTCGCCTCCGGTCGCTTCGGCGTCACCATCGAATACCTGGTCAACGCCGACGACATCCAGATCAAGATGGCCCAGGGCGCCAAGCCCGGCGAAGGCGGCCAGCTGCCCGGCCACAAGGTGGACAAGAACATCGCCCGCGTGCGCTACGCCACGCCCGGCGTGGGCCTCATCTCGCCCCCGCCGCATCACGATATCTACTCGATCGAGGATCTCGCCCAGCTCATCCACGACCTCAAGAACGCCAACCCCCGCGCCCGCATCTCGGTCAAGCTGGTCTCGGAAGTCGGCGTCGGCACCGTGGCCGCGGGCGTCTCAAAGGCGCGCGCCGACCACGTCACCATCTCCGGCTACGAGGGCGGCACCGGCGCCTCCCCGCTCACCTCGCTCACCCATGCCGGCTCGCCGTGGGAAATCGGCCTCGCCGAAACCCAGCAAACCCTGGTGCTGAACGGCCTGCGCGGCCGCATCGCCGTCCAGGTCGATGGCGGCCTGCGCACCGGGCGGGATGTGGTGATCGGCGCGCTGCTGGGCGCCGACGAATTCGGCTTCGCCACCGCGCCGCTGATCGCCGCCGGCTGCATCATGATGCGCAAGTGCCACCTCAACACCTGCCCGGTCGGCATCGCCACGCAGGACCCGGTGCTGCGCGCCCGCTTCACCGGCACGCCGGAACACGTCATCAATTACTTCTTCTTCGTCGCCGAGGAAGTGCGCGAACTGATGGCCAAGCTCGGCTTCCGCAGCATCGGCGAGATGACCGGCCGCGTGGACCGGCTGGACATGCGCCGCGCCATCGACCACTGGAAGGCCGCCGGCGTGGATCTCTCCAGGATCCTGCACCAGATCCCCGCCCGCGAGGGCGTGGCCATCTGGAACAGCGAGCGCCAGGTCCACAACCTCGAACGCGCCCTCGACATGGAGCTGATCGCCGCCGCGCGCCCGGCCATCGAGAAGGGCGAACGCGTTCGCATCACGCGAGATATCCGCAACGTCCACCGCACCGTCGGCACCATGCTCTCTGGCGAAGTGGCCCAGCGCCACGGCCATGCCGGCCTGCCGGCGGGCACCATCGAGATCGCGCTGCGCGGCACCGCCGGCCAAAGCCTCGGCGCCTTCCTCGCCCACGGCATCACGCTGGATCTCCAGGGGGATGGCAACGACTACGTCGGCAAGGGCCTCTCCGGCGGCCGCATCGTCGTGCGCCAGCCCTTCGGCAGCGGCCGTGATCCGTCGCAGAACATTATCGTCGGCAACACCGTGCTCTACGGCGCCATCGCCGGCGACGCCTACTTCCAGGGCGTGGCCGGCGAACGCTTCGCCGTGCGCAACTCGGGCGCGGTGGCCGTGGTCGAAGGCACCGGCGACCATGGCTGCGAATACATGACCGGCGGCGTGGTCGTCGTCCTCGGCGAAACCGGCCGCAACTTCGCCGCCGGCATGTCGGGCGGCGTGGCCTATGTCTACGACCCCGCCGGCCAGTTCACCGACCTCGCCAACACCGCCATGGTCGACCTGGAGAAACTCAGCACCGACGATCCGGCCGACGACCCGGAAGCCCCGGTGGCGGAACCGCCCTCGGTCACCGATAACGGCATGGGCGACCCGCTGCGCTTCGACGCGCAACGCCTGCGCCTTCTGGTCGAACGCCACGCCCGCCTCACCGGCTCCGCCCGCGCCCGCGCGCTGCTGGCCGATTGGGACCGTGCCCTGGGCCAGTTCGTGAAGGTGATGCCGCGCGACTACCGCCGCGCGATGCAGGAACTCCGCGCCGAGCGTAACGCGCTCGCCGTCGCGGCGCAGTAAAGGGGAGCGAGACATGGCCAAGCCCACCGGCTTCCTGGAAATCGAGCGCCGCGACCGCGGCTACCGCAAGGCGCCCGAGCGCGTCACCAACTACGAGGAATTCGTGGTTCCCCTGGGCGACGAAGCCACCGCCGCCCAGGCCACGCGCTGCATGGATTGCGGCATCCCGTTCTGCCACAACGGCTGCCCGGTCAATAACCTGATCCCGGACTGGAACAACCTCGTCCAGCGCGGCCAGTGGCAGCCCGCCCTGCGCATGCTCCACTCCACCAACAACTTCCCCGAATTCACTGGCCGCATCTGCCCCGCCCCCTGCGAGGCCGCGTGCACGCTGAACATCGACAACAACCCGGTCACCATCAAAACGGTGGAATGCGCCATCGTCGACAAGGGGTGGCAAGAAGGCTGGATCCTGCCCCAGCCGCCCACCAAGCGCACCGGCAAGCACGTCGCCGTCGTCGGCTCCGGCCCCGCTGGCCTCTCCGCCGCCCAGCAGCTCGCCCGCGCCGGCCATGCCGTCACCGTGTTCGAAAAGGCCGACCGCATCGGCGGCCTGCTGCGCTACGGCATCCCCGACTTCAAGATGGCCAAAGACCTCATCGACCGCCGCGTGGCCCAGATGGAAGCCGAAGGCGTGGAATTCCGCACCCGCGTCGATGTGGGCCGCGATGTCACGCTCGCCTCCCTCTCCGAACGCTTCGATGCCGTCATCCTCTCCGGCGGCGCCGAACAGCCGCGCGACCTCGAAGTCCCCGGCCGTGAGCTGGATGGCATCCACTTCGCCATGGATTTCCTCACCCAGCAGAACAAACGCGTCGCCGGAGACAGCGAACCCGTGGCCGCGCCCACCGGCACCCTTACCGCCCGCGGCAAGCACGTCGTCGTCATCGGCGGCGGCGATACCGGCAGCGACTGCATCGGCACCTCCTTCCGCCAGGGCGCTCTCAGCGTCACCCAGCTGGAAATCATGCCGCGCCCGCCGGAAATGGAGAACAAGGCCCTCACCTGGCCGAACTGGCCGCTGAAGCTGCGCACCAGCCACGCCCATGAGGAAGGGGCCGGCCGCGACTTCGCCGTGCTCACCAAAAAGGCCGTCGGCGTCCATGGCCGCGTGGAAGCGCTGGAATGCGTCCGCGTCGAATGGGTCCGCGGCCCCGGCGGCCGCATGTCCATGCAGGAAGTCCCCGGCAGCGCCCTCCGCCTGCAGGCCGACCTCGTCCTGCTCGCCATGGGCTTTACCGGCCCGCGCGTTCCCGGCCTCGTCGAACAATCCGGCGCCAGCCTGGACCCGCGCGGCAACGTCGAAGCCAACGACCGCGACTACCGCACCAACGTCCCCAAGATCTTCACCGCCGGCGACATGCGCCGCGGCCAGTCGCTGGTGGTTTGGGCCATCCGTGAAGGCCGGCAATGCGCGCGCTCGGTGGACGAAGCCCTGATGGGGCGCACGCTGCTGCCGCGGTAAGGGAAGCAAAACACGTCCCCTCTGCGCGACCCGCCTACGTAGGGCGGGTCGCGAAGCGGACCCGCCATCTCCCCACCGCTCCCGCCCATCCACCCAACCGCCGCACCGAGCGAAGCCGACGCACCGCGCCCCTGGGCGCGGGCGATCCTGCACGCCCAAATTCCGGCGCCGTTGAAGCTCCTGCTGCTGGCCCTGCTCGCCGCCCTCTCCATGGCGGAAGCCCCGCGCCGCATGCAGCACCTCCTGCGCAAGGACTGGTTCTTCGCCGCGAACCCCGAGTCCGGCGAGGACTCGGATTCCCTCCTCGACTGGTACACCCTGCGCCGCATCCGTCGCCTGCGCGCCCGCCTCGGCTGGCTTCTGCGCTGCGACTGCGCCGAGGGCATGGCCCTGTCCGGCCATTGCGCGCCGGCACTCTGCCCGCCGCAAGCCGCCCGCGCGCCTCCCTGTGCGGCATGAGGCCGTTTTCACCCCGAATCCGTCGCCAAAACCCCGCCTCCAGCGGCGATGACTCATGCCCAAACGTCATCACCCAGACGAAGCGCCAAGTCAGAAAGTCTTTTTTGCTTCTTTTTTCTTCAGAAAAAAGAAGACGCTTACTTCAACCCCGAAGCCCCCCACCCAAACACATCCATCCGCAACGCCGCATGCGTCACGCTGGCATGCAGATGCTCCGCCTTCCCCCCGCCACCGGCCCCCATCGCCACGAACAGCGGCACCAGGTGCTCTTCGGTCGGATGGTTGCGCGCCCCGAAAGGCGCCAGGCGCCGGTACGCCAGCAACTCTTCCTGCCGCCCGTCTTCCAGCGCCGCATCGGCCCAGTCGGCGAAGCCGCGCACCCAGTCCGGCTCCTCGGTGATCCCCGCCTGCCGCAGCCCGCGCAGTTCCATCAGGTTGTGGGTATAGGCGCCGGAGCCCAGCACCAGGATGTCGTCCTCGCGCAGTTCCTGCAGCGCCTCGCCCATGCGCAGATGGTGTTCCGGCCCCAGATGGGTCTGCACGGAAAGCTGCGCCACCGGGATATCGGCATCGGGATACATCAGCCGCAGCGGAATCCAGGCGCCGTGGTCCAGCCCGCGCTCCAGGTCGATCGTGGCGCGGAACCCGGCCTTGCGCAGCAGGCCAGAGGTCGCGGCGGCCACGCCGGGCGCGGAGGGGGCGGGGTAGCGCATTTCGTACAGCGCCTGCGGGAAGCCGCCGAAATCATGGATGGTCTCGTTCACCGCCGGCGCGCTCACTTCCGGCGTCGCGGTCTCCCAATGGGCGGAGGCGACCAGAATGGCACTCGGCCGTCCATAGGCCGCGTCGATCCGCGCGCCGAGGCCGGAGAGGAAGCGCCGCGCCGCCACGTCGTCCAGCGGCAGGGTTGGCGAGCCATGGCTGAGGAAGATGGCAGGCTGGGTCATGGCAATGCTCCATCGCCGGCGGGCAGGCGGCCCACCGGCGTCGGGTTACAGTGAGGAGGGGATCGTATCAGGCCTGGGCGCTGGCCGCACGGCGGCCCAGCAGGGCGGCCAAATCCGGCACCTTCAGCGCGAAGGCACCGGGGCCGATCAGCGCCTGGGCGATCAGCGCCACGGTCCAGAAGGCCGGGAACTCCCAGCCGCCGCGGGGGTTGGAGAACATCCAGCCATTGCCGGCATGCACCCACAGCGCGCCCAGCAGCACCGGCACCATGGCCAGCGACACCAGCCGGACATAGGCGCCCGCGATCAGCAGCAGCCCGCCACCCACCTCGGCGGCGATCACGGCATAGGCGGCGATCTCCGGCAGGCCGAGCGAGGCAAAGAACTTCACCGTCCCCGCCGGGGTGAAGACCAGCAGCTTCAGCAGCCCATGGGCGAGGGCAGCCACACCGAGCGCGAGACGAAGGGCGAAGGCACCATAGGGGGCAGTGGCGGGCATTGGGGTTCTCCTGGCAGGGGGCGCGCGGTGTGTCCGCGCTGATGCCGAAGATCTAAACCTCTCGCGCGGGCTTATCGTCGCCACTGTTGCGGCAACACTATTCGGTGATGCCGGACAATCCCGTCAAACGCGATCCCAATAGGGGTCCGGCCCGAAGCAGGCCGCCAGGTGGTCGATGAAGGCCCGGGTCTTGAACGGCAAATAGCGGCTGGGCGGCCACACCGCATGCACCCCCAGCGGCGGCACGCTCCAGCCCGGCAGCGCCGGCACCAGCCGCCCGTCACGCAGCGCCTCGCCCACGATGAAGGTCGGCTTCAGCGCAATGCCCAGCCCGGCAATGGCGGCATAGGCCAGCGCCTCGCCATTGTTGGACCAGATGCGGCTGCCCACCCGCACATTCTCCTGCTGGCCGTCACGCTCGAAGCGCCACAGATCGCCAGCGGCGGCATAGGCATAGGAAAGGCAGTCATGCTTCACGAGATCGGCCGGATGCTCCGGCATCCCCCGCGCCGCGAGATAGGCCGGCGCGGCACATACAATGCTGCGGCACGGTGCCAGCCGGCGCGCGACCAGGGAGGAATCCTCCAGCCGCCCGATCCGCACCGCCACGTCCACCTGCTCCTCCAGCAGGTTCACCCGCCGGTCGGCCAAGGTCAGCTCCACGCCCAGCTCGGGATGGGCGGCCAGAAAACTGGCCACCGCCGGCGCCACATGCCGCGCCCCGAACGTCACCGGCGCGTTCACCCGCAGCACCCCGCGCGGCCGGCCGGTCAGCGTGCTCGCCTCCTGCTCCGCCTCCTCCAGCGTCGCCAGCGCCAGCCGCGCCCGGTCCAGATACGCCAACCCCGCCTCGGTCAGGCTCACCCGCCGCGTGGTGCGATTGAGCAGCTTCACCCCCAGCCGCGCCTCCAGCTGCATCACCCGGTCGGAGGCAACAGTGCGCGAGATCCCCAATGCCGAAGCCGCCGCGGTGAAGCTGGCCAGCTCCGCCACCCGCACAAAGGTGGCGATCACATCCAGGCGGTCCATCAGTCGAAGAAACCCTTGTCCGCCTCGGCCAGGTACTGCTGCGCCTTGCCGATATCGAACGTCACCCCCAGCCCCGGCGCATCCGGCACTTCGATGAACCCGTCCTTCACCTCCGGCACCCCCGTCATGATCTCCGGCCACCACGCCCCACGGATCGCCGGCAGTTCGAAGGCGATATAGTTGTCCGGCAGCGCCGCACACACCTGCACCAGCGCCGCCGTGCCCAGCAGCCCATCCGCGATCCCATGCGGCGCCATCATCACCCCGTGCAGGTCAGCGTATTCCGCCACCCATTTCAGCTCCGCCAACCCGCCGATATCGCAGGGATCGGGCCCGATCACCCGCACCGCCTTGGTCTCGATGAGTCGGGAAAAATTCTGCCGCAGGTAGATCTGCTCCCCGGTATGCGTGGGCGTAGAAGTCGCCCGTGTCACCTCGGCATACAGATCCGCCCCGGCATGCGTGGAATAGTCGCCAGTGATCATGTCCTCCAGCCACACCAGGTTGAAGGGCTCCATCGCCCGCGCAAACCGGATCGCATCCGGCACCGTCATGCCCGGCCCGCAATCCAGCGCCAGCCCCACCTCGTCGCCCAGCACCGCCTTCATCGCGGCCACGCACTCCACCATGTGCGACAGCCCACGCTCCGTCAGCAGCCCGCGGTCGATCCAGGAATGGAACGGCGTCGTCCGGCTCTCGCCCATGTGGAACCCCGGCACCGCGTTGCGCATGCCGGAATGGAACCCGATGCCCTGCTTCACGAAGCTGAACCCATGCGGCGCCGCCTTCATGTCCGCCACGGCCTTCGCGAAATCCTCCGGCTGGAACCCCGGCATCGCGCCCCGCACCCCGCCATTGTACACCCGCACCCGGTCACGCACCTTGCCGCCCAGCAGCTTGTGCACCGGCACGCCAGCCGCCTTGCCCGCGATGTCCCACAGTGCGATCTCGATGGCGCTCACCGCCGCCCCCCATGGCTTGAACGCGCCCCTTGGCCGCAGCGGGATCATCGCCCGCTCCACCAGCGTTGGGTCCACGCCGATCAACGCCTCTCGCAGCATGGCGACATGCGCCTTGATATAGGGCTTGGTGTATTCCACCGGCCCGAAGCCGCTCAGCCCGGCATCGGTGCAAACGCGAACAACGGGATTCTCGCCGATGATGGCGCAGCGGATATCGGTGATCTTCATGGGGCCAGTCGCTCCGGCGGCAGGGGTGCCCACTCTGCCACCACCGCCAAACCGTGCGAAGCACCGCCGGAAGCCGCTTCATGGCTGAGGCAAAGCGCCCGCGCGACCTCGGCCCGCTTCTCGTCCTGCTCGGCTATCTGCGCCCCTACGCCTGGCGCGTGCTCGCCGCTACGCTCGCGCTGCTGGTGGCCGCCTCCATGGTGCTCGGCCTCGGCCAGGGCCTGCGCCAGCTGATCGACCACGGCTTCGGCATGGGCTCCCCCGCGCAGCTGGACCGCGCGGCACTCCTGATGTTCGCCGTGGTGGCCATCCTCGCCGGCGCCACCTTCTGCCGCTTCTACCTGGTCTCCTGGCTCGGTGAGCGCGTGGCCGCCGACATCAGGCGCGACGTGTTCAACCGCGTGATTGCCCTCTCGCCCGAGTTCTTCGAAACCGCCCGCACCGGCGACATCCTCTCGCGCATGACAGCGGATGTCGCGGTGCTGCAGGCCCTGGTCGGCTCGGCCATCTCGCAATGGCTGCGCAACGCGCTGATGCTGGTGGGGGCACTCGCCATGCTGGTGGTCACCAGCCCGAAGCTGGCCGGCGTGGTGGTGCTGGTGATCCCCGTGGTGGTGGTTCCCGCCATCCTGTTCGGCCGCCGCGAACGCCGCCTGTCGCGCACCGCGCAGGAACGCATCGCCGATCTCGGCGCCTATGCAGAGGAAGCGGTCGGCTTCCTGCGCACCGTCCAGGCCTTCACGCATGAGCCGATCGACCGCGCCCGCTTTTCCGAGCGCGTGGAGCAATCGGTCGCCGCTGCCCAGGCGCGCATCCGCACCCGCGCCCTGCTGATCCTGCAGGTGATCCTGCTCGGCTTCGGCGCCATCACCTTCAGCCTCTGGGTCGGCGGGCACGACGTGCTCGCCGGCCGCATCACCGGCGGCGACCTCTCCGCCTTCGTGTTCTACGCCGTGCTGCTGGCCAGCTCCGGCGCCACGATGAGCGAGATCTGGGGCGAGGTGCAGCGCTCCGCCGCCGCCGCCGAGCGCATCGTGGAACTGCTCCGCGCCCGCCCCAGCATCGCCGCCCCCGCAAACCCGCGGCCCTTCCCCACCCCGCCCGAGGGCCGCATCGAGTTCGACAACGTCACCTTCCGCTACCCCGCCCGGCCCGATACTTCGGCGCTGGACGGCTTCTCCCTCACCGTCACCCCAGGCGAGATGGTCGCTCTCGTCGGCCCCTCCGGCGCCGGCAAGACCACCGTGCTGCAATTGCTGCTGCGCTTCTACGATCCGCACACCGGCAGCATCCGCATCGACGGGGTGGAGATCGCCCGCGCCGACCCCGCCGCCCTGCGCGCCCGCATCGGCCTGGTGTCGCAGGATCCGGTGATCTTCAGCACCAATGCACGCGAGAACATCCGCTACGGCCGCCCCGATGCCAGCGATGGCGAGGTGCGCGCCGCCGCCCACGCCGCCGCCGCCGATTTCCTCGATGCGCTGCCGCAGGGCTTCGATACCTTCCTGGGCGAGAAGGGCGTGCGCCTCTCCGGCGGCCAGCGCCAGCGCATCGCCATCGCGCGCGCCATCCTGCGCGACCCCGCCATCCTGCTGCTGGACGAAGCCACCAGCGCGCTGGATGCGGAGGCGGAGCAGGCGGTGCAGCACGCACTGGCCGTGCTCGCCACCGGCCGCACCACCCTCGTTGTCGCGCACCGCCTGGCCACCGTGCGCCGCGCCGACCGCATCGTGGTGATCGAGGCCGGGCGGATCGTCGCCACCGGCACGCATGACGAACTCGTCGCCCAGGGCGGCCTCTATGCGCGGCTCGCCGCCCTGCAATTCTCCGCCTAGCTTGCGCCCGCCACCCGCCTGCCGTGAACTGCGGGAACCGTGAAGGAGGAATGGCCCATGAAGGGTGTTGTCGTCTGCCCGCAGCCCCGCGCCGCCGATGTGGGGGCCGCCATCCTGGCCAAGGGTGGCACCGCCTTCGATGCCGCCGTCGCCACCGCCTTCAGCCAGATGGTGAACGACCCCTTTATGTGCGGCATGGGCGGCATGGGCACGCTGCAGGTGTTCCGCGCCGCGGACGGCAAACACGAGATGATCGACTTCCACACCCGCGGCGGAGCCAAGGTCACGCCCAGCATGTGGGCCGCCGACCAGACCGGGCGCAGCGAGATCAGCGGTTATTCCTTCTTCGCCGACAACCGTTCGGAGCTCGGCTACACCGCCGTCATGATCCCCGGCACGGTGCGCGGCTTCCATGAGTTCCACGCCCGCTACTGCACCATGGACTGGGCGGACCTGCTGGCCCCCGCCATCGCCCAGGCCCGTGCCGGCGTGACCGTCACGCCCTTCTACAGCGGCTTCCTCTCCGGCACGCCCATGGCCGGCGTGCCCAACGGCCACACCCGCATCAGCCGCACGCCAGAATCCGCGCGCATCTTCCTCAACGCCCAGGGCAAGGTACACGCCGTCGGCGAGACGCTGGTGCTGAGCGACATGGCCGACACGATGGAGCGCGTGGCCAGGGGCGGGGCGGATGAGTACTACACCGGCGCGCTCGGCCAGCAGATCGCCGCCGACTTCGCCGCCAACGGCGCCTTCATCACCGCCGATGACCTGAAGAACTACAAAGTCCGCCAGGGCATGCCTGTGATCGGCAGCTATCGCGGCTTCGAAGTTGCCTCCAACCCGCCGCCTGGCTCCGGCGCCGTGCTGATCGAGATCCTGAACATCCTGGAGAATTTCGACCTCGGCCGCCATCCGCCCGGCGGGGTGGAGCACATGGACCTGCTCGCCCGCGCGCTCGCCGCCGCCCATGTCGATCGCGAGGCCTGGCTCGCCGACCCCGAGTTCGTCGATGTTCCCGTGGAGACGATGATCTCCAAGGACCGCGCCGCGCATTGGGCCGCCGAGATCCGCAAGGGGTGGCTGCCCGGGCATCGCCAGGGCTCGCCCCCCTCCTGCACCACGCATCTCTCGGTGATGGACGCCGCTGGCAATGCCGTCTCCGTCACCCACACGCTGGGCACCGGCGCTGGCGTGGTAACGCCCGGCCTCGGCTTCCAGTGGAACAACGCGATGAAGCTGTTCGACCCGCAGCCGGGCCGCGCCAACTCCATGGCGCCCGGCAAGGCGCGCACCACCGGCATGGTGCCGACCATGCTGCTGAAGGACGGCAAGCCGGTGCTGGTGGTGGGCGCACCGGGCGGCTCCGTGATCATCACCGCCGTGCTCACCACCATCCTCAACATCGTCGATTTCGGCATGACGGCGGCGGAGGCCGTGGCGTTGCCGCGCATCCACTGCGAGGCCGGGCCGGTCTTCGCCGAGGCGCGCGTGCAACAATCCGTGGTGGATGCGCTCCGCGCCCGCGGCCACGAGGTGCGCCACAGCCCGCACAGCTTCGACCCCACGATGAGCCGGGCGCATGCCATCTGGCTCGGCGGCGGCAGCCGTGGCGCGCTGGGGAACTGGCAGGCCGGTGCCGATCCGCGCGGCGGGGCAGGGGTGGCCTGGGCCTGGTAGACGCCTTGGAATCTTGTCTGGACCGCGCCGCCAAGTTGCGGCAATCCCACCCGCAACCGCATGCAAGGAGCCCGCGCGTATGAACCGTCGCAACATGATGGCCCTGACCGGTGCCGTGAGCCTCGCCGCAGCCCTGCCGGTGCGGGCGCAGGCGGGCCAGGTGGTGGCCTATACCGCGTTTGCCGAATCCGTCACCGCCATGACCCCGCCCTTCAAGGCCCGGGCCGGCATGGATATCCAGCTGGTGGCCGCCGGCTCCGGCGAGCTGGTGCGCCGCATAACGGCCGAGCGCGCCCGCCCGCTGGCCGATGCGCTGATCTCCGTGGGCGGTGAGTCGATCGACGGCAACCCGACCCTGTTCACCAAATTCGCGCCGAAGGAGGATGCCGCGATCCTGCCGGTGCTGAAGGTCAGCCCGAACTGGACTCCCTTCTCCGTCACGCTCGCCACCGTGCTCGCCGTGAACACCCGCCTGGTGCCAGAGGCCGATATCCCCACCACCTGGGAGCAACTGGCCGACCCCAAGTGGAAGGGGAAGATCGCCTATGCCGGCGCCGACCGCTCCGGCAGCGCGCTGATCCAGCTGCTGCAGATCCTGCACAATTTCGGCGAGGAGCGCGGCTGGCAGCTGTTCGAGCGCATGGTGGAGAATTTCGTGATCACCGGCAGCTCCGGCGCCGTGTCGCGCGGGGCCGCCCAGGGCGAATACGCCATCGGCATCACGCTGGAAGACAACGCCCAGCGCTTCATCGATGGCGCCGCGCCGCTGCGCATCGTGTACCCGAAGGAAGGGATCAGCTTCGCCGCCGACGCCATGGCGGTGGTGGCCGGCGGCCCCAACCCGGCCGGCGCCCGCGCGCTGATCGACTTCATCGTCTCCACTGAGGGCCAGGGCATCATCGTGGAGAAGTTCGGCCGCCGCCCGATCCGCGCCGACGTGCCGCAGCCCAAGGGCGGCGTGGACGTGGCCACCCTGCCGGTCAACAACCCGCCGGTGGAGTGGACCAACGCCCGGCAGAAGGACATCCTGGCCCGCTACCTCCGCCTCGTCCGCCGCTGACCCCGCCCCACATGACCGAAGCGCATCTGAAGGCCACCGGCATCAAGGTGCGCTTCGGCGCCTTCACCGCGCTGAACGGGGTGGACCTGGCCGTTCGGCGCGGGGAGCTGGTGACGCTGCTCGGCCCCTCCGGCTGCGGCAAGACCACGCTGTTGCGCGTGATCGCCGGCTTCCAGCGCCAGACCGAGGGGCGCATCGAAGTCGGCGGCCGCAATTTGGGCGACGTGCCGCCGGAAGGGCGCAATTTCGGCATGGTGTTCCAGAGCTATGCCGTGTTCCCGCACATGTCGGTGGCCGACAACGTCGCCTACGGTCTGGCCGCCCGCGGCGTGCGCGGCGGCGATCGTGCCAGGCGCGTGCAGGCGGCGCTGGAGCGGGTGCAGCTCGGCGCGTTGGCCGGGCGCTTCCCCGATGCGCTCTCCGGCGGGCAGAAGCAGCGCGTGGGCCTGGCGCGGGCCATGGTGATCGAGCCCGATTTGCTGCTGATGGACGAGCCGCTCTCCAACCTCGATGCCCTGCTGCGCATCGAGATGCGGCGCGAGATCCGGCTGATGCAGCGCGAGCTGGGCATCACCACGCTCTATGTCACCCACGACCAGGAGGAGGCGCTGGCCATCTCCGACCGCATCGCGGTGATGCGCCAGGGCGAGCTGCTGCAGATCGCCCCGCCGGAAGAGGTGTTCGAGGCCCCGGCCCACGCTTTCGTCGCGGACTTCATCGGCGGCTGCAACTGGTTCGATGCCACGCTGGCGCCGGGCGATGCCGTCACTCTCGCCGAAGGCCCAAGCTTCGTGCTGCCGCGGCGCGAGGGCCGCCCCGCCGGCCCGGTGCGTCTCGCTTTGCGCAACGAGGATCTGCGACTTTGCGGCGGGCCGGGCGCGTTGCCCTGCCTCGCAGGCCAGGTGCTGATGCGCGCCTATATGGGTCATCGCACCCGGCTGCATCTGCGCCTGCCCTCCGGCGCCACGATGGATGCCGACGTGCCCAGCGGCACCGCCCTGCCGGCCGAGGGTGCCACCGTGCACCTGGAATTCCACCCCGACCGCGCCCGCCTGTTCACATGCGGGGCCGGGCCGGCTGATGGTTGGCGCATCGCGTGAGTGCCGCGGCCCGCCTGTTGCGCGACCCCTGGCCGCTGGTGGCGCTGCTGGTGGTGGCGATCATGCTGGTGTTCGTCGCCTGGCCGCTGGCCGAGCTGGCCCGCCAGAGCCTGATCGGCCAGGAGAGCGGGCGCTTCGGGTTGGAGAACTACGTCGCCTTCTTCGAATCCCGCTACTTCCGCCGCGCGCTGACCAACAGCCTCACCATCGCGGCCCTCGGCACTGCCATCTCCCTGCTGCTCGCCGTGCCGCTGGCGCTGGCCTTTGCGCGCTACGATTTCCGGGGCAAGCGCTGGATCGAGGTGGCGATCCTGATGTCCATGCTCTCGCCGCCCTTCGTCGGCGCCTATGCCTGGATCCTGATGTTCGGCCGCAGCGGCATGGTGCGCCAGGCGCTGGCAAGCATCGGCATCGACATCCCGCCGATCTACGGCACCTTCGGCATCGCCCTGGCCACCGCCTTCAGCCACTACCCCGTGATGTTCCTGGTGGTGCGCAGCGGCCTCTCGCGCGTGAATGTGGGGCTGGAGGAAGCCGCCGCCAGCCTGGGTCGCGGGCGGCTGGCGGTGATCCGCACCGTGACCCTGCCGCTGGTGCTGCCGGCACTGGTAACGGGCATCCTGCTGGTGTTCCTCGGCATCCTCGCCGATTTCGGCACGCCGAGCATCCTGGGCGAGGGCGAACGCTTCCCGGTGCTCGCCACGCTGGCCTTCTCGCTCTACCTCTCCGAAATCGGCGCCGAGCCCGGCATGGCCGCCACCACCGCCGCCATCCTGGTGCTGCTGGCCATGACGCTGGTGATCTTCGCCCGCTGGCTCGCCGCGCGCCGCACCGTCTCCAACGACACTTCCGGCACGCGCGTTGCCACCAAGTTGCGCGGCGGGCGCGGGGCGCTGATGTCGCTCGGCACCGCCACGCTGGTGCTGCTGGCCAACATGCCGCTGATCGTTGTCGTCGGCTCCTCCTTCCTGGAGGTGCGCGGCGTGGTGTTCCAGCCCGCGCTGACGCTGGCGAACTACCACAATGCCTTCGCCGCCCTGGGCGACGCGCTGTGGAACAGCCTGCGCTATGCCGCGATCGCCCTGGTGATGATCCTCGTGCTCGGGTCGCTCGCCGGCTACCTGATCGCGCGGCGCAGCGGGCTGCTCTCCCGCCTGGCGGATTTGCTGATCATGGTGCCCTACGTGGTGCCCGGCACGGTGCTGGGCATCGGCTATGCTTCCGTGTTCAACCAGCCGCCGCTGATGCTCACCGGCACCGCCAGCATTATCGTGGTGATGTACGTCATCCGCCGGCTGCCCTTCGTCGCCCGCGCCTCGGCCAGCATCGTCTACCAGATCGACCGCGGGCTGGAGGAAGCCTCCCAAAGCCTCGGCGTGCGCCCGCTCGGCGGGTTCCGGCGCGTGATGCTGCCGCTGATGCGCCCGGGCCTGCTCGCCGGGGCCGCGATCGCCTGGGTGGAGGTGTTCAACGAACTCTCCGCCTCGATCGTGCTCTACACCGGCGGGACAAGAACCCTGCCGGTGGCGGCCTACCAGCAATCGCTGGCCGGCGACGTGGGCATGGCGGCAGCCTATGCCACGATGCTGATTGCCATCACCGCCGGGGCGCTGGCGTTGTTCATCCTGCTGCGGGGGCGGGGGCGGGGGGATGGGGATGTCGGCGTGCTATAGGAAGCATGTTCTTTTTTGAAAAAAAGAACCAAAAAACTTTTCCGACTGGCACGCGTGCCGGTCGTCCAGCACGCGTGCCAGCAAATGAAGTCTTTTTTGCTTCTTTTTTCTTCAGAAAAAAGAAGACTCTTCCTTACTGCGCCTGAGAACTCGCATCGCTGCGCGTTGCCCCCACCCGCTGCGCCAGCGCGGCGGCCATGAACGCATCCAGCTCCCCATCCAGCACCGCCGCCGGGTTGCCCTTTTCCACGCCGGTGCGCAGATCCTTCACCATCTGGTACGGCGCCAGCACATAGCTGCGGATCTGGTGGCCCCAGCCGATATCGGTCTTGGCGGCTTCCTGCGCATTGGCCACGGCCTCGCGCTTCTGCAGCTCGGCCTCGTACATGCGGGCCTTCAGCATCTCCATCGCGGTGGCGCGGTTGCGATGCTGGCTGCGGTCGGTCTGGCAGGCCACCACGATCCCGGTGGGGATGTGCGTGATGCGGATGGCCGATTCGGTCTTGTTCACGTGCTGCCCGCCGGCGCCGGAGGCGCGGTAGGTGTCCACGCGGAGATCGGAGGGATCGATCTCGATCACGATCGTGTCGTCCACCACCGGATACACCCACACCGAAGCGAAACTCGTCTGCCGCCGCGCGGCAGCGTCAAAGGGCGAGATGCGCACCAGGCGGTGCACCCCGGCCTCGGTCTTCAGCCAGCCATAGGCGTTCGGCCCGGTGACCTGCAGCGTGGCGGACTTGATGCCGGCCTGCTCGCCCTCGCTCTGCTCGATCAGCTGGATCTTGTAGCCGCGCGCCTCGGCCCAGCGATTGTACATCCGCACCAGCATCTCGGCCCAGTCCTGGGCCTCGGTGCCGCCGGCGCCGGCGTTGATTTCCATGTAGCAGTCGCGGCCATCGGCCTCGCCGGACAGCAGCGACTCGATCTCGCGCCGCTTGGCCTCCTCGGCCAGCAGCTTCAGCGCGGCGATGCCTTCATTGGCCATGGCGGTATCGCCATCGGCCTCGGCCATCTCGATCAGCTCGCTGGTATCGGCGACGTCCTGCTCCAGCTTCTCCACGCCCTCGATGGCGGAGGCGAGCCGGTTGCGCTCGCGCATCAGCGCCTGCGCGGCGGCGGCGTCGTTCCAGAGGGTGGGGTCTTCGACCCGGTGGTTCAGTTCGTCCAGGCGGGCGCGGGCGACATCCCAGTCAAAGATGCCTCCTCAGCAGCGCGACGGACTGCTTGATCTGCTCGTTGAGGGCGATGGATTCGGCGGACATGATGGCCCTGCGCTGAGGTTTGGAGGGATCAGGGGCCGGGTCAATACAGCCCGCCCAGCCCGCTGTCGACTCCGCCGGCGGCGGGGCGGGGCGGGGCGGGCGTGCCGTCGGCACCCGGGGGGGCGGCCACGCCGATGATCGGCGCGGAACCCCCGGGCTCCTGCCCGGGTTTGAAGGCGTCGGTGACGGTGCCGTTGCCGGCGTCCCAGCCGGCCATCGACACGCCCGGCGGAGCGATGAAGCGCAGCGCCGGGCGGTTCTGCTGGGCCACGGCCATGAAGTTGCGGAAGATCGGCGCCGCGTTGCCGCCGCCGGTCTCGTTGTCGCCCAGGCTGGAGGGGGTGTCGAAGCCCACCCACACGATCGCCACCATGTCGGGCGTGAAGCCGCCGAACCAGTTGTCCTGGAAATCCTGGCTGGTGCCAGTCTTGCCGGCCACCGCGGTGCGGATGCCCTGGCCGGCCGCGTTGCCGGTGCCGCGCTGCACCGCGCCCTGCAGCATGCCCACCAGCTGGTAGGTGCTCTGCGGGTCCACCACCTGCGGCCGGGTATCACGCAGCAGGGGGCGCCGGCCGGGGTCGTCGCAGCCCTCGCAGGCCAGTGCGGGCGCGCGCCAGACCACGCGGCCCTCGCGGTCCTGCACGCTGTCGATCAACGTCGGCACCACGCGCTTGCCGCCGGCCACGAAGCTGGCATAGGCGCCGGCCTGGCGCAGCACCGTGGTTTCCACCGCGCCCAGGGCGGCGGGCAGCACGCGCGGCATGTCGTCCACCACGCCCAGCCCGATGGCCAGCTGCGCCACGCGCTCCATGCCGATCTTGTCTGCCACGCGCACGGTCACGAGGTTGAGCGACTTCTCCAGCGCCACGCGGAGTGAGACGGGGCCCGAAAAGCTCTGCTCGAAGTTGCTCGGCCGCCACTTCCCCGCCGCCCCCTGGTCCACCACGAAGGGCGCATCGAGGAAGCGCTGGGAGGGCGAGATGCCGGATTGCAGCGCGGCCAGATATACATAGGGCTTGAAGCTGGAACCGGGCTGGCGCAGCGCCTGGGTGGCCCGGTTGAACTGGCTGGTCTCGAAGCTCCAGCCGCCGGCCATCGCCAGCACCCGCCCCGTGGCGGGATCCAGCGCCACCAGCGCGCCCTGCACCTGCGGGATCTGGCGCAGCGCCAGGCGTTCCGGGCGGGCGGGAGTGCGGCCCTGGGCGGCGGTGGCGGCCAGCGGCTCGGCCATCACCACATCCCCGGGCTTCAGCACATCGCCCATGCGGCGCGGGGCGGGGCCTGGCTTGTCGTTGACCAAAGGCCGCGCCCAGGTGGTTTCGGCCAGCGGCATCGCCAAAAGGCGGGGCGTGGCCGGCGCGTTGGGCGGGGCGCCGACGGCGCGCTCCAGGAAGCCCAGCTTCGCCTCCGCGTCCGTGGTCTCCAGCACCATCGCCAGGCGCCACTCCACCAGCATACCGGGCGGCCGTGCCACGCCGCCCAGCAACCCGGCCCAGGTGGGCGGCGCATTGGCGGGCGGCGGGGGGGCATTGGCAGGGCGCACCGGCAGCTCCAGCTTCGCCACCGGCCCGCGCCAAGTGCCCTTCCGCTGGTCGTATCGGATCAGCCCCTCGCGCAGCGCCCGGTCGGCGGCCAGCTGCAGCGTGGGATCGACGCTGGTGCGAACGGTGTAGCCGGCCTTGGTGACCTCATCAGCGCCGAACCGGTCGATCAGCTGGCGGCGCACCTCCTCGGCGAAATACTCCGCCCCGGTCACCGATTCCGGCCTGCGGAACGGGGAGACGATGATCGCCTGCGCCCGGGCCTCCGCCGCCTGCTGGGCCGTGACGACGCGGTCCTCCTCCATGCGCCCGATCACCCAATCGCGCCGCGCGCGGCCGGCCTCGGGGAAGCGGAACGGGTTGTAGTTGTTCGGCGCCTTGGGCAGCGCGGCCAGGAAGGCGGCTTCCGGCAGGGTCAGCTCGTCCAGCGACTTGTTGAAATAGGTCTGCGCCGCAGAGGCCACGCCATAGGCCTGCAGGCCCAGGTAGATCTCGTTCAGGTACAGCTCCAGGATGCGTTCCTTGGAGAGCGACTGCTCGATGCGGAAGGCCAGGATCGCCTCGCGCACCTTGCGCCGGATCGAGACCTCGTTGCTCAGCAGCATGTTCTTCGCCACCTGCTGCGTGATGGTCGAAGCGCCGATCGGCCGCCTGCCGGAGCCGTACTGCATCACGTCGAACAGCGCCGCGCGGGCGATGGCGATCGGGTCCACGCCCTTGTGGTCGTAGAAATTCTGGTCCTCGGCGGAGATGAAGGCGCGCTTCACCAGCTCCGGCACGGCGGCATAGGGCACGAAGATGCGCCGCTCTGTGGCCAGTTCCGACAGCAGCCGGGAATCCGCGGCATAGACGCGGCTCATCACCGGTGGCTGGTAGTGCGTGAGTGTCTCGTGGTCCGGCAGGTCGGCGCCGAAATGCTGCACCACCAGCACCAGCCCGGCCGCCGCCGCCACGCCGCCAACCACGGCGAGCGAGAACAACCAGGCGAACAGGCGGCCCAGCAGGCTGCGCCGGCGCTTCGGCCGCGGCGCCCGCTTCTGGCGCGGCGGCGGGGCGCGGCCGCCCTCGCCCGGTGCCGCTTCGGGGGTGCCCTCGGCCGGCAGTGGATCGGCCGGTGGAGCCGGCGTGGGGGCCGGGGCTGCGGTACGGCCACGCGGGGCGAGCCGCTCGCCAGCAGTCAGCCGTGGGGCGGCTGGCTCGGTCGGGGGTGTCACGGGGTCGCTCATGGCGGCGTTCTAGCCCGAAACCGGGGCGGCGCGACAGGTTGCGTGCCAGACGGGCAAGCCCTTGGGGCGATCAGCCGGCGTAGCGCTCGCCCCCGGCGGCGAAATAGCCGTCGATCGCGCGCAGCATCGCGCTGGCCAGCTGGGCCCGGTGCCCCGGCCGGCGCAGCGCCGCCTCGTCCGTGCGGTTGGACATGAAGCCCATCTCCACCAGCACGCTGGGGATATCGGCCGCCTTCAGCACCATGAAGCTGGCATGGCGCGACGGGTTGGGCAGCAACGGCACCTCCCGCCCCAGCGCATGCACCACGGAGCGCGCCATGCGGGTGGAGCCCACCCGCGTTTCCTGCCGCACCAGGCTGATCAGGATGCGCGCCACCTCCGGCGGGGTACCCTGGAAATTCGGCGTGCCGAAGCGGTCGGCGGCATTCTCGCGCTGTGCCAGGGCGGCCGTCTGCCGGTCCGACGCCGTTTCGTTCAACGTGTACACGCTGGCGCCGCGCACCGAGCTGTCGTTCAGCGCATCGGCGTGCAGGGAGACGAACAGCGCCGCCTGCCGCCGCCGCGCCATCGCCACGCGCTCCTCCAGCGCCACGAACGTGTCGCGCCCGCGCGTCATTTCCACCCGGTAGCGCTTGGTGGCCAGCAGCAGGCGCCGCAGCTCCTGCGCCGAGGCGAGGGCGACGTGTTTTTCATAGGTGCCGGAAAGGCCGATCGCCCCAGGATCCTTGCCGCCATGGCCGGGATCCAGCATCACCAGCGGCAACCGGCTTGCCGGCGCGGCATTTCCCGGCCGCGGGCCGGGCGTGCGCTCCGGCGCCGCGGAGGCGGGGCCCGACGGCAGCAGGAAGCTGAGCGACAGGCCAGGAAACAGGAGTCGGCGAGAGATCACGGGCGTACCCTGGAAAAGGCCGGAGGCGGTATCCGCCGGCATGGCTGCCGGCTAGGGTGTTCATTCCTCGCACAGCACCTTTGGAAAGTCATCTTAATAATTGATATCGGCTACTTCCTATCGCGCAGGTGGGTTGCCGCGTAGCCGGCTGCGCCGCTGCTGCTTGCAGTGGCACTGGCTTTGCTCCATGTTCCCCGGGCTTCGGTGGCGCGCCGGGGCCGGCATGTGCCGGTTCCGCGCCGAACCGGCGGACAAGACGAAGTCCCGAGCACGCGCCGCACCAGCCCCCGCCGCAACCGGCCCGGGTTGCCGGCGCCGAGGGTGGCCCCAGCCGCCCGCACCGGGAGGACGCCCGCCGGGCCTCGCACCACCGGGCCGCGCCGCGCTCCCAGTTCCAGCCGCGACATCGTCGCAGCACAGGGTGGCCGCACCGGCGCGGAGATGGATCGTCCGTGCGCCGCCTTTCGGGGCCTGGCGCGGCAGATGGGCCATCAGCACCGATATCCACCGGGGCGGCGCCTTCCTTGGAGGCTCCAGCCCGCAGTTTCAGGGTCCGATGGCCGACGCGATGACGCTCCCCCCGCAGACCGAAGAAGCCGCTTCCGCGGCTTTTCCGGCGTTTGCGCGGGGTGGGGCGCGGCCGCGACGGTCGCTTGCCATGCTCGCTCCCCTGGGTCTCCTGCGGTCAGGTCTGCCGCCTCTCCCTGCAAGCCTATCGAGCCACCCCCGCCGCGCAGTGGCGCGCGGGCAGGCGGCGCTGCGGAGTTCGCGACCCCATGACCAAGCGTATGCTGATCGATGCCACACACGCGGAAGAAACCCGCGTGGTGGTGCTGGACGGTAACCGCCTCGAAGATTTCGACGTCGAGGCCTCCACCAAGAAACAGCTCAAGGGCAACATCTACCTGGCCAAGGTGGTCCGGGTGGAGCCGTCCCTCCAGGCTGCCTTCGTCGAATACGGCGGCGGCCGCCACGGGTTCCTCGCCTTCGGCGAAATCCACCCGGACTACTACCAGATCCCCATCGCCGACCGGCAGCGCCTGCTGAAGCTGCAGGAGGAAGATGCCCGCGCCGCCGAGGCCGAGGAAGACGCCGAGGACGAAGCCCGCGCCAGCCGCGCCGCCCCGGCCGAAGCCGCCCCGCAGCCCCAGGTGCCCTCCGGCCGCGATGGTGGCCGCGATGGTGGCCGGGATGGAGGGCGTGACGGCGGGCGCGACCAGGCCCGTGGCCGCCGCCGCCGCCGTGGCGGCCCGCGCGAGGCCGCGCTGGAGGCCCCCGCCAGCGCCACCGCCTATGGCGAGATCGATTTCGGCGAAGTCACCCATGGCGCCTTCATCGTCGGCCAGGACGCGCCGGAGATCGACGGCGTGGCCGAGCCCGAGGCCGAGCCCCAGTCCCAGGCCCTGGAAGCCCCCGCCTACGCCGAGACCGAGTCCTTCGACGCCGCCGACAGCCAGTCCGACACCGGCGGCGACTCCGATCTCGACGAGGTCGAGTCCGACGAAGCCCCACCCGAGGCGCTCGGCGGCAGCGACGACGTGTTCGAAGGCAATGGCGCCGACGAGGCCTCCGAACGCCGCATGGCCCGCTTCCTGCGCAACTACCGCATCCAGGAAGTGATCCGCCGCCGCCAGATCATGCTGATCCAGGTGGTGAAGGAAGAGCGCGGCACGAAGGGCGCCGCACTCACCACCTACATCTCGCTCGCCGGCCGCTTCTGCGTGCTGATGCCCAACTCGCCCCGTGGCGGCGGCATCTCCCGCAAGATCACCTCCGCCGCCGATCGCCGTCGCCTGAAGGAGATCACCGCCGAGCTGGAGATCCCCTCCGGCATGGGCCTGATCGTCCGCACCGCCGGCGCCAACCGGCCGAAGCCGGAGATCAAGCGCGACTGCGAATATCTGATGCGCCTGTGGGACGACATCCGCGAGCTGACCATGCGCTCCATGGCCCCCGCGCTGATCTATGAGGAAGCCAGCCTCATCAAGCGTGCCATCCGCGACGGCTACTCGCGCGATATCGACGAGGTGGTGGTGGATGGCGAGGCCGGCTGGCGGGCGGCGCGCGACTTCATGCGCATGCTGATGCCCAGCCACGCCCGCAAGGTGCAGCTCTGGCGGCCCGAGGGTGTCGGCCAGCCGCTGTTTGCCAAGCATGGCGTGGAAGACCAACTCGATTCCATGCTGGTCCCGAACGTCCAGCTCAAGAGCGGCGGCTACCTGATCATCAACCAGGCCGAGGCGCTGGTGGCGATCGACGTGAACTCCGGCCGCTCCACCCGCGAACGCGGCATCGAGGAAACCGCGCTGCGCACCAACCTGGAGGCCGCCGACGAGGTGGCCCGCCAGCTGCGCCTGCGCGACCTCGCCGGCCTGATCGTGATCGACTTCATCGACATGGAGTCGCGCAAGCACAACGCGATGGTGGAACGCCGCCTGAAGGATGCGCTGAAGCACGACCGCGCCCGCATCCAGATCGGCAATATCAGCCATTTCGGCCTGCTGGAGATGAGCCGCCAGCGCCTGCGCCCCAGCCTCACCGAAACCAGCTTCGTCACCTGCCCGCATTGCGCCGGCCTCGGCCTGGTCCGCACCACGGAAAGTGCCGCGATCCACGTGCTGCGTGAGATCGAGGAAGAGGGCGGCAAGGCCCGCGCCGGCCACATCATGGTCCATGCCGCCTCCTCCGTGGCCATGTACCTGCTGAACAACAAGCGCGACCGCCTGGCCGAGATCGAGGTTCGCTACGGCATGCGGGTGCACTTCAGCGCCGACGAGTCGCTGATGCCGCCCGCCATCCGCATCGACCGCCTGCGCCCGCCGCTGTCGGAGGCCGAGCGCATCGCCCTGCTGCCGCCGGCGTCCGTCGTGCCGGTTCCGCCGCCGGCCTTCGAGGCGGACGAGGACGACGACATGGCCGAGGATGCGCCGGACGTGGCCGAGGCCGTCGCCCCGCCCCCGAAGCCTGTTGCAGCCCCCGTGGTGACTGCCCCCGTGGTTGCCGCCCCCGTGGTTGCCGCCCCCGTGGTCGTGGTCGCCGCCGATGACAGCGACTCCGAGGACGAGCGTGAGGAAGGCGAGCCGGGGCAGGAGGCTGCCACCTCTGCCGAGGACGCCGAGCGCCGTCGCCGCCGTCGTCGCCGCCGCCGTGGCGGTCGCCGCGAGGATGGCGAGGAAAGCCCGGCTGCTGCTGCCGAGGCCGAAGCCCCGTTGGATCCCGATGCCGAGCAGCCCATCCCCGCGCTGCCGCCCGTCCTCGCCGAGGTCGAGCCGGCCGTCGCCGAGGCCGTGGTGGACCCGGCGGAGCAGGAACAGCCTGCGCTCGATCCCGAGGAGCTGGACGAGAACGGCCTGCCCAAGGCGCGCCGCCGAGGCCGCCGCGGTGGCCGTCGCCGGCGTCGCGACGACGGCACGGCCGACGAATCGGCCGAGGCTGCCCCGCCGGCAGAGCCTGCACCTGTTGCTGCCGCGCCCGTGCCCGCCCCGGTGCCGGCCCCCGCACCTGCGCCGCGTCCGGCACCCGCGCCGGCCTATTCCGGCCCCACGCCCGCCGATCCCTTCGGCGGCCTTCCGTCGGACATCTTCGACATCCTCGAACGGGCGGAAATGGCCGAGCAGGCCCCGCCGCCCCGGCGCGCCCCCGCGCCAGCCCCCGAGGAGCTGAAGATCCCGCCAGTTCCGGCCGATGCCACGCCGCCGGCGGACATCATCCCGGAGCCGGCGCCCGAGCCAGTGCCGGAGCCAGTACCGGAGCCCGTCGCCGTGGTCGTGGCGCCCGCGCCGGAGCCGGTTGTCGCTGCCCCCGTGGCCGTGGAACCGCCTCCTGCCGCCGTCGTGCCCCCGCCGGCCGCACCCGAGCCTGCGCCGGAGCCCGCCGCGGCGCCCGACTCGGCCGCACCCGCGGTTGGCCCGGCGATCAAGCCGATCGTCCTCGGTGCCGATCCCGTGCCCGTGGCGGCCCCCAAGCGCGGCTGGTGGAAGCGCTGATCCCGCGCTGACGCCACCGTCCAACGCCGACCCATCGGCGGCCATGGCGAAAAAATCGCCATGGCCGCCGATTTTTCTTGTGCGGCGCAGCAGCGAAGGGGCACGCTGCCCTTGGTCTTCAACAACTGAAAGGAGGTGATCCAGTGTCTCATTGCTCTTGGTGCCGTATGACTGGCGCGACCTGGGTCTCTGTCTCCCTCACGGTGGCAGGGTAATCTCCGTCCGACAGCTTACGGCTGCCAGACAATGGAAGGCCTCGGGGGCAACCCCGGGGCCTTCGCTTTTGGTGGGCTGTGGATGCGGCACGGCTCGCTTCTCGTCTCGCTTCCACCCCGGCCGGTAGGGGGCGTCATGCCCGAAGCACCAGCGTCCCGCACCGCCGTTCCACCAGGCCTGTGCCCCATGCCGGCGCGCAAACACGAAAAAGGGCGGCCCCTGCGGGCCGCCCTTTCGTCGTTCGATCAGTCGTGGTGGGTTAGGCCGCGCGCTTCGGCGCCAGGGCCGTCGGCAGGCTCGCAATCGCCCGATCCACCAGCGCGCCGCCGGCTTCCGGGGTCAGGCTCGCGCGAATCACGTTCTCGGCGGCAACGGCAGCCACTTCGGCAGCGATGCTGCGAACATCGTCCACAGCCGCCTTCTCCGCGGTCGTGATCCGGTCCACGGCCATCTTCTCGCGCCGCGCTGCAGAGGCTTCCGCCTCGGCCGCCGCACTTGCCGCGAGCTGCTGCGCCTGCGCCCGGGCACCGTCCAGCAGCGCCTTGGCATCGGCCATCGCCTGCTCGCGGCGCTTCTTCGCATCCGCCAGCAACGCCTCAGCCTCGCTGCGCAGCTTCTGCGCCTCGGCCAGTTCGGTGCGGACCTGATCGGCGCGCTTGTCCAGGATCGCGGTCAGCGCCGCCCAGATCTTCGAGCCGAACAGGATGAAGAAGATGAAGAACGCCGCGGCGACCCACGTCTTCGGATCGTCCCAGAACCCGTATTGGTGATCCATCGTCCCCTCCTCAGCCGCGCCGGGCCGCGAGTGCCGCGTCCACCGCCTGCTCCACCGAAGCCGAGGCCGGCGCCGCACCCACAAGGCGGGTGACAACGGCGGAAGCGGTATCGGTCGCCACGTTGCGCAGCGCCCCCATGGCAGAGGCGCGGGCGGCGGCAATGCGCTGCTCGGCTTCGGCCAGCTGCTTCTCCAGGCGCGCGTTCAGGCTTGCGGCCTGCGCGGCGGCTGCCTGGGTGGCGGCGGTCACGGCGGTGTTGATCTCGGCCTGCGCCGTTGCCTGCGCCTCACGCGTTGCCGCGGTCAGCTCCGCCACCGCCGCATCGGCCGAAGCCTTGGCGGCATGCGCGGCCTGAAGGTCGGCCTGGATCCGGTTGGCACGCATCTCCAGCACCGCACCCACCTGCGGCAGTGCCCAGCGGGACAGCAGCAGGTAGAGCACGAAGAAGATGATCGCCAGCCAAACCACCTGCGAGATGGTCAGCGGGTTGGCGAAGTCGAGCTGCGGCATGCCGCCCTTCTTCTCGCCAGCCGCCGCGGCCGCAAGCGCCGTATGCGCGGCGCCCATGCCGGCCAGGAGCGCGGCAGTCGCCGCGCCCCCGAGGGCAAGCTTCCCAAGCGGGAATGTCATCGGGCGGAGCATGTCCGCTCCCCTCCGGATCAGGTGAAGAGGATCAGGAACGCGATCAGCAGCGCGAACAGCGCCACGGCTTCCGTCACGGCGAAGCCGAGAATGCCGATGCCGAAAACCTGGTCGCGGGCAGACGGGTTACGGGCAACGCTCGCCACCAGCGAAGCGAAGATGTTGCCAATGCCGATGCCGACACCCGCGAGCGCGAGCATGGCGATACCGGCACCGAGAGCCTTGGCGGCAGCAACTTCCATGGGAGTCAGTCCTTCCTAGTTCAGAAGAGAGGTTGGGGTCTGTTCAGCCGGCAGATCAGTGCAGGTGCACCGAGTCGTGCAGGTAGATGCAGGTCAGGATGGCGAACACATAAGCCTGCAGGAACGCCACCAGGAATTCGAAGCCGATCAGGATCACGTTCAGCGCCAGCGGCGCCGCGGCCCCGATCACCCCGATCGTGCCCGCGCCGGCCATCATCACCACGAAGGTGGCGAACACCTTCAGCATCACGTGGCCGGCCACCATGTTGGCGAACAGACGGACAGAGAGGCTGAGCGGACGCGAGAGATAGGAGATCACCTCCACCGGGATGATCAGCGGCGCCAATGCCTTCGGCGCGCCCGGCGGGAAGAAGTAGCTGAAGAAGTGCAGCCCGTGGATGCGCAGCGCCACCACCGTCACCACCGTGATCACCAGGAGCGCCAGCGCCATCGTTACCGCGATGTGGCTGGTGTAGGTGAAGGCCCAGGGCAGCATGCCCAGCAGGTTGCCCATCAGCACGAAGAAGAACAGCGTGAACACGAAGGGGAAGTAGCTGCGCCCTTCCGGCCCGATCTGGTCCGTGCACATCTTGAGGATGTTCTCGTAGGCCAGCTCGGCCAGCGCCTGCAGCCGGCCCGGCACGATGGCGCGCGGCTTGGCACCCAGCACCAGCATGCCGATGGTCAGCAGGCCGGCGATCACCATGAACAGGTTCGCCTGGGTGAAGTTCACCGAGCTGCCCACCACGCCCAGAGCGGGCGTAAGAGTGAACTGGCTGAGCGCGTCGATCGCTTGTCCCTGGGCGGCCACCGCAACGTCCTTTGCGCCACACGGCCGCCGGAGCGGCCGAAAGATCCTACTCACGCTTCCATTACGGCGGGCACGGCCCGCGCGGCAACGGCTAGTCCGAATTCATTTGGCCGGAGGCTTGGGCGGCGACACCAGCCGCCACACATTGGCCACCCCGGCCGCACCCCCCAGCACGAAGAACAGCATCAGCAACCAAGGGCGGGTGCCAAGCCATCCGTCCAGGAACCAACCGATGGCAACCGCCACGGCCAGTGCAGAGACAAGCTCGATCCCTACACGCATACCCATCCCGAGCGCGCTGCCCTGAGATGCCGACAGGCCAACGCCCGCGTTTGCGGCCGCCTCGTCCTGCCGTGGAGCCTCCAGCCCCTGTTTGCGCCGGGCAGCCGACAACCGGTCCTCGAACGACGAACCCTGGCCGGCTGGGCCGGAGGATACATCGCGGGGCCGATCAATGGCGTCCCGTTCTTCGCTCATACGTTCTCCACCCGGCAGGTTGACATGCCGGAAGGCGGTCGGTTGCTACCGTCAGGGCAGGGGAGTGTCAAGGACGGTTGAACCCACTTTCCCACAGGCGCAAGCTGCCCTTGCCGAATTCCACGCCGCCGCTTTCGCCCCGGAGAGACAAGATGAGCCGCATCCTGCACCGCAGCCAGCACGCCACGCCGCCCATCGCGGTCTCCGGCAAGGGCATGTACCTCATCGGCGCCGACGGGCGACAGATCATCGACGGTTCCGGCGGCGCCGCCGTCGCCTGCCTTGGCCATGGCGATGCGCGCGTGAACGCGGCCATCAAGGCGCAGCTGGACCAGGTTGCCTATGTTCACACCGCCCTCTTCACCAACCAGGCCGCCGAGGACCTGGCCGACATCATCCTGGATGGCGCCCCGGGCGGCCTCTCGCATGCCTATATCTGCTCCTCGGGCTCCGAGGGCGCGGAAGCCGCCATCAAGATGGCGCGTCAGTACTTCCTGGAAATCGGCCAACCCCAGCGCACCCAGTACATCGCCCGCCGCGGCAGCTACCATGGCAACACCCTGGGCGCGCTTTCGGCCGGAGGCAACATGATGCGCCGCGCGCCCTACGCACCCCTGCTCTCGCCCAACTTCCACCATGTCTCCCCCGCCTTCGCCTACCGCTTCCAGGGCGAGGCCGAAACCGAGGCCCAGTATGTCGATCGCCTCGCCGCCGAGCTGGAGGCGGAATTCCAGCGACTCGGCCCGCAGAACGTCATCGCCTTCATGGCGGAGCCCGTCGTCGGCGCCACCACCGGCTGCGTCGCCGCCCCCCCGGGCTACTTCAAGAAGGTGCGCGAGATCTGCGACCGCCACGGCGCGCTGCTGATCCTCGATGAGGTGATGTGCGGCATGGGGCGCACCGGCACCATGCATGCCTGGGAACAGGAAGGCATCACGCCCGACATCCAGATCGTCGCCAAGGGCCTGGGCGGCGGCTACCAGCCGATCGGCGGCATCCTCATCGGCGGCAAGGTCGTGGATGCCCTGCGCGCCGGCTCCGGCGCCTTCATGCATGGCCACACCTACCAGGCCCACCCCGTTGCCTGCGCCGCCGCACTCGCCGTGCAGAAGGTGATCCGCGAAGACAACCTGGTGGAAAACGTCCGCATCCAGGGCGAGCGCCTGTCGATGATGCTCACGGAGCGCCTGGGCAACCACCGCCATGTGGGCGACATCCGCGGCCGTGGCCTGTTCTGGGCCATCGAGCTGGTGCAGGACCGCGCCACCAAGCAGGTCTTCGACCCCGCCCTGAAGGTCAACGACCGCATCAAGCGCGAGGCGTTCGACCGTGGGCTGGCCATCTACCCAATGTCCGGCACGATCGACGGCAAGAACGGCGACCACGTGATCGTGGCCCCGCCCTACATCGCCCAGGCGACGGATATCGACGCCATCGTCGCCCGGCTGGGCGATGCGGTGGATGCGGCGGTGGCCTCGGTCTGAGTCCGCGCCCGCGCCGTCACCGCCGTATCCACGGCAGTTGCGGCCGCCGATCCGATCTGACACGATCCCTGTAATCAACAAACAGGGAGCCTTTCGATGAAGCGGCGCACATTCCTTGGTGCCGGTGCGGCCGGCGTGGCCACCACGGCCTTGCCGCGCGTGGCCGTCACCCAGCCCGCCAGCGCGCGGGTGCTGAAATTCGTTCCGCAGGCCAATCTCACCCTGCTGGACCCGATCATCACCACCGCCGCCGTCACCTACAACCACGCCTACATGGTGTGGGACCTGCTGTACGGCGTGAACAGCAAGCTGGAAGCCAAGCCGCAGATGGCCGAGGGCCACACGGTCTCGGCCGACGGGCTCACCTGGCTTATCCGCCTGCGCGAGGGCCTGAAGTTCCACGATGGCGAGCCGGTGCGCGCCCAGGATTGCGCCGCCAGCCTGGAACGCTGGTCGATTCGCGATCCCTTCGGCCAGACGCTGCGCAAGGTTCTGGACAGCTTCGGCCACCAGGACGACCGCACGATCCGGGTGAAGCTCAAGAAGCCCTTCCCGCTGCTGATCGACGCGATCGCGCTGCAGGGCAGCTACATCATGCCGGAGCGCATGGCCAAGACCGACCCGTTCAGGCCGATCACCGAATTCGTCGGCTCCGGCCCGTTCCGGTTCATGGACAAGGAATTCGTCGCCGGCAGCAGCGCCGCCTGGCAGAAATTCGACGGCTACGTGCCCCGCCAGGAACAGCCGGATTGGTTCACCGGCGCCAAGATCGCCCATTTCGACCGGATCGAATGGAAGATCATCCCGGATGCCGCCACCGCCGCCGCCGCCCTGCAATCGGGCGAGGTGGATTGGTACGAGCAGGTGCAGGCCGACCTGGCCCCTATGCTCCGCCGCAACAACGCCATCCAGTTCGGGCCCTCGAACCCTATGGGCTATATCGGCGGCATGCGCTTCAACCACCTGAACGCGCCGTTCAACGATGCGCGCATCCGCCGTGCCGTGCAGGTTGCCGTGAACCAGGAAGACTACATGCAGGCGATCAACGGGGCAGACCGTTCGTCCTGGCAGGTCTGCCGGTCCCAGTTCCCGTGCGGCACCACCTACGGTAACCAGGTCAACCTCCCCAACGTCCAGTCCGGGAACATCGAGCTGGCCAGGCGGATGATCCAGGAAGCCGGCTACAAGGGCGAGAAGGCGGTCATCATCAACCCGACCGACTTCCACACCATCGGGCCGCTGGGCGACATCACCTTCGACATGCTGAAGAAGATCGGCATCAACGTGGAACTGGCCGCGACCGATTGGGGCACCGTGGTGCAGCGCCGCAGCAGCAAGGAAACGCCGGACAAGGGTGGCTGGAGCATCTTCCACACCTGGTTCACCGGCGCCTTCATCCTGAACCCGATCATCACGCCGCCCTATCGTGGGCTCGGCGCGGCCGGCTGGTTCGGCTGGTACGACAACCCCAAGGTGGAGGAACTCACCCAGGCCTGGCTCGACGCACCAGACGAGACCGGGCGCCTGCGCATCGCCAATGAGATCCAGGTGGAGAACTACACCCAGGTGCCCACGGTCACGCTGGGCCAGTTCCAGATCCCAACGGCGTGGCGCAAGAGCCTCACCGGCAAGCTGGAAGCCACCGGGCCGTTGTTCTGGAATGTGAAGCGAGCCTAAGGAAGAGCCTTCTTTTTTCTGAAGAAAAAAGAAGCAAAAAAGACTTCATTCGCTTGTGCCCGTGCCGGGTAACTGGCGCGGGCACAAGCGAATAAAAGTTTTTTGGTTCTTTTTTTCAAAAAAGAACCGCTTAGTCTTTCTTGACCTTCGGCGGCAACGCCAGCGCCAAAGAAAGCTCCTTCAACCGCGCCGGCGGCACCTCGGCGGGCGCCCCCATCATCAGGTCTTCGCCCTGCTGGTTCAGCGGGAACAGGATCACCTCGCGGATATTCGGCTCATCGGCCAGCAGCATCACGATGCGGTCGATGCCCGGTGCCGAACCGCCATGGGGCGGCGCCCCATACCGAAATGCGTTCAGCATGCCGCCGAAGCGGGATTCCACGTCGGCCTGGGTGTAGCCGGCAATTTCGAACGCCTTCACCATGATGTCGGGCCGGTGGTTGCGGATGGCGCCGGACGAAAGCTCGATGCCGTTGCAGACGATGTCGTACTGGTAGGCCTTGATGGTCAGCGGGTCCTGCGTCAGCAGCGCCTCCATCTCGCCCTGCGGCATGCTGAACGGGTTGTGGCTGAAGTCGATCTGCTTGGTTTCCTCGTTCAGCTCGTACATCGGGAAATCCGTGATCCAGCAGAAGCGGAACTCGCCCTGGGAGATCAGGCCCAGCTCGTTGCCCAGCTTGGTGCGCACCAGGCCGGAGAACTTCGGCGCCTCGTCCTTTTTGCCGGCCACGAAGAAGATGCTGTCGCCGGGCTTGGCACCGGCGGCCACGCGGATGGCCTCCGCACGGTCGGCTTCCAGGTTGCGGGCGATCGGGCCCTTGGGGCCGTCGGCCTCGTACTGGATGTAGCCCAGGCCGCCCTGGCCCTCGCTGCGCGCCCATTCGTTCAGCTTGTCGAAGAAGCTGCGCGGGTTGCTGGCGGTGCCGGGGGCGGGCACGGCGCGGATGATGCCGCCGCTGGCCGCGATCTTGGCGAACAGCCCGAAGCCGGAGCCGGCGAAATGCTCCGTCACGTCGGTGATCTCGATCGGGTTGCGCAGGTCCGGCTTGTCGGAGCCGTATTTCAGCATCGAGGTGTCGTACGGGATGCGCACGAAGGGCGGCTTGGTCACGGCGCGGCCGTTCGCGAATTCCTCGAACACCCCGGCGATCACGGGCTCGATCGTGTTGAACACGTCTTCCTGCGTCACGTAGCTCATCTCGAAATCGAGCTGGTAGAACTCGCCGGGCGAGCGGTCGGCCCGGCTGGCCTCGTCGCGGAAGCAGGGGGCGATCTGGAAGTAGCGGTCGAAGCCGGCCACCATGGCCAGCTGCTTGAACTGCTGCGGCGCCTGCGGCAGGGCGTAGAACTTGCCGGGGTGGTTGCGGGCCGGCACCAGGAAGTCGCGCGCGCCCTCGGGGCTGCTGGCGGTCAGGATCGGCGTCTGGAACTCGGTGAAGCCCGATTCGATCATACGGCGGCGGATGCTGGCGATCACGCCCGCCCGCAGCATGATGTTGCGGTGCATCTTCTCGCGCCGCAGGTCGATGAAGCGGTATTTCAGGCGCAGCTCGTCGGGGTATTTCTCCTCCCCGGCCACCTGCAGCGGCAGCACCTCGGCGGCGGATTGCACCGCCAGCGTCGCGGCGCGCAGCTCGATCTCGCCGGTGGGCAGGCGGGGGTTCACCGTGCCGTCCTGGCGCACCACCACGCTGCCGGTCACGGTGATCACGCTTTCCGGCCGCAGCTTGTCGATGGTCTCGAACGGCGCGGAGCCGGCGGCGAACACGATCTGGGTGATCCCGTAGTGGTCGCGCAGATCGACGAACAGCAGCCCGCCATGGTCGCGCTTGCTGTGCACCCAGCCCGAAAGGCGCGCGGTGCTGCCGGCATCGGTGGCGCGGAGCGCGCCGCAGGTATGTGTGCGGTAGGCGTGCATGGTCGGGAACCCCATCGGTCGAGCGGCGGCACAACAAGCGGCGGGGCGCGCGGGTGTCAAGTCGTGCGATCCACGGGGGCGATGGACCCGGGGGGCGGGTTGGGTGATTTTGCCCTCTTGGAGTGATGGAGTGGGCGATGCAGGTGATCGAGGCGAACGGGATGCGGATGCCCAAGCTGGGGCTGGGCACGTGGCGGCTGAGCGGCGCGGAATGCGAGCGGGCGGTGGCCGGCGCCCTGGGGCTGGGCTACCGCCACCTGGATACGGCGCAGATGTACGGAAATGAGGAAGCGGTGGGCGCCGGCATCAAGGCGGGCGGGGTGGCGCGCGAGGCCATCCACCTCACCACCAAGGTCTGGCCGGAGAACCTGGCCCCGGCGGCGATGCGGCGCGCGATGGAAGACAGCCTGCGCAAGCTGGGCATCGAGTATGTGGATCTCTACCTGATCCACTGGCCATATCCCGACATGGACCTGCCGGCGGCGCTGGAAACGCTGGGGGCGTTGCAGCGCGAGGGCAAGGCCAAGGCGATCGGCGTTTCCAACTTCACCGTGGCCCTTCTGAAGCAATGCGAGGCGCTGGGCACCAAGGTGGCCTGCAATCAGGTCGAGTATCACGTGCTCCTGGACCAGGCGAAGCTGCTGTCCTACGCGCGCGGCAAGGGCATCGTCACCACCGCCTATTGCCCGCTCGCGCAGGGGCGGCTGGCCGGGCATGCGGCGCTGGATGCCATTGCCGCCAAGCATGGCTGCACCGCGGCCCAGGTGGCGATCGCATGGCTGCTGGAGCAGGACATGGTGGCGGCGATTCCGAAGGCAGGGCGGCCAGAGAGCCAGTCGGCCAATCTCGCCGCGCTGGAGATCCGGCTGGACGCGGCCGATCGGGCGGCCATCGCGGCGCTGCCGAAGGACCAGCGCTGCGTCTCGCCCAGCTTTGCGCCCGCCTGGGACTAGCCCGCCAGCTTCAGCTCCTTGTGGAAGCGGTCTTCGTTCTGCCACCACCCCGGCGCATGGGCGGCGGGGTCCTCGATGCGGCCATGGTGGCCCAGCGCGTGGACGGCGTCGCCCAGCCGGGTGCGGCGCGGGGTGGTGCCGCTGATGTCAAAGCATCCGGGCTCGTAGCGATTGGTGCGGCGGGTCATCAGGCTGCACCAATCCACCGCGCCGAACAGCGTCCAGGGGGTGATCGCCAGTAGGTCGCCCCCCTCGCCGCGCAATGTGGCGACAGCGTTCCAGCATTCGGCGAGCCAGCGAACCTGATGGGCCGGGTCCTCGCAGCCGAGATGCGCCTCGGTCACGGCCAGCGGCAGGCCGGGGTAGCGGGCCACCGCCTCCCGCAGGCGCGGCAGCCAGCCGGTCTGGCCGGCAACGGCGGGAACGCGCACGGCCTCGGTATCGGCATAGGCCTCGCGCCCGTTGCCGCCATGGGTGTGGGGCGGATAGAGCGCGGTGCGGTGGTCCAGGAACCGCTCGCTGGTGATGTAGTGGTTGAACCCGAGCACCACCGGCCCGGGCACGCCTTCCCGCAGGGCTTCTAGCGTGGCGAGCGGCACCCCGGCGTGCCGCAGGCAGGCATGGAAGGGGTGGGCTTCATCCACCTTGCCCAGCACCAGGTCGAGGCTGAGCCAGCGGCGTTCGTTCTCATAGGCAGCCTGGTCGTGCAGCCTCCCGGTCGCGAAGGTCCGGCCGAGGTCTTCGGTCTGCACCAGCCGGGCATGCGGGATCTCCCGGCGGATGGCCTGCATGGCGCGCTGGATGGCGCGGCATTGCAACGCGAGCATGCGCAGGAAGGCGGATTCGCTGGCCTGGTGCGGCGCCCAGTGGCCATAGAGGCCGGAAAAGCGGGCGGTGGTCAGCGGCTCGTTCACCGGGGTCCAGTCGGTCACCCAGGGGTAGCGCCGTGCCGCACGGCCGGCGAAGACGGCAAGCTTCTCGGGCAGGGCGTCATCCAGCAGGCAGGTATAGCCGGGCCCGCTACCGTGATGCATCAGCCCGGCAATGGGGGCGATGCCAAGGCGCCGGAGCGCGCCCAGCCGCTCGTCATGCCACGCCCAGTCGCAATCGCCGGGCTGGTCCGGGGCGATGCGTTCCCAGCTGATCGGGTAGCGCAGGCGGGTAAGGCCAAGCCCGGCCACGGCGTCGAGATCGGCGATGCGGTCATGATGCCCGGTTTCGCGGAACTGGTCGCGCAGGGTGCGGCCGACCAGGACAACACTGCATTCCAGGCCACCCCAAAGCTCGGCGGGGGGGAGTTGAGCGGGCGGGGTCATGCCGTCTTGGCCTCCTGCGGCAGGCGGAGCGCGTGGTGCAGCAGGCGTGCTAAGTCCGTGGTTCCCGCCGGGTTGCGGCATGTGACGGGAAATCGCGCATCCGGCAGCTACAGCCAGCCGCGAACCCGGAACCAGACGATCGGCAGCACGGCAGAAAGGACAATCGTCATCAGGGCCATCGGGTAGCCGAAGGCCCAGTCCAGCTCCGGCATGTTCCGGTAGTTCATGCCCCACATGCTGGCGAAGAAGGTCGGCGGCACGCCCACCACGCTCACCACCGTGAGCACGCGGATGATGTTGCTCTGCTCGATGCCGATGAAGCCGATGGTGGCCTCCAGCAGGAACTGCACCTTGTTGGCCAGATGCCCGTCGTAATCCGTCAAGGAGGCGATGTCCGCCCGCAGGATCTTGAACCGGGATTTGTGCTCCGGGGCGATCCAGGCGGCATTGGCCAGCACGAACGGGATCATCCGGCCGAGGCCGAGCAACATGTCCCGCACCTTGGAAACAAGGTCGCCGACCCGGCCGACATTGCGCAGCTGCGCGCGCAGCTCCGTCTCCGCCCGGCGCGGGCGCACGCGCCGGGCATCGCTGGGCCGGAACACGCGGCGGGAGACGGCGTCCAGCTCCTCCCCTTCGCGTTCCAGCATGTCCGCGATGCGCTCCACCAGCGCTTCGCACAGGCCGAGCAGCAGCGACATGCTGTTGCGGTCGCCGTTCTGGCTCAGGCGGCAGCGTGCCGCATAGGTATCGAAGGCCGGCACCGCGGCAAACCGAACCGTCAGCAGCCGTTCGGGCGAGAGAACAAAGCCGATCGGCGAGGTGCGGGATTCGCCCGCCTCCCCACGCACCAGCCCGGGCAGCGAGAGCGTGAGGGTCTCGCCCTCGCGCCACAGGCGGCTGGAGGTCTCGATCTCCGACAATTCCTCGCGGGTGGGCACGTGCAGGCCGGTCGTCGCCTCAACCAGCTGGCGGGTGGGCTCATCGGGGTTGACCATGTCGATCCACAGCGCCGCGTCGTGCAGGGCGCCATGGGGCGCGCCACCTTCGGCATGGGCCTGGGAGGGCGCGGGGAAGACGCTGAGCATGGGGGCTCCTCCTCTCGGCAGGCCTGCTGACGGCTGGTTGTGCCCGATGGCTTCCGGGGGCGCCAGCGTGCGTGTATGACGGTGCCATGCCCCGTACCCCTCGGCCGGAATTCCCGGCGCCTGTACTGATCACCGACACCGCCGCGCTGGAGGCCCTGTGTACGCGATTGCGTGCCGAGGCGATGGTGACGGTCGACACCGAGTTCATGCGCGAGCGCACCTACTGGCCAGAGCTGTGCGTGGTGCAGCTGGCCAGCGACACCGATGTGGCGGTGGTGGATACGCTGGCGCCGGGCATCGATCTCGCACCGCTGGGCGAACTGCTGGCCGACACCAACGTGATGAAGGTGTTCCACGCCGCCCGCCAGGATATCGAGATCTTCGTGCTCCGCTTCGGCGACGTGCCGCGGCCGATGTTCGACACCCAGGTGGCCGCCATGGTGGCCGGCTTCGGCGACCAGGTCGGCTACGATTCGCTGGTGGCGGCCACCACGGGCGGCCATATCGACAAGGCACACCGCTTCAGCGACTGGGCGGCCCGGCCGCTGAGCACCGCGCAGATCAACTACGCCGCCGCCGACGTCACCCATCTGCGCCGTGTCTACGAAAAGCTGCAGGCGCGGCTGGAAAAGGAAGGCCGGCTGGACTGGGTGGGCCAGGAGATGGCCGTGCTGGCCGACCCCGCCACCTACCGCGCCGACCCGGAGCTGATGTGGGAGCGGCTGCGCCCGCGCACCAGCAACCGCCGCATGCTCGGCGTGCTGCGCGCCATCGCCGCGTGGCGTGAGCGCGAGGCGCAGCGCTCCAACATCCCGCGCGGCCGCATGCTGAAGGACGAGGCGCTGCTGGAGATCGCGGCCAGTGCCCCCGATTCGATCGACTCGCTCAGCCGCATGCGCGGCGTCACCCGCGGCTTCGCCGAAGG
Organism: Alphaproteobacteria bacterium; assembly: GCA_026400815.1. Classification (GTDB taxonomy): domain Bacteria; phylum Pseudomonadota; class Alphaproteobacteria; order Acetobacterales; family Acetobacteraceae; genus CAMDGX01. The sequence continues at coordinate 62,938 of JAPLOI010000009.1, forward strand.
GCGGATGGGCGAAGGCCTGCTGGCAGCCATCGCCGAGGCCAAGGCGATGCCCGAGGCGGAACTGCCCGAGGTGCCGAACCACCGCGACGGCCCCAAGCCCTCGCCGGCGCTCGTCTCCCTGCTGAAGGTCCTGCTGGCGGCGAAGTGCGAACAGCACCACGTGGCACCGAAGCTGGTGGCCAACAGCGAGGACATCGACCGCATCGCGGCGGAGGATGCCCCGGATGTGCAGGCGCTGCAGGGCTGGCGGCACGAGGTGTTCGGCGCCGATGCGCTGGCGCTGAAAGCCGGCGGCGTGGCGCTGGGCGTGGATGGCAAGCGGATCCGCCTGATCCGAACCTAGGGCCTTACCCGGGCCGCCTTGTCATCGCCAGCGTGGCCAGCGCGAACACGGCCAGCTGCCCGGCCGCCAGGCCGAAGGCCAGCGTGTAGCTGCCGGTCCATCGCACCACCACGGTGAAGGCAATCGGGCCGCAGACCGAGCCGAGGAAGCCGAACAAATTGGCCGCCGAGGTTACCTCCCCCACCATGCGCGGCGGGGCAACACGCGCCAGCTCCGCCATGTGCACCCCCACCCAGCCGAAACCGCACAGCCCGGCGGCGGCAACGCAGACCGGCAGCGTCCAGTTGCCATGGTCCGCCACGGTCACCAGCGCCAGCACCGCCAGCGCCGCCGCCAGCGCCTGGGCGGTGAGCAGCTGAAGCGCGCCGCCGGCCATCCGGTCCGACAGCCAGCCGAGGCCGATGCGCCCGGCAAGGCTCGCCGCCTGCATCAGGGCCACAAGCCGGCCGGCCTCGGCCAGCGTGGCGGCATGCTGGGTCACGACATAGGTGGCCATGAAGCTGCCAAGGCAGGCCTGGACAATGGAGAACGAGGCCCCCAGCGCCGTGAGCAGCGGCAACGAGGGATGGGCCCGCAGGCTGCCCAGCGAGCGCACCAGCACCCTGGGCGAAAGCAGCGCACGGCCCCAGGCGGCGTTGGCCCCAGGCGCCGGGCCCGGTCCGTCCAGCCGGCGGCGGAAGGGCTGGATCGCCAGCATCGCCGCCAGCGCCAGGGCGATGATGCAGCCCAGCGCGGTGCCCAGGCCGTGCGACAGCGCCAACGGCGCCACAACCAGCCCGGCCAGCATGCCACCAAACGGCACCCCGGCCTGCTTGATCGAGAAGATCAGCGTCCGGTGCCGCGCCGGCGCGGCGCGGTTGAGGATCTGGCTACCGGCCGGCGTATTGGGCGCAACCCCGAAGCCCACCGCCAGCGCGCCCAACAGCCCCACCATGCCAAGCGGCTGAGACAGCACGAACAGCCCAAGCACGATGCAGACCAGGCCGATCTGCAGCGAACGGATCGCGCCATGATGGGCCAGCATCGGCCCGCCGCAGGCCAGGTACCAGCAGATGCCGGCCGAGTTCATCGCCGACACCAGGCCGATGCTCTCCGCCGGCAGCCCGGCCCGCTCCATCAGCGGGGGGCCAAGCAGCGGGGCGCTCATGCCGGCGAAGGAGCTGATGACCTGTGCGATGAGAGTGGCCGCGAGCGCGCTGGCCCAAAGCGGCAATGTCACCTGCGTCGCATCCACCCGCCATCCGTGAAGGGGAGCCTGCCAGGGCCGGGGTGGGAAGACCAGGGGGCGGGCTGTAGTCTGGCCAGAACCGGAGTGGAGACCGCCCATGCGCCACGTGCTTGCCGCCATGATCCTGCATGAGGCGAACAGCTTCGCAGCCCCAGCCCCGCTCGCGCATTTCGAGCGCCAGGGCGTGGTGCGCGGAACGGAAATCGGGCCGCGCTTCGGCCCGACGCGCACCGAGATGGGCGGGTTCCTCGCCTATGCCGCGGAAGCCGGCTGGCGCCTGACCACGCCGATCGCCGTGCCATGCTCCCCAGCCGGTCCGATGGATGCCAACGCCTTCGCCGCCATCCGCGATGCCTTGGTGGCGGGCACAAGCGCCGCCGGGAAAATCGATGGCGTGCTGCTGGGCCTGCATGGCGCCTGCGTGGCGGTGGGCGAAGACGATGCCGATGGCGCCCTGGCCCAGGCGGTGCGCGATATCGTGGGGCCCGACGTGCCAATCGTCGTCACGCTCGATCCGCACAGCAACGTCTCCGACCGGCTGGCCGCCGCGGCCAATGCCATCACCGCCTATCGCACCCACCCGCATGTGGACCATTTCGAGACGGCCTCGCGGGCGGCCGGAATTCTCAAGCGGGCAATGGACGGCGAGATCAAGCCAAAGGTCCACCTGGCGCGAAGCTGGCAAATGCGCGGCTTCGATTCCACCCGCACCACCCCGCCCGATGGCCCGGCCCGGCGCGGCCAGGCCCTGGCGCGGGCCATGGAAGCCGCAGACCCTGGCGTGATCGAAGTGAGCCTGCAATCCGGCTTCGTGCTGGCCGATGTCTGGCATGTCGGCCCCTCCGTCGCGGTCACCGGGAACGGCGCCGATCCCCGCTTCGCCGCCCTGGGCGCACAGCTGGTGCGGTTCTGCTGGGATGAGCGCAACAACGACACGGTAAAGATGCACACCGTGGCCGAAGCCCTGGCCGCGGCGCGCGCCGTGCCGCCGGGGCCCGGCCCGGTGGTGGTCTCCGATTTCGGCGATGCGCCCGGCGGCGGCGGCTATGGCGACGCCACCGCGGTGCTACGGGCCATGCTGGAGAACCCCGTACCCGGCGCCGTCTTCGCCTCCATCGCCGATCCCGTGGCGGCGGAGGCCGCGCGCGCCGCCGGCGTGGGCGCGGATGTGGCACTCTCCCTCGGCGGCCACGTCGCCCCGGCCCATGGCGGCGGCCCGGTGGAAGCGGTGTTCCGGGTCCTGGCCCTGTCCGATGGCAAGTTCACCCACGAAGGGCCGTACACCCCGGGCCAGATGGGCCAGTTCGGCCCTTCCGCCCTGCTGGAGCGCCACGGCATCAAGGTGATCGTCACCACCTGGCAGCGCAACATCCTCGACCTGCAGCAGCTCAGGATCTTCGGCATCAACCCCACGGCCCCGCCGCTGATCGCGATCAAATGCATGGATGCGTTCCGCGCCGCCTTCGCGCCCATCGCCCGCGTCGCCATCGCCTGCGAATCCGGCGGCGTCTCCAGCCGCGTCCATACCTCCCTCACCTGGACCAAGGTGCGCCGCCCGGTCTGGCCGCTGGACCCGGACGCAGTGGTGGAAGCGGCGGCGGGGGAGGTATAGGGGCGGGCATGACCGCTTCGCCCCTTTCGCTGCTGCACCGCGCCTGGCGCACGCTGCCCGCCGGGCCGCGCCGGGCGCTGATGCGCGGGGTCACCACGGCCATGGCGCCACGGCCAGAGGCTGTGATGCCACCGGCGGGGCAGGGGATGGCGCTGCTGGGCGAGTTCGCCCGCCCCTCCGGCCTCGGCATGGGCGTGCGGCTGGTGCGCGATGCGCTGGGGGGCATGGGCGTTCCCGCCATGGCACTCGACATGGATGCCGGCCGGGCACCACTGCCGCCGCCGGGAATGCCGCTGATGCTGCACGTGAACCCGCCCTCCCTGCCATTGGCCCTGCTCGGGCAAGACCGCGCGCTGCTGCGCGGCCGGCGCGTGGTGGGCATGTGGAACTGGGAACTGCCCGTGGTGCCCGAATCCTGGCGGATGGGCTTCCGCTTCGTGCACGAGGTATGGGTCACCAGCCGCTTCACGGCCGAGGCGATGGCCGGGGTAATGCCGCCCGGGATGGCGGTGCGGGTGGTGAACTACCCGCTGGCCGTCGCGCCTCCGGTCCCGGCCGCGATGGGGCGCGAGGCATTCGGCCTGCCGGCGGCAGCCTTGGTGGTGCTGGTATCCTTCAATCTCGCGTCAAGCTTCGTGCGCAAGAACCCCCTGGCGGCAGTGGCTGCCTTCCGCGCGGCCTTCGGGAACCGGGCAGACCGGGTGCTGTTGCTGAAGGTGGGGCATCCCGGGCATTTCCCCGAGGATTTCGCCCTGCTGCAACAGGCGGTGGCAGACATGGGCAATGTGCGGATCGAAACGCGGGAAATGGCGCTGGGCGAGGTCCATGCCCTCACGTCGTGCGCGGACATCGTGCTCTCCCTGCATCGCAGCGAGGGCTTCGGGCTGGTCCCGGCGGAAGCCATGCTGCTGGGCCGCCCGGTGGTGGCCACGGGATGGTCAGGGAACATGGATTTCATGGACGCGGACAGCGCCGCGCTGGTGCCGTTCACCCTGGTCCCGGCGCAGGATCCGCGCGGGGTGCTGGAAGTGCCGGGCGCCGTCTGGGCAGAGCCCGATATCGCCGTGGCGGCGCAAGCCCTGCGCCAACTGGCCGACGACCCCGCCGCCCGTGCGGCCCTGGGCGCGCGCGGCCAGGCCAAGGCGCGGGCTTCCCTGGGCGTGGAAAGCCTCGCGGCGGCGCTGCGCGGTTTCACCGCATGAGGGTCCTGGTATGGCAATGGGGCCGCCGAGGCGCCGGGCCGCGCTACGCGGTGGAACTGGCCGCCGGCCTGCGCGGCGTGCCCGGCGTGGAAGCGCTGCTCTCCCTGTCCCGGCAGGCAGAAATCCTCGCCGGGGCAGATGCGCCGGCCTGCGACCTGCCGATCGAGACCTATTCCGGCCTGCGCGACCTGGTGCTGCGCCTGCCCCGGCTGCCCTTCGAGGTCGGCGGCCTGGCAAAGCGCATCGCGGCGCTGCGGCCCGATGTGGCGATCTGCGCCATGCCGGCGCCGCTGGATGTGCTGATGGCCGCCGCATTGCGGCGGGCCAAGGTGCCCCATGCCGTGGTGATCCACGATGCCGATCTGCACCCCGGCGACATCCACTCGCTCCAGATGGTCCTGCAACGCCGCCTGGCCCGGCGCGCCGATGCCGTGGTCGCCCTCAGCCGCCACGTCGGCGACCGCCTGCTGGAACAGGGCGTGGCCCGGCCCGGCCGCCTGGTGCTGACGGAACTGCCCCCGCTCTCCTACGGCGCCCCCCCACCCCCGCCACGCACCCATGGCGGCAAGCTCCGGCTGCTCTGCTTCGGCCGGCTGCTGCCCTACAAGGGCCTGGACCTGCTGGCCGAAGCCATGGCCGGGCTCGGCCCGCGCGACGACCTGGAATTGCGCGTGGTCGGCAACGGCCCGGAATCACCGGTGCTCAACCAGCTGCGCGCCCTGCCCGGCGTCACCGTGGAAAACCGCTGGGTGCCCGAAGAAGAAGTGGCCTCCATCCTGGCCTGGGCCGACGCCCTCGTGCTGCCCTACCGCGAAGCAAGCCAAAGCGGCGTGGCCGCCGCCGCCATCGCAGCCCGGCGCTTTGTGGTGGCCACACAGGTCGGCGGAATCACCGAACAGCTGGAAGGCTCCGCCATGGCCCGTCTGGTGCCGCCGGACGCCAAGGCCCTCGGCGCCGCACTGGTCGCCCTGGCAGCGGAACAAGCGCCCTTCGTCGCGCCAACGGAAGATCGCTGGCCCGGCGTGATGGCAGCGCTGGTGCGCGACCTTTCGGCGGTCATTCAAGGAAGAAAAGAAGGCCAGGGCTCTGCCCTGGACCCGCTGGGGCCTTAGGCCCCAGACCCCTTGACCTGAAGTTATCACCAATCGCAAATCTGAGTACGTACGGGATAAAAAACCTTTCCCACCGGTGTTGCGTTTGGCACAATCACCGGTGATGCCACATCCCGTCGCCGCTCCGCTCGAAGCCGACGCCCTTCGCCGCCTGGCGGAGGCGATGAATCGCGTCCATTTTCCGGCGCCCCTGCTTCAGCTCCTGCTCGCCCTGCTGGCGTTCCTCTCGGGGAACAAGGCGGTCATGGCCGAACTCACCCTGGCCACCGCCTCCGCCCGCACCTGGCGCACCCCGCTTCGGGATTGGCACTTCTCCCCCACCGGCGAAACCATCGACGACCTCGCATCCGTACTCCACCCGCGCGCCCTGCGCCGTCTCCGCCGCCAGCGCGCCTGGATCGGCTGGATCCTGCGCGGGCGCCCCGGCCGCGGCATGCGCCGCTCAGGCCATCGCGCGCCCGCTCCCCGTCCCCTTTGCACCGCTCGCGCGCCGCCTGAGGCGGCCAGGCGTCCATTTCATCATGAATCCGTCTTTCGGCCCCCGCCTCGCGCGGCGAAGACTCGTGTCTAAAGTGAAGGGGTCTGGGGCCTAAGGCCCCAGCGGGTCCCCGCGGCGCCACTTGCGCCGCGCAGGCAGAGCCCTGGCCTTCTTCCCTAGGACCGCCGCACCTCAAGCCATTGCCAGGCCAGTAGCCCCGGCAGGCCAAAGGCCAGTTCCCGCAGACGTTTCAGCATGGAGATGGCGATCGCCTGGTCGGGCGGCACATCGAACAGCGCGCCGATCAGCACGAAGCCGGCTTCCTGCACCCCGAGCCCACCGGGCACGGCGAAGGCGGCGCCGCGCACCGCCACGGCGAGGCTTTCGATCACCAGGGCTTCGGCGAAGCCGCCGGGATGGCCCATGGCGTGCAGCGCCAGCCACGTCTCGCCGATACCGATCAGCCAGGCGAGCAGGTGCAGGATTATCGCTTTCAACAACATGCCGGGCTGGCGCTGGCGTTCATGCAGGGCCGTGAACAGCCGGCGCACCACATCCAGCGAGAAGCGCGGGAAGATCCGGGCCAGCGGACCGGCGATCCATTCGATCAGGCGCAGCCCGGCGCTGTGCTGCAGCACCAGGAAGGCAGCCAGGGCCACCGCCATCAGGGCGACGCTGGCCTGGACCCATGGGGTGCGCCAGGGCGAGGTCTCCGACGTGGTGATCAGCGCCAGCACAAGGATGCCGAGCAGGGTGAACAGCAACTGGCTGGCGGCTTCGATCGTCACATCGATGGTGGTGCCGGCGGTGGCGGCGGTGCCGGAAACACCGCGCCGCATCAGCAGGCGAATGCCAACGAGGTTGCCGCCGAGCTGGGCGACCGGGAGCAGCCCGTTCACGGATTCACGGATTACGCGGATGGCGAACCAGCGGCCGAGGCCCGGGGCAGGGACGCCAACCGCCCAGCGCCAAGCGATGGCGGAAAGCCATTGCGTGGCGGCATGGATGGCCAGGATCGGCGGCAGCGCCCAGGCGGCCTGCAGCACCTCGGCCCCGATGGCCGCGGCACCATGCCAGGCGATGAGCGCGACCACCCCCAGCCCGCCCGCGGCGAAGGCCAGCGTGCCCCAGGGGATGGCGCGCATGAGGGTCTAGAAGATGGAGAGCAGCACCAGGGCCACGGTGCCGAGCGCGATGCGGTACCAGGCAAAGGGCGCGAAGCCATGGCGGGCGACGAAGCCGATCAGCGCCCGCACCACCAGCAGGGCAGCCACGAAGGCGGCAGCGAAGCCCACGGCGATGACGATGCCGCCATCCAGCGTCAGGGTGCCGCGGTTCTTGTAGAGGTCGTACACCGTGGCGCCGAACATGGTGGGGATGGCCAAGAAGAAGGAGAACTCGGCGGCGGTGCGGCGGTCCACGCCCAGCAGCAGGGCGCCCATGATGGTGGCGCCGGAGCGCGAAACGCCGGGAATCATGGCCAGGCATTGCAGGAATCCGATCGCCAGGGCGCGGCCCAGCGGCAGCTGCTCGATGGCATGGATCACCGGCTGCGGCCGGGCGCGCTCGATCAGCAGGATGGCGATGCCGCCCACGATCAGGCTGACAGCCACCACCCAAGGGGAGAACAGCACGCTCTTGATGAAGCCATGCGCCACCACGCCGATGGCGGCGGCGGGCAGGAAGGCGAGCAGAATGGCGATGGCGAAATGGCGCGCCGCGGGGTCCCGCGGCAGGCCGGTCAGCACGCCCCAGAGCTTGGAGAAGTAGAGCAGCACCACGGCCAGGATGGCGCCGAGCTGGATCGCGATCTCGAACACCTGGCCGGGCGGGCCTTCGAAGCCGATCACCGCCTCCATGAGGATGAGATGGCCGGTGGACGAGACGGGGATGAATTCCGTCAGCCCTTCGAGGACGCCGAGCAGGAGAACCTGGAGCCAGAGCATCGTTTCCATGGCAGCGGCTTACCTCTTTCGGCGCAACAGGGCCACCCTGCCCCCAATGGTGGCGTAGAGGGCGGCACGCTCGCCCGGCGGCAGGCCGTGCTGCCAGGCAAGCAGGGCCACCGGGGCCAACAGGGCAGGAAACAGGGCGAGGCGGAGCAGGGGCGCTTGGTCCGCCGCCGGCAGCGCCACGGCGAGCACGGCCAGCGTGGCGGCCAAAGCGGGGCCGAGCGCCCGCAACTCCGGCGCAAGCCGGGGATGGGCGCCCTGCGCCAGAAAAAGCCGGCAGGCAGCGGCCAGCAGCATGCGCAACGCCCAGGCGCCGGCGGCCCCGGCGATACCGTGGGCGGCCAGCGCCAGCAGCAGGATGGGCAGGTAGACCGCGAGTTCCGCAATCGCCAATGCAGCGTTGCGCGCGGCGCGGGCGGCGCCGTCGATCAGCGCGGCGGCAACGCCATCCAGCGCGAACAGCACCACGCCGGCGGCGAGCCAACGCGCCGCCGGCGTGGCGTGGCGGGCGAAATCGGCGCCAAGCCAGGCAACAAGAAGAAGATCGGCGAACAGCAGGCAGGCCAGCGCGGGCGGCAGCACCAGGGCCAGGATGGCCAGCGTGGCATGGCGGAACAGCCGGCCCGCGGCGCCGTCATCGGTGGCCAGCGCGGCGGAGAGGGCGGGAAAGGCGCCGGCCAGCACGGCTTGGGCGAGGACTGCGATGCGGATCACGAGATCGAACGGCGTGGCATAGAGCGCCGCGGCCTCGGCCGAGAGGCGGGCGGCGATGATGAAGCGGTCCAGATGCTGCGCGGCAGGGGCAAGCATGGCCGAGACGGTCATCCACCCGCCCTGGCGCAGCAGCGGCATCGCCGCGGCCGGATCGGGCCGGGCACCGCGCAGGGCCGGCAGCTCGCGCAGGCAAAGGCGCCAATAGGCCCAGGTCATCGCCGCGCGGCAGGCCACCAGCACCAGCGTGGCAGCCAGCAGGCTGTCCCACAGCGTCAGGATGGCCAGCGGGCCGGGATAGTACAGGGCCAGGATCGGCAAATTGGCGAGATTGGCGCCGGCAAAGCGCTGGTGGGCTGCCAGCACGCCCCACAGCCCGGCATTGACCAGCACCAGCGGCGCCGCCACCGCAATCGCCAGCAGCGCGCCACGCGCCTCCGCCTGCAGCGCGGCCGGCAGGTCCAGCAGCCCGGCATAGGCCCAGGCGCCGGCCGCGCAGGCCAGCCCGGCGGCCAGGCCAAGGGCGAAGAGCATCAGCAGCCCGGTGAGCACGGCGCCGGCCACCTCCGCCGGTGGGCGCCCCTCGGCAAGCCGGGCAGCGACGAGCCGGGTGAGCGCACGGCCGACGCCGAGATCGAACACGCCGAACAGCCCGACGAGGCCGAGGGCCAACGTGAACAGGCCCCAGCGCGCCAGCCCCAGCGCCTGGATCAGGAACGGGGTAGCGGCCAGCGCCACCAGCAGCGGCAGCAGCCGCCCGGCGATGTTCCACGCCGTGCCGCGCGCCAGGGTGGCGGTGGAGGTCAGGTGTGACGAAGGCGTGAACGGGGAGTCATGAACAGCCTGTCATGCGGGCTTGTGACGCGCGTGCGACTCCCCTAGCCTCGCTATCTTGCGGGGTTGTAACCCGCGCGCAACGAGATGGCACCGCGGGAGCGAACCCGGGACGCCGAGAAGCTGGGGGAAGTCCGTGACAAGACGGCGTCCGCATGTCGTGCCTGTTCATTCCTGGAGCGTCGGGCCGTGAGCGCCGTGGCGCAAGCCGCAACTGCGCCCATGGCGGCCCAGGGCCCGTTGATGCGGGTGTCCGGCGTGGAGATGCGCTTCGGCGGCATCGTGGCGCTGGCCGGTGTGAGCTTCGATGTGAACCGCCGCGAGATCTGCGGGCTGATCGGGCCGAACGGTTCCGGCAAGACCACGATGTTCAACTGCATCAGCGGCTTCTACCGCTATGTGGTGGGCGACATCACCTTCGATGGCACCACCATCAAGGACATGCCGCGGCACCGCATGGTGGAGCTGGGCATCGGCCGCACCTTCCAGAACGTGGCGCTGTTCCGCACCATGACGGTGCGGCAGAACATGATGGTGGGCCACCACTACCGCGGCACCTCCGGCTTCCTCTCCAACGCGCTGCAACTGCCGCAGGCGCGGGCGGATGCGGCGGAGGCGGCGCGGCGGGCGGATGAGCTGATCGAGCTGCTGGACCTCAAGGCACAGGCGGACCTGCCGGTGGGTGGCCTGCCATTCGGCTGGCAGAAGCGGGTTGAACTCGGCCGGGCCATGATCGCACGGCCCAAGATGCTGATGCTCGATGAGCCGGCCGCCGGGCTGAACCACGGCGAGGTGGACGAGCTGGGCGACCTGATCCTGCGCCTCAAGCAGCATTTCGACCTCAGCATCCTGCTGGTGGAACATCACATGAGCCTGGTGATGCGCGTATCCGACCGGGTGGTGGCGCTGGAATTCGGCCGCAAGATCGCCGACGGCACGCCGGAGCAGGTGCAACGCGACCCCGAGGTGATCCGCGCCTATCTCGGCGAAGGCGAGGAGGGCGGCCATGGTTGATCCTGTGGCGAGCACGCCCATCCAAGGGGGGCCGATCCTGGAGGCGAAGGGCCTGCATGCGGCCTATGGCCAGGTGCGGGTGCTGCACGGCATCGATTTCGTGGTGAACACCGGCGGTGTCACCGCGCTGCTGGGCGCCAACGGCGCGGGCAAGACCACCACGCTGCGGGCGATCTGCGGCATGGTGCGCTCCACCGGCGACCTGATGTACGACGGCAAGCGCATCAACAACCTGCCCACCGAGGCGATCGCGGCGATGCGGGTGGGGCACGTGCCCGATGGGCGCGGCACCTTCATGGAGCTGTCGGTGGAGGAGAACCTCCGCCTGGGCGGCTACACCCGCAAGGACTCGATCGAGCCTGACCTGGAGCGGATGTTCACCTACTTCCCGAAGCTGAAGGACCGGTTCCGCCAGCAGGCGGGCACGCTGTCGGGCGGCGAGCAGCAGATGCTGGCAATCGCCCGCGCCCTGATGATCAAGCCGCGGCTGCTGTTGCTGGACGAGCCGAGCTTCGGCCTGGCGCCGCTGATCGTGCGCGAGATCTTCGGGATCATGAAGCAGATCATCGCCACCGAGCGGACCTCGATTTTGCTGGTGGAGCAGAATGCCTCGCTGGCGCTGTCGGTGGCGGACATGGCCTATCTGCTCGAGACCGGGAAGATCGTGATGTCCGGCCCGGCGGCCGAGATCCGGCAGGACGAGTCGGTGCGCCGCGCCTACCTCGGGTACTAGGAGAAGCGACCGATGGAAGGCGTTCTGCACCAGATCATCTCGGGCATCGCGACGGGCAGCATCTATGCCTCGATCTCGCTCGCCCTGGTGATGATCTTCCTGGCCACCCACCAGATCAATTTCGCCCAGGGCGAGATGGCGATGTTCTCCACCTATGTGGCGCTCACGCTCATCCAGGCCGGCGTGCCCTATTGGGGCGCGTTCGTGCTGACCCTGGTGTTCTCCTTCATCGCCGGCATGGTGCTGCAGCGAACGCTGCTGGAACCGCTGGCGCGGGCGCCGGTATTGGCCAGCGTCGGTGCGTTCCTGGGTCTGCTGCTGATCTTCAACAACATCGCCGGCTGGATCTTCACCTACACGCTGCAGCCCTTCCCGACGCCGTTCGGCGCCGGCGCCCCGATCCTGGGCGGCATGCTGTCGCGCCACGAACTCGGCTCCACGGCGGTGACGCTGGTGGTGCTGACGGCGGTGTGGGCGTTCTTCCGCTTCACCAGGCTGGGGCTGGCGTTGCGGGGTGCGGCCTATAACCCCGTCTCCAGCCGGCTGGTGGGCATTCCCGTGGCGCGCATGCTGTCGCTCGGTTGGGGGTTGGCGGCGGCGATTGGGGCCATCGCTGGCATGATGGTGGCGCCGATCGTGTTCCTGGATCCCAACATGATGGCGGGTGTTCTGCTCTATGCCTTCGCCGGCGCGCTGCTGGGCGGCATCACCAGCCCGCTGGGCGCGGTGGTGGGCGGGGTGCTGATGGGGGTGATCGAGAACATCGCCGGCGCCTACATCGTGGGCACGGAGCTGAAGCTGACCACCGCGCTGGTGATCATCGTGGTGGTGCTGGTGTTCAAGCCGTCGGGCCTGTTCGGCAAGACCCTGGCGAACCGGGTGTAGAACGATGACCCAATCCAACTCCCGCATCATGCTCATCCTGTTCGTGGTGGTCGCGGCCGTGGTGCCGCTGGTGTTCGCTTCCGGCTACCAGCTGTTCCAGCTGACGCTGGTGGTGGCCTATGCGCTGTCTGTCCTCGGAAAGAACCTTGTCACCGGCTATGGCGGCCAGGTCTCCTTGGGGCAGGGGGCGTTCTATGCCGTGGGCGCCTACACCGCGGCGATCCTGATGGAGCATTTCAACGTGCCCTACTGGGCCACGCTGCCGGTGGCGGCGGTGGTGACGGGGATGGTGGGCCTGGCACTCGGCCTGCCTGCGCTGCGGCTGGGCGGGCTGTACCTGGCGCTGGTGACCTTCGCCATGGCCGTGGCCGTGCCGCAGTTGCTGAAATACAAGCTGTTCGAGAACTGGACCGGCGGCGTGCAGGGCATCGTGCTGAACAAGCCGGATGCGCCGTTCGGCCTGCCGCTGGACCCGGACCAGTGGGTGTACCTGTTTACTTTGGCCGTGGGCGTGGTGCTGTTCGTGGCCGCCACCAACCTGGTGCGCAGCCGCATCGGGCTGGCGCTGATGGCCATCCGCGACCAGCCGCTGGCGGCCGAGGCGATGGGCGTGGAGCTTTCCCGCTACAAGACGCTGACCTTCGGCTTCGGTGCGCTGTTCACCGGCGTTGGTGGCGCGCTGGGGGCCATTGCCGTCGGCTTCGTCTCGCCCGACAGCTTCTCCATCGCGCTGTCGCTCACGCTGTTCGTGGGCATGGTGATCGGCGGCGCCTCCTCCATTTCCGGGGCGGTCTATGGCGCGCTGTTCATCGTGTTCGTGCCGAACCTGGCGGAGGAGATCAGCAAGGCGATCCCTGGCGCGATCTTCGGCGTGATCCTGATCCTGTTCATGTTCTTCGCACCGGGCGGCATCGCGAGCCTGCTGTCCGCCCAGATGCGCCGGTTCCGGGCAGCCCGGTAGGGCTTCCCGCGTTGCCTGTTGTTCGATCCCAATGGAGTGATGCCTGAGATGAAGCGTCGTACTGTTCTGGCCGGCATCGGTGCCGGCCTTGCCATGCCGCATATCCGCCCGGCCGAGGCGGCCACCGTGGTGGGCGTGACCAAGACCGAGATCAAGATCGGCCACACCATTCCGTATAGCGGCAACGCCTCCTCCTATGGCGTGATCGGCAAGAGCCACTCCGCCTACTTCAAGATGATCAACGACCAGGGCGGCATCAACGGCCGCAAGATCAACTTCATCTCGCTGGACGACGCCTACAACCCCGCCAAGACGGTGGAGCAGGTGCGCCGACTGGTGGAGCAGGACAAGGTGGCGCTGCTGTTCAACGTGCTGGGCACGCCGACCAACTCGGCGATCCATCGCTACGTGAACCAGCGCAAGGTGCCGCATCTGTTCCTGTCCACCGGCGCGGACAAGTGGGCCAACCCGAAGGACTTCCCGTGGACGATCGGCTGGCAGCCCAGCTACCACACGGAAGGCCAGATCTATGCCCGCTACATCCAGCAGGCGAAGCCCGGCGCGAAGGCCGCGCTGATCTACCAGAACGACGATTTCGGCAAGGACTACCTGAACGGCCTGAAGGACGCGCTGAAGGGCGATTTCGACAAGGTGTTCATCAAGGTCCTCACCTACGAAGCGACCGATGCGACGATCGATAGCCAGGTGGTGAGCCTGAAGGAGAGCGGGGCCGACACGCTGGTGAGCGCGTGCATCCCGAAATTCTCGGCGCAGCTGATCCGCAAGGCCTATGACATCGGCTGGAAGCCCTTGCACTGCATGTCCAACGTGTCTGCCTCCGTGGGCGCCACGATCAACCCGGCGGGGCCGGAGAAGGCGGTGGGGGTGATTTCCTCCCAGTACCTGAAGGACCACAGCGACCCCGACTGGAAGAACGATGCCGGCATGAACGAATGGCGCGCGTTCATGGCGAAGTACATCCCGGAGGGCGACATCAACGACGCCGGCTACGTGTTCGCCTATGGCGCTGTGCAGTCGATGGTGCAGACCCTGAAGCAGTGCGGCGACGACCTGTCGCGCGAGAACATCATGAAGCAGGCGGCCAACCTGAAGCATGACGTGGGCGTGTTGCTGCCGGGCATTTCCGTGAGCACCGGGCCGAACGACTTCCATCCGATCAAGCAGATGCAGCTGACCCGCTGGACCGGCACCACCTGGGAGCGGTTCGGCGGCGTGCTCGCCTCCTCCTGAGCCGACTCGGCTGAAACAGAACGGCCCGGCACCGGGGACGGTGCCGGGCCGTTTCGTTTTTCGGCCGGGATGACGAAAGTTGCGGACTTTGACGCCGGCCCCTGGCTAGACTTCCTCCAGCCCCCGCAACGACGGGAGCCAATAAACAGCGAGGAAGAAGCGTTATGAAACGTCGTACTGTGCTTGCTGGACTGGGACTTGCCGGCGTGGGTGGCCTTGCGGCGCCCGCGATCATCCGCCCCGCCATGGGTGCCACTGTGGTGGGCGTGACCAAGACCGAGATCAAGATCGGGCATATCGTGCCCTATAGCGGCAATGCCTCCTCCTACGGGGTGGGCGGGCGCTCTCACTCGGCGTTCTTCAAGCGAGTGAACGACATGGGCGGCGTGGCCGGGCGGAAGATCAACTTCATCTCGCTCGACGACGGCTACAACCCGGCCAAGACGGTGGAGCAGGCGCGGCGATTGGTGGAGCAGGAGCAGGTGGCCTTCCTGTTCAACCCGCTGGGCACGCCGACCAACACGGCGATCCACCGCTACATGAACCAGCGCAAGGTGCCGCATCTGTTCCTGGCGACCAGCGCGGACAAATGGGGCGACTACAAGGCCTTCCCCTGGACGATCGGCTACGCGCCCAGCTACCGCACCGAGGCGCAGATCTACGGCAAGTACATCAAGCAGCAGCGGCCGAACGCCAAGGCGGCGCTGATCTACCAGAACGACGACTTCGGCAAGGACTACCTGCACGGGTTGCAGGACGTGTACGGCAAGGACTTCGACAAGACCTTCATCAAGGTCGTGACCTACGAGGCCTCCGACGCCACGGTGGACAGCCAGGTGGTGACGATGAAGGACAGCGGTGCCGAGGTGCTGGTGACGGGCGCGATCCCGAAATTCTCCGCCCAGGTGATCCGCAAGGCCTTCGATATCGGCTGGAAGCCGCTGCACATCATGTCCAACGTCTCGGCCTCCATCGCCTCCACCATCACGCCGGCGGGGCCGGAGAAGGCGGAAGGGGTGATTACCTCCCAGTACCTGAAAGACCCCACCGACCCGGACTTCAAGGACGCGCCGGACATGAAGGAGTGGCGCGAATTCATGGCGAAATACCTGCCGGACGGCGACACCACCGACGCCAACTACGTCTATGCCTACAGCGTGGCGACGCTGATGCACATTGTGCTGAAGCAGTGCGGGGAGGATTTCTCGCGCGAGAACATCATGAAGCAGGCGTCGAATGTGAAGAAGGTGGCCCTGCCGCTGCTGCTGCCGAACATGACTGCGGCGACCACGCCGACGGATTTCCGGCCGCTGAAGCAGCTTCAGCTGGCGCGCTGGAAGAAGGATACCTGGGAGCGCTTCGGGGACATCATCGGAGCGTGAGGAAGGAAGCGGTTCTTTTTTGAAAAAAAGAACCAAAACACTTTTTCCTGTTTGGTGCGGAGAATGCATATTCTCCGCACCAAATTTGGGAAGTCTTTTTTGCTTCTTTTTTCTTCAGAAAAAAGAAGAGTCTTGTTTGATCGCGTGATTCACGTCTTCGACGATCACGCTCTACGCCGCATAGTACCCGCCATCGATGATATGGCTGGCGCCGGTCATGAAGCTGGCGCGGTCTGACAGCATCCACACCACGGCCTCTGCGATTTCGTCGGCGGTGCCCAGGCGGTTCATCGGCACCTTGGTCATCAGCGTATCGTAGCGCTCGGCCATGGTCGGGTCGGTCATCGGCGTTTTGATGTAGCCGGGGTTCACGCAGTTCACCCGGATGTTGTCCTTGGCGTATTCCATCGCCGCGGTCTTGGTGATGCCGACCACACCGTGCTTGGACGCGACATAGTTGGTCGCCGCGGGCAGGCCGATCAGGCCGGCGATCGAGGCGGTGTTGACGATGCTGCCGCCGCCTTGGGCCAGCATGTGCGGAATCTCGTGCTTCATGCACAGGAACACGCCGGTGAGGTTCACCGCCAGCATGGCGTCGAAGCTCACCTGGCTCATCTCATGCGTGCGCTGGCCGGTGGGACCGACGTTGCGGGGCGAGATGCCGGCGTTGTTGAAGGCGCAGTCCAGACGGCCGAAGGCGGCCACGGTGCGGGCCACCATGGCCTGCACGTCGGCTTCCTTGGCCACGTCCCCGCCGATGGCGATGGCCTGGCCGCCGGCCTGGTTAATGAGTGCCACGGTGGCCGCCGCACTTTCCTCCGAGAGATCGGAGACGGCAACGCGCGCGCCTTCCCGCGCCATGGCAAGCGCGGTGGCGCGCCCGATGCCCGAGGCGCCGCCCGTGACGAGCGCGGTCTTGCCAGCCAGGATTCCGGCCATTGTTTCCTCCATTTATGGGCGCCCGTTCGGGCGCGTTCTCAGTTCCAGGCGCGCTTGAGAGCGACCGCCATCGTGTCGATCAGCGATTGCGAGGCGCGGATCAGCTTTCCCATGGTGAGGAAGCCGTGCATCTGGTCGTTGTAGTGCACGTGGGTCACGGGCACGCCTTCACGATCAAGGCGCTTGGCGTAGTCCACGCCCTCGTCGCACAGCGGATCGTGGGCGCAGGTGATGACCATGGCAGGCGCGGTGCCGGCCAGCGAGGCGGCGCGCAGGGGGGAGGCGCGCCAGTCTGCCACGTCCGACGGGGCGGGCAGGTAGTGGTCGATGAACCACTTCATGGTGGAGGCGACCAGCGGGTAGCCTTCCTTGATGCGCTGGTAGCTCTCGTGGCCCATGCCCATGTCGGTGACGGGGTAGATCAGCAACTGGAAGGCGATGCTGGGCAGGTAGGCGTCGCGCGACATCAGCGCCATCACGGCGGCGATGTTGCCGCCGGCGCTGTCGCCGCCCACGGCCGCGCGGGTGGGGTCGATGGCGAGATCGGCGGCGTTGGCCAGGATCCAGCGCGTGGCGGCGGCCGAATCCGAAATGGCGCCGGGGAACTTCACTTCCGGGGCCAGGCGGTAATCCACCGCCACCACGCAGCAGCCGGCGGCGTTGGCGATGGCGCGGCAGGCTTGGTCGTGGCTGTCCAGGTCGCCCAGCACCCAGCCGCCGCCGTGGTAGTAGATCAGCACCGGCAGCACGGCACCGGGGGCGCTGCCGATGGCGCGGTAGAGGCGCAGGCGCACGGGGCCGTTGGGGCCTGGGGCCTCCAGGTTGCGAACCTCCGCCACCTCGGCGGGCTCCGGCTGCATCACGGTGCGGCCGCCGGCGAAGAAGCCGCGCGCCTCGTCGGGTGAGAGGGTGTTGAAGGGCGGCCGGCCGGCGGCCTTGATCATGTCCAGCACGCGCTGGTTGTCGGGGTCTAGGATCATCGCCGTCGCTCCTGGGCCGGGGGCATGCCCGCGGCGGCAGGAGAGGGTGCGTAGGCACTCCCGTTGCTTTGGCGGACGTTGGCGCCAGCATCCCCGGCTGCGGCGGCGGGGTCAACGGGGCAGCGGCGGCTGGGTCAGACCAGCAGCAGCCAGAGATAGATCAGGGCGCTGCCGCCCAGCACCGCCACGGCGACGCGCACGCGGCGCATTTCGCGCAGCCGGCACTTCTGGCCTGGCAAGGAGGGCGCCTGGCGCCGGGCGGTGAGTTCCGCAAGCTCGACCATGCTGGCTTCGGGTGCGGGTTTCGACACGGTTTCCTCTCGGGTCGGCGGCACCCGGGGTGAATCCCTGGGGCGCCCGGGAAACGGTGGCGATGGGCGGGCGTTCCCGACCCTCAGGCGGAACGGTTGGCAGGGCGGTATGAAGGGCGGGTCAGGCGATCTGCAGGTTCTGCACCGCCGCTTCCAGCTCCCCGAAGCTGGGCATGTGCTGGTTGGGGGCCATCTTGCGCCCGGTTTCCACGCTTACCTGCGGGGCGTTGCCGTGCAGGTGGGCCACGAGCACGGCGCGGATCACATCGTAGTATTTCGATTCCTCCTCCACCACGCCCTTGAGGCGCGTGGCGCAGGGGCCGACCATGCCATAGGCCATCAGCACGCCCATGAAGGTGCCGACCAGCGCGCCGCCGATCATGCCGCCGAGCACAGCCGGCGGCTCGTTGATGGAGCCCATGGTCTTGATGACGCCCAGCACGGCGGCGACGATGCCCAGGGCGGGCAGGGCGTCGGCGATGCTTTGCAGGGCGTGGGAGGGGTGGAGTTCCTCGGCGAGGGTTTTCTTCAGCTCCCGCGTCATCAGGTCTTCGATCTGGTTGGGATCGTCGGCGTTCATGCCCACCATGCGCAGGTAGTCGCACACCATGCTCGTGGCGTGGTGGTTCTTGAGGATGGCCGGGAATTTCTGGAAGGCGACGCTGTCTGCCGGTTTTTCGATATGCGCCTCCAGCGCCATGGCGCCCTTGGTGCTGGCAAGGCGCACGAAGTAGTAGAGCAGGCACAGCAGGTCCACGTAGTCCTGCTTCTTGTAGCTGGCGCCCTTCATGATTTTCCCGAAGCCGTGCAGCGTGTGCTTCACGTCGTGCATGCTGTTGGACATCAGGAAGGTGCCGACGGCGGCGCCGCCGATCGACCATACCTCGAACGGCAGCGCCCCCATGATGGTGCCGAACTTGCCGCCGTGGACGACATAGCTGCCGAAGACGCAGAACATCAGGAAGGCGAGGCCGCCGATGACGAGCATGGGGCGGGGCTACCTTGGGTCGGGACGGGTGCGGGGGGTCATGGTGTCCCTTTGGTGTCGCGCAGCACGGTGATGGCGATGCGGCGGTTGACGGCGGCGAAGGGGTCGGCGGGCAGCAGCGGATCGCGGTCGGCATTGCCGGTGACGCTGCGCAGGCGCTGCTCGGCGATGCCCTGTTCCACCAGCAGGCGGCGGGTGGCGTTGGCGCGCTCGGCAGAGAGTTCCCAGTTGCTGCGGTCGGTGCCGCGGAAGGGCGTGGCATCGGTATGGCCGGCGATGGACAGGCGCTGGTTCATCTTGGCCACCACGGGGGCGACCTTCATCAGCAGGGCGCGGGCGCGTTCGTTCAGCACGGCGGAGCCGGAGGCGAACATGGGCGAGCGGTCTTCGTCCAGCAGCTGGATGCGCAGGCCTTCCGGCGTCTGGTCGATGGCGAGCTGGTTGGCGAGGTCTTGCAGCGAGGGGTCGTTGCGCACGGCATCGCGCATCTGCTCGGCGGCCTGGTCGAAGGATTCGCGTTCCCGCCGCTCCATCTCGGCGCGCATGGCGGCGTCGTCGATCGGGCGGCCGAGGACGGTGGGGGTGGAGGATTGCGTGCCCGAGCCGGCATTGGCGAGGCGCTGGGCCTGGCCGAGGGCCTGGGCCTGGTTGGGGGAGGCGATGGCGGCGGTGCCGCCGCCGGATTCGCGCGCGCCGGCCTGGGCGCTGGCGCGGGTGCCCTTGCCGCCGCCGGGGTCGGGCTGGTTGCCCTCTGGCCGGCGCTGGTCTTCGGCGGCGCCGCGGGTGCTGGCGTTGGGGGCCTGGTCGTATTCGGGGTCGTCCTGGTCGTTCACCTGCTCCGCCTGGCCGGGCACGACGGACTTGGCGCCGCGGTCGCTGACCAGCTCGCCGCGCTCATAGGGGGTGCGGCCGCCGAAGATGCGCCCGCTGCCGGAGGAGCCCTGGCTCATGACATTGGTGGGTGTGAAATAGTCCGCGAGGCCCCGGCGCTGTTCCTCCGTGGTGGCGTTGAGCAGCCACATCAGCAGGAAGAAGGCCATCATCGCGGTGACGAAGTCGGCATAGGCCACCTTCCAGGCGCCACCATGGTGGCCGCCCTCGATGATCTCTTCTTTCTTGATGATCACCCCGCGGCCCTTGCCGCCCTGCTTGCCCGCCATTCGCCTGTCCTTGCGGCCGCCGGTGGGGCAGCCCGGGTGCAGTTTGCGGGAGCTTGCTTAACCGAAGATTGAATGGGCGGGCGGGTTGCGCTGGTTTCGTCGAAGAGGCAGCCTGCATACGTAACGAATGGCGCGGCCCGCGCGGGCCGCAGGGCAAGGTGGCGGAGAAGAACCTCGCGGGTGGCTTCATGGAGGAGAACCCGGCCTTTCGCGCCGTGGCCGCCAACATCGCGCCGGACCGCGAGACCGGGATCGGCGCCTGGAGCGATGCCGAGATCGCGCGCGCCATCCGCGAGGGCATCCGCCGCGACGGCCGGGTGATGGGCCCGCCGATGCCGTGCGAGCTCTATCGCAAGCTGTCGGATGCCGACACGGCGGCGATCATCGCCTATCTGCGCACGATCCCGCCGCAGGATTAGCCGGGCGCCGGGGTCTTCTCCGGGTAGCGGCACCATTGGGTGGCGACGCAGCGCCAGCATTCAGGCCTGCGGGCCTTGCAGACGTAGCGGCCGTGCAGGATCAGCCAGTGGTGCGAATCGCGCAGCAGGTCCTTCGGGATGCGTTTGACCAGCGCATCCTCCACCGCGCGCTCGTGCTTGCCGGGGGCGACGCCGGTGCGGTTGCCCAGGCGGAAGATGTGCGTGTCCACCGCCATGGTGTCCTGCCCGAAGGCGATGTTCAGCACCACGTTGGCGGTTTTGCGGCCGACGCCGGGCAGGGCCTCCAGCGCGGCGCGGTCCTGCGGCACCTCGCCGCCATGCTGCTCGATCAGCTGGCGGGACAGCTCCACCACGTTGCGCGCCTTGCCCTGCCACAGGCCGATGGTGCGGATATGGCGCGCCACCCCATCTGAGCCGAGGGCGAGCATCGCCTGGGGTGTTGGTGCTTCCGTGAACAGGCCGGCGGTGGCGCGGTTCACCGAGGCGTCGGTGGCCTGGGCGGAGAGCACCACGGCGACGAGCAGGGTGAACGCGCTGGTGTAGTCCAGCTCGCTGCGCGGGTTGGGGTGCACGGCGGCCAGGGCGCGGATGAAGGGCTCCACCTCGGCGCGCGGCATCGGCGGGGTCTTGCGGGGCTTGCGGCCCGCGGTCTTGCTGGAGGCGGTCTTGCTGGGGGCCGTCTTGCTGGAGGCGGGGGGCTTTGACATGAGGGGAACTCTCGCCGCGGTGGCGGGGGCGCACAAGCGGGGGCGGCGATGAAGGCGCAGGAGCCAGTGCTGTTCGAGGCGGTGATCGTGCCGCATCGCAGCCTGTCCGTGGTGGGGTTGCGGATCCTGCTGGCGGCGGTGCTGGCGGCCTGCGTGGCCAGCAGCACGGCCTTCGTGCTGCTGGGGGCGTGGCCGGTGGGGGTGTTCGCCGGGCTGGAGCTGGTGCTGGCCGCGGTGCTGTTCCGGCTGCACATGAACGCCGCACGGGCGAGCGAGCTGCTGCTGCTGACGCCGGCGGGGCTGCGCATCGTGCGCACTAGCGCGCGCGGGCGGGTGGAAACGCGGGACCTGCCGGCGGACTGGATGGCGGTGCGGCTGGAGGAGCGGCGCGGGCGGGTGCCGGCGCTGGTGCTGCAGCTGCGCGGCCATGCGGTGGAGGTGGGGCGCGAGCTGGGCGAGGACGCCAAGCGCTCCCTGGCGGAGGCACTGGCCGAGGCGTTGCACCAGCGCCGCAACCCGGTGTTCGACAATCCGCAGCTGCGCTGACCGGCGCCGGCAATGATTGGTTGAGAATTGCGTCCCTAGGGTGCGGGCAAGACCTTCCAGCTTGGAGCGGGCCCTTGCCGCCATTTCCCCCAACCTCAGCGGCCGGCGCCGTTCCGGCTTTGTCGTTTCGTACCGAGGCCGGTGCCCCGCGGCGCCTGGCGCCGCGGCTGGTGGCCATGCTGCTGGCCGCGGTGCTGCCGCTGGCGGTGTACCTGGCGGTGTCGGCCGAGGCGACACGGCATGCGACGCTGGGGTGGCTGGAGACGGAATTGCAGGATGCCGCCGCCCAGGCGGCGGTGCGCGAGGCGGCGGAGCTGGCCCGGGTGGGGCGGCTGATGCAGGCGGGCACCGAGGAATTGGCCGGCATGCCGGTGGCGACGCTGTGTGGGGTGGTGCGCCAGCTGCTGGAGGCGGCGTCCGTGCCCGTTACCGCGATCGCGGTGCATCGTGGCGGTGCGGTGTCGGCCTGCGGATCGGTGGGGGCGGCGCAGGTGGGTGCCGCGTTGGCGGCCGGCGGGGCAATCACGATGGCTGGCGACGCGCAGGGCGGGTTGCTGCTGGCGCGGGCGATCCCGGCCGGTGATGGCACGGTGGCGGTGCTGACGGTGGGGCTGGAGGCGGCGCATCTGCCGCCGCTGGGGCTACCGCTGCGGCGCGACCAGGCTGGCCGGCTGCTGGTGGACCCGGATGACGGGATGGTGCTGGTGGCGATGCCCGGCCATGCCGCACGGGCCGGGCAGGGGCTGGGGATGCCACGGTTGCTGGCGGCGCTGCGTGGCAGTCTGGCCGGCGTGGCGCAGGCGCGCGACGCTGCGGGCGAGCTGCGGCTGGTGGGCCATGCGGCGCTGCCGCTGGCGGATGCGGGGGTGCGGTTCGCCGGGCGCGCGGCGCTGCTGATCGACCTGCCCTACGACGCGCTGCTGGCCGAGGCGGATATGCGGCGACGTGATCAGCTGGTGGCGGCCGGAACGCTGGCGGCGCTGGGGGCGCTGATCGCCTGGCTGATGGCGCGACGCTGGCTGTTGCGGCCGCTGCTGGCCGAAGGGGAGGAGGGGTCGGGCGCGGCCTCCCACGAGGCTCGGGCCTTGGCGGCGCTGCGGCCGGCGGGCACGTGGCTGCGCCATCAGGGCGACCTGGCCGCGGTGGCGGATGCGGCCGGGGAGATGTTCCTGCGGCTTGATCCCGATTTGCGGGTGACCTTTGCCTCCGCTGCGACGCGGGCGTTGCTGGGCTATGCGCCGGCGGAGGTGGAGGATGCCGAGCTGACGAACGAGCCGGGCTGGGAGGCGTGCCTGGTGCAGATCGCGGCGCTGCGGCAGGGCGAGATGTCGCCGGCGCCGAGCCGGTTCATGGCGCGGCGGCGCGATGACGGGGAGGTGGCGCTGGAAGTGCGGGCGCGGCGGCTGGCCGATGGCGGGTTCATGCTCGCCTGCCGCGACGTGGGCGTGGAGATGGCGCTGCAGCGCGAACTGGAGGAGGCGCAGCAGGGCCTGGCGGCGCTGTCGCTGACCGACAAGCTGACCGGGCTGGCCAACCGCAAGCGCTTCGACGAGGCGCTGGCGCAGGAGCTGGGCCGGGCGCGGCGGGCGCAGGAGCCGATCTCGCTGGTGCTGCTGCGATTGGAGGATTGGCCGGGCTGTGCGGCGAAGCTGGGCGCGCTGCAGGCGGAGGCGGCATTGCAGCAGATCGGCCGGCTGCTGACCGGGGTGCTGCGCCGGCCGGGCGATTTCGCGGCACGGCTGGACGAGGCGCTGTTCGCGGTGCTGCTGCCCACCACCGACCGGATCGGCGCCCAGCGCGTGGCCGAACGGGTGCGCGAGGCGGTGGGCGAGGCATGGCGGCAGCTGTCGCATGCCGAGCTGGCCGCACGGATCGGCGCGGGCAGCGTGCTGCCGCTCGT
Organism: Alphaproteobacteria bacterium; assembly: GCA_026400815.1. Classification (GTDB taxonomy): domain Bacteria; phylum Pseudomonadota; class Alphaproteobacteria; order Acetobacterales; family Acetobacteraceae; genus CAMDGX01. The sequence goes on from JAPLOI010000009.1 coordinate 86,607, forward strand.
GGATGGCGGGGACCCGGCAGACGGGTTGCTGGCGTTGGCCGAGCGGGCGCTGCGCGAGGAGGAAGCGGCGCATGGCACCGCGTTGCTGACGCCGCGCCTGGTGGCAGCGGGGGCCGCGGAGGCGCTGCAGGCATCCTGACCTGCGCGGGCCCGGCTTGCCTTGGCGCCGGGTGGCGCGCAGTCTCCGGCCCCTGAAAATTCGGCCAATGAGGGGACGGTCCATGAGTGATTCGAATCAGGCGATGAACGGCGCCGAGGCGCTGGTGCACACGCTGCTGGCCAGCGGGGTGGACACCTGCTTCTCCAACCCCGGCACCTCCGAGATGCATTTCGTGGCCGCGCTGGACCGGATTCCCGGCATGCGCTGCGTGCTGGGCCTGTTCGAGGGCGTGGTGACCGGGGCGGCCGATGGCTATGCCCGCATCGCCGGCAAGCCGGCCGCCACCCTGCTGCATTGCGGGCCGGGCCTGGCGAACGGCTTGGCCAACCTGCACAACGGACGCCGTGCCAGCACCATGATGGTGAACTGCGTGGGCGATCAGGCGACCTACCATCGCCCGCTGGATGCGCCGCTCACCGCCGACACCGAAGGCTTCGCGCGTGGCGTTTCCGGCTGGGTGCGCACCGCGATGCGCGCCGAGGACGTGGGCAACGATGCCGCGGTGGCTGCCCAGATGGCGCAGGTGTCGCCGGGCCAGATCTCCACCCTGATCCTGCCTTCGGACACCTGCTGGAACCCCGGCGGCGTGGTGGGCAAGCCCCTGCCGGTGCCGCCGGCGCCGATGGCCACGCCGCATGCGGTGAAGGTGGCCGCACAGCTGCTGCGCGGCGGCACGAAGACCCTGCTGCTGCTGGGAGGCAACGCGCTGCGGGCCGATACGCTCGCCGAAGCGGCGCGCATCTGTGCGGCCACCGGCGCCACCATGATGAGCCAGGGCAGCAACGGGCGCATCGAGCGTGGGGTTGGGCGGCACCCGATCAACGGCATCCCATATCCGGTGGACCAGGCCGTTGCGGCGCTGAAGGATTTCGAGACCATCATCCTGGTGGGCACGCTGAAGCCGGTGATCTTCTTCGCCTATCCGAACAAGCCGGGCTCCCCGGTGCGGGCGGATGCGACGGTGCACCCGCTCTCCCGCCCCGAGCACAACCAGCTGCAGGCGCTGCAGGCGCTGGCCGAGGAACTGGGCAACCCGGCCGCCGTGGCCGCGCCGAGCTACGGCATGGTTGAGGTGGCGAAGGGTGCCATCAGCAGCGAATCCTTCGCCCAGTCGCTGACCGCGATGATGCCGGAGCAGGCGATCATCGTGAACGAGGCCGTGACCTTCGGCCGCGCCTTCGTCGGCGCCACCCATGGCGCCGCGCAGCATGACTGGCTGACGGTGACGGGCGGAGCGATCGGCGGCGGCATGCCGATCTCCACCGGTGCCGCCGTGGCCGCGCCGGGGCGGCGGGTGATCAACCTGCAGGCCGATGGCTCCGCGATGTACACCATCCAGAGCCTGTGGACCCAGGCGCGCGAGAAGCTGGACGTGACCACGGTGATCTTCAACAACCGCAAGTACCAGATCCTGATTGGCGAGCTGGCCAATGTGGGCGCCAACCCGGGCCGCACGGCGATGGACATGATGGATCTGGGCAACCCGGACATCGACTTCGTGAAGATCGCCGGCGGCATGGGCGTGGAAGCGGCGCGGGCGGAGACGATGGAGCAGTTCAACGACCTGTTCGCGCAGTCCTTGAACCGCAAGGGGCCGTTCCTGATCGACCTCAAGACCGCCTGATGTGAGGGGAAGCCTTCTTTTTCTTCGGAAAGAGAAGGCTTCCGTCCTTGCCTACCTGCGCGGCAACGGCGGCGGGAAGAAGCGGCCGGTTACGCCCGTCCAGATCAGGCCGAGGCCGAGGCCGAAGCAGCCGTTGATCAGGAAGGAGCGCAGCCAGGCCTGGCCGGCCCACCCGCCGGCGATCGGGGTCCCCTTCAGTATGGCGACGACAAAGAAGCCCACCAGCATGGCGGCGACGCCGGTGAGCAGGCCGGCCAGCCAGAGCGGGATGGTGAAGCGCGGGGCCAGTGCGCCGAAGGCAGCGCCGTAGAGGCCGCCCCAGAAGCATTGGTTGAGCAGGGCGGGCACGCCCCAGGGGTTGGGGGCGAGATTCCAGACCCGGGCTGCGGCGGGGAGCATGCCGATCTCCCGCAGGGCGAGGATCATGCCCTGATGGAAGATCACGACGCTGAGTGCGGCGCAGAGGAAGCCGACGACGATGCGCTGGAGTGTGGACATGGTGATGACCCCATTTTGTTGGGAGTGTGATGCCGAAGCGCCGCCCGAGTCCACTCCTGCAGGGTTTTCGGCTAAGCCAGGGCGTGGCGTGGGCTTGAAGGGGGCATCTTGGGCGAGGTGAGCGGCGAGGACCTGGAGCGGCTGGCCAACCGGATGGCGCTGCTGGTCTCCGATGATGGCGAGGCCGACAATGCCGGCCGTGCGGTGGGCCAGCTGGCGCGGCGGCTGGGGCTTTCCGGCGGCGACCTGAAGGCGCTGGTGCTGGCGAGCGCGGGCAGCGGGTTCCGGCCCGGCAGTTCACCGGCGACGCTGCGGTTGGAGCAGGAAATCGACGCGCTGCGCCAGGAATTGCGCGAGGCGCGCGAGGGCGAGCGCGCCGCGCGTGAGGATCGGGATGCGCTGGTGGCCGAGAACGGCGCGATGCGCGTGGCGATGTACCGCCGGCGTGCCGGGGCCAAGATGCGCAACTTGCTGCTGGGCTTGGGGGCGATCGGGGTGGTGGCGGTGGCGGCCGGGGTGGTGCTGCTGACGCCTGATCCGACGCCGGTGCCGATGGGCGTGCCCATGGGGGGCCGCGGCGATGGCATGGCGCCGGCGGCGCGGGTGGCCATGGTGCGTGGGGCCGGGGCGGTGCTGTATCGTGGGCCCGACCGGTCCTCGGAGGTTATCGGGCGGCTGGGGGCCGGCTCGCGGCTGCTGGTGCAGCGCACGGAATGGCGCAGCATGATGCAGTGGGTGCAGGTGGAAGTGGAGGGGCGCGTGGGATACGTGGCCACCACTGAGGTCGAGATCTTCTAAGGGAAGCAAGCGGTTCTTTTTTGAAAAAAAAGAACCAAAAAACTTTACTGACTAGAGGCGGATGGACTGGATCTTCCCGCCTTAATAAATGAAGTTTTTTTGCTTCTTTTTGTTCACAAAAAGAAGACTCTTGCTTCAGGCTTCACTGATCCGCGCCGCGGGCGTCGGTTGTTCGTCCTTCAGCGCCACGCCGGTAAGGCCGAGGCGGCGCATGGCGGCGATCAGCCAGAGCAGCTTCGCCGCGGCCTCGGGGATGGGCAGGCCTTCCGGGCGGATGTTGGAGATGCAGTTGCGTTCCGCGTCGGTGCGGCCGGGGCGGGGCTGCCAGGTGAGGTAGATTCCGAGGCTGTCGGGCGTGGACAGGCCCGGGCGCTCGCCGATCAGCACGGCAACAGCGTCCGCACCCAGGGCTGCGCCGATCTCGTCGCCGAGAGCGACACGGCCCTGGCGGGCGATGATGACGGGGCCGGATTGGCCGAGGGCGGGCATCACCTGGGCCAGGAGCGGGGCGGCATGGCGCTGCACGGCGGTGGCGGAGAGGCCGTCTGCCACCACGAAGGCGATGCCCGGGGTGCGGGGAAGGCGGGCGGCTTCGCCCGGGGCGAGGCGGCGGCCGAGATCGGGGCGCAGGAGATAGGTGCGGCGATCCGGACAGGCACTGTGGATCGTGGTGCTGGACAGGCCGGCGGCGGCGAGGTCGGCGGTGAGTTGTTCCACGTTGAGTTCGGCGTGGACGGCATCGCGCGCGGCGGCGTGGGCGGCCTGGAATTCGAGATGCGCGGCGGTGGGCAGGCCGTTGCCGACGCGCCCGAGGGCGACGCGGGCGGGGGTGAAGCGGCGCAGGTCTCGCCAGAGGGTGGGCGGCGTGCTCATGACAGGCCGACCAGGGCGGGGGACATGGGGGCGGGAATGCGATCGGGCGTGGAAGTGGCCAGGCCCATGCGTTCCAGCCAGGCCTCGAATTCCGGGGCGGGGCGCAGGTTGAGGGTGCTGCGGAGGTAGAGCGCGTCGTGGAAGGAGGTGCTCTGGTAGGAGAGCATCACGTCGTCCGCGCCGGGCACCCCCATGATGTAGGTGACGCCGGCGGCGCCGAGCAGGGTGAGCAGGGCGTCCATGTCGTCCTGATCCGCCTCGGCGTGGTTGGTGTAGCAAACGTCCACCCCCATCGGCAGGCCGAGGAGCTTGCCGCAGAAATGGTCCTCCAGCCCGGCGCGGATGATCTGCTTGCCGTCGTAGAGATATTCGGGGCCGATGAAGCCGACGACGGTGTTGACCAGCAGGGGCGAAAAGCGGCGGGCTACGGCGTAGGCGCGGGCTTCCACGGTTTGCTGGTCCACGCCGTGATGGGCGTTGGCGGACAGCGCGCTGCCCTGGCCGGTTTCGAAATACATCACGTTCTGGCCGACGGTGCCGCGGTTCAGCGCCAGGGCGGCCTGCTGGGCTTCGGCGAGCAGGGCGAGGTTCACGCCGAAGCTGGTGTTGGTCGCTTCGGTGCCGCCGATGGACTGGAAGACGAGGTCCACCGGTGCGCCTTCCTCGATGCAGCGCAGCGTGGTGGTGACGTGGGCGAGGATGCAGGTTTGGGTGGGGATGGCGTAGCGGGCGCGCACCTCATCGAGCATGTGCAGCAGGGCGGTGGTGGCGGCGACGCTGTCGGTGGCGGGGTTCACGCCGATGACGGCATCGCCGGCGCCGAGCAGCAGGCCATCCAGCGTGGAGGCGGCGACGCCGCGCGGGTCGTCGATGGGGTGGTTGGGTTGCAGGCGGACGGAGAGGCGGCCAGGCAGGCCGATGGTGTTGCGGAAGGCGGAGGTGACGCGGCATTTCGCGGCGATGGCGACGAGATCCTGCAGGCGGCAGATCTTGGAGATGGCGGCGACCATTTCCGGGGTTAGGCCGGGGCGCAGGGCGGTAAGGGTTTTGGAGGTGGCCTCGGCCAGCAGCCAGTCCCGGAAGCCGCCGATGGTCAGGTGGGCGATGGGGGCGAAGGCAGCGGCGTCGTGGCTGTCGATGATGAGGCGGGTGATCTCATCGGCCTCGTAGGGAATCACGGCTTCATTGAGGAAGGCACGCAGCGGGAGGTCCGCCAGGGCGAGCTGGGCCGCGACGCGCTCGCTGGCGGATTCCGCGGCCAGGCCGGCCAGCATGTCGCCGGAGCGCAGCGGGGTGGCGCGGGCGAGCAGGGTGCGCAGGCTATCGAAGGTGTAGCGCGTTCCGTTGACTGTGGCTGCATGTGGGGCGGCGTGCGGCATGCGGGCTCCTGTGCTGTGGCGCAGCATAGGGGTGACCCGGCACGCAGGCCAGCAATGCGCGTGTTGATGCAACCGCCAGTGGGGCACGGCGAGAAAGCGCTGGACTCGGGGGCGGGTGGAGCGTAGATGCGCCCCTCCACCGGAACGCGGGAGATGTCCGGGTGCGCTTGCGCGCCCTGGGTGTCGGTTGAACCGCGGTCCCCCAACCCTCGCCGGTGCGCCGGCGAACAGGAGCCAAGGGATCATGGCGAAGAAAATCGTCGGCTACATCAAGTTGCAGATTCCGGCCGGCAAGGCCAATCCTTCCCCGCCTGTCGGCCCGGCGTTGGGCCAGCGCGGCCTGAACATCATGTCGTTCGTGAAGGAATTCAACGCCGTGACGGCGCAGATGGAGCCCGGGATGCCGGTGCCGGTGGTGATCACCGCCTTCGGCGACCGCACGTTCAGCTTCATCACCAAGACGCCGCCGAACACCTACTTCCTGAAGAAGGCCGCAGGCATCCAGAAGGGGACCACCACCCCGGGCAAGGGTGCGCCGAGTGGCCGCGTGACCATGGACCAGCTGCGCGAGATCGCGGCGCAGAAGATGGTCGATATGAATGCCAACGACGTCGACGGCGCAGTGCGCATGCTCGTCGGCAGTGCCCGCTCGATGGGCCTCACCGTGGTGGAGGGCTGAGATCATGGCACACAAGAAGCGTCTGGCCGCTGCCTATCAGGCCGTTGACACCGCGAAGCTGTATTCCCTGGCCGAGGCGATCGCCACGGTGCAGGCCAATGCCAAGGCGAAGTTCGACGAGACCATCGAGATCAGCATGAACCTGGGTATCGACCCGCGGCATGCCGACCAGATGGTGCGCGGGCTCGTCGGCCTGCCGAACGGCACCGGCAAGACCCTGCGCGTGGGCGTGTTCGCCCGCGGTGCGAAGGCCGAGGAGGCGCTGGCCGCTGGGGCCGACGTGGTGGGTTCGGACGACCTGGCCGAGAAGATCCAGGCCGGCGACATCCAGTTCGACCGCTGCATCGCGACCCCGGACATGATGGGCCTGGTGGGCCGCCTGGGTAAGATCCTGGGCCCGCGCGGCCTGATGCCGAACCCCCGCCTGGGCACCGTGACCATGGACGTGAAGGGCGCGATCACCGCCGCCAAGGCCGGCCAGGTTGAGTTCCGCGCCGAGAAGGCCGGGATCGTGCATGCCGGCATCGGCAAGGCGTCCTTCCCGGCCGATAAGCTGCTGGAGAACGCGAAGGCGTTCGCCGATGCGATCGTGAAGGCCAAGCCGACCGGCGCCAAGGGCACCTATGTCCAGAAGGTCGCGGTCAGCTCCACCATGGGCCCGGGCGTTCGCGTGGACGTTGGCACGATCGCCTAACGGCTTCAACGAGATACACCCCGGCCTTCGGGCCGGGCGTGGGCAGGGGGCGGGAGCCCCCGATCCTGTCCGAGACCGCACGTTGCCCCCACGCCATTGGCCGGCGGGGCATTAAGGCACCTTCGGGTGCGCGCGCGGGAGACGGGGATGCCAAGGATTGAAGGGGTTCAAGCCCCGGTGTCTTTGGCGGTTCCGACTCGACTGGCGGCACCCTGTGCCGTCGGGGACAGGCGAACCGGGCTGGTCCGGGCGCCTGGAATGCACCTTCGGGTGCCAGGCGTGCGTGCTGGCCTCAGGGCAACCCGGCTGGGAGCGGTCCATACGCTTCTGGCCACCGACGGAGACGGGATTTGGACCGTACGGAGAAGCACGCGTTCGTCGCCGAGATGGCGGCGGTGTTCGCCGAGACGTCCATGGTTGTGGTCACCCAGAACAAGGGTATGACCGTGGCCGATGTGACGAAGTTGCGGCGGCAGATGCGCGCGGCTGGCGCAACCTACAAGGTTGCGAAGAACCGGCTGGCCACCCTCGCCCTGGATGGGACCCGCTTCGATGGCATCGCACCCCTGCTGAAGGGCCCGACCGCGCTTGCGTGGTGCCGGGATCCTGTGGCGGTGGCAAAGGCAGCCATCGAGTTCGCCAAGACCAACGACAAGTTCGTGGTGCTCGGTGGTGCCCTCGGCACCCAGATGCTTGATGCATCGGGTGTGAAGGCGCTGTCCGAGCTGCCGTCGCTCGACGCACTTCGCTCTTCGATCCTGGGGCTGCTCAATGCCCCGGCGACCAAGATCGCGGCTGTGCTGCAGGCGCCGGGCGGGCAGGTCGCGCGGGTTTTGGCGGCGTATGCCACCAAGGACGAAGCGGCAACGGACGAGGCGGCCTAAGGGCTGCGCATCGCTGACTGAGTGGCAGGCGCGCGCCCCGATGGGGCAGGCGGGCTTGCTTGGAACCGACCAGAGACTAAGTTAAAGGAATATTCTGATGGCCGATCTCGCGAACCTTGTGGAGCAGCTGTCCAGCCTGACCGTGCTGGAAGCCGCCGAGCTGTCGAAGATGCTGGAAGAGAAGTGGGGCGTTTCCGCCGCCGCGCCGGTGGCTGCCGCCGCGCCGGTTGCCGCCGCCGCCGCTGCCGCCCCGGTTGAGGAACAGACGGAATTCACCGTGATCCTCGCCGAAGCTGGCGACAAGAAGATCAACGTCATTAAGGAGATCCGCACGATCACCGGCCTGGGCCTGAAGGAAGCCAAGGACCTGGTCGAGGGCGCTCCCAAGACGGTGAAGGAAGGCGTGAACAAGGAAGAAGCCGGCAAGATCAAGAAGGTGCTGGAAGATAACGGCGCCAAGGTTGAGATTAAGTGATAAGCTGCGCGGTGTGACAGCCGCGCAACTGCGCTGATCGGGCGGAGGCTACCCCCGCAGGGGGGCGGTCTCCGCTCGTGTCGGCGTTTCTGACGACCGGCTGACGGTTGGGCCCATGCTCCGGGCCAGGACCGGGACTACCGAATGACCCATTGTTCAGGACACGGGCATGAACGCGATCACTGGTTCGTTTACCGGCAAGAAGCGCATCCGCAAGAGCTTCGGGCGTATCCCCGAGTTGGCGCAGATGCCCAACCTGATCGATGTGCAGCGCGCCAGCTACGAGGCGTTTCTGCAGATGGCGACCCCGCCTGACAGCCGGACCAATACCGGGCTGCAGGAGGTCTTCAAATCCGTCTTCCCGATCGACGATTTCGCGGGGCGCGGCAGGCTGGAGTTCGTCTACTACGAGCTGGAAGAGCCGAAATACGACGTTGAGGAATGCATCCAGCGCGGCATGACCTATGCCGCCCCGCTGAAGGTGATCCTGCGCCTGATCGTGTGGGACCTGGACGAAGACACCGGCGCCCGCTCGATCCGCGACATCAAGGAACAGCCGGTTTATATGGGCGACATGCCGCTCATGACCGATAACGGCACGTTCATCATCAACGGCACCGAGCGCGTTATCGTCAGCCAGATGCACCGCTCGCCGGGCGTGTTCTTCGACCACGACAAGGGCAAGACGCACAGCAGCGGCAAGTATTTGTTCTCCGCGCGCGTGATCCCCTATCGCGGCTCCTGGCTCGATTTCGAGTTCGACAGCAAGGACCTCGTGTACGTGCGCATCGACCGCAAGCGGAAGCTGCCGGTCACCACGCTGCTGTACGCGCTTGAGTCCGCCCATACCGAGACGCTGCGGGCAGCCCGTGCGGCGCAGGGCGCGGAACTGGAGCCGGGCGAGATCCGCGGCATGGATGCCGAGGAGATCCTGAACTTCTTCTACGGCCAGGTGGTGTTCACCCGCATGGCCAAGGGCTGGGCGCGGCCGTTCGACCCCGAGGCCTTCCGCGGCATCAAGCTGCTGGAGCCGCTGGTGGACGCCGAGACCGGCGAAGTGGTGGCCGAGGCCGAGGCGAAGCTGACCGTGCGCCAGGCGCGCAAGATCGCCGAGACCACGCGCGTGGTGCTGGTGGGCCGTGCGGACCTGCTGGGCCGCTACGTGGCCGAGGACCTGGTGAACGTCGAGACGGGTGAGATCTATGCCGAGGCGGGCGAGGAGCTGGCCGAGGCCAAGCTGGCGTCGCTCGAGGATCGCGGCATCGACACGCTGCCGACCCTTGCGGTGGACCAGTCCAACGGCCCCTGGCTGCGCAATACGCTGACGGTGGACAAGAACGGCAACCGTGATGACGCGCTGATCGACATCTACCGCGTGATGCGCCCGGGCGAGCCGCCGACGCCGGATACGGCCGAAGCCCTGTTCCGCGGCCTGTTCTTCGATGGCGACCGCTACGACCTCTCGGCCGTTGGCCGCGTGAAGATGAATATGCGCCTGGGCTTCGATGATGTGCCCGACACCATCCGCGTGCTGCGCAAGCAGGACGTGCTGCGCACGGTGAAGATCCTGTGCGAGCTGAAGGACGGCCGCGGCCAGATCGACGACATCGACAACCTGGGCAATCGTCGCGTTCGCTCCGTTGGCGAGCTGATGGAGAACCAGTACCGCGTCGGCCTGCTGCGCATGGAGCGCGCGATCCGCGAGCGCATGGGCAGCGTGGACATCGACACGGTGATGCCGCACGACCTGATCAACGCCAAGCCGGCGGCGGCCGCGGTGCGGGAGTTCTTCGGCTCCTCGCAGCTGTCGCAGTTCATGGACCAGACCAACCCGCTGTCGGAAGTGACGCATAAGCGCCGCCTGTCTGCGCTTGGGCCGGGCGGTCTGACCCGCGAGCGCGCCGGCTTCGAGGTGCGCGACGTGCACCCGACGCATTACGGCCGCATCTGCCCGATCGAAACGCCGGAAGGCCCGAACATCGGCCTGATCAACAGCCTGGCCACCTACGCCAAGGTCAACAAGTACGGCTTCATCGAGACGCCGTACATGCTGGTCAAGGACGGGATCGTGCAGCGCGATCCGAAGTACCTGTCGGCGATGGAAGAGGAGAAGCTCGTCGTCGCCCAGGCCGACGCGGAGATGAGCAGCGACGGCACGCTGACCTCCGAGCTGGTATCGGTGCGCAAGCAGGGTGACTTCCGGCTGGTGAAGCCGGAGGACGTGACGGCGATCGACGTTTCGCCGAAGCAGCTGGTTTCCGTTGCCGCGGCGCTGATCCCGTTCCTGGAGAACGACGACGCCAACCGCGCGCTGATGGGCTCCAACATGCAGCGCCAGGCCGTGCCGCTGATCCGCGCCGACGCGCCCCTCGTGGGCACCGGCATGGAAGCCGCCGTGGCGCGTGACTCCGGCGCAACCATCGTGGCCAAGCGCGAGGGCGTGATCGACCAGATCGACGGTGCGCGCATCGTGGTGCGCGCCACCGCCGACGACGGAACGACCAAGGGCGTGGACATCTACCGCCTGCGCAAGTTCATGCGCAGCAACCAGAGCACCTGCATCAACCAGCGCCCGCTGGTGCGCGTGGGTGACCGGGTGGCCGAGGGCGACATCATCGCCGACGGTCCTTCGACCGAGCTCGGCGAGCTGGCGCTGGGGCGGAACGTGCTCGTCGCGTTCATGCCCTGGAATGGCTACAACTTCGAGGACTCCATCCTCATCAGCGAGCGCATCGCGCGCGACGACGTCTTCACCTCGATCCATATCGAGGAGTTCGAGGTCATGGCGCGTGACACCAAGCTGGGCCAGGAGGAAATCACGCGCGACATCCCCAATGTGGGCGAGGAAGCGCTGAAGAACCTCGATGAGGCCGGCATCGTCTATATCGGCGCCGAGGTGAACCCCGGGGACATCCTGGTCGGCAAGGTGACGCCGAAGGGCGAGAGCCCGATGACCCCCGAGGAGAAGCTGCTGCGCGCCATCTTCGGCGAAAAGGCGTCGGACGTGCGCGACACCTCGCTGAAGCTGCCGCCGGGCGTGTCCGGCACGATCGTGGATGTGCGCGTGTTCAGCCGCCGCGGCGTGGACAAGGACGAGCGCGCCATGGCGATCGAGCGCGCGGAGATCGAGCGCCTGGCTAAGGACCGCGACGACGAGCGCGCGATCCAGGAGCGTTCGTTCCTGAACCGGCTGCGCGAGAAGCTGCTGGGCGGCAAGGCCAGCGGCGGCTTCAAGGGCATCAAGGCCGGCACGGTGATCACCGAGGAGGTTCTGGCCGAGCACGTGCGCGGCAGCTGGCGCCATATCGGCGTGCAGGACGACGCGGTGATGGCCGAGATCGAGGTGCTGAAGCGCGAGTTCGACGCCGCCGTGGCCAAGCTGCAGGCACGCTTCGACAGCAAGGTTGAGAAGCTGCAGCGCGGTGACGAACTGCCGCCCGGCGTGATGAAGATGGTCAAGGTCTTCGTGGCGGTGAAGCGCAAGCTGCAGCCGGGCGACAAGATGGCCGGCCGCCATGGCAACAAGGGCGTGTGCTCGCGCGTGGTGCCGGTGGAGGACATGCCGTTCCTGGAGGACGGCACCTCGGTCGACATCGTGCTGAACCCGCTGGGCGTGCCGTCGCGCATGAACGTGGGCCAGATCCTGGAGACGCATCTGGGTTGGGCCTGCGCCACGCTGGGCAAGCAGGTGGGTGAGCTGGTGGAGGAATACCGCCGCACCGGCCACGCCCGCGACGAGCTGCTGGCACGGCTGAAGGACATCTACGGCGACAAGGTCTATGCCGACCAGATCGCCAACATGTCCGATAGCCAGCTGATGGAGCTGTCCGACAACCTGAAGAAGGGCATCCCCATCGCCACCCCGGTGTTCGACGGGGCGCGGATGGCCGACATCGAGGGGATGCTGACCAAGGCGGGCCTGGGCACCTCCGGCCAGGTGATCCTGACCGACGGGCGCACCGGCGAGCCGTTCGAGCGCAAGGTGACGGTGGGCATCATCTACATGCTCAAGCTGCATCACCTGGTGGACGACAAGATCCACGCGCGTTCGATCGGGCCGTACTCGCTCGTCACCCAGCAGCCGCTGGGCGGCAAGGCGCAGTTCGGTGGACAGCGCTTTGGCGAGATGGAGGTTTGGGCGCTGGAGGCCTACGGCGCCGCCTACACGCTGCAGGAAATGCTGACGGTGAAGTCCGACGACGTGTCGGGCCGCACCAAGGTCTACGAGGCGATCGTGCGCGAGCAGGACACGTTCGAGGCGGGCATCCCGGAAAGCTTCAACGTGCTGGTCAAGGAACTGAAGTCCCTCGGCCTGAACGTGGAGCTGGACTCGGGGCCGACCTGACGGTCGGTTCCGCCGCCTGACGTGCCTGCCCACGCCAATATGAGGGTGCCCGCATGAACGAGCTGATGAAGATCCTGGGCCAGACGGGCCAGACGCAGACCTTCGACCAGATCAAGATCCAGATGGCCTCCCCGGAGCAGATCCGCTCCTGGTCCTATGGTGAGATCAAGAAGCCGGAGACCATCAACTACCGCACCTTCAAGCCGGAGCGGGATGGGCTGTTCTGCGCGCGGATCTTTGGGCCGATCAAGGACTACGAGTGCCTGTGCGGCAAGTACAAGCGCATGAAGTTCCGAGGCATCATCTGCGAAAAGTGCGGCGTGGAGGTTACGCTGGCCAAGGTGCGGCGCGAGCGCATGGGCCATATCGAGCTGGCCTCGCCCGTGGCCCACATCTGGTTCCTCAAGTCCCTGCCGAGCCGCATCGGGCTGATGGTCGACCTCACGCTCAAGGAGCTGGAGAAGATCCTGTACTTCGAGAGCTACGTGGTGCTGGAGCCGGGCACGACCGACCTCAAGATGCACCAGCTGCTGAACGAAGATCAGCTAATGGCCAAGCAGGACGAGTTCGGCGATGACGCCTTCACCGCCGGCATTGGCGCGGAGGCGATCAAGAGCATCCTGCAGCGCATCGAGGCCGATGCCGAAAAGGTGGAACTGCGCGCGGAGCTGAAGGAGACCACCAGCGAGGCCAAGCGCAAGAAGCTGGTGAAGCGCCTCAAGCTGATCGAGGCCTTCTCCGAATCCGGCGCCAAGCCGGAGTGGATGATCCTGGACGTGATCCCGGTGATTCCGCCCGAACTGCGCCCGCTGGTGCCGCTGGATGGTGGCCGCTTCGCCACGTCTGACCTGAACGACCTCTATCGCCGCGTGATCAACCGCAACAACCGCCTGAAGCGCCTGATCGAGCTGCGCGCGCCCGACATCATCGTGCGCAACGAGAAGCGCATGCTGCAGGAAGCGGTGGATGCGCTGTTCGACAACGGCCGCCGCGGCCGCGCCATCACGGGTGCAAACAAGCGCCCGCTGAAGTCGCTGTCCGACATGCTGAAGGGCAAGCAGGGCCGCTTCCGCCAGAACCTGCTCGGCAAGCGCGTTGACTACTCCGGCCGTTCGGTGATCGTGGTCGGCCCGGAGCTGAAGCTGCACCAGTGCGGCCTGCCGAAGAAGATGGCGCTGGAGCTGTTCAAGCCGTTCATCTACTCGAAGCTCGAGAAGTATGGCCACGCCACCACCATCAAGGCTGCGAAGCGGATGGTGGAGAAGGAACGCCCGGAGGTGTGGGACATCCTCGAAGAGGTGATCCGCGAGCATCCGGTGATGCTGAACCGCGCGCCGACGCTGCACCGGCTGGGCATCCAGGCCTTCGAGCCCGTGCTGATCGAAGGCAAGGCGATCCAGCTGCATCCGCTGGTCTGCACCGCCTTCAACGCCGACTTCGACGGGGACCAGATGGCCGTGCACGTGCCGCTGAGCCTTGAGGCGCAGCTGGAAGCGCGCGTGCTGATGATGTCCACCAACAACATCCTCAGCCCCGCCAACGGCAAGCCGATCATCGTGCCGAGCCAGGACATCGTGCTGGGCATCTACTACCTCAGCCTGGAGACGCCGGAGTTCCGCGCCACCGAGGACAAGGACGTGCGCGCCTTCGCCACCATGGGCGAGATCGAGCATGCCCTGCACGCCCGCGTGCTGGGCCTGCACGACAAGATCCGCGCGCGCTTCGAGACGGTGAATGCCGCCGGCGAGCCCATCCGCGAGACGGTGTACACCACGCCGGGCCGGATGATGATCGCCCAGGTGCTGCCGAAGCACCCGCACGTGCCGTTCAGCGTGATCAACCGCCAGCTGACCAAGAAGAACGTGTCGGACGTGATCGACACTGTCTATCGCCACTGCGGCCAGAAGGAATGCGTGATCTTCGCCGACCGGCTGATGGGCCTCGGCTTCGGCCAGGCCGCCAAGGCCGGCCTCTCCTTCGGCAAGGACGACCTGATCATCCCCGACACCAAGAAGGCGATGATCGAGAAGACCCAGGGCGAGGTGAAGGAGTTTGAGCAACAGTACCAGGACGGCCTGATCACCGCCGGCGAGCGCTACAACAAGGTGGTGGACGCCTGGTCGCGCTGCACCGACGAAGTGGCCAAGGCCATGATGGCGGAGATCAAGAAGCAGGAGATCGGCCGCGTGACGAACGCGGTGTGGATGATGTCCGACTCCGGCGCGCGTGGGTCGCCGGCGCAGATGCGCCAGCTGGCCGGCATGCGCGGCCTGATGGCCAAGCCCTCGGGCGAGATCATCGAGCAGCCGATCATCGCGAACTTCAAGGAAGGCCTGTCGGTGCTGGAGTACTTCAACTCCACGCACGGTGCCCGCAAGGGCCTGGCCGATACCGCGCTGAAGACGGCGAACTCCGGCTACCTCACCCGCCGCCTGGTGGACGTGGCGCAGGATTGCATCATCGTGGAGGTGGATTGCGGCACGGAGCGCGGCCTGACGGTGAAGCCGGTGATGGATGGCGGCGAGGAGGTCTCCAGCCTCTCCGAGCGTATCCTGGGCCGCACCACGGCCGAGGACGTGCTGGATCCCGCAACCAACGAGATCCTGCTGCCGAACAACATGCTGATCGAGGAAGAGGACGCCGAGCGCATCCAGAAGGCGGCCGTGGAGCAGGTGAAAATCCGCTCCGTGCTGACCTGCGAGGCCAAGGTCGGTGTGTGTGCCCATTGCTACGGGCGTGACCTCGCGCGCGGCACGCCGGTGAACATCGGCGAGGCGGTGGGCGTGATTGCCGCCCAGTCGATTGGCGAGCCGGGCACGCAGCTCACCATGCGCACCTTCCACATCGGCGGCGCTGCCCAGCGTGGCGCCGAGGTGAGCAGCGTGGAAGCCAGCCATGACGGCGTGGTGGCCATTCGCAACCGCAACGTGGTTATCAACTCGTCCAACGTGCCGGTGGTGATGAGCCGCAATTGCGAGATGGTGCTTGCCGACGACAAGGGCCGCGAGCGTGCGCGCTTCCGTGTTCCCTACGGCTCGCGCCTGCTGGTGGATGAAGGTGCGACGGTGACACGCCAGCAGAAGCTGGCCGAGTGGGACCCGTACACCCTGCCGATCATCACCGAGCGCAACGGCAAGCTGGAATACCTCGACCTGCTCGAAGGCGTGACGCTGGTGGAGCGGATGGACGAGGTGACGGGCCTCACCTCCAAGGTGGTCGTCGACTACAAGCAGAATGCCCGCGGCGTGGATCTGCGCCCGCGGCTTCAGCTGAAGGACGACCGCGGCGAGGTGATCAAGCTGCCGAGCGGCGCCGATGCCCGCTACTTCCTCAACCCCGACTCGATCCTGTCGGTGGAAAACGGGGCGCAGGTGGCCGCCGGCGACGTGCTGGCGCGTATTCCGCGCGAGGGCAGCAAGACCCGCGACATCACGGGCGGTCTGCCGCGTGTGGCGGAGCTGTTCGAGGCACGCCGGCCGAAGGACCACGCGATCATCGCCGAGATCGACGGGCGCGTGGAGTTCGGCAAGGACTACAAGGCCAAGCGCCGCGTGATCGTGAAGAACGACGAGACCGCCGAGGAGAGCGAGTATCTGATCCCGAAGGGCAAGCACGTCTCGGTGCAGGAAGGCGACTTTGTCCGCCGGGGCGACCCGCTGGTCGATGGCCCGCGCGTGCCGCACGACATCCTCAAGGTGCTCGGCGTGGAAGCGCTGTCCGACTACCTCGTGAACGAAATCCAGGACGTGTACCGACTGCAAGGCGTGAAGATCAACGACAAGCACATCGAGGTGATCGTTCGCCAGATGCTGCAGAAGGTTGAGATCCTGGAGCCGGGCGACACCACCTACCTCACGGGCGAGCAGGTGGACCGGATGGAGTTCGACCAGGAGAACAACAAGCGCATCCAGGAGGGCGAGCGCCCTGCAGTGGCCATGCCGGTGCTCCAGGGCATCACCAAGGCCTCCCTGCAGACGCACAGCTTCATCAGCGCCGCCTCCTTCCAGGAGACGACACGCGTGCTCACAGAGGCCGCCACGGCCGGCAAGGTGGATACGCTGATGGGCCTGAAGGAGAACGTGATTGTTGGCCGCCTCATCCCCGCTGGCACCGGCGCTGTGATGAACCGGCTGCGCGCGATCGCTGCCGGGCGCGACAAGCAGAAGGGCCTGCGCCAGGACACGCCGCAGATCACCTCCGGCCAGGCCGCCGAATAACGCGACTCCGTGCATTCACGTGCTGGAAAGGGTGGGGAGGGCAACCTCCTCACCCTTTCTTTATGCGCCGCAGGGCGGCGTGCCAGGAACCGGTGCGCCCTTGCACGCCCGCCCCGCAGCGAACGCATGGCGCTACAGCTGATTCACAGCGGTTCCCGTCGTCTCGTGCTTGACTCGTCCTGCCTCAGCCCGTAGGTATCGCGCCCTCAGTCGGCCGCTCCCAAGGATCGGTCGGCTCGCGTTTGCAGGCACCGGTTGGGTGCGGCGCCGTCTCCCAGGCCACCGGGTGACTCAGGCCGCACACAGGTCGACCCCCGCAGGGTGGCTTAGCCATCCGCCGCGGGGTTTGCGTGTGGCGTGATGTGCGTTTGGCTTGACGATGGCTCGGGTTTTCCGGGTTATCGCTGACAGGATCGGAAAGAGGGTCTATGCCGACCATCAACCAGTTGATCGCTTCGGGCCGGGTTCCCGCCCGGGCACGCAACAAGGTTCCCGCGCTGCAGGGTTGCCCGCAGAAGCGCGGCGTTTGCACCCGCGTGTACACCACCACCCCGAAGAAGCCGAACTCGGCGCTTCGTAAGGTCGCCAAGGTTCGGCTGACCAACGGCTTCGAGGTGGTGAGCTACATCCCTGGCGAAGGCCACAACCTGCAGGAGCACAGCGTGGTGCTGATCCGCGGTGGGCGCGTCAAGGATCTTCCTGGCGTGCGCTACCACATCCTGCGCGGCGTGCTGGATA
Organism: Alphaproteobacteria bacterium; assembly: GCA_026400815.1. Taxonomy (GTDB): domain Bacteria; phylum Pseudomonadota; class Alphaproteobacteria; order Acetobacterales; family Acetobacteraceae; genus CAMDGX01. Next base: position 103,971 of record JAPLOI010000009.1, read on the forward strand.
CCCAGGGCATCGCCAAGCGTCGTCAGCGCCGTTCGCTCTACGGCGCGAAGCGTCCGAAGTAAGGAGAGGAACGATGAGCCGTCGCCGCCGCGCAGTGAAGCGCGAAATCCTTCCCGACCCCAAGTTTGGTGACGTCGTCATCACGCGCTTCATGAATGCGCTGATGTACGACGGCAAGAAGTCCTCTGCCGAGACCATCGTGTATGGCGCACTCGACGTGATGAAGCGCCGCGGGGGCAATGCCGCCGATCCGGTGCGGATGTTCCACGAAGCGCTGGACAATGTGAAGCCGGCCGTCGAGGTGCGCTCGCGTCGCGTTGGTGGCGCCACGTATCAGGTGCCCGTCGAAGTGCGCACCGAGCGTCGGCAGGCGCTGGCCATCCGCTGGATCATCGACGCCGCCCGCAAGCGTGGCGAGCACACGATGGAAGAGCGGCTTTCGAATGAGCTGCTTGATGCGGTGAACAACCGCGGCTCGGCGGTGAAGAAGCGCGAAGACACGCACCGTATGGCAGAGGCGAACAAGGCCTTCAGCCACTACCGGTGGTAAGGGCCGCCCGCCGCCAGCCGGCGGGCAGCACGAGGCACAGCTAGACAGATCCCCCCACCCCGGAACAGACGTCGGGCACGGAGAATACCACGATGGGTAAGGCTAAATTCGAGCGGAACAAGCCGCACTGCAACATTGGCACCATCGGTCACGTTGACCATGGCAAGACCTCGCTGACCGCCGCGATCACAAAGATCCTGGCAAAGGCCGGCGGCGCCACGTTCACGGCCTACGACCAGATCGACAAGGCCCCCGAGGAACGCGCCCGTGGCATCACCATCTCCACCGCCCACGTGGAGTATGAGACCGCCAACCGCCACTACGCCCACGTGGACTGCCCCGGCCACGCCGACTATGTGAAGAACATGATCACCGGCGCCGCGCAGATGGATGGCGCGATCCTGGTGGTATCGGCCACTGACGGCCCGATGCCCCAGACCCGTGAGCACATCCTGCTCGCCCGCCAGGTGGGCGTGCCGGCCCTGGTGGTGTTTCTCAACAAGTGCGACATCGCCGACCCCGAGCTGCTTGAGCTGGTCGAGATGGAGCTGCGCGAACTGCTGAGCAGCTACCAGTTCCCGGGCGACGATATCCCCATCATCCAGGGCTCGGCCGTCTGCGCCCTGAACGACACCCAGCCGGAGCTTGGCGAACAGGCGATCCTGAAGCTGATGGAGGCCGTTGACGCCTACATCCCGCAGCCGGAACGCGACATCGACAAGCCCTTCCTGATGCCAGTCGAAGACGTATTCTCGATCTCGGGTCGCGGTACTGTTGTTACAGGTCGTGTTGAGCGCGGCATTGTCAAGGTTGGCGAAGAGATTGAGATTGTTGGTATTCGTGATACGCAAAAGACCACCTGCACGGGCG
>JAPLOI010000067.1 GCA_026400815.1 Alphaproteobacteria bacterium
CCAGTCTGGATCGAAGGTCATTGGAGAGTGGCTTGCCCATGCATACTGGCCCCCTGACCAGCCTGCACGGTGAATCACATCTCAACCGCGTCGGGGAATCCAATCTGATTCATATCGGACGGCTTTTGCTCTAGCTCTTTGTTTGAGCGAGCAACTTTAGCGCATCAGACGCTTCCGCTTGATGGGCTGTTGCTCTAGGCCCGCACGGTCCGGTCCACGCCGGACCACGCGGGCAGGGTGGCGCCGAGCTTCTCCGGGTTGGCGCCGATGCGGCGGGCCACGGCATCGCGCTCGAAGGCGTACATCACCGGGACCAGGGCGAAGCCGCACAGCGTGGCAACGAACCAGAAACGGGCCTCGCCCACTTCCTGCAACCAGAGGTTCTGGGAGAGCAGGACCACGCCGGCGGCGGCGAGGCAGAGCAGGTCGAAAGCGACGTTGACCGCGGCGAGCAGGATGATGCGGGGATGCATTTTGCGTCCTCCTGAATGTGTGCCGGAAAATGAGATGCGCCGGCTGCCCCCGTGGTATGGCGGCGTGCCGAAACGCGCAACGAAAGACTGCGATTGAGACGCGTGCGGGGCGCAGAATTGAACTTGTTTGCAGGATTGAAAGAATTTCGCGGCGGGCGTCACGCCGTGTTGTTCCCCGGGCTTGATCGGAATCAACGTGGCGCGGGGCTGGGGGGCGTAGGCAGGTCTCAGGCAATCGAGACGAGGAGACGCCTGATGACTCAGCAAGGACAGCCCAAGGTATGGGTTCTGGTGGCCGATGGGGAGCACGCCCGCGTGGTGGTGCCGATGGCGCGGGAAGGGCAGTTCGCCACCCGCATCGCCTTCGACCCGGCGAGCGCGCGGCTGAAGCGCGATGCGGCCGCGGGCGAGGTGGAGCAGCGATACGAGGCGGCCGAGGCGGGGCACCATGCGCAGGCCCCCGCGCGCGACCCCAAGGTGCTCGGCGAGCAGGGCTTCGCGGTTTCCGTGGCGGAACATGTGAGCGCCCATGCGCAGAAGCATGATTTCGACCAGCTGGTACTGGTGGCGCCGGGCCGCACGCTGCATCACCTGCGCGAGGCGCTGTCGCCGCAGGCCGCGCGGCTGGTGGTGGGCTCCATGAGCAAGGACTATGCGGCGCTGGCCGATCACGATCTTTCGCCGCATTTGGCGCAGTGGTGGCTGGCACCGCCGGCGGCGGCCTGAGCGGCCAGAAGCGGGGGGCATATCGAAAGATTACCCTCCGTATCTGGCATTTCCCCGCGTTCAAAAGTGTAAACCCCGGCGAAATCGTCCCCGTCTGAAAGGTCTTGCTCAACTATTCCGCCCATGGTGGCCGTGCGGCGCCAAAACCGGCCGTGGAGGCCTAGGGTGCGACTCCGAACGCCTGCCATAGCTCCGCGCAGAAGGTGGGTGACCACATGACGCGAGACAGACGGGGTGTTGCCATGAGGGTGTTTCTCCGGCCGCACGGGCTGCTGCGAGGCCTGGCAATGGCGGGGTTGCTGGCGATGGCCGGCTGCGGCTCCTTGCCCACGCTGGGCAAGGCCGAGCCGGATTCATCGTTGCGGCTGGCGACGATCTTCCTGAGCGCGGGCGCGCCCGACGCGGCGCTGCGCGCGGCGGATGAGGCGCTGGTGCGCCGGCCACGCAATGCCGAGGCCATGGTGCTGCGCGCCGATGCGCTGGTGGCGCTGGAGCGGGCGGACGAGGCGCAGCAAGCCTATATGGCCGCGATCGCCGAAGACCCGCGCGCGGTGGGGCCGCGCATCGCGCTGGGGCGGATGCTGGTGCGCCGCAACCCGGCGGCGGCGGAGGCGATGTTCGCCGATGTGCTGGCACGCCAGCCGAACAATGCCATCGCACTGAACAATATCGGCATCACGCGTGATCTGCAGGGACGGCACCGCGAGGCGCAGCCTTCCTATCGCGCGGCGCGCACCGTCGATCCGCGTATGACCGGGGCGAGCGTGAATCTGGGGCTGTCGCTCGTACTGTCGGGCGACATGGCCGAGGCGGTGCGCGAGCTGACCCCGCTGGCCGCCGCGCCCGATGCGTCGCCGACGGTGGTGGAAAATCTGGGCGTGGCCCTGGCGGCGAATGGCGAGGCCGCCGAGGCCGCGCGCGTGCTGGCACGGGTGATGGCGCCGGCGGAAATTGCCGAGGTGCTGGCGCAATATCGCGGCCAGCCCGCGCGCATGGCCGCTGCCCCCGTTGCCGCGCCCGCACCGCCCCGCGCCGCGGCGCCCGTGGCTGCCCCCATGGCCGCACCCGTGCTGCCGCCCGCGAGCATTCCGGCCCCTTCGGTTCCCATTGTGGCACGCGTGGAGCCCGCGTCCCCGGCCGTGGAGCCGGCTAGCGTGGAGCCAGCGAGCGTGGTGATGGCCAGCGTGGTGGCGCCGCCGCCCATGGCCCCGGTCTCCGTGCCGGTGGCACCGCCGGTGGTTCCGGCGGCTGCGCCCCAGCCGGTCGTGCCTGCCGCGCCCGCACCGCGCGCACAGATGGCGGCTGGGGCTGGCGCATTCGCGCAGCTTGCGGCCTCCGAGACCGCTTCGGGCGCGCCTGAGGAATGGGAGCGGCTGCGGCGCCGGCTGGGCGGGCTGTTGCAGGCGCGCACCACCCTGACCATTCCGGCGGAAGTGGCCGGGCGCACCGTGTGGCGGCTGCGCACCCCCTTCGCCAGCACCGCCGAGGCGGCTTCGTTCTGCGCCGAGGTGCGTGCGGCCGGCGGCGGGTGCTGGGCGGCGGCCGGAAGCTGAGCGGCTAGGCCTTCGCGGGCCAGGTTTCCAGCAACGCCTTCATCGGCATCGGCCGGCCGTAGCGGTAGCCCTGGCCGGCTTCGCAGCCGGCCTCGCGCAGCAGGTTCTCCACCTCTTCCGTCTCGATCCCCTCGGCGACCACGCTCAGGCCGAGGGCGTGGCCAAGGCGGATGGTGGCGCGGACCAGCTTGGCGGCTTCCGGCAATTCTGCGATGCGGGCAACGAAGCTGCGGTCGATCTTCAGCTCCGTGAACGGCATGCGCAGCAGGGCCGGCAGGGTGGCATAGCCGGTGCCGAAATCATCCATGGCGCAGCCGATGCCCAGCTTGCGCAGGGCGGTGAGCACCTCTGCGGCGCGATCGGGCTGGGCGAAGGGATGGCCTTCGGTGATCTCGGCGATCAGCACCTGCGGCGGCAGGGCCGCAGCTTCCAGCGCCGCGACGATGGTCTCCGGCAGGGCCGGGTCGTCCAGCAGCACCGGGGAGATGTTCACGGCCACGGTGGCATCGGGGTGCAGCCGCCGCAGGCAGGCGATGGCATCGAGCGACTGGCGCAGCACCAGCATGGTGAGCGGGGCGATCAGCCCCTCTGCCTCCGCCAGCGGAATGAAGCGGTCCGGCGGGACGGGGCCCAGCTCCTCATCCGTCCAGCGCGCCAGGGCTTCCATGCCGATCAGCGCGCCGGTGGCGAGCGCCACCTTGGGTTGATACTCCATGCGGATGGCCCCGCGCGCGATCGCGCCGGCCAGCTGCGCGGCGGTGGGGTGGGCACGGTCTGGGGGCGGTGCGGGTGGGGCCAAGAGGAACTCTGTACGTGGGAACGCGCGGGTAACCTAGGCAAGGAAAGATGAGAACTCCATCAACGCGTGCGTGCAAAGCACCGTCCCGTTCACGAATCGGTGGCGATGTCGCGCCCATGGGGGCCATGGCGGCTATTGCGGCTGGATCGGCGCGCAATTGCGGCGCCCGGCCATGAGGCAATCCTCCGTCCGTGCGACCTGGGCCAGATGCTGGGCCAGCAGCCAGCCGCCGCCCACCAGCGCCAGCAGCAGCAGCAGGGCAACCAGCGCGCGGGTGCGCGACGGGGGTGGTTCCTCCGCCGTCATGCGCGCGGGCCGGCGGCCGGGGTGCATTCCGGCGTTGACTTCGGGGCGGCGGGCTCGTCACTTCGGGGCATGAGGCGTTGGCTGCCGTTGCTGTTCCTGGTGCTGTTCTGGTCCGGGCCCGTGGGGGCCGCCGGGCAGAGCCGGTATTTCACCACAAGCGACGGCGTTCGGCTGCATTACATCGAGGCAGGGCAGGGGCTACGGACGCTTGTGTTCGTGCCGGGCTGGACCATGCCGGCCTGGATCTTCGAGCGCCAGGTGGCCACGCTCAGCCGGCAGTACCGCGTGGTGGCGCTGGACCCGCGCAGCCAGGGCGAAAGCGAGATCGCGCGCAGCGGGCACGACCATGTGCGGCGCGGCAAGGATATCGCGGAGCTGGTGGCGCGGCTGGGCCCGCAGCCGGTGGTGCTGGTGGGCTGGTCGCTGGGCGTGCTGGATACGCTGGCCTATGTGCGCGGCCATGGCGACCGGCAGGTGGCCGGGCTGGTGCTGATCGACAATTCCGTGGGCGAGGAGCCGGCGCCGGTGGCCCCGCCGCCGGCCGCCGGGCCCGGGCGGCCCGCGCCGCCGCGCGAGGTGGCGGTGCGCGCCTTCGTGAAGGGCATGTTCGCCAAGCCACAATCCGCGGCCTGGCTGGAGCGGCTCTCCCAGGCGGCACTGCGCACGCCGGAGGCAATCGCCCGGCAGCTGCTGGCCTACCCGGTGCCGCGCACCTGGTGGCGCGAAGCGCTCTATTCCACGACCCGCCCCGTGCTGTACATGGTGCGGCCAAAATGGACGGGACAGGCGGAAAACGTGCGCGCGAAGCATCCGAGCGCCGAGGTTGTGCTGTTGGACAACTCTGTGGGCCATGCCCTGTTCGTGGACGACCCGGCGGGGTTCGAAGCCCGGCTGAGGGATTTCCTGCGCCGTCGCGTCTGGCCCTGATCCCATGAACCCCAGATTGTCCGTGGCGGCGCTGCTGCCGCTGTTCCTCGTGTCTGCCGCCATGGTGGGCATCCAGATCGCGCTGACGCGGTATTTCGCCGTCGCGAAGTGGTCCGAGTATGGCTACTGGGTCATCTCCATCGTGCTGGCCGGCTTCGCCCTGTCCGGCACGGTGATGGCGCTGGCGCGAGACTGGTTCGCGCGCCACGGCCGGGTGCTGCTGGATTGGCTGCCGGCCTTCCTGATCGCCGCCGCCGCGCTGGGCTTCCATTTCGTGGCAACGAACCCGTTCAACCCCTTGCAATTGCAGAACCCCGCGACGTTCGAGGGGCAGATCTGGAACATCGCGTTGTACTACGTGGTGCTGCTGCCGTTCTTCTGCGGCGGCGGCGTCTATATCAGCCTGTATTTCATCCTGAACGACCGCGAGATCGGCCGGGTGTACGGCTACGACCTCACCGGCGCCGGCGCTGGCTCGCTGCTCGGGCTGCTGCTGATGTGGGTGCTGCACCCGTTCATGCTGATGCCGGCCTTGCTGGTGCCGCTGGCCCTGGCCGCGCTGTTCTCGCGCCGCGCCTGGGTGCGGCCGGGCACGATGCTGGTGCTGGCCGTGGCGATGGCGCTGGGCGTGTGGGGCAGCGAGGCGCGGTTCAACGAATTCAAGGCGATCTACGCGCCGATGAACGTGCCGGACAGCCGCGTGCTGGCCGAACAGCGCTTGCCGCGCGGCCTGTACCATTTGCTGGAAAACTTCACCGAACGGGTGGACACCGACCTCTCCAACAACGCCGGCACCATGGGCATTCCCGGCCCGCCCGGCGCGCTGGGCCTCTACCGCGACGGCAACCGCCTCGCCGCCCTGCCCAAGCCGGGTACGCTAGATGCACGCTACGCCCCGGCGACGCTGGCCGCGCTGCCGTACGAAATGCTGGACAAGCCGCGCGTGCTGCTGGCCGGCGCCTCCGGCGGCTTCCGCATCGCCGAGGCCCTCGCACTCGGCGCCGGCCGGCTGGTGGTGGTGGAACCGGAGCCGGTGCTGCTGCGCATCCTGCGCGAGGGCATGGGTGAGGTTCCGGCCTTCCCCGCCGATCCCCGCGTGACCCTGCGCGGCGACAGCCCCATCGCCGCCATCGCCGATGGCCCGTTCGACCTGGTGGACATCTCGCTCGATTTCCTCGATGCCGCCGAAGCCAACGGCCCCGCCTTCGCGGCCGAAGCGCTGGCGGCCTATCTGCGCGGCCTGTCGCCGGGCGGCATGATCTCCATCCCGGTCTCGATCCGCGAATTCCCCGCCTACGCCCTGCGCATGCTGGTCACGTCCCGCCAGGGGCTGTTGCAGGCCGGGATATCGGACGTGCCGGCCCATGTGCTCGTGGTGCGCAGCGCCTGGAACGTCCGCATCCTGCTCTCCAACCGCCCGTTCGACGCCGCGCGCATCGAGGCCGCCAAGGCGTTCGCCGATGTGCGCAGCTTCGATGTGTCGTGGTTCCCCGGCATGGACCCGGCCGCGAAGCGGGAGATCTACAACGACCTGCCGGCGGTCTCCTTCGCCGATGGGGCCGTCACCTCCTCCGGTGACACCGCGCATGATGCGATCGCGGAGGAAGCGCCGGCGGTGCTGCGCGGGCAAAGCAGCCTTTCCGTGGATGCCTTTGACCTCGCCCCCATCACCTATGACCGGCCATTCTTCTACGCGGTGCTGCGGCTGGCGGAGCTGGGCACCATCATCAAGCGCGTGGAATTGCTGCCGCAGGCGGAAATCGGCCCGCTGGTGAACGTGGCCGTGCTGGGCCAGGCGGTGGTGATCGCCCTGGTGGTGCTGCTGCTGCCGCTGGCCGGTGGTGCCCGGGTGCGCACCGGCGAGGGCTGGGGCAGCACGGCGCGGGCGGTGCTGTATTTCTCCTGCCTCGGGCTCGGCTTCCTGTTCGTGGAGATGTTCCTGATCGAGCGCGCCAGCTTCTGGCTGAACGACCGCTCGGCCGGCTTCGCGCTGGTGCTCACGGGGATGCTGATCTTCTCCGGCCTCGGCGCCATGCTCACCGGGCGCTACGCCGCGGTCGCCGCCCGCGCGAGCCTGTGGTGCACGGTGGCGATCGTGGTCTGGGCGGCGCTGGTGCTGCTGTTCCTGCAGGACATCATCTTGGCCACGCTGGGCCTGCCGTGGCTGGTGCGGGCCGGGCTGGTGCTGCTGGTGGCCGCACCCGTCAGCATCGCGCTGGGCCTGCCTTTCCCGCTCGGCCTCTCCCGCGTCGGCTCCGGCGGCTTCCTGCCCTGGGCCTGGGGGCTGAACGGCGCCTTCTCCGTGGTGTCCACCCCGGCGGCGAACCTGATGGCGATCGGGTTCGGCTATGACCGGGTTCTGTTGTTCGCGCTGGTGCTGTATGTGACGGCCTGGTTAACCTTTCCCCGACCGCATTCCGGAGCGACCGCGTGACCCTGACCCTTCCCCGCCGCGCCCTGCTGGCCGCCCCCGTCGCGCTGGCTGCCCCGGCGATCCTCTCCCGCCCCGGCCATGCCGCGGTGAATGCCGGCAGTGGCTGGACGCGGGCGGCCTTCATGGAGGCTATGGCGAAATCCGGCCGGCCGCTGGATATCTCCGAGGCGTCGTTCAACGCCATCCAGGCCCGCCGCCCGGTGGCGCTGAAGCGGATCGAAAGCTACCTGAAGGAACGCCTGGGCAGCGCGGACCCGGAGGTGATGCGCGCCTTCGCCGAACTGCCGCGCGAGTATTTCCACTACCAGTACGAGGCCAAGGCCGCCTCGCCCTCCAACGCCTATGAGTCGGAACCCAAGCCCTGGGGCCTCGGCTTCGGCTCCGCGCTGTCCGATTATCTCGGCCAAGCCTACATGACCCAGGTGGCCAAGCCGAAGGAAGGCGATGTCACGCTGGAGATCGGCACCGGCAGCGGCTACCAAAGCTCCATCCTCTCGCGCATCTGCAAGGCGAGCTACTCGATCGAGATCATCGAGCCGCTGGGCCGCGCCGTCGGCAAGATCTTCGCCCCGCTGGGCTACGACAACGTGCAGAGCCGCGTCGGCGACGGGTATTTCGGCTGGCCGGAGGTCGAAGGCGGGTTCGACATCATCATCATCACCTGCGCCGCGCAGTATGCGCCCCCGGAGCTGTTCAAGCAGCTGAAGCCGGGCGGCCGCGCCCTGATCCCCATCGGCCAGCCCTTCAAGCGCGGCCAGTTCCTCTACGTCTACACCAAGGACGCCGACGGCAAGATCCACTCCCGCAAGGACGTGGGCGTGTTCTTCATCCCGATGACCGGCACGATGATGAAAACCCCCGCCCCCGCTTCCCCCGCGGCGGCCCCCGCCCAGCGCACCTAATGGTCCGGCCGCGCGCGGGGATCGAAGGCACACTCAGCTTCGGCCCCGAGCGGCCGGAGGACATCCCCGCCATCGCGGCGCTGCACCAGGCGGCCTTCAGCGACACCTACGAAGCCGCGGTGGTCGATGGCCTGCGCACCGGCGGCTGGGCCTTCGCCTCCCTGGTGGCGCGGCTGGGTGACGAGGTGGTCGGCCACGTCATGTTCAGCACCCTCTCCGTGACCGTCGACGGCCAAACCGTCCCCAGTGCCGCCCTGGCGCCGCTGTCGGTGGCCGAGGGCTATCGCGGCGTGGGCATCGGCACGCGGCTGGTGCAGATGGGGCTGGAGGCCGCCCGCGCCCATGGCAGCTACGCCGTGCTGGTGCAGGGCGACCCCGCCTATTACCGCCCCTTCGGCTTCGATGCCGCGGTGATCGCCCATCTGCGCACGCCCTACGACCCGGGCAAGCTGATGGCGCTGGAACTGGTCACCGGTGCGCTGGCCGGGCGCAGCGGCGAGGTGCGCTACCCGCCGCCATTCACCCGCGCGCAAAGGTAGCGCTATCCTTCCACCCAGGGAGGATCACATCATGAAAATCGGCTTCATCGGCGTGGGCAACATGGGCGGGCCCATGTGCCGCAACATCATCAGGAACACCAACCACCAGGTGGTGGTGCACGACCTCGACACCGCCGCGGTCGCACGCTGCACCGCGCTGGGCGCCACCTCCGCTGCCAGCATCGCGGCCCTGGCGGGCTGCGAGGTGGTGTTCACCTCCCTGCCCATCCCCGAGATCGTCGAGCGCGTCATTGCCGGCCCTGGCGGCCTGGCGGAAACGGCGCTCGCCGGCACGGTGGTGATCGACCTCTCCACCAACTCGCCCGAAACCGCCCAGGCCATGGCCGCCGCCCTGGCGGCCAAGGGCGTGGCCATGCTGGAAGCCCCCGTCAGCGGCGGTGTCGCCAAGGCCGAGGAAGGCACCATCGCCATCATGGTGGGCGGCGAGGCCGCGGTGTTCGAGGCACAGCTTCCGCTGTTCGCCAGCTTCACCGCCAATGCCTTCCATGTCGGCGCCGTGGGCATGGGCTCCGTGGCCAAGCTGATCAACAACATGCTCGCCTTCTGCAACATGGCCGCCGCCGCCGAAGGGCTGATGATGGGCGCCGCGGCCGGGATCGACCTGCAGAAACTCGCCGACGTCGTCTCGGTCAGCTCCGGTGCCTCCGGTGCCTTCACCTCCATCGCCACCAAATCGATGGCCGGCACCTTCGCGCCCGGCTTCGCGCTCGACCTCGCCCACAAGGACCTGCGCCTGGCGGTGCAACTGGCCGACAAGACCGGCGTGCCCGGCATGGTCGCCCCCAACGTGCTCAACCTGCTGCGCGCGGCGCGGGCGCAGGGGCTGGGGGGCGAGGATACCTCGGCCATGATCAAGGTGTATGAGCGGATTATGGGAAGAGAACTAAGGAAGTAAGCGGTTCTTTTTTGAAAAAAAGAACCAAAAAACTTTTATGAGTTTGGTGCGGGTCCATCCGCATCAAACTCATAAAAGTCTTTTTGCTTCTTTTTCTTCAGAAAAAGAAGAGTCTTGCTTACTCCGGCTCCCCCACCTGGGTGTAGAGCGCCGCCTCCGCCCCCCACACCAGCGCCCATTCCCGATCGCCATGGGAGAAGTGCCACCACTCCCCGTTGAACGGCGCGAACCCCGCCGCGACCATCGCCCGGCGCAGCAGCGCGCGGTTGGCCGCCTGCTCCGGCGTCAGCCCCTCGGCGAAGGTGAAGATCAACGGCGAGGCCCAGTCGCCATAGAAGGTGCCCATGTCCAACGCCACGCCGGCGCGCAGGATGGTCACGTCCACCGCCCCACCGGTGGGGTGCCCGGCAACCTCGGGCAGCGCGGCGAACAGATGGGCTTCCTCGTCCAGCGCCTCAGGCGACCAATCCGGGTGCGCGGCCTCGGCCCTGGCGCGGGAGGCGGCGAAGCCCTCGCGCTGGGCGGCTAGCGAGCGATAGGCGTAGAGCAGCTGCAGCGTGGCGATCGGGTCTTCCGCGCGCAGCGCCCGCACGGCCTGGCGCAGCCGGGCGAGCGTGCCCTGGCGCAACCAGGCGTAGGGCAGCGGCGGGCCGAAGACGAGGCCGGGCTCCGGCGCCACTCGCACCAGGGGCTCCCCGCTGTCCCGCACCGGCACGGCGCGCATGGCGGCGGCGGTGAAGATCCGGCGGTCGTGCAGAACGTGGTCTGGCGTGTGCATCAGGGCTCCTGGCGGGCGGTTTCGTCCTGCACCTCGGCAATGATGGCATCCAGCAGCCGGGCGGCGAAATGCGGCGGCAACGCCTCCCCGATCAGCACGATTCGGCTGGAGCGATCCTCGCTGGGCCAGGCAGGGAGGAATTCCGGTGCGGAGAAAACATGCTGCACGCCATGGATCACCGCCGGCCGGCCGGGGAACTCCGCAAGCTCCACCAGCCCCTTCAGCCGCAGCAAGCGCGCCCCGCAATGCTCGGCCAGCGCCTGGATCAGCAGGGTCAGCGCCAGCGCCGGCACCGGCTCGGTGCGGTGGATGGTGGCCGAAGCGATCCCCGCCGTGTGCAGCGCAACGGGCGGGAATTCCTGCGGCAACCGCCCGGCCGGCGCCAGCAGCCAGCCGGCATCAATCGGTCCCAGCGTGGGCGTGGCAGCCGGGTTGAGCGCCCCAAGCCGGGCCCGCAGCGCGGCGCTGGGCGCGGCACGGTCGGTCTTGGTCAGCAGGATGCGGTCGGCCATGGCCACCTGGCGGCGCGCTTCCGGGTGGCGTTCCAGCGTGGCCTCGCCCAGCTCGGCATCCACCAGCGTGGCCACCGCGCCGATCGCAAACCGCCCGGCCAGCGCCCCGTCGCTCATCAGGGCTGCCAGGATCGGCGCGGGATCGGCAAGCCCCGAGGTCTCCACCAGCACCCTGGCAAACGCGATCTCCCCGGCCTCCCGCCGCCCTTCCAGCTCCAGCAGCGTCCGCACCAGATCCGTCCGCACCGCGCAGCACAGGCAGCCGGTGGTGAGCTGGATCAGCGATTCCGTGCTGCTGGCGATCAGCTCATGATCCAGCGCCACCTCGCCGAATTCGTTGACGATCACCGCCGTGTCGGCCAGCCTCGGGTCAGGCAACAGCCGGCCGATCAGCGTGGTCTTGCCGCTGCCCAAAAACCCCGTCACCACGGATACAGGTATCATGGACAATCCCGACCACATCATCCGCGACATCGCAAGCCTGCGCGCGCTGTACGGGGAGCCGGCCGGGGCGGCCGTCACCAAGCAGGTGGACCATTTGCACCCGCACTACCAGGCCCTGATCAAGGCCAGCCCGTTCTGCGTGCTGGCGACCATCGGCGAGACGGTGGAGATCACCCCGCGCGGCGACGCGCCTGGCTTCGTGGAAATCCAGGACGCCCACACGCTGCTGCTGCCGGATCGCCGCGGCAACAACCGCATCGACAACCTGCGCAACATCGTGGAAGACCCGCGCGTGACGCTGCTCTTCCTGATCCCCGGCGTGGGCGAAACCCTGCGCGTGGTCGGCACGGCCCAGATCAGCGTGGACCCCGCCTTGCTGGCGCGCTTCGTGGTGAACAACCAGCTGCCGAAAAGCGTGCTGGTGGTGAAGGTGCAGTACTGCTTCTTCCAGTGCGCCAAGGCGCTGATGCGCTCCCGCCTGTGGGACCCCACCGCCCAGATTGAGCGCACCGCGCTGCCGAGCAACGGGAAGATTCTGGAAGACATCACCAAGGGCGAGTTCGACGGCGCCGCCTACGACCAGATCGCCCCGCAGCGCCTGAAGGACACGATGTACTGACCGCTAGGCGACTCCGGGGCCGATGCGCGCGGAGCCGCCGCGCGGGGCGCCCTGCGCGGTGCGCAGCGTGCTGAGCAGGGCGGTGATGGTGGGGATGGGGCGCGGCGGGCGGCTAGCGGCCTCGCGCTCCGGCGTCTGCGGGAACCAGCGGGTGGGGCGGGGCCCGGGGTGATGCGCCAGGTGCCCTCGGGGCAGGTAATGGTGATGTGGTCCGCTTCCACGGACACGGCCGCGGGAATGTCCCAGAGGCGGAGGGCGTCGCGCAGGAGAGCGCGCTGGTCGGCAGGGGTCATTTGCAGGCAAAGCTGGTCGCGATGTTGATATCCGAATAGGACACTTCGCACTGCTTCGTGGTGAGGGGCAGAGGGAAGGACAGGACGGTGCTTGTGTTCTCGTAGACACAGGAAACCCAGATGCCGGGCGGTTCGTTGGGGTCGAAATGCCAGGTTCCGACGTGCCCCCTTCCCTGGCGACGCATGCTCGATGCGAGAAGCCAGGCTGTTTCCCCGGGTGCACGGGCGTTGGGTGGACCAGCCGAGATGCCGATTCCGCGGAGCAAGTGGCGTGAATTGGCGACGTAAGGGGTAAATCCGTCCGGCACATTTTCGGCTTGCTGCGTCACGTCGGCCCTGGCGGGACACGCGGTTGGGGCCGCGATCACCGGCATGGCGGCAACGAGGAAGGTGGCGGTTGCCAGAAGGCCACTCCACGGTGGCGAAGGCATCGACTTTGGGTCCGGGGCCATGTTGCTGCGGTGTCTCAGGTTGAAATGCGCATTCCACATGCGCATAGTCTCTTCGAGAATGGAGGCGACAATGGCAGACACGCCTAACCAGGTCACGCGCCGTGCGACCAATATCACCTTGCCAGAGGCACTCTTGCGCGAGGCGAAGGCGCTGAAGGTCAACATGTCCCAGGCCTGCGAGCGCGGGCTGGCGGCGGAGGTTGCGCGGGCGCGGCGCGAGGTCTGGCTGGCGGAGAACCGGGCGGCGATGGATGCCTGGAACGCGCATGTGGAGGCGCATGGCATGCCGCTGGCGCAGTATCGCCGCTTTTGATGGCGCGGTTCGACCTGCACCCCATGCCCGGCGGCGGGCCGGGGGCGCTGCTGGATGTGCAGGCGGATCTGCTCGATCACCTGCGCACCCGCGTGGTCGTGCCGCTTTTGCCGCGCGAAGGGGCGCCACCGCCGATCCGCGATCTCAATCCGGTCTTCGAGGTGCGGGGCGCGGCGCTGGTCATGGCGACGCAGGCGGTGGTGGCTGTGCCGGTGCGCGACCTCGGCCGCCCCATCGGATCGTTGCGGCATGAGGCCGACGCCATCACGCGCGCGCTGGATGTGCTGCTGACCGGCTTCTGATGCCAAACCGTGCCATGGCTGCCTCTTCCGGCCATGGCACGGTTTGTTATCGCGCGCAGGCCTGAGCCGGGCCTTACCGGGGGGCGATATCGCCCCCCGCCTCCGTTGCCTCCGGCAGCCACAGGGTCACGGTGGTGCCCTGGCCCGGGATGCTGCGCAGCTGCATGGTGCCGCCCGCCCCTTCCACGAAGCCGCGGATGGAAGACAGGCCAAGCCCGGTGCCGCCGCCCGGCTTGGTGGTGAAGAAGGCGTCGGTGGCGCGGGAAAGGGTATCCGCATCCATGCCGATGCCGCGATCCGTCACCGACAATTCCATGTAGCGGCCCGGTGCGAGGCCAGGGGCGTCGGCGGTGGGGCGCAGCGCGATGGTGATCTCGCCGCCCGCCGGCATGGCGTCGCGCGCGTTGATCACCAGGTTCATCAGGGCCGAATCCAGCTCCGCCGGGTGGCCGGCGATACAGGGCGGCAGGCCGCCCAGCACGTCCACGCTCAGGCGGTAGCCAGGGCCGAGCGTGGCGCGCAATAGCGTGCCGGTGGCGGAAACCACCTCCGCCGGGTCGCAGCTGCTGCGCCCGTCGCCGGATTTGCGGAAGGAGAGCAGGCGCTGGGTCAGCTGCCCGCCGCGGGTGGCGGCCTGGCGCAGCATCTCCGCCACCTCCCGCACGCGGGCGAGGTTGCCCCGCATGGCGGCACGCTCGATCAGGGAGGCGCCGGCATGCACGGTCTGCACCGTGTTGCGGAAATCATGCACCACGCCGGCGGCGATCTGGCCCAGCATTTCCACGCGCTGGCTCTGGCGCAGCATCGCTTCCGCATCGGCGCGGGCGGCTTCGGCGGTGGCGCGCTGCTCCGCGGAGATGCGCGCCTGGTCGCGCGCCTGCAGCTCCCGCGCCGTCGCCTCCCGGCTGCGGCGGGTGAGGTACAGCAGCAGGGCGGAGGACAAGGCGGCCACGGCCAGCACGGCGAGGCTGCGCTGCAGCCATTCGGCGTGCACCGAGGAGAGGGCGCGGCCATACACCAGCGCGGCGCCGGCGCCCGGAATGCGGCGGGCGGCGTAGAGGCGTACCTGTTCGTCCATGGGCGAGGCGCCGATCACGTGCGGGGTCGCGCCGGGCCCGGTCGGCGCCGCGGCGATCGCCTGCATGGGTGCCGCACTCGCCGGCAGGGCGGGCAGGGTGGTGGGATCGATCCACGGGAAGCGGGCCAGGACCACGCCATCCTCGCGCATCAGCATCACGGTATCGTCCGGGCCGAGGGCGTGGCGGTGAAACAGGTCGGCCAGCGAGCGGGGTGGGAAGGTGGTCCAGATGATGCCGCCATCGCTGAGCCCGCCCGGCCCCAGGCGCGGGCGGGCATAGGGCACTACCAGCGTGCCCGTGGCGCGCGAGACGATCGGCCGGCCGAGCATGGCGCGGTCTGGCCCGGGCCTGCCGAGGGCGATGACGTGGTCCCGATCGCCGAGCGGGATCGGCGGGGCGGATACCGGCTGCCGCGACAGCTGGACGGCGAAGCCTGCGGGATCGACCATGCCGATGCGGTTGGTGTTCGGCGCGGCATCATCGAGGCCGGTGATGAGGGCGGCGAGCTCCTGGCTGGTGGCAATCTCCGGCCACGACATGCCGGCCGCACGGATCCGGATGGCGGCGATGATGGCGTCGTTCACCTCCAGCACGCGGGCGACGTGTTCGGCGAGCAACTCGGCCGCGTAGGCGGTGCGGGCCTTTGTCTCGGCCTCCACCTGGCGCCAGATCCAGGCAGAGAACGCGATGGCCAGCAGGAAGGGCAGCACGAGGGAGGCGACATGGAGCGCGGTGAACGGCGCACGCAGCGGCAGGGTGGCCGCCGGTGCCGGCGCGGCTGCGCGTGGGTAGGACAAAATGGCGTCCCGTCGTTGCCGCATGCACGACCCTCCCGGGCGGGAAGGTTGCATTATCGTGAAAACGATGCAAAAATCGAGGCTGCTATTGTATTATATCGTTACAAACTCATCTAAGTTGCGTTTCGCTCATCAAATTTTCGGGATTTTCCCCACGTTGTGATCGACTTATGGATCATTTAGCCGCCCTGCACCGTGCCCGTGGCGCCGATCCGCGCCGGCGTGCCGCGCGGCAGGCCGAGTGCTGCCCGCAGCGCGCTGAGCAGCGCGGTGATGGAAGGCGCCGGCCGCGCCGGCCGGCCGGCGGCTTCGCGCTCCGGCGTCTGCAGGAACCAGCGCGTGGGCGGCGGGCCCGGCGAGATGCGCCAAATGCCGTCCGGCCGGGTGACGGCCACGTGGCCTTCCTCCGCCGAGACATGGCCCTCCGCCCCCCACAGCCGCAGCGCATCCCGCAGCAGGGCGACGAGATCGGCCGGCGTCACATCTTAACGGGGGCGGCGATGATCGCCGGGTCGATCGCCCGCTTCACCCAGGCGCCATCGGTCAGCGCGCCCAGCAGCGTGCCGTCCTGCATCACCACCTTGCCGCGCAGCATGGTCAGGCACGGCCAGGCATGCGCATCCCAGCCTTCCCACGGGGTGTAGTCGCTCTCGTGCAGGTCGGATGCCGTGATGGTGCGCCGCCGCGTCGGGTCCAGCACCGTGATGTCGGCATCCGCCCCCAGCGCGATCGCGCCCTTGCGCGGATACATGCCCAGGATCTTCGCCGCGTTGCTGCTGACGAGATCGACAAACCGCTCCAGGCTATACCCGCGCTTGCCCACCATCTCGGTGTACATCAGCGCCACCCGCGGCTCCACGCCGGAATTGCCGCCGGTGGTGTCGTCGATCCGCACGCCCTGGGTCTTCTGCGCCAGCGAGCAGCACAGCTCGTCGGTGGCCACGCAGTTGATGCTGCCATCCAGCGTGCCGGCCCAAAGGGCGGCCTGGTCGGCCGGCGACTTCAGGGAGGGGTAGGTGTGGTAGATCTGCCCGTTGGGCTTCTTATAATCTTCCGAGGTGTAGAGCATGTACTGGTGCAGGCTCTCGCCATAGATCGGCAGCCCCTTCGCCCGCGCCTCCCGGATGGCGGCAACGCCGGAGGCCGCCGAGGTGTGCAGCATGTACAGCGCCGTCCCCGGCACGCTCTCGGCCAGCCGGATGATGCGGCGGAACGACAGATCCTCGCTCAGCGCGTTGTGAACCTCGGCCATGTTATGGAAGCTGGTGCGACCCTCGCGGATCAGCTTGCCGTACATGTGCATCACGATGTCGTTGTCTTCGGCATGGATCACGCCCAGGCCCTGGTTGGCCGCGATCACCTGGAACACCTCCCATATATCGCCGAAATCCACCATGCGGCCCTTGCGGCTCGGCGTGATGTCCGTGGTGAAGATCTTCACCGTGGGGTGGCCGGCACGGATGGTGGCGCCGAGCTGATCCAGGTGCTCCGGCGCGATATCCCCCTCCACCATCAGGTGGAAGGCGTAGTCGATATGGCAGTTGCCGGCCCAGCCGGCATCGCGCTTGCGGATCGCCTCGGCAATGCTCGGCCCATCCACCGTACGCACGAAATCGATCATCATGGTGGTGCCGCCATACACCGCGGCGCGGGACACCACGCTGGCCGGCTGGGTGTGCTGCGGCGCCCCGCCATCCGGGGAGGGCATCGGCCAGTCGCAATGCACATGCGGGTCGATCCCGCCGGGCATCACGATCCGCCCCGTCATGTCGATGGTGCGGCTGGCATTCAGGCTGCCAAGCTTCTCGATCCCCGCGATGCGGCCCGCGGCAATGGCGAGGTCGGCGCCGATCACGCCTTCCGGGGTGACGATCCTGTCACCGCGCAGCACCAGATCGACCATGGAATCCTCCCGAGAACGGGGAGCATGGTCGGCCTGGTCGGCGCGCGGCGCAAGGGGATCAGGCGAGGGATTCGAGCGTGCCGTCGAGCCCGATGAGCCCACCGGCAATGCCCATGCTGGGCTGCTTCTGGGCAAGCTGCGCCTTGAACTCGGCGAAGACCTTGCGATGCAGCGCCGTTTCGGCATCACGGCTGGCCACGGCATCGGCGCCATAGGCGATCTTGGCCGCGCCGCAGTCACGGTGGTTCACCACCATCACGCGCTTGATCTTGTGCAACTGCATCGAGGCCCCAAGGTTGTCCCAGAACGCCGGCGCCCAGCCGGCAAAGGCCGGGGCAACCACGCCGATGGACGCGCCGGCGATGGCGAACTGGCTGTACTGGCCCTTGAGGTGCTGCGTGTCCATCCAGCCGTTCACCGTCGTGACAAAGCGCGGGTCGATGCAGGTGAGCAGCATCGAATCATAGGTGGTGCCGTCGGCGGCACGGGCCCCGCGGCCGAAGGCGGCGGCACCGAGCAGGCCGGCGGCAAGGCCCAGCATGCCGCGGCGGTTCATGCCGTGCCGGTGGGAGAACGGGGGGGCGCAGCATGCGCAAGTCGTATTCGTTGTCATCAGTGGCACTCCAGATGTTTTGGAATTGGGCCGGGCCGTTCGCGGCTGGGGCCGATCGTGTGTGCATGTGCTGCACAACCAAAAGTTGTTGCTGCGCCGCAGTATCGCGTCTACCCGCGCTGGCGCATTGGAGCCTAGCTGTTCTCCTGGCGCACCGGTGGCATACAATTTGTGCTTGGCTGGCGCGGGCGCTTCCGCGGGTGGGGCCCCACGGCTAGATTTGGCGGATGGACACGCACCAAACCGACTGCATCGTCATCGGCGCCGGCATCGCCGGAGCCTCCGCCGCCGCCCACCTCGCCGCCGACCGCCGCGTGGCGCTGATCGAGGCGGAGGAAGCCGCCGGCTACCACACCACCGGCCGCTCCGCCGCGCTGTGGATCCTCAGCTACGGGCCGCTCGACGTGCGCGCCCTCACCGGCGCCTCCCGCGGCTTCTTCGAGGCCCCGCCGGAAGGCTTCGCCGAGGTCAAGCTCTGGTCCCCCCGCAACATCCTCACCCTCGCCGCCACCGGCGACGAAGCCGCCGCGCAGGAAGCCCTGGCCGCCGGCCCCTGGCTGAAGGAAATCAGCGTCGCCGCCGCGCGCGCCATGGTCCCGGCCATCCGCCCCGGCGCCGTCTCCGCCGCCCTGCTGGAGGAAGGCACTTTCGACCTCGATGTGGCCGCCCTGCACCAGGGCTTCCTGGCCCAGCTCCGCCGCCGCGGCGGCACCATGGCGCTGCGCAGCCGCACCATGTGCATCGAACGCCGGAATGGTGCCTGGGAAGTGGAAGTCACCGGCGGCGCCCGGTTCCGCGCCCCCATCCTGGTCAACGCCGCCGGCGCCTGGGCCGACGAGGTGGCCACCCAGGCCAACATCCGCCCCCTCGGCCTGGTCCCCAAGCGCCGCACCGGCGTCATCATCGACCCCACCCCCTGGCAGCCCGCCGACTGGCCGGCCCTGATGGAGGCGCGCGAAGGCTGGTACGGCAAGCCCGAAGCCCGCACCCGCCTCATGATCTCCCCCGCCGACGAAACCCCCATCCACGCCCACGACGTCCAGCCGGATGAACTGGACGTCGCCATCGCCGTCGATCGCATGCAGCAGATGCTCGATCTCGACGTGAAGCGCGTGGAACGAACCTGGGCCGGCCTGCGCACCTTCACCCCCGATGGCAGCCTGGCCTTCGGCTTCGCGCCCGGGGCGGAAGGCTTCTTCTGGTGCGCGGGCCAGGGCGGCTACGGCATCCAAACCTCCCCCGCCGCCGGCCGCCTGGTGGCCGACATGATCGCCGGCCGCGACTCGGATTGGCTTTCCGACTCGGCGCGACTCGTAGAATCCATCCGCCCAAGCCGATTCGCATGACCGAGTCGTTCGATTCGCTGGTGATCGGTGGCGGAATCGCCGGCGCCACCGCGGCGTACCACCTCTCCTTCCACCACCGCGTCGCCCTCATCGAGGCGGAGGAAGCCGCCGGCTACCACACCTCCGGCCGCTCGGCCGCGCTCTGGGTCGCCAATGGCGGGCCAGACTACGAACGCACCCTGGCCCACGAATCCTTCGCCTTCCTCCGCACCCCGCCCGCAGGCTTCGCCGAAACCCCCATCCTGCACGAACGCCACGTCGCCTTCGCCGTCCCGCCCGACCAGCTCCCCGACCTGCACGCCATGCTCGCCACCCGCGCCAACATCCAGGAAATCAGCGTCGAGGACCTCCGCCGCCTCATCCCTGCCCTGCGCCCCGGCTACGCCGCCGCCGCCGCGCTGGAAACCGAGAACTACGACATCGACGTGGACGTGCTGCTGCAAGCCTACCTCCGCGGCGCCCGCAGCCGCGGCACCGAAATCGCCTTCCGCCGCCGCAGCCACCGCATCACCCGCGAATCCGGCACCTGGCGCGTGGAAACCACCTCCGGCGCCACCCTGCGCGCCCCCATCCTCATCAACGCCGCCGGCGCCTGGGGCGACGACATCGCGGCCCAGGCCAGCATCCGCCCCCTCGGCCTCACCCCCAAGCGCCGCACCGCCGTGGTGATCGACCCCACCCCCCACGAGGTCGCCGACTGGCCCCGCCTCTACGACGCCCGGCGCAGCTGGTACTGCAAGCCCGAAGCCCGCACCCGCCTCATGGTCTCCCCCGCCGACGCCACCCCCACCCACGCCCACGACGTCCAACCGGAAGAGCTCGACATCGCCACCGCCGTCGCCCGCATGCAGGAGGTGCTGGACATCCAAGTCCGCCGCGTGGAACGCAGCTGGGCCGGCCTGCGCACCTTCACGCCCGACGGTGCCTTCGCCTTCGGCCAGGCCGCGGAAGGGCAGGGGTTCTTCTGGTTCGTCGGCCAGGGCGGCGACGGCATCCTCACCTCCGCCGCCGCCGGGCGCCTGCTCGCCGCGCTGGTGGCAGGGCAGGTGCCGGAATGGGCCGCGAACATCTACCCGGCGATTGATCCGACACGATTCAAGTAAGAAATCGGTTCTTTTTTGAAAAAAAGAACCAAAAAACTTTTATGACTTTGCACCTCGTCTGCTCTCGTCATTGCGAGCGCAGCGAAGCAATCCAGTCTTCCACACCACGCCACTCCATCACCCATCCCGGACCCAAAAAATAAAGTCTTTTTTGCTTCTTTTTTCTTCAGAAAAAAGAAGAATCTTCCTTCTCTCTGTCTCCATGTGCATCCCAGTCCCGCCGATTGACCAGATCGCCACGGCCCAGGCGCTGGATCTGATCGCGCGAAGCACGCCTTCGAGCATCACGGCGCCCGGAACCACATCGCGCACCGACGGATCAGGGCCGGCCCGGCTGCGGCGCCTGCTCGGCCCACATCCTGCCGAAAACACCGTTCCATTCCGGATGGCGCCAATGATGGGTGCTGCCGCCCGTATAGGGCGTCAATTCGCCGATCATCGGACCGTCCGCCGTCAGGTTGAAATCGACGCGCAAATGGCTGAACCCGGCGCCGAGGGTTTCGGCCAAGGCGATCAGCCGATCAAACAGTTCCGGCTCTATCCGCACCTCGCTCTGCAACAAGGAGGTCGTCTGGGGCACGAGAACACCCCGCGCGTCGAAGCAGACCTCACGCCGCTCGTCGCTGCCCTTCAAGCCAACCAACACGCGCAGCATGGCCGCCCGGCCGTGAAAGGTGAACACCTGGGCCTCGATCAGCGCGGCACCGTCCGGCCCACGCATCAACGGCTCCGCCAGTAGCCGGCGCGGCAGGTTGCGATAGCCCCACTCCATTGATGTATCGAAGTAATCCTCCGCCAGCCAGCCGCGCGCCAGGGCCGTCAGCCGCGCGCGATCCAACTCGGCTTCGGTCCGCACATAGGCAATCGGTCCCGAGGAATGGTTGGGCTTCAGCACGAACGGCACCGGCAGCCGGTCCCACGCCACCAAGGCGGGGTCACTCCAACTGCCCAGAAGGGGCACGACATAGTCCTCCCCCACCCGGGCGCGGATGAAGTCGCGCACGGCCAGCTTGTCGTTCAGCACCTTCAGGCGCGGATCGCGGTCGAACAGGATGCGGTGCAGGATATGCTCGTTGAACGTGATCGGCGGATCCAGCCGCGGTGCCACCCCATGGATCCTGGCATGGCGCCGCACCAGCGCGCTGCGGATCAGCCAGGGCCCGATCACCGGGGCACGGCGCAGCCACCGTAAGCCGCTGGCGCACAGCGGGGCCAGCCACCGGGCAAGATCGCGCAACGGCGCGGTCAGGCGCCAGCTGGAGGAGCCGAGCACCCCCTGGTGGCGGGCCTGCAACGCGGCCAGCTCACGCCGCAGCCGTGCCAGCTCCGCGCCCGCATCTTCGGCTTCATCCGGTCCGGAAGCGGCAACGGGCGATACCGTGGGGGGCGGTCGCGGGGCGGCCATGGTCATCCTACAGAATCACGGCGAGGCCGAGCAGCGCCATCGCCGCCGCGCCAACAAGCCCGGCCCCCGCCATGGCTTTGTAAACCCGGGCCTTGGCATGGGCGCGCTGCACAACACGGCGCAGCGAATCCAGTTCGGCCAGCGCCATGCGATACGCCGCCTCGCTCGCCCGCGCCGGTGTGTTCGTGTGCAGGGCGTCAGCCACCAGCACTTCGGTAAAGCCCGCCAGGCGCGCGCTGGCATCAACGTGGATCAGCTCGGGATACCGCAGCCTCTGCACCGCGGTCGCCAGCGGCGCCCGCACCGGCGCGCCGCCGCCGGCATCCAGATAGGAACCCGCCAGCCGGGCAAGCCGCTCGGCCGGCATGTCGGTGCCCAATTCCCGATCGGCCGCCAGGGCACGCCAGTGGCGAGACTGGTGCTCGGTGAATTCCGGGCTCAGGCGGCGGGCCAGCGCCCCCATGCGCACCTTGCTCACCAGTTGCTGCGCGCTGCGCACCGGGTAATGCGCCAGGAAGATGCCAACGGCCGGCTGTTCCCGGATCGCCCGGCCGGTTCGGCTGAGAAGATGGTGGTTGCCGTCTGCAAGGTAGGTGTCATCCCCGTCCAGCAACGCGGCGCGGAAGAACACCTTGCGTACCTTGGGATGGGGGGGCCGCCAGCCGGTTGCGGATGCGGGTCAGCGGATTGGGGTCAAGCGGATCGTCATCGGGCTGCGGCACATAGGAAAGCCAGGGCACCGCCAGTGCGCCCGGCTGCTGCACCCCGGCCAGTGCGGCCTCCAGCGCGTCGCGGCTGTCGGCAACGATGAACTCGTCGGCGTCCAGCGGCAGGATATGGTCCCATGCGCCCTGCGCCGCCACGCGTCTCACCAGCGCGTCGCCGAGATGTTCGCGGCGCAGCACCGGGGTATCGCTCTGCTCGGCCGAGACCGCCAGGCCCTCGGCGATCAGGCGTGCGACAATCTCGGGCGAGGTATCGTAGCAATTGTGGAATTGCAGATGCACGTGATCGACATAGATCAAACTATGGCGGACAAAAGCCTCGATCACGTCGCACTCGCTGGCGACCATCGTAACGGCAATGAGGGCCAGGCGGGATTGGGCATTTCTCTCAGAAGCGCACGCATTTTCCACCTGCATCGCGGCCGGATATGCCGTATTCGCCAGTGTTTGAGAGTAATTGTTATATAACATGAGGTAGCCTGATTCTCATATTTCTTGTCAGTCGATATCCGCAATAAGCATCCATGCCATAAAACGGCAATAGTGAGACGCGCCATGAATTCTAAAATGCGACCATTCATTTCGTCGTAGCGGCAATGAGTAACAATTAGAAATATTGATATTCACGACTCATGCCGCATTTATTAACCGCAGGGTAATGCGTGCGGCACCTGGGCACCCGGCGCCCCTGCCGCGCCCCAAGGCCACAAAGCCCAGCCCACCGGGCCTCAATCCCCTGTCAAACCCAAAATTTCACACGATCTAAGAAAAATTTCTGGTTCACCGGTGTTGAGTGTGCTGAAATTCCTGGTGATGCCACATCAACCCGCCGCACCGAGCGAAGCCGACGCCCTGCGCCCCCTGGCGCAGTCGATTCTGCACGCCCGGATTCCGGCCGCGTTGAAGCTCCTGCTGCTGGCCCTGCTCGCCGCCTTCCAGGTCGCGACCGTCGCGCGCCACGCCATGCGCCGCCCGCACAAGGACTGGCTCCTCTCCCTCACCACCGACCCCACCGAGGATTCCGACTGGGACCCCCATGTCCTGCGCCGGCTGTTCCGCCTGCGCGCCCGCCTCGGCTGGCTGATGCGCTGTGACCGCGCCGAGGGCATGGCCCTCTCCGGCCACCGCGCACCCGCACTCCGCCCGCCCCAGGCCGCCCGCGCGCCGCCGATGGGGTCACACGCTCAAAATCACCCTGAATCCGTCGCGAAAACCCCGCTTCCGGCGGCGATGACCCATGCCCGAAGCGCGGTGGGCCCTAGCCCAACCGCCCCCTGATCCGCGCCACCATCGCCATCGTCGCCTCGATCGCCGGCACATCCAGCGCGCTGGCTTGCGACGAGAACTTGGCGATCACCAACTGCCGCGCCCGGTCGACGAACAGATGCTGCCCGTTCACGCCCAGCCCGGACAGCATCGGGGTTGCCTCCCGCGTCACATACCACTTGTCGCGATAATGCATGGCCGCCCCCGGGAACAGATGCGCGAAATCCCCCCGGTCCCACGCCGCGGCGTCGCCATTGCCGGTGATATCGGCGATCCAGGCCTCGGGGATGATCTGCCGCCCCTCGCGCGCCCCACCCTGCGCGATCAGCTGCCCCAACCGGGCAAGATCCCGCGCCGTGGCGCACACGCCCCCGGCGCAGCGCGGCGCGCCCAGCCGGTCCACGGTGATATAGGCATCCCGCTGCGCCCCCATCGGCGCCCACAGCAGCTGGGAGGCCAGGTCGGCATAGCGCGTGCCCGAAGCCCGCTCCAACGCCCAGCCCAGTAGGTCGGTGTTCGGCGACACATAATGGAACCGCCCGCCATGCGGCCCGTCCCCATCCCGCAGCACCGGGAAGAAGGACCGCAAATCCGAAGCCGTCTCGCCGGGCGCCAGCGGGTTCCAGCCCTGCGCCTTGCGATACTCGATGATCGCGCCCGAGACCGCCTCGTAGTTCTCCTCGAAGGCAATGCCCGCCCGCATATCCAGCAACTGCCCCAGCGTCGCCCCGTCATAGGCACTGCCGGCCACTTCGGGGATCAGCGACGTCACCGGGGCCGCCGTATCAAACCGCCCCTGCGCCGCCAGGATCGCCGCGACCACGCCGAGCACCGATTTGCTCACGCTCATCAGGATATGCGGCGTGTTCCGTGCCATGCCGTTCGCATAGTGCTCGAACACGATCCGCCCATGGTGCAGCACCACCATGGCATCCGTCGCGGTGGAGGCCAGCGCCGCCTCGATCCCCAACCCCGAGAGGTCGGCATCGCCGAGCGCCAGCTGCCAGATGTTCTCCGGATCGTTCGCGATCTCGGCGGAGGGCACAACCTCCCGCACATGGTGCAGCGCCCATTGGTTGAACGGCGGCGTGCGCCAGTTGGCTAGCGTCACCTGGCCATCGGCGGTGGGCGGGAAGCCCTGCATCAGCGTCATGGTCGTCTCCATCCTGGATGGTGAGAGTGGGTCAAAGGACAGCGGTCACAGAGAGCACAGAGGACCACGGAGAGCACAGAGAAGCAGGCTGCTTCCTTCTCCGTGCCCCTCTGTGGCCCTCTGTGCTCTCTGTGACCGCTTCGCTTTCCCTGCCTCAAGCGCTCAGCACGAACCCCGGGTACCCCTGCGCCACCACCTCGGCGCAATGCTCGCGGTAGCGCGCCATGCCGCCGGCATAGGGCATGAAAACCCGCGGCTTGCCGGGCACGTTCGCGCCCAGGTACCAGCTATGGGTCGCCTTCGGCAGCAGCGTGGCGTTCGCCAGATCGTTCACATGCCGGCCCCATTCCTCGGCCGCGCCCTCGGTGGTTTCCACCGTGCGCAGCCCGTTCGCCCGCATATGGGCGATGCAGCCGGCGATCCAGTCCGCATGCTGCTCGATCGCCACCGGCATGTTGCACAGCACGCTCGGGCTGCCGGGCCCGGTCATGGTGAACAGATTGGGGAACCCGGCCACCTGCAAGCCCAGATACGTCTTCGGCCCCGCCGACCACACATCCTTCAGCGCCAGCCCGTCGCGCCCCGTGATCTCCATCCGCAGCAGCGGCCCGGTCATGGCATCGAAGCCGGTGGCGAACACGATGATATCCAGATCGAAGCTGGCCCCGCTTTCCAGCTTCAGCCCGGTGGGGGTGATCTCCGCCACAGGGTCCTTCCGCACATCCACCAGCGCCACGTTGCTACGGTTGAATGCCTCGAAATACTCGGTGTCGATCGGCGGGCGCTTGGCGGCGAAGGGGTGGTCGATATCGGCCAGCAACTCGGCCGTCTCCGGATTCTGCACCACCTCGCGGATCTTGCGCTTGATGAACCCGGCGGCCTGGGCGTTGGCCACCTCATCCACCAGCACGTCCCCGAACGCGGCGCGGAACTGCAGCCCGCCCTTGGCCCAGCCATCCTCGAAGATGCGCTCCCGCTCCGCGTCGTCCACGTCGAACACTTTGCGCGTGTTGATCACGAAGGGATGCCCGTTCGGCGTGGAATGCATCACCGCGCGGATCTCGTCCGCATGGGTCTTCACATACTGCTTGAACTCCGCCGTCAACGGCACGTTGCGGGCGGGGATGGAGTAGTTGGCGGTGCGCTGGAACACCGTCAGGTGCCCCGCCTGCTCGGCGATGACGGGGACCGCCTGGATGCCGGTGCTGCCGGTGCCGATCTGGCCCACGCGCTTGCCGGCGAAGTCCACGCCCTCATGCGGCCAGAGCCCGGTGTGGTACCACTCGCCCTGGAACCCCTCCAGGCCCTTGAGCTTCGGCACATTGGCCGAGGAAAGGCAGCCCACGGCGGTGATCAGATACGTCACCCGATAGGTCTCGCCCGCCTCGGTGCGCACGATCCACTTGTTGGCGCCGGCATCGTACTCGGCGCCCACAACCTTGGTATTGAACGAAATGCTCCGGCGCAGGTCGAACCGGTCCGCCACGTGGTTCAGGTAGCGCAGGATCTCCGGCTGTTCCGGGTAGCGCTCGCTCCATTCCCATTCCTGGAGCAGCTCCTTGCTGAAGCCGTAGCAGTAGGAATGGCTCTCGGAATCGCAGCGCGCCCCGGGGTAGCGGTTCCAGTACCAGGTGCCGCCCACGCCATCGGCCATCTCCAGCACCTCGGCCTGCAGGCCCAGCCGGTCGCGCAGGCAGATCAGCATGTACATGCCGCTGAAGCCGGCGCCGATCACCAGCGCATCCAGATCTTTCGTCATCTCACGTCCCCGTCCCTAAACCGGCGCCAGATCCACGCCCACCTTGATCGCGTGGCTGCCGCCACCCAGGATAATGCCCCGAACCGGGCTGATATCGCCATAGTCCCGGCCCCAGGCCAGCACCACATGTTCGTCGCGCACCACCAGGTCGTTGGTGGGATCGAGGTCCACCCAGCCATGGGCGGGGCCGAGCCAGCAGCCCACCCAGGCATGCGACTGGTCCGCCCCCTGCCGCGGCGCCTGGCCCGGCGGCGGGCGGGTGCGCAGATAGCCGGAAACATAGCGCGCCGGCAGGCCGAGCGACCGCAGCCCGGCGATCATCAGGTGGGTGAAGTCCTGGCACACCCCGGCCCGCTGGGCGAGCACGCGGGAGACCGGCGTGCTGATGGTGGTCACGCCCGGCTTGAAGGTGAATTCGCGCCGGATGCGCGCCGTGAGCTCCAGCAGCCCCGCCAGCACCGGCCGCCCAGGCGGGAAGCTGGCGGCGGCATAGGCGCCGGCGCCCGCATCCGCCGGGGCCAGCGCGCTGCCGAAGGCGAACTCGGCGGCCTGCCAGCCATCCGGGCCACCGGCCAGGGCGGCGGCGGCCACCTGTTCCCAGGGGGGCGTGGCCTCGGCGGGCGGCGGGGTGGGGAATTCCACTTCCACAACCGCCTCCAGCGCCAGGCGGAAGGCGGCGTGCGGGCGATCGAGCGCCATCCAGGTGACGAGGTTGCCGAAATGGTCCACCCCCTGCTCCCGCGTGGTCGGCAGCGGATCGGCGGAGAGCGAGGCAGAGACCACGTGCTGCCAGGGCAGCGGGCGCGGCAACAAATGCAGCATGTGCCGGCCGAGATCCACCGGCTGGTCATAGGCGTACTCGGTCTCGTGGCGCACGCGATAGCGCATCAGGCCGCCGCCACGCCGAGGGTTTGGGCTTCCGGCAGCAGGGCGAAGTAGCGCCGTGTGATCCGGTCGGACAGCGCCGCCATCTCGTCCGCGATCCCCGCGAGCCGCTTGGCCACGCCGCTGGCGGCGACGGACTGGTCGGCCGACGCCATCACCTCGCCCACCAGCGATTCCACCTCGGCCAGCAGGCCGGCGGCGGCGGTGGCCAGCCGATCCCGCGGGGCCTCGCCATCCTGCTCGTCCAGCCGATCGAGCGCCTCGTGCATCGCCACCAGCTGGAAGGCCAGGCCGCGCGGGTTGCCCTGGTCGGCCAGCACCAGATCGAGCACCGGTGCGGCCTGCACCACGTTGAAATAGCGGCTTCGGTAGGTGATGGCGGAATCGCACAGCTCCAAAGCGAGGCGCAGCCCGGGCTCGATCCGCGCCGGGTGCTGGTCGATGGCGAAGCCGACCTCGGTGGTGACCGCCTGCGCCCGTTCCAGACGGCGGCCGAGATCGAGGAACAGCCAGCCGCCGCCGCGCACCATGTTCTCCGCCGCCAGGCCCGAGACCGCGCTGGCGAAGCGGGCGACGCTGGCCATGGCGTGGCCGATGCGGTCCAGATCGCCCTCCCGCGCCGCCGCCGCTGCCTCATCGCGCGCGGCACGACGGGCCAGGGTGAACGTGGCGTACATGTCGGATGTCAACCGGTCCCGCACGCTGGCGGCGAGGCTGGAGACGCTGGCGAAGAGCTGGCCCACCGAGCCGTCCTCGCGCATCGCCTCGCGCAGGGCGGGGCCGAGGGTCATGGGCAGGGCGGCGCCCACCACCTCCGTGCCGATCAGCCCGGCGGCTTCCAGGCTGCGGGCCAGCACCTCCAGCTCCAGCCCCTCGCGCGGCAGCATCGCCGCCCCGCGGTTGAGGCGGACCAGGGCGGCGCGGACCAGCCGCGCCGCCCGGTCCAGCCGCTCCACGTAGCGGCCGAGCCAGAACAGATTGTCGGCCACCCGGCTCGGCAGGTCGCCGGAGGTGCGGCGCAGCACCAAGGGCGGGGCAGGGCGGAGGGCGGGGCCGACGATGTCCAGATTGTCCTCCCGCAGCACCCATACATCCTTGGTGCAGCGGGCCCCCTGGCGCGGCAGGCCGGGCAGGGCGCCTTCCGGCAATGCCTCCGCCAGCCCACCCTGCATGGCCTGCCACTGCGTGCCGTCCCAGGCCAGGAACACGCGCAGCACCACCGGGCGGGGTTGCAGGCCCGAGCCCTCCAGCGTCGGTGCCAGCGAGCCCGGCAGCGCCGCCTGCGCCACCCAGGCCCAGGGTCGCGCCTCCAAATCGCGGAACAGCGCCGCGCGGGCATCGGGGGCCATGGCGCCGGGCAGCACTGCCGCCGCCTCGCCTTCCGCCGCCGGGCGCAGGAGCCAGGCGGAGGGGGCCTGCATCACCGCCTCCCGCGCGCCCGGGGTGCAGAGCCAGCGAGCCTCCACGCCCTCGATCGCCGGCGTCTCGCCCAGCAGCCGTTGCATCAGCGCAGGCACGAAGGCCGCCAGCCCGGGCGCTTCCAGCACCGCGGCCCCTGGGTCATTGGCCACGCGCACCCGCCCCGCCCGCATGGCGCCCAGCAGGCCCGGCACGCCGATATGGCTGCCGGTTTCCAGTTCCAGCGGATCGGCCAGCCGGCCTGGCACTTTCGATAAAATCACATTAACGGGCTGCAACCCCCTCAATGTCTTCAAGAATACCCCGCCGCCGCGCACCGTGAGGTCGCCGCCTTCCACCAGGGCGCAGGACAGCTCGCGCGACAGATACATATGCTCGAACCAGTCGGCACTGCCTGTGCCCGGCGTCAGCAAGGCCACCGTGCCGCCATTGGGGCCCAGGCGTCGCAGCGCGTCCTGCCAGACATCGAAGAACGGCCGCAGCTGGCGCACCTGCACCGGGCGGCTCAGCTCCGGCAGCACCCGGCTCAGCAGCCGACGGTTCTCCCGCGCATGGGCGATCCCGTCCGCCGCCGCCACCCGATCCGCCAGAACGCGCCACGCCCCATCCAGCCCGCGCACCAGATCCGCCGCATAGAACGTCAGCACCGGTGCCGCCCCCGGCGCCGCGCGCAAGAAACCCGGATTGGCAAACACCAGCCCCGGCGGCACCACCCCCTCCGCCACCAGCCGCCGCTGCCCATACAGATCCGCCAACACCGCCTGCCACAGCCGCGCCCGCTGGGCCAGGCCCCCCTCCACCGCCGCAAACTCCCCCGCCGCCAAAACCAACGGCACGGGATCACACCGCCAGGGCTGCCGCGCCCCCGGCAGCCAGCCCCCCACCCCCTCCTCCTCAAACGCCCGATCCAGCCGCCTGGCCCGCTCGGCCAGATCAACCCCCGCCAACGCCCCCAACACCCCACGCCACTGCGGCCGCAAGCCACCCCGGCCATCCACCATCTCGTCCGGAGGCTGGAGGGTCATGGGCGGGTGCTGCGCGCGCGGAGGGGAAGGCAAGGCCAGGGCTCTGCCCTGGACCCGCCAGGGACCTGAGGTCCCTGGACCCACATTAGCTTCCGCCTTCGGCGGGGAGGGGCCATCGAGGCCGATCGAACCTGCGAGACGGCCCCTCCCCGCCGAAGGCGGAAAACAAGCGGGGTCTGGGGCCTAAGGCCCCAGTGGGGTCCAGGGGCAAAGCCCCTGGCCTTCCTTTCTCTCGGCGCGGGCAAGACTCGACTCATGATCCTCCCAGCATCTCAGGCCGGGCGGCGGAGGTCGAGGGTGAGGGGGTGGTCTCGGTTGGGCGTGGCGGGCGGGGGTGGGGTTGGGCCTGGGGTATGGCCGAGGGGGAGGAAGCGGGCGCGGCGGCGGGCTTCGGCTTCGTTGGCGTTGACGGGGAAGGTGTCGTAGCTGCGGCCGCCGGGGTGGGCGACGTGGTGGGTCATGCCGCCGAGGCTGCGGCCGGTCCAGGTATCGTAGACATCAATGATCAGAGGGGCTTGCGCCTTGATGGTGGGATGGAGTGAGAAGGGCGCGTCCCAGGCCTTGAAGCGCACGCCGGCGACGTATTCGCCGGCGCGGTCGGTGCGGGCGAGCGGGATGGCGGTGCCGTTGGCGGCCAGGGTGTAGCGTTCTTCCACCCAGTTGCTGACCTTGAGCTGCACGCGTTCGGCGGAGCTGTCGACGTAGCGGACCATGCCTTGCGGGGTGTTTTCCTCGCCCAGCACGTGCCAGGGCTCCAGGGCGTGGCGGAGTTCGATGCCCATGTCGCGGATGGTGA
>JAPLOI010000041.1 GCA_026400815.1 Alphaproteobacteria bacterium
GCATCAGCGAGCTATGGGACGCGATCCGCGATGCCTTGGACGCCTTCACGCCACAGGAATGCGCCAACTATTTCACGGCGACAGGCTATGAGCCAGATTGATAGGATTCTGCTCTAGCTCACCAGGCCGAAGCCCCATGTTTGGGGCCGACGCCACGCCGAAACGCCACGGGCATTTTGGAGGCTCCAACCCATGAGAGCGTGGAGCGATGACACGCAAGACGCACCCGATTTTTGCCAAAAGTGCATGCCCGCGCGGAAAGGACGGTGCTGGGTGACGACGCGGACCACTATTGCGATGGCACGCGATCCCTTCAAACGCAGCCAAGGTTGGCTTCGCCGGGTAGACGCTGAACCAGTGGCTGAATCAGGCGAAGCGGCACAGTCGCCGCCAGCCTGGCCTGACCCCCGATACTGCGTCACGTCTCACGCTCCTGGAATCGAGACCCAGGGGCTGTGGCAGGCCTCCCAGATCCTGCGCGAGGCGTCGGCGTGTCATTCCCAGGCAGAGCTCGACTGCCGGTTCAATCTGCTCCCCAGGCTCCAGGCCTCAGCGTTCCCAAACAGGCCTTCAAGGGCCTGAGTCTAGATGGTCACCGTCAGGTCATCGGCCTGCAAACCGGGATCATAGGAAAATGTCGCGAAGGCCAGCTTGGCGGATGCACCAGTTCCGTCCGAGTCCCAGTAGAGGGTCTTGTCTGCCCGATTGTAGAGGAACTGGCCCCCGCCCTGGGTTGGGGCGCTTCCTGCCGTAAACCGGCCTTCTAGCGCCAGGTTCATACCGGCGACGAGCCCGCCGCCGAAGCCCGCGGCGGAGATGCTCAGACGATCCAGGCCGCGCGTGAAATCCATAATCAAGTCGCCGACATCGATTTCCAGGCTGTAGGCAAACACATCCGAGCCCACGCCGCCCGTAAGCGTATCGCGCCCGGGCCCACCGGCCAGCGTGTCGTCGCCGCCACCGCCCGTCAGCGTGTCGATGCCGTTGCCGCCTGTCAGCGTATCGGCGCGCGCCGAACCGGTCAGAATGACGGCGGTGGTGTTGCCCGCATTGCTGACGGTCCAGCCATTGGCCCCGGACGCCGATGCGAGGTTCACGCCGAAGCCGTTGGCCAGGAGGGTCGCCTCGCCTGCGTTGGTGGTGGCTGTCGTGGCCGCCCAGCTTGCCGCGAGGGTAGCGGCCACACCGGTGCCTGCGGCCACCAGGACCACGTCGGCGCCGCCCAGGCCGAGATCTGTCACGGTGTCCGTGCCCGCATCCACCACGAAGCGGTCGGCAGCGGCACCACCGGACAGCGTGTCGTTCCCGACACCGCCCGTCAGCGTGTCGATACCGTCGCCGCCGGCGAGCGTGTCGTTGGCGGTGCCGCCGATCAGGGTGTCGGCGCGCGCCGAACCGGTCAGAGTGGCGGGGGTGCTGCTGCTGGCGTTGCTGACAATCCAGCCCGCCGTGCCGGTGGCAGCGGCGAGGTTCACCACGCCGCCATTTGCCAAAAGGGATGCCAATCCTGCGTTGCTGCTGGCCGAGGTGGCAGCCCAGTCCTGCGCCAAGGTGACACTCGCCACGGCCCCGGCAGACACTTGCAGGATGTCTGCGCCGCCAAGGCCGAGATCTGTCACGGTGTCCGTGCCAGTCTCCACCACGAAGCGGTCGGCAGCGGCACCACCTGTCAGCGTGTCGTTGCCGGTGCCGCCGGTGAGCGTGTCGCTCCCGCCACCGCCGGCCAGCGTGTCGTCGCCGGAACCACCGATGAGCGAGTCGGCGCCGTCGCCGCCGGTCAGGGTATCGGCGCGCGCCGACCCGGTCAGGGTTACGGCGGTGGCGCTGCCG
This sequence comes from Alphaproteobacteria bacterium, assembly GCA_026400815.1. GTDB lineage: Bacteria > Pseudomonadota > Alphaproteobacteria > Acetobacterales > Acetobacteraceae > CAMDGX01. The sequence goes on from JAPLOI010000041.1 coordinate 1,831, forward strand.
GCGTTGCTCACCGTCCAGCCGTTTGCGCCGGAGGTCGATGCCAGGTTTACCCCGAACCCGTTGGCCAGGAGGGTCGCCGATCCCGCGTTGGTGGTGGCGGAGGTTGCCGTCCAGCTTGCCCCGAGGGTGGCGCTCGCACTTGTTCCTGTGGCGACCTGCAGCACGTCGGCGCCGCCCAGGCCGAGATCTGACACTGTGTCGGTGCCCGCATCCACCACGAAGCGGTCGATGGCCGCACCACCTGTCAGCGTGTCGTTGCCGGCGCCGCCGGTCAGCGTATCGGTGCCGTCGCCGCCGGCGAGCGTGTCGTTGGCGGTGCCGCCGGTCAGGATGTCCGCGCGCGCCGAGCCGGTGAGGCTGACGGCGGTGGTGCCGCTGGCGTTGCTGACGGTCCAGCCCGCCGTACCGGTGGTGGCGGCCAGGTTCACGGCGTAGCCATTGGCCAGGAGTGTTGCCGTTCCCGCGTTGCTGCTGGCCGAGGTCGCCGTCCAGTCCGCCGCCAGGGCGGCATTCGCGATGGCACCCGCGGAGACCTGGAGCACGTCAGCGCCGCCCAGGCCGAGATCGGCCACCGTATCCGTGCCCGTATCCACCACGAAGCGGTCAGCGGCAGCGCCACCTGTCAGCGTGTCGTTGCCCGTGCCGCCGGTGAGCGTGTCGCTCCCGTCGCCGCCCGCCAACGTGTCGTTGCCCGCGCCGCCGGCCAGCGAGTCGGCTCCGTCGCCGCCGGTCAGGCTGTCGGCGCGCGCCGAGC
>JAPLOI010000081.1:0-9684 GCA_026400815.1 Alphaproteobacteria bacterium
GAAAGGCCGCCGCACGCAGCATCAGCGAGCTATGGGACGCGATCCGCGATGCCTTGGACGCCTTCACGCCACAGGAATGCGCCAACTATTTCACGGCGACAGGCTATGAGCCAGATTGATAGGATTCTGCTCTAGAGCGGTGGCCGGCCGCCTATCAGGTCGGCTACCGCTCTAGTGTCCTGCCCGCGAAGTTCGTCCGACTTCGGACGGACGTAGCGGACCAGCAGGCCACTGAAAATAAAGCCTTCAGGCGACGGCGATCCGCTCTGCCTTGAAGTCCTTGATGTCGCGGAAGGTCAGGCCCGGGTTCAGATCCGCCGTCCGCCGCAGCATGAAGGCGGAGCTGGAGAGGAACACCGGGTCCCCGTCCACGTCATCGGCCATGGCAGTGCGGTTGTCGGCCAGGAACTTGGCCAGCGCCGTCTTCTCGCCGGAGACCCAGCGCGCCAGCGAATAGGGCGTCTGCTCGAAGCCGATCTTCACGCCGTATTCGCCGGCCAGGCGCGCGATCAGCACGTCCAGCTGCAGCGTGCCGACCACGCCCACGATCGGCTGCGCGCCATCCTGCGGGCGGAACAGCTGCACCACGCCTTCCTCGGCCAGTTCCTGCAGCGCCTGGCGCAGCTTCTTGGCCTTCATCGCGTCGTCCAGCCGCACCCGGCGCAGGATCTCGGGCGCGAAATACGGCACGCCGACGAAATTGATCTCCTCGTCTTCCGACAGCGTGTCACCGATGCGCAGCGTGCCGTGGTTGGGGATGCCCACCACGTCGCCGGCGAAGGCTTCGTCCGCCGTCTGCCGCTCGCGCGCGAAGAAGAATTGCGGGGCGTGCAGCGGGATCAGCTTGCCGGTGCGCACCTGCTTCAGCCGCATGCCGCGCACCAGCTTGCCGCTGCACACGCGGGCGAAGGCGATGCGGTCGCGGTGGTTCGGGTCCATGTTCGCCTGGATCTTGAACACCAGCGCCGTCAGGCCGGGCTCGGTGGCCTCCACAACGCGCGTATCCGCCGGCTGGGCGCGTGGGCGGGGGCCGTATTCCACCAGCCCGTCGAGCAGGTCGGAGACGCCGATCTCCTTGATCGCGCTGCCGAAATAGACCGGCGTCAGGTGCCCGGCCATGAAGCTCTCCACGTCGAACTCCGGCAGGGCGGCCTGCACCAGCTCCAGTTCCTCGCCCAGTGTCACCATCCGCTCGTCGGATTGCGGCAGCGGTTCGGAGACATGGATCTCCCGCTTGCGCAGGTCGTAGGTGCCCACGAAGGTCGCCGCGCGCCCCACCGGCCAGGTGACCGGCGCGGTATCCAGCGCCAGCGCGGAGGACACCTCGTCCAGCAGCGCGAACGGGTCCTGCGCCTCGCGGTCGAACTTGTTGATGAAGGTCACGATCGGGATGTCGCGCATGCGGCAGATCTCGAACAGCTTGCGCGTCCGTGCCTCGATACCCTTGGCCGCATCGATCACCATCACCGCGGAATCAACGGCCGTGAGCGTGCGGTAGGTATCTTCGGAGAAATCCTCGTGGCCCGGCGTATCCAGCAGGTTGAACACGCAATCGCGGTATTCGAACGTCATCACCGAGGTGACCACGGAGATGCCGCGTTCGCGTTCGATCCCCATCCAGTCCGACCGCGTGCGACGCCGCTCGCCCTTGGCGCGCACGTTGCCGGCGAGCTGGATCGCGCCGCCGGCGCGCAGCAGCCGCTCGGTCAGCGTGGTCTTGCCGGCATCGGGGTGGGAGATGATCGCGAACGTCCGGCGGCGCGAGATTTCGGCAATGGCATCGGTGCTCATGGGGCGGGCAGATACACCCCGAGGAAGCGGAAGGGAAGGAAAGCAGCACAGCCCTGCTCCCAAGCCCCCGTCATCGCAAACCCGCGCCAGCGATCGCCACATCGAAGCGCGCGGCACCATCCCAAAGCGAAGAGGTCACAGAGAGCACAGAGGGGCGTGGCGTACCCCGCCCCAAACGCAGGACGCGGCTGAAATTGCCCTGCTTCTCTGTGCTCTCTGTGGCCCTCGGTGTCCTCTGTGACCCCTTCGCTTGAGGGAATCGAAACCGTTCCCCGGTCACGGATCAGGCCGGCGCGCGCAGCACCGCAGCTACCCGTCCGAGAACCGCGAATCCCGCCACGCCAGCGCCGCCTTCAGCCCCTGCTCGCGCCGCAGCCGGCCGAACTCCGCCTTCTCCTCGCTCGGCGTGGAATTCAGGATGATGTCGATATCCAAGGAGGCCAGCAGCGCCTGACGCATGCCCATGATCTCGTAGGTGCGGTTCATCGCCCGCTTGGTGAAGAACACACTGGGCCCCGCCGCCGCGGCGATGTCCAGCGCCATGCGCCGGCCGAACGGCACCAGCTCCTCGGCGGCCACCACATGGTTCACGATGCCGATGGCATGGGCGCGGGCGGCATCCATCTTGTCATTCCCGGTCAGCAGCATCTCCTTGGCGTGCTTCGGCAGCACCGCCCAGGGCAGCAGCATCGCCACGATCCCGGTGCCGAACCGCACCTCCGGCTCGCCGAAGCGCGTGCCCTCGGCGGCGATGGTGATGTCGCAGGCCAGCGCCACCTCAAAGGCGCCGGCCATGCAGAAGCCGTGCACCAGCGCGATGGTTGGCTTCGGGCAATCCCAGAACGCCATGATGAAGTCGAACTGGCGCTCCATCTGCTTGCGGACGAGGTCCACCGTGGATTGGTCACGGTTGGCCGACGCCTTCATGTCGAACCCCGCCGAGAAGGCCCGGCCCTCGCCGCGCACCAGCACCGCGCGCACCTGGTCGTTGTCGGCCAGTTCCTTCAGCGCCGCGCGGCACTCATCCATCGCCTCGTTGTGGAAGGCGTTCAGCACTTCCGGGCGGTTGAACACCAGCGTGCCCACCGGGCCCTCGATCTCAACCCGCACGAATTCATAGGCCATGCCCGCTACCCCCTGTTGAGATATCCGTCGCGCGTTTGCGGCAGCTTCCAGCCCAGCACCTTGCTTGCGACCAGCGTGCGCAGCACCTGCGCCGTGCCGCCACCGATGGTGAACATCCGCACGTCGCGCGCCATCCGCTCCAGCGGAAAATCACGCGAGTAGCCGCGGGCGCCGAACACCTGCAGCGCATCGTTCACGATCTTGATCGCGGCTTCCGAGGCAAAGATCTTCGCCTGCGCCGCCAGGTCCGGGTCGGGAAACGCGCTGCCGCCGGGCCCGCGCGATTCGGCAGCCGCGTACAGCATCAGCCGCGAGGCGGTCAGCTGCACCTGCATGTCGGCCAGCATCCACTGCAGCCCCTGGAACTCCCCGATCGGCCGCCCGAACTGCTCGCGCCATTTCGCCCAGGAAACGGCGTGTTCCAGCGCCCCCTGCGCGATCCCCATCGCCACCGTGCCGGCGCCCACGCGCTGGCTGTTATAGGCGTTGATCAGCTCGGCGAAGCCGCGCTTGAACCCGCCCGGCGGCTCCAGCACCAGGTCCGGCGTCACCTCCATCTCCTCGAATTCCAGCTCCGCCTCTGGCATGCCGCACAGACCCATGGTGGTCTCGCGGCGGACGATCTTCAGCCCCTCGGTCTCCCCGCGCACCGCCAGGAAGCCGCCCACGCCGAGATCGGTGCCGTCCTCATCGAAGGCGCGGGCGAAGATCAGATGCAGGCGGGAGATGCCGCCGCCGGTGATCCAGTGCTTGCGCCCGTTCACCACCCAGCGATTGCCGCGCCGATCCGCCCGCGTGGTCATGCCGCCGGCATCGCTGCCCGCATCCGGCTCGGTGATGCAGATGGCCGGCTTGTCGCCCGCCAGCACCAGCGCCGCCGCCATGCGCTTCTGCGCCGTGCTGCCATAGGCCATCACGGTGGAGATCGCCCCCATATTGGCCTCCACCACAATCCGCGCCGTGACGGTACAGGCCCGCGCCAGCTGCTCCACCACCAGCACGGTGTCGAAAAAGCTGCGCCCCTGCCCGCCGTATTCCACGGGGATCGTCATCCCCATGAAGCCCTCGGCCTTCAGGGCTTCCACGATGTCCCACGGATATTCGCGGCTCGCGTCGATCTCCGCCGCCCGGCTGCGCACCAGCCCATCGGCCAGCGCCCGCGCGCGCGCCTGCAGCGCCTCCTGCTCCTCCGTCAGCCGCACCGGCATCCTCCCCTTCGTTGAACCGGCCTTACCCCGCTCCGCCCGCCCCGCCAAGCCACCCGCGCATTGACCGGCATCAAGGAAACCAACGCACGCAACAATTACATTAGCACTCTCTTAACCAATGCGCCGTGCGCGCGGGAGCCCCCAATGCCCATCATCACTGGCACAACCGGACCCAATATCCTCTCCGGCGACGTCGAATGGCGCGAGGACCTCGGCCAGTTCGTCAACGCCCCGACCGTGGACGAGATCTTCGGCCTGGCCGGCGACGACATCATCGACGGCTACAGCCTCGGCGACACGCTCTGGGGCGACGAGGGCGACGACATCGTGCGCGGCGGCGACGGCAACGACACGCTGCATGGCGGCCTCGGCAACGACATCCTGCAGGGCGACGGCTACGCGGCCGGCGACACCGGCACCGATTTCCTCGCGGGCGACGAAGGCAACGACACCCTGAACGGCGGCGATGGCTGGGACTACCTGTTCGGCGGCGAGGGCGACGACGAGCTGTTCGGCAACGCCGCCTACTCGGACGGCACCGACGGCAACTTCCTGGATGGCGGCCCCGGCAACGACCGCCTGGTGGGCACCTCCGGCGCCAACATGATGTTCGGTGGCGACGGCATCGACACCGCCAGCCTCTACTTCCTCACCGCCATAGAGCCGGTGGATTTCGTGGCGCTGGAGCCCGGCGGCGGCTACGCGCCGATGGTGGGCGGCATGCCCTACGCCCATGTCTCCGGCATCGAGATCTTCGCCCAGCTCTGGGGCGGCAAGGCCAATGACCGTCTCGGCGCCGCCTACACCCTGCCGGAAAGCGCGCAATACACCCTCTCCGGCCAGGGCGGCGAAGACACCGCCGTGCTCGATTTCTCCGCCGAGACCGGGCGCATGGCGGGAAGTTCCGATCCGGGCCTGGGCTGGCTCTACCTGGGCAACCTCGACACCGGCGGCCAGTTGCAGGTCAATGCCGAACATGTCCACTACACCGGCAACGCGCTCGGCGGCATCTACCTCGGCGATGGCAACGACAGGCTCACCGGCCTGGCCGGCAACGACACCTTCGGCGGCGGCGGCGGGGATGACCTGATCAGCGGCGCTGCCGGCGCCGACACGCTCTACGGCGGCGAGGGCGACGACAGCATCACCGGCGGCACCGGCGAGGACTGGATCGACGGCCAGACCGGCACCGACACCGCGATCTATGCCGGCAGCTTCGCCGAGTACAGCTTCTCCCCCCAGGCAGACCGCCTGCGCGTGACCTCCAAGGCCGGCGACACCGACCAGCTCTTCGGCATCGAGCGCCTGCGCTTCGACGACGGCGAGGTGGCCGTGCGGCCGGACTTCAACATCGACAGCACCTCCTTCACCTTCACCACGGGCACGCTGAGCCAGGCGGAGGGCACCGGCGGCACCCCCGCCTTCTCCTTCACCGTTACCCGCGCGGGTGCCACCGGCCATGCGCAGAGCATCCCCTGGAGCCTCGCCGGCCTCGCCGGGTCCGGCACCACGCCGGCCACCGCCGCCGATTTCCCCGGCGGCGCCTTCCCCACCGGCCTGCTCAGCTTCGCCCCCGGCCAGACCAGCGCCACCATCGTCGTGCCGGTTGCCGCCGATGCCGCCGTGGAGGCCAATGAGCGCTTCGCCGTCACTCTCGGCGCGCCCCCGCCGGCCAGCCTGGTCACCAAGGGCACCGCCCAGGGCATCATCCTCAACGACGATGCCACCATCGCCATCGCCGGCCTCGCCTACAACCTGGCGGAGGGCACCGGCGGCACCACCGGCTTCACCTTCACCCTCACCCGCAGCGGCGCCACCGGCGGCGCGGCCACGGTGAACTACGCGGTATCGGGCGCCACCGGCTCCGGCACCGCCCCGGCCGACGCCGCGGATTTCGCCGGCAGCGTCTTCCCCACCGGCACCGTCAGCTTCGCGCCGGGGCAAACCAGCCGCACCCTCACCATCCCCGTCGCGGCCGACCTGGCCGGCGAGCTGAACGAGCGCTTCGCGGTCACCCTCTCCGCCCCCTCCGCCGGTGCGGTGCTCGGCGGCACGGTGAGCGCAGAGGGCGTGATCCTCAACGACGACACCTCGCTGGCCTTCGCCACCACCAACGTTGCAGGCGCCGAGGGCAATACCGGCACCACCGCCTTCAGCTTCACCGTCAGCCGCGCCGGCACCACCAGCGCCGCCACCACGGTGGACTGGTCTTTCGCCAGCGGCGGCGTGGCCGGCACCGTGGCCGCCAACGCCGCGGACTTCGCCGGCGGCCTGCCCCCCGGCGGCACGCTCACCTTCGCCCCGGGCCAGACCACGCGCAGCATCACCATCCCGGTGCTGGGCGACACCAACCCGGAGGGCGGCTTCAACGAGAGCTTCACCCTCTCGCTCGCCAACGCCTCCGGCGGCGTGGCCATCCTCGGTGCCAAGGCCACCGGCACCATCCGCGAGGACGACGCGATCACCGGCACCACGGGCAACGACACGCTGTTCGGCACGGTGGGGGCGGATCTGTTCATCATCGGCCAGGGGCAGGACACGATCTGGGGCGGCAACGGGGTGGACAGCTTCCGCTTCCTGCCCAGCGCCGCCGCGCCGGCCAACCTGTTCACCCTGAACGATTTCGATCCCTTCGTGGCCGAGCGCATCGACCTCTCGCGCATCGACGCCATCGCCGGCACCCTGGCCAATGACCCCTTCACCTTCATCGGCCCGATGCCGCTGACCCTGCCCGGCCAGCTCCACTGGGAACGCCTCAGCCCGCATCTGGTGGAATTCCAGGGCAATCTGAACGCCGACCCGGCCCCGGAGCTGCGCTTCGTGCTGTTCTCACCAGGCACGCCGGACAGCACCTGGTTCACGCTCTGACGAAAAACGGCGGAGGGGCCACCCCCTCCGCCGCATTCGGCCCAGCGTTGCGGCTGGTTCAGGCCAACAAAGCTGCCGGCCGCATGCCGCCGACCTCGATGCCGTTCCAGTTCTTCAGGGTCGGGCGTGCCAGCTCGGCCACCACCGGGTTCACCTGGCCGTTGTCGGGCAGCAGCTTCGCGATCAGCGCCGCTGTCACCACATCGGCCGCGCGCCCGGCGCCGTCGTCGCACTTCACTGCGAAGCCCAGGCCAAGCTCCGGGATCGTGCCGCAATGCACGCCCTCGGCCCCGCCCTTCACGAACACCCGTTCGCCCAGTGCCGCGATCACCTTGGTGTCGAACCGGTTGGTGCCGGCCACCATGCGCGGCTGGGCCGCCACCGCCGCGCGGATGCGCTTGGCGGCTGCTGCGCGGTCCGTGTGCAGCCCCTCGCCGGAGCCGAAGCGCGCGAAGGCCAGCGCCAGCGCGCGGAGCGGAATCGCATAGGTGGGGATGGAGCAGCCATCCACCGCGAAGTTGCTCTCATCGAGCCGGATGGAGGTCATGTCGGCCAGCGCCGCCGTGATCACCTTCATCGTGGGATGATCGGGCTTCACATAGCCCTTGGGATCGTCGCCGCGATCGCAGGCCAGGCAGATGAAGCCGGAATGCTTGCCGGAGCAGTTGTTGTGCAGCGCGCTCGGCACCTGGCCCGCCGCCGCCAGCGCCCGAGTCGCCACGTCATAGCTCGGCCAATGCGTGCCGCATTCCAGGCAGCCCACATCCCGCCCTGCCTTGGCCAGCATGGAGGTGGCCGTCGCCACATGGTCTTCCTCACCGTTATGGGAGGAACAGGCCAGCGCGATCTCCGCATCCGTCAGCCCCAGACGCGCGGCCGCCCCGGTTTCCACCATCGGCAGCGCCAGCAGCGCCTTCACCGCACTGCGCGGATACACCGCCCAGTCCACGTCCCCGGCCGCGAACACCACGCCGCCCTTGGCATCCACCACGATCGCCGCACCGCGGTGCGCGCTTTCCACCAGCGCCCCGCGCGTTACCTCAACCAGAACAGGATCCATCTCAGCTCTCACTCCCCAACAGGCGGCGCATCCCTGGAAGCGGGCGCCGCATGCGTCAAGGGGTGTGCGCCATCCAGTCATCCCAGCTTGGGTGCTCCCCGAAGCGCGGCACCAGGAAGTCGATGAAGCTGCGCAGCTTGGCCGAGGGGTTGCGCCCCGGCGGATACACCGCGTGTACCGCCATCTCCGGCACGCCATAGTCGCGCAGGATCGGCACCAGCGCCCCGCTGGCCAGCTCCTGGCTCACGATGAAGCTCGGCAGCGCCGCGATGGCCCCCCCGCGCAGCGCCGCAATCCGCATCGCCTCGCCATTGTTGGTGCGCAGCTGCCCATGCACCCGCACGGAGGCGGGCCCGTCCGGCCCCTGGAAATGCCAGATCTCGCCGCCGTCGCTATACATGTAGCGAATGCAATCATGCTTCGCGAGATCAGCGGGAACGCGCGGCACCCCGCGCCGCGCCAGATACTCCGGGGAGGCGACCACCACGAACCGGCACGGCGCCAGCCGCCGCGCGATCATGCTGGAATCCTCCAGCCGCCCGATGCGCACCGCCACGTCGTAGCCTTCGTCCACCAGGTCCACGATGCGGTCGTTCAGCGTCAGCTCCACGTTCACTTCGGGGAAGGCGCGCATGTAGTCCGCCACCACCGGCGCCAGGTGCAGCGCGCCGAATACCATGGGCCCGTTCACCTTCAGGTTGCCGCGCGGCCGCGCATGCATTTCCCCCACCTCGCCTTCCGCCGCTGCCAATTCCGAAAGAAGGTGTGCACTGCGGTCATAATAGACCTGTCCAGCCTCCGTCAGGCTTACTTTGCGGGTGGTACGGTGCAGCAAGCGGGCGCCGAGGTGTGATTCCAGCTCCTGCACGTGCCGACTGACCATTGCCCGCGAAATTCGCAAATCTTGCGCGGCAGCGGTGAATCCACCGCGTTCGACAACACGAACGAACGCCTCCATCGCAAGAAACCGGTCCATCCCATCCTCCGCGCGCGGCCTCCAGCCCCCGCCCCAAAGAGGGTGGTGCGGCAGGGGGCGGACTTGAAGACCTTGATTGGCTACTATCCGTCTACAATCTGTCAACTGCTGCGGTGTTTATCAACCCAGCGACAACGACTACCTCTGGCTCACGACGCAGGGCACGCCACTTCCGGCCCCTACCCTTCGCCAGACACTACCGGCCCCTACCCTTCGCCAGACACTACCGGCCCCTATAGCGGCGCCGGTTGCACAAGGTGAATGACCATGACGAATTTTGTTTCTTCTTCCGCCACCACGCTGCGCACCGCCGCCCTGGCCGCGCTGCTGCTGGGCACCACGAGCTTCGCCACCCTCTCGGCCCATGCGCACACCGCGTCCAACATCCCGGCCTCGCGCATCGCCGAGCAGGGTGACGCCCGCAGCAGCAACAGCTTCCGCATCGGCACCGCTGACGGCGACGCCGGCGAAGGCTCCAGCTTCCGCATCGGCACCGCTGACGGCGACGCCGGTGAGGGCTCCAGCTTCCGCATCGGCACTGCCGACGGCGACGCCGGCGAGGGCTCCAGCTTCCGCATCGGCACCGCTGACGGCGACGCCGGCGAAGGCTCCAGCTTCCGCATCGGCACCGCTGACGGCGACGCCGGCGAGGGCTC
>JAPLOI010000081.1:9693-35078 GCA_026400815.1 Alphaproteobacteria bacterium
CCAGCTTCCGCATCGGCACCGCTGACGGCGACGCCAGCGAAGGCTCCAGCTTCCGCATCGGCACCGCTGACGGCGACGCCGGCGAAGGCTACAGCTTCCGCATCGGCACCGCTGACGGCGACGCCGGCGAAGGCTCCAGCTTCCGCATCGGCTAACCCACCCACCATTCCTGCCACCGCAGGCAGCAGGCTGGCCCCCGCCAGCCTGCTGTCTGCGTCGCTATTTCCTGGAGTCCCGCCTTATGCTCGCCACCCTCGCCTTGGCCCTGTTGGCCCTGGCCGTTGCCGTGGCTGGTGCCGCCGCTGCCAACACCCACAGCCCCAGCCACCGCGCCACCACCCACGCCTGCCCCACCGCCTGCATCTAGCCCCCGGTTGACGCCATCCGCATCCCGGCTAGCTTCCGCCCAAACACGGAGGCTCCCATGACCGACCAGATGCGCGACACCATCGCCAGCTACCACCCCGAGCTCACCGCCATCCGCCGGGACATCCACGCCCACCCCGAAATGGGGCTGGAGGAAGTCCGCACCGCCGCCCTCGTCGCCGCCAAGCTGCGCGAATGGGGCATCACCACGGTGGAAAACGTCGGCAAAACCGGCGTCGTCGGCACCATCCGCGGCAAGCTGCCGGGCCAGCGCAGCATCGGCCTGCGCGCGGACATGGACGCTCTCGCCATCCCCGAGGCCACCGGCCTGCCCTATGCCTCCACCCACGAGGGCGTGATGCACGCCTGCGGGCATGACGGCCACACCACCATGCTGCTCGGCGCCGCCCGCTATCTGGCCGAACACCGCGATTTCGCCGGCACCGTGCAGCTCATCTTCCAGCCCGCCGAGGAAGGCCGCGGCGGCGCCGTGGCGATGCTCGATGACGGGCTGTTCGAGCGCTTCCCCTGCGATGCCGTCTACGGCATGCACACCATGCCCGGCCTGCCCGTGGGCCATTTCTCCCTGCGCAAGGGCCCGCTGCTCGCCGCCTCCGGCCGCTGGAACGTTGTCTTCAAGGGCACCGGCGGCCATGGCGGCGCCACGCCCCATCTCTCGACAGACGTCACCATCGTGCTCGCCCAGTACATCCAGGCGATCCAGACCATCGTCAGCCGCAACGTCGCCCCGCTCGAAGCCGCCGTCGTCTCGGTCGGCTCCATCCACGGCGGCTCCAACCAGTCTTCCAACGTGATGCCCGCCGAAATCGAGATCACCGGCACCATGCGCTGCTTCAACGGCAAGGTGCAGGCGATCATCGACAGCAAGATGGAAAGCCTCGCCCACGCGCTTGCCGCCGCCAATGGCTGCACCGCGGAGGTGAAGCTGAAATGGGGCACCACCGCCCTGGTGAACCACGACGAGAACACCGACACCGCCATCGCCGCCGCCAGCGCCATCGTCGGCGCCGGGGCCGTGCAGTCCAACGCCCCCCCGATCACCGGCGGCGAGGATTTCTGCTTCATGCTGGAGAAGAAGCCCGGCGCCTTCATTTTCGTCGGCAACGGCGTGGCCGAGAACGGCAAGACCCCGGGCCTGCACACGCCCCTGTTCAACTTCAACGACGAAACCACCCCCATCGGAGTCGCCTATTGGGTGGAGCTGGTGAAGCAGGAACTGAACCTGAAGGCGTAGGCGAAGCGAGAAAACCGCCAAGGCGCCAAGACCGCCAAGAGGAACGCCAAGAAGGAATCGGGCTCTTGGCGAACCTTCTTGGCGTACTTGGCGCCTTGGCGGTTCCTCTTTCTTCCCCCCAGCGCCCCAAACGAAAAAGGCCCGCCCCCCTTCCAGGGAGCGGGCCTTTCCGTAAGCCAGGCCAGATAGCCTTTTCGAGAACTCGCTCTGGCGAGTCAGAGGGGCCCGCTTGGGCCCCGCCCGGCGGTGATTTCCGAGCACCGGAGCGGAGCGGCCTGGAGGCCGTGAGCACCGGAGCGCAGGCAATCGCCGTCGGATGACCGCCAGAGTAGAGTTATCGAATAGGCTATCAGCGCGAGTAGAACTCGACGACCAGATTCGGCTCCATCTGCACGGGATACGGCACGTCAGACAGCTTCGGCGCGCGGGTGAAGCGGCCCTTCATGGCGCGGTGATCCACCTCGATATACTCGGGCACATCGCGCTCGGCGCTCTGCACGCTGTCCAGCACCATCGCCAGCTGCTTGGACTTCTCCTTCAGCTCGATGATGTCGTTGTCCTTCACCTGGTACGACGGAATGTTCAGGCGCTTGCCGTTCACCAGCACATGGCCATGGTTCACGAACTGGCGCGAGGCGAACGGGGTGATGGCGAACTTCATGCGGTAGATCACCGCATCCAGCCGGCGCTCCAGCAGCTCGATCAGGTTCTCCGACGTGTCGCCCTTGCGGCGCACGGCCTCGAAGTAATACTTGCGGAACTGCTTCTCGCTGATGTTGCCGTAATAGCCCTTCAGCTTCTGCTTGGCCATCAGCTGCACGCCGAAATCGGTCGGCTTGCCCTTGCGGCGCTGGCCATGCTGGCCGGGACCGTAATCGCGCTTGCTCAGCGGAGACTTCGGACGGCCCCACAGGTTGACACCCAACCGGCGGTTGATCTTGTACTTACTTTCGGCGCGCTTGGTCATGCGCTACCCTTCCATTCTTACAGGCGCCGCCCTGCCCTTATGAGCATGTATGCGGCTTGTTGCACCGGTAGGCCTGATGCCAAAACGGCAAAAGACGGGCGCAGCCCCCGAAGGACCGTCCACGTTCCCGGCAATGCCCGCGCGTATACGGGGGCGCCCCCTCGGAGTCAAACCACCGCGCGGCACCTGAGCCAAGTCTCACCACGGAGCCACGGAGTGCACGGAGAAGGCACGGAGAGGATGCGGCACCTCTGTGCCTTCTCCGTGTGCTCCGCGCCTCTGTGGTGAACCCCTTTTCCTCACCACCGCCCGGCGCTTGCCAAGCGGCCCGTCGCACCCTACCTGCGAGCCATGGTCAACCGCACCGACATCATCTGGCTCGGCCTCTCCGCCGCCGTCGCCGGCTCCATCTCCGGCGGCCTCCTCCTCGGCATCGGCCTCGGCCTCGCCGTCAACGGGGCCCACGTGGGATGGCTCCTCATCCTCCCCGCTGCACCGCTCAGCGGGGGAATCGGATGGCTACTGGCCCGGCGGCTGGCGAAGCAGCTCCCCGCCTAGCCCATCTTCTTGTCATACGGCGCATAGGGCGGAAACGCCCCAATCGCCGTCATATCCACCTCCACCAAGGTCGGCCCCGGCACCGCCAACGCCTGCGCCACGGTGGCACCAAACTTCTCCCCGTCCGTCACCTTGAACGAAGGCACCCCCGCAAGTGCGGCCAGCTGCTGCAGGTCGGGCGTCAGCAAATCGCCGTAGAACCGCCGCCCGCCATACAGCGAATCCTGGATGTGCTTGATCACGCCGTAGCCGCGGTCGTTCATCACCACCATCACCAGATCCGGCCGCTCCTGCGCCGCCGTCCACAGCTCCGTCATGTTCAGGAAGAACCCGCCGTCGCCAGACATCATCACCGTCTTGCGCCCATTGGCCCCCAGCGCGGCGCCGATCCCCAGGTGCAAGCCAACCCCGATCCCCGCCCCGATCGGATAGATATTCGTCTTCGGGTCCAGAATCGGGAACACCCGGTTCCCCCATGTGGAGTTGTTCAGCGTGATATCGCGCACGAACACCGCATCCGCCGGCATCACCGCCCGCAGCTGGTCGGCGAACGTGGCATACGGCCCCAGCGTCGCCTTGAACGCCGCCTGCGCCGCCGCCTTCATCGCCACGAACTCGTCGCGATACCCAGCCCCGGCCTGCCACTTCCCCTTCAGCCGAGACGCCAACCCGCTCAGCGTCGCCGCGGAATCCCCCACCATGAACCAGGCGCTGGGATAGGTCCGCCCATTGGCCTCCGGGTCGATATCCACCTGGATCAGGTTCGCCGGCAGCTTCACCGAGAACTCGCTTGTCTCATGCCCGCGCAGCCGCGAGCCCACCACCAGCATCAAATCGCACTGGTCGTAGAACGCCTGCACCTCCGGCGCCCCGTTGCCGTTCAGCCCGCCGATATTCATCGGATGGTCCTCCGGCACCGTGCCGCGCCCGTTCCAGGACGAAACCGCCCCGAAGCCGAGATCAAGCAGCGCCAGCGCCCCGTCCCGCGCGCCCTTCGCCCCGTTGCCCAGCCACAGCATCGGCCGCTTGGCCTTCGCCACCCGCTCCGCCAGCTCATCGAGGTCCGCCGCATCCGGCGCGATCGGCAGCCCCACCGGCAGGTGGAACCGGTCGAACAACGCCGGCCGCTCGATCGGGGTGCGCTGGATGTCGATCGGCACCTCCACCGTCACCGGCCCGCGCGGCGGCGTCAGCGCCAGCGAGGCCGCCTTCATCAGCGTGCCGAGCGCCTGCTGCGCGCTACGCACCCGGAACGCCGCCTTGCCGGAGGCCGCCATCGTGCCCAGCTGGTCCTTTACGTCGTGCACCGAGCCGGTGCCGCGATCGACGAACTTCGTCGGCGTCTGCCCGGTGATGTGCAGCACGGCCGAACCCGCGAACTCCGCCTCCACCAGCCCCGCCACCGCATTGGCCGAACCCGGCCCGGTGGAGGTGATCACCACCCCCAGCCCATCCGTCGCCCGCGCATAGCCATCGGCCATGTGGGAGGCCCCCAATTCGCCGCGCGTCATCACGAAGCGGATCGCGTTGCGCCGCCCGATCCCGTCCAGCGTCGGAATATTGTGCACCGAAACAATCCCGAACGCCGTCGTCACCCCGCAGAGCGACAGGAACTCGGCCACCAGGTCACCGACATTGTAGCTGGACGACATTGCGCGTCTCCTCCCGAACCCCGCGATACTCGCCACATTCCGCCGCCGCGGCAATCCGCCCGCCGCATGGTATCGTTGCCCCGCATCGCAGGAACCGCCCATGCCGCCCGGCTTCCCATCCCGCCCCACCAGCTACGACCGCAAGGTGGGCCTTGTGCTCCAGGGCGGCGGCGCGCTCGGCAGCTACCAGGCCGGTGTCTATGAAATCCTCGCCGGATCGGACTACCAGCCGGACTGGATCGCCGGCATCTCCATCGGCGCCATCAACGCCGCCATCATCGCCGGCAACGCGCCGGAACATCGCGTGGAGCGCCTGCGCACCTTCTGGGAGGAGATCACCAGCCCCACCGCAGGCTGGCCCGCCGCCCCCGAAGGCCCGTTCGCCAGCGCGCTGGCCAGCATGGCCTTTGGCCAACCCGGGTTCTTCACGCCTCGCGCACCCTTCGAATGGCTGAACGGCCCGGGCCCCGCCAGCTGGTACGACACCGCGGCCCTGAAGGCCACGCTCGAACGCCTGGTGGATTTCGACCGCATCAACGCCCGCGAAACCCGCCTCTCCCTCGGCGCCGTCAATGTCCGCACCGGCAACTTCGCCTATTTCGACAATGCCCGCATCGCGCTGCGCCCGGAGCACATCATGGCCAGCGGCGCCCTGCCGCCCGGCTTCCCCGCCATCGAGATCGACGGCGAGCAGTATTGGGATGGCGGCCTCGTCTCCAACACCCCGCTGCAATACATGATGGAAACCGCCCCGCGCGTAAGCCGCCTCGTGTTCCAGGTGGACCTGTTCAGCGCCCGCGGCCCCCTGCCCGCCACGCTGGATGAGGCCGAAACCCGCGCCAAGGACATCCGCTACTCCAGCCGCACCCGCGCGGTGACAGACAGCTTCCGCCACCTGCACAATCTCGGCCGCAACATCCAGCTGCTGTGGGACCACCTGCCGGAGGAGTTGCGCGCCCTGCCGGAAGCCCAGTTCCTGCACAATGCCGGCCATGTCGCGCGCATGGATATCGTCCAGCTCGTGTACCGCCCGATCGAAGACCAGGGCACCGGCCGCGGCTACGAATTCGGCCGCCCCACCCTGCGCGCCCGCTGGCAGGCCGGCGCGGAGGACGCCACCGCCACCCTCGCCGCATCCCCCTGGCTCGCCACGCCCGGCCGCCAGACCGGCGTGCGCAGCTTCGATGTCGGCTTCGCCCGCGGCCGGCACGGGTGAGGTAGGCACAGTTGTAGTCAGTACCTGCCAACTTTCCGCGAGCTGTCGCGGAGTTGTGTGGCCGCCGCAGCCTTTCCCCCCCAACCTCCCGGCACTGGCCTGGAGAGTTCCATGAACAAAGACATGTCGCGTTGTGCCGCTGCCGAGTTCTTCGGCACGTTCTGGCTCACCTTCGCCGGCTGCGGCTCCGCCGTTCTGGCGGCGGCCTTTCCAGCACTCGGTATCGGCTTCCTCGGCGTATCGCTGGCCTTCGGGCTGACCGTGCTGACCATGGCCTATGCCGTCGGCCACATCTCGGGCGGCCATTTCAACCCCGCCGTCACCATCGGCCTCTGGGCCGCCGGGCGCTGCCGCACCGGGGTGGTGCTGCCCTACATCGCAGCCCAGGTGGCCGGCGCCATCGCCGGTGCCGCCGTGCTGTGGTTCATCGCCTCCGGCCAGCCCGGCTGGGTGCCAGGCGGCTTCGCCTCCAACGGCTACGGCGCGTTGAGCCCCGGCAAGTTCAACCTCGCCTCCAGCTTCATCACGGAAGCGGTGATGACCTTCGCCTTCCTGTTCATCATCGTCGGCACCACGTCCAAGGGCGCAGCGGCAGGCTTCGCCGGCATCCCGATCGGCCTCGCGCTCACCATCATCCACCTGGTCTCGATCCCGGTGACCAACACCTCCGTCAACCCCGCCCGCAGCACCGGCCCGGCGTTGTTCGCGGGCGGCGAGTACATCACCCAGCTCTGGCTGTTCTGGGCCGCCCCGATGATCGGCGCGGCGCTTGGCGGCATCATGGCGCGCTGGCTGCAGGAACCGTCCGACGCCGCCTAGACGATATTCTTCTCCACCAGGGGTTCGCCGCGGATGATCCGCCCGAACCCCAGCGGAGAAAGATCCAGCGTGGTGAACCCGCCATGCGCCACCAGCTCCGCCACGCCCCGCCCCGTCGCCGGCGAGTGCTGGATGCCATGCCCTGAAAAGCCGGCAGCATGGATCAGGTTGGGGCACGCAGGATGCGCCCCGATCACGCCGTTCTGGTCGAAGGTATTATACTCGTAGTAGCCGGCCCATTCCCCGGTGCGCCGCAGCTCGGCGAAGGCCGGCACGCGGTGGGCCAGCACCGGCCACACGCGCTCCAGGAACATCTCCTCCTCCACCGCCAGCGGCGGCTCGTCCGGGTCCGGCTCGCCCTCGCCCGGCGACCGGCCGCAGATGAAGCCCGCGCCTTCCGGGCGGAAGAAGATGCCCTCGGGGTCGATCACCAGCCCGCTGCCCTCAATCGGCTGTGCGCAGCGGAACACGTAGATCATCCGCTTGCGCGCGCGGATCGGCAGGTCGATTCCGGCGAAGCCCGCCACCCGCGCGCTCCAGGCGCCCGCGGCGTTCACCGCCATGTCGCAGGGCACCTCGCTGCCGTCGCCGAGGCGCACGGCGGCCACGCGGCCCTCGCGCAGCACCAGCCCGGCGGCATCCTGCGCCAGGTAGGTCACGCCCAGCGCCCGCGCCTTGCGCCGCAGCGCGGCCAGCAGTGCCGGCCCGTCGAACCAGCCCTCGCCGGAATTGCCCCAGGCGCCCAGGGCCACGCCATCGGTGGACATCCACGGCCAGCGCGACGCGATCTCCGCTGGCGTCAGCAGCGAGATGTCCGCCCCCTCCGCCGTCTGCACCGCATGGTTCTCGCGCAGCACCGGCGCACCGGCGGCACTCGCCAGGAACAGATAGCCGCGCTCGCGGTAGCCCAGCGCCGGCCTGTCGCCATCCACCTCCAGCAACGCCGCCCCGTCGCCCAGGAACGCCCGCCCGTACTGCGACATGCGGATGCACACGGGCGTGGAGAATTGCTGGCGGATCGAGCTGGCCGACAGCGAGGAAGATGCGATCCGGTAGGTCGGGTCCCGCTCCACCACCGTGATGCTGCCCTTGAACGCGGGGTCGCGCGCCAGGTGATACGCGGTGGAACTGCCGACGGCGCCGCCGCCGATGATGACGACCTTCACTTCTTCTCTTCCGTCTTTGCTTCATCGGGCCAGCGGGCCACGGTGTTCGTCAGGATCTGCGCCAGCTGCGGCGCGATCGAATAGATGCGGGCGTTGTGGTCGATGCGGATGCCGTCCTTCGGGTTGCGCTCGCTGGCCGCCTTCCAGTCGCAGAACATCTCCACCAGGTCGAACAGATCCATCCCCCCTACCCCGTCCGCGTAGTGCTCCGGGTGGTGGGAGTTGTGGCGGTAATGGTGCTGAAGGCCGGGCCAGGCCTCCTTCACCAGTGCCATGTAGTCCGGCGAGCCGTAGGACAGGCCGCGCAGGCGCGGGTAGATGCTGTCCAAGATCGGCTTCTCCGTCTCGGAAAACTTGGAGGCATCGTGCACCCGCCCGCGTTCCATCAGCACCGCGATCACGGTGTTCAGGTGGTCGCGCACGCGGTGGATGTGGCGCAGCGTCTCGGCCGTGGAGTCGTAGTCGCTCATCTCAGTAGCTCTTCGGCAGGCCAAGCACGCGCTCGGCGATGTAGCACAGCACCAGTTGCGGGCTGATCGGTGCGATGCGCGGGATCAGGCTTTCGCGCAGGTAGCGCTCCACATGGTACTCCTTGGCATAGCCCATGCCGCCATGCGTCATCACCGCCTGGGTGCAGGCCTTGAAGCCGGCTTCCCCCGCGAGGTACTTCGCCGCATTGGCCGCCGCACCCGCGTTGTCGCCGCGGTCATAGAGCCAGGCGGCGTTCATGGTCATCAGGCGCGCGGCTTCCAGCTCCATCCAGTTCTCCGCCAGCGGGTGCTGGATGCCCTGGTTCTGCCCGATGGGCCGGCCGAACACGCGGCGTTCCTTGGCATAGGCGGTGGCCTTCTCCAGCGCGACCATGCCCACACCCACGGCTTCGGCGGCGATCAGGATGCGCTCGGGGTTCATGCCGTGCAGGATGTATTCGAAGCCGCGGCCCTCCTCGCCGATGCGGTCCTCAATGGGGATCTCCAGCCCGTCGAAAAACACCTGGTTCGAATCAACCGCCTTGCGGCCCATCTTCTCGATACGGCGCACTTCCACCTTCGTGCGGTCGAGCGTGGTGTAGAAAAGGCTCAGCCCCTCGGTCTTCTTGCGCACGCCCTCCAGCGGCGTGGTGCGGGCGAGCAGCAGAATCTTGTCGGCCACCTGCGCCGTGCTGGTCCAGATCTTTTGCCCGTTCACCACGTAGCGGTCGCCACGGCGTTCGGCGCGGGTTTTCAGGCGCGTGGTGTCCAGGCCCGTATCCGGCTCCGTCACGCCGAAGCAGCTCTTCTCGCGCCCCGCGATCAGCGGCGGCAGCATGCGGGTTTTCTGCTCGTGGGTGCCGAACACCACCACGGGGTTGAGCCCGAAGATGTTCATGTGCACGGCCGAGGCGCCAGACATGCAGGCGCCGGATTGCGCGATGGCCTGCATCATGATCGCGGCCTCGGTGATGCCCAGGCCGCTGCCGCCATATTCCTGGGGAATGCACATGCCCAGGAATCCCTCGGCCGCCAGGGCCTGATGCAGTTCGTTCGGGAAGGCCCCATCGGCGTCGCGGGCGAGCCAGTAGGCGTCGTCGAAGCGTTCGCACAGCTTGGCCACCGCGTCGCGGATGCTCTCCTGTTCCGGGCTCAGCGCGAAATCCATTTGTCACTCGGCGTTTGTGGTGGCACCCATCCTGCCGAGAATCTCGGGAACTCGCCATGGCCCACACCTCTGCCCCCTTGGGCGGCCCCATCGTCATCGACCAGGAACGCACCCGGGCGGCGCTCGCCTTCCCACGGCTGATCGGCGCGCTGCGGGAAGCGTTCGTCGCCGGGGCCGAGGTGCCGCTGCGGCACCGGCACGCGGTGGCGGGCGGCGAGGGCACGCTGCTGCTGATGCCCTCCTGGCAGGGCAAGGCTGCGATGGGGGTGAAGCTGGTGACGGTGTTTCCGGGCAACGGGGCACTGGGACTGAACTCAGTGTTCTCCACCTACCTGCTGTGCGACGGCGCGACCGGGCAGCATCTGGCGGTGATCGACGGCAACGAGATCACCGGCCGGCGCACGGCGGCGGCGAGTGCCTTGGCCGGCGACTACCTGGCGCGGCGCGATGCCTCCACCCTGCTGATCGTCGGCGCCGGGCATGTGGCGGGCATGATGGCCCAGGCCTGGGCGGCGGTGCGGGACATCAAGCGCGTGCTGGTGTGGAACATCCGGGCGGGCAGGGCGGAGACGCTGGCGGCATCGTTGCAGGCGGAGGGGTTCGACGCGGTGTCAGTGGAGGATCTGGAGGGCGCGGTGCGGATGGCGGATATCGTCTCCTGCGCCACCTTGGCCAACGAGCCGATCGTGAAGGGGGCATGGCTGCGCCCGGGAACGCATCTGGATCTGATCGGCGGCTACCGGCCAGACATGCGCGAGGCCGATGATACCGCGGTGAAGCGCTCGCGCGTGTTCATCGACACCGATGCGGCGCTGGCCGAGGCCGGTGATCTCACCCAGCCCATCGGCGCCGGGGTGATGATGCGCAACGACATCGTGGGCGACCTGGCAGCCCTCTGCCGCGGCACCGTGGGCGGGCGGGGCGCGGCCGGCGAGATCACGCTGTTCAAGTCGGTGGGCAGCGCGATCGAGGATCTCGCGGCGGCGGCGCTGGTCTGGAGCGATGTCAGCGCCGCCAGGTGAAGAGCTGTTCGCGCACCGCGGTGCCCCAGGACTCAGCTTCGGCTTCGTGGGTAAGGGTGAAGCCGGCCTGTTCGTAGAGGCGCCTCGCGGCATCGAGGCCCGCGAAGGTGGTGAGGTAGCAGCTGGCGAAATCGTGCCGGCGCAAATGGTCCATCCCGGCCTGGACCAGCTGCCGGCCGATGCCGCGCCCGCGGGCGGCATCCGTCATGATGAACCAGCGCAGATGGGCCAGGTGGGGTTCCAACGCCGGGTCAGTGCCGTCGATGGTGAGGGCACCTAGGAAGGTCTCGTTGTCCCAGGCGGAGAACAGGGCGTCGCGGTCCGCGAGGCGGGCGAGGAAGTCGCCCATCTCGCGTGCCACCTTGGCCTCGAAGAAGGCCGGGAAACTCCACTCGCGGGCGTAGTAGGCGCCGTGGGCGCGGACCACTTCGCCCACCAGGCCCGGCTTCCACCCGCGCGTGATCATGAGTGGGGGATCATGCCCGCTTCACGCCCCAGAACACCGGGGTGACGGTTTTCGGGATGCCGCTGAGAGTGTTGCGGTAGGCCTGCGGGTAGAACCAATGCCCCATGGGCAGGAAGGGCACGGTTTCGAAGGCGTGGATCTGCATCTCCTCGCAGACTGCCTTTTCCTCCGCCGGGGATTTCGCCTCGAACCAGCGTTCGCGCATGCCTTCCATCTTGTCGTCGGTCGGCCAGCCGAACCAGCCGCCGGCGCCGTTGCCGCGGATCGGCGGGTGGTTGCCGGGGTTGATGAAGTTGATGCCGGTCCAGGTGGTGGTGAAGGCGTTCCAGCCGCCCTTGTCGGAAGGCTCGCGGTTGGTGCGGCGGGTGATCAGCGTGCCCCAGTCCATCGAGGTGTACACGCTGTTGATGCCGATGGACTTGAACATCGCATCCGTCACCTGCGCGATGGCCTGCAGGCTGGGCAGGTCGGAGGGCGACATCAGCACCACGCGCTCGCCCTTGTAGCCGCTGGCCTCCACCGCCCGCTTTGCCGCGGCGATGTCGCGCTTGCCCATCAGCTTATCCATGCCGGCGGTGCTGGCATTGGGGGTATCCATGGTGAAGAAGCCGGCGCCGGTCTTGCCGAGCTCGGCGGCTTCGCCCAGCACGGCGTCGATCACGTCCTGCTGGTTGATGGCCATCAGCAGGGCCTGGCGGAGCTTCTGGTTGTTGAACGGCGGGTGCAGGTGGTTCATGCCAACCACGGCAATCACGCCGAGCGTGTCGAACACATCCACCTTCACACCGGGCGCCTTGCGGAGCTGCGGCACGAGATCGAAGATCGGGTTGTCCACCCAATCAACCTCGCCGGTCATCAGTGCCGAGGCCTTGGTGGAGGCATCGGGCATGACCTTCCATTCCACGCGATCGAAATGAACGACCTTGCCGCCGGCATAGCTGTCGATCGGCTCGTTGCGGGGCAGGTATTTGTCGAACCTGGCGTAGGTGGCAGAGGCGCCGGAGACCCATTCGTTCTGCAGGAAGCGGAACGGGCCGGAGCCGATCACCTCGGTGATGGACTTGAAGGCATCCGTCTCGGCGATGCGTGCGGGCATGATGTAGCTGGAGCCCAGGCCGATGGCGAAGCGCATATGCGGGAAGGGCTTCTTCAGCCGGATGCGGATGGTCTTGTCGTCCGTTGCCACCATCTCGTCGATCTGGGTGGCCAGCCGCTGGCCGAACCCGTCGCGCTTGGCCCAGCGGGCGAGCGAGGCAACGCAATCCTTCGCCAGAACGCGCTCGCCATCATGGAAGACGAGGCCGTCGCGCAGGGTCATGGTCCAGGTGAGGCCATCCGCCGAGACGCTGTCACCGGCGAGCATCTGCGGCTTGCCTTCAAGCTGCTCGGTCAGGCCGTAGAGCTTGTCCCACACCATGTTGGCGTGGATGTTGGTGATGGAGGCGGTGGTCCAGACCGGGTCGAGGCTGGTGAGGTTGGCGTGCGGGGCGTATTTCAGGACCTTGGCCGGCTGGGCGATGGCGGGGCGGGCCAGGCCGGTGGCGGCGAGAGCGGCCCCGGATGCGAGTACTGTCCTGCGGCGCATGGCGTGAATCCCTTTCGGCAAATGATCTCGACACCTGGAAGCCTAGAGCCTGGATCCAGCGCGGGCCATGGGGAATGCAAGGATTACAGGTTATTTATTTGTATTAAGAAATGAATTAGGCATGGGTTGGCCCGGTCAATCACGGCCGTGTTTTCGATGAAGCAGCGGCCGGCGATTTCGTTGGGGCGCTGCTTGAGCGTGGGATCGGTGAGGGCGAGAGAAGCCAGCAAGGAAGCAAGCGGCCACAAAGACACTAAGACACGAAGGAAGCAGGAAGAGGCCGGGGGAGCGGGGAGATACTTAAGGAAACAGGGAACAGGAAGATAGCGGAACCGTTCCACCCTACGCGGAATGGGCAAGTATTTCTTCTCCCTTGGCTTTCTTCTTTGTGTCTTAGTGCCTTTGTGGCCGCTTTCTTTCTTGCTTTCGTCCGCGCGGGAACGGTCGGAAGGTACATGACAACGGCGCGAGGGGATACCTCGCGCCGTTGCGGTAGACGAATGGCCCGTCAGACGCGCTTGACGCCCCAGAAGATCGGGAGCGCGGCCTTGGGGAAGTCGGTGAGGTTGCTGCGGTAGGCGGTGGGGTAGAACCAGTGCGCCATCGGCAGGAAGGGCACGTTTTCGAAGGCCAGCAGCTGCATCTGTTCGCAGATCGCCTTTTCCTCCGCCGGGTTGGCGGCGTCGAACCACTTCTCCCGCAGGCCTTCCATCTTCTCGTCGGTGGCCCAGCCGAACCAGCCGCCCTTGGTGCCCACGCCGC
The DNA here is from genome assembly GCA_026400815.1 of Alphaproteobacteria bacterium. GTDB lineage: Bacteria > Pseudomonadota > Alphaproteobacteria > Acetobacterales > Acetobacteraceae > CAMDGX01. Next base: position 23,166 of record JAPLOI010000081.1, read on the forward strand.
GCAGCGGGAAGTGGTTGCCGGGGTTGAGGAAGGTCGTGCCGGTCCAGGTGGTGGTGAAGGCGTTCCAGCCGCCCTTCTCCGGCGGCTCCTGGTTGGCACGGCGGGTCACCAGCGAGCCCCAGTCCATCGACAGGTATTCCACGTTGAGGCCGACCGACTTGAACATCGCCTCTGCCACCTGGGCGATGGTTTGCAGGGCCGGCAGGTCGCTGGGCGACATCAGCACGACCTTCTCGCCCTTGTAGCCGGCATCCTGGATGGCCTTGCGGACGGCGGCGATGTTGCGCGGGCCGAGGATCTTCTCCAGCCCCGCGGTGCTGGCGTTCGGCGTGTTCGTGGTGAAGAAGCCGGCGCCGACCTGGCCGAATTCCTTCACCTCGCCCAGCACCGCGTCGATCACGTCCTGCTGGTTGATCGCGCCGATCAGGGCGCGGCGGATGGCGGGGTTGTTGAAGGGCGGGTGCAGGTGGTTCAGCGCCACGATGGCGATCCAGCCCAGCGGGTCGAACACGGAAACGCGCACGTTCTGGTTCTTGCGCAGCTGGGGCACGAGATCGAACAGCGGCAGATCGAGCCAATCGACCTCACCGGTTTGCAGGGCGGCCGCGGCGGTGGCGGCATCGGGCACGACCTTCCATTCGATCTTGTCGAAATGGGCGACCTTGCCGCCGGCCCAGCTGTCCGGCGCTTCCTGGCGCGGCACATACTTGTCGAACTTCGCGTAGCCGGCGCTGGAGCCGGAGACCCATTCGTTGCGGATGAAACGGAACGGGCCAGAGCCGATGAACTCGTTGATCTGCTGGAAGGCATCGGTCTTGGCAATGCGCTCCGGCATGATGAAGCTGCTGCCCTGGGCGATGGCGAAGCGCATCACCGGGTAGGGCTTCTTGAGGCGGATGACGATGGTCTTGTCATCCTGCGCGATCATCTCATCCAGCTGGCTGGTGAGGCGCTGGCCGAAACCGTCGCGCCGGGCCCAGCGTTGCAGGGAGGCGACGCAATCGCGGGCGCGGACCGGCTCGCCATCATGGAACATCAGGCCGTCGCGCAGGGTCATCTTCCAGGTGAGGCCGTCGGACGAGACCTCGTCGCCGGCGAGCATCTGCGGCTTGCTTTCGAGCTTCTCGGTAAGGGCGTAGAGCCGGTCCCACACCAGGTTGCCGTGGTTGAAGGCGACGGCGGTGGTGGTCCAGACCGGATCGGGGCTGGAAAGGTTGGCGTGGGGGATGAACTTCAGCACCTTCGCCGGCTGGGCGATGGCGGGGCGGGAGAGGCCGCCCCCGGCGAGGGCGGTGCCGGCCATGGCGGCACCCGTCTTGAGCACTGTCCTGCGACGCATGAAACTCTCCCTGGTCGTGCGTTTTGTGTTGCCCGGGTATAGCGCCGTTCCGGGGGCAGGTGCCAGCGCGATCGCGGCGACTGTTGCGGGTTCACGGAGCCGGGCCGGGCGTGCCATGGTTGCCGCTCCAGACCAGGGAGATCCGGGAATGCGCGTGCTGATCGCGATGATGTCTCACGAGACCAACACCTTCTCGCCGGTGCCGACCAAGATCGACCGGTTCATGCGCAACGGCACGACGCTGCTGAAGGGCGAGGAGGCGGCGAAGTTCTACCGCAATACCGGCACCTGCATGGGCGGGTATCTGGCAGTGGCCGCCGAGAACAATGCCGAGGTGGTGATCCCGGTCTGCGCGGGGGCGCCGCCGTCTGGCCGGGTGGACAGCGAGGCGTATGAGACGTTCTGCACCCTGATCACCGACGAGGTGAAGAAGGGCGGGTTCGACGCGATCTGGCTGGACCTGCACGGCGCCATGGCGGCCGAAGGGTTCGAGGATGGCGAGGGCGAGCTGCTGCGCCGCATCCGCGCGATCGACCCGAAAACGCCGATGTGCGTCGCCTACGACATGCACGCCAACATGTTCGACAACATGGTGAGCAACGCGCAGATGGTGAGCGGCTACCACACCTACCCGCATATCGACATGCGCCCGACCGCGGAGCGCGCGGCACGGCAGCTAGTGCGCGCGATGAAGGGCGAAGTGAAGCCGACCGGCACCTGGGGGGCCGCGCCGATGCTGCCGCACGTGATGGCGCAGGGCACGCATCGCTTCCCGAACAAGGATCTGCAGCAGATGTGCGCGGACTGGGAGGCCAGCGGCCGGGCGCTCTCGGCCAGCCTGTTCGTGGGCTTCCCGCATGCCGACGTGACGATGGCGGGCCTCTCGGCGGTGGTGTTCACAGACAACAACCCCGAGGACGCCCAGCGCATGGTGGACGAGCTGATCAGCTTCGCCTGGAAGGCGCGTCGCGAGTTCATGTTCGAGATCGAGCCGCTGGAGAAATCCGTGCAGCGCGCCAAGGACATGGGCGACCCGAAGCAGGGGCCGATCATGCTGCTGGATCACTACGACAACTGCGCCAGCGGCGGGACGATGGATACCACCGACGTGCTGCGCGAGATCATCCGCCAGGACCTGGAGGACGTGGTGTTCTTCGGCATCTACGATCCGATCGCGGTGCAGGAGGCGATCAAGGCCGGGATCGGCGCCGAGGTGACGCTGACGATCGGGGCCAAGCTGCCGATGCCGCTGATGCCGGTGCAGTCCTCGCCGCTGACCCTCACCGGCGTGGTGCAAACCATCTCGGCCGGCACGTTCACGCTGAAGGGCGGGCTGACGCCTGGCCTGCGCGTGTTCATGGGGCCGACGGTGGTGCTGAACACCGGCAAGATCGAGCTGATCCTGCTGAGCCGGCATATCGAGCCGACGGCGCAGGAAATGCTGACCAATCTGGGCATTACACCTTCCGCCAAGAAGTTCATCGCGATCAAGAGCCGGGTGCATTTCCGCGCCGACATGGGCAAGGCAGCGCGCGAGATCGTGGAATGCGCGGGTGTTGGGGCCTGCACCTCCGACTACTCGCAGCTCAAGTTCCACAATGTCCGGCGGCCGATCTTTCCGCTGAACATGGAACTGCAGTGGAACCATCCGGCCTGAGGAACGGACAGGTCTTCCTGTCTGTCGCGGTGGGGCCGCCTCGCACTTCCGAACGGAGGGCGAGGCGGTTTCGTGTACGAGCGGCACGATCGCGGCTTCGGGCAAGGCGGCGTTAACCGATAGGGGGTCATCCTTCGGCACATCAACCGCAGGAGAAGCCTGCCCATGTCTGCCACCCTTGCCGATACCAGTGTTTCGGTCGCACCTGTTTCGCTTGCGCCGCCGCCGATCGCCCCCTGTTTTCCCATCGCGCCGCCCGGTTGGCGCCTGAACGTGGCCGACACGCCAGTGGCGCGCCAGGCCGCGGCGGAATTCACCAGCGGGTTCGAGGAAGGCACGCTGCAGTTCTTCGATGCGGTGCTGCCGGAATGCGACCGGATGGTGGATTTCGGCGGATTCATCGGGTTCACCTCGCTCTACGCCGCCGCACAGGGACCGAGCGTGGACGTGTTCGAACCCAGCCCGGTGAACGGGGCGCTGCTGGAGGCGAACCTGCAGGCCAACCCCAGGCTGGCGCATCGCATCCGGCTGCATCGGCATGCGGTGGGCGCGAAGGATGGCAACCTGTTCGAAACGGTGCAGCGCGGCTCGTTGCTGCGCGGCCGGGCGGAAGCCGTGGTGCCGGTGCGCAATGCCGTGGCGGTGCTGGAGGAGCTTGGCCTCAGCCCCGACATGCTGCTGAAGATCGATATCGAGGGCGCGGAATACGAGGTGGTGCCGGCAATCGCTGACCTGCTGCGGCGGGAGCGGCCGTTCCTGCACATCTCCTTCCATCCGTTCAACATCGTGCGCGGAACGGACGAATACCTGAACCAGGTGGCCCGGCTGCGCGGGGCGCTGGCGATCGCGGAAGCGGTGGCGCCCTATCGGCACATGTATTTCCACACGCCGCAGGGCTGGACACGGATCGACAAGAGCGACCGCATGGCGCTGCTGTCGCAATACCTGCTGAAGCCGAAGCCGAAGCCGGTGCCGCGGATCGCGACGCCGCAATACGGGTTCACGGATGCGCTGGCACTGTCCGAAGTGGCGCTGCCGCTGGGCTGAAAGCCCACCTCTGGCGCGCCAGCGCGCGTTCTCAAACAGGCACTACGATGAACACCCAACTGGGCGCGGCGAACCTGTCGCGCCCGGCGGGTTCGTCCTATATGTGCCCTATCTTACCCTGATGGGAGTTTGCCGCATGTTCGCACGCCGCCTGCTCTGTTCCGCCCTGATCGCCACCGGCCTGGCCGCGGCTGCCCCTGCCGATGCGCGCGACCTGATGGTGGTGGGCTTCGGCGGCGGGTTCCAGGACAACGCGCGCAAGCACCTGTTCCAGGGCTACGCCCGCGCCAGCGGCGCCGCGGTGAAAGACGACGTCTACAACGGCGAGATGGCCAAGATCGTCTCTATGGTGAAGGCGCGCGACGTTACCTGGGATGTGGTGATGGTGGAAGCGCCGGAACTGGTGCGCGGCTGCGAGGACGGCACGTTCGAAAAGCTGAACTGGAACGTGATCGACCGCAACAAGTTCGTGGGCGGCGGCACGGTGGCCTGCGGCGCCGGCGCGGTGGGATGGGGGGTGACCCTGTTCTACGACCAGAAGCGCATCGCCGATGGCCCGAAAAGCTATGCCGAGCTGTGGGATACCAAGAAATTCCCCGGCAAGCGCAGCTTTCGCTACACGCCCAAGACCACGCTCGAGATCGCGCTGATGGCCGACGGCGTGCCGTTCCACGACGTGTACAAGGTGCTGGCCACCAAGGCCGGGCAGGACCGGGCCTTCACGGCGCTGGACCGGATCAAGGGCGACATCGTCTGGTGGCGCTCCGGCGCGCAGCCGCTGCAGTTCGTCGCCTCCGGCGAGGTGGCCTACGCCGTGGGCTTCGTCGGCCGCACGGCGCGGGCTGCGGGGGAAGGTGCTGCCTATCCGCTGCTGTGGCCCACCCTGCTGTATTCCTTCGACTACTGGGCCGTGGTGAAGGGCTCCCCCAACACCGCCGAAGCCATGAAGCTGATCAACTACATGACCGAACCGGCGCCGCTGCTGGCGCTGGCGCAGGATTGGGCGGTCTCCCCGGCCACCAAGGCCGTCGCCGATGACCCCGCGGTGCGGGCGCGCAACCCAGGCATGGTGGCGAACCACGCTGAAGTCGGCCTCTCGATCAGCACCGAGTTCTGGGTGGAATACGGCGAAGACCTGGAAAAGCGCTTCAACGCCTGGGCCGCGCGATAAGTGCCGGCTGGGCTTGGGAGCGACCATAGGGAAGGAAGGCCAGGGCTCTGCCCTGGACCCGCTGGGGCCTTAGGCCCCAGACCCCTCGACCTTTTCCGCCTTCGGCGGGCGGGGCCGACCCGGTCTGTGTCGCGCGCCGAGACGGCCCCTCCCGCCGAAGGCGGAACTATTGTGGGTCCAGGGACCTCAGGTCCCTGGTGGGGTCCAGGGGCAAAGCCCCTGGCCTTCCCTTCCCCATGACCCGCACCAAGGCTCTTGCCGTCGCGCTGATGGCGCCGGCGGTGGTGGTGGTGATTTTGGTGTTGGTGGTTCCATTGCTGGTGGGGTTTGCCACGGCGGTGCGGGACCCGGAGCTGCGGGTCGCATTGCCGCGCACGGCGGAATTGCTGCGCGCCTGGGATGGGCGCGGGGTGCCGGAGGAGCCGGTGTTTGCGGCGCTGGCGCAGGAGGTTCGCGCGGCAGAGGGCGCGCAGGCGCTGGGCGCCTTGAGCCGGCGGCTGAATTTCGAGCGGTCGGGGATGCGCGGCCTGCTGCTGCGCACCGCGCGGGCGGAGCTGGTGGCGCCGTATTCGATGGCATTGCCCGCGGTGGATGCGCGCTGGGGCGAGCCGGCGACATGGACGATGCTGCGGCGGGCCTCCCTGGGGGTAACGCCGCTGTATCTGCTGCGCAGCGTGGATCTAGACGTGGCGGCCGACGGCAGCGTGGTGGCGCAGCCGGAGGAGGAGGCGGTGTTCGTGAAGCTGTTCCGGCGCACCTTGGTGATCGCGCTGGAAGTGACGATCACGACGCTGCTGGTGGCCTATCCCGCCGCCTATGCAATGGCGCGGCTGCCCGGGGCATGGGCGCGCCTGGCCACCGTGCTGGTGCTGGTGCCGTTCTGGGTTTCGATCATGGTCCGCACCACGGCCTGGTTCATCCTGCTGCAGCGGGAGGGGCCGGTGAACGCGCTGCTGCTGGCGTTGCAGGTGGTGGACCACCCGTTGCAACTGATCTTCACACGCGTGGCGGTGATCCTGGCGATGGTGCACGTGCTGCTGCCGTTCGCGATCCTGCCGATGCTGGGCGTGATGAAGCGGATCGACCCGCGGCTGGCGCGCGCCTCGGCGAGCCTGGGGGCGACGCAGTGGCAGCATTTCCTGCGGGTGTACCTGCCGCTGTCGCTGCCCGGGGTGGGCGCGGGCGGGCTGATGATCTTCATGCTGGCGATGGGGTTCTACATCACGCCGGCACTGGTGGGCGGCACCGGCGACCAGATGGTGAGCACCTTCATCACGGAATACACCACGGCCACGCTGAACTGGGGCATGGCGGCGGCGCTGGCGGTGCTGCTGCTGGCGATGACGGCCGCCGTGGTGGGGCTGGCGGTGCTGCTGGTGCCGCGGCTCAGGGCCCGCACGGCATGATCGGCGTGGTGCTGACGCGGGCCTGGCTCGGCCTGGTGCTGCTTTTCCTGATCGCGCCGTTGCTGGTGGTGGTGCCGCTGAGCTTTTCCTCGGGCGAAGTGCTGACGCTGCCGATGCCGGGGTTCTCGCTGCGGTGGTACGAGGATTTCTTCACATCCGGCCGCTGGCTGGTGGCGACACGGAACAGCTTCGTCGTGGGGCTCCACACGGCGGCGTTCGCAACGCTGCTGGGCACGCTGGCGGCTTTCGGAATGTTCCTGTGGGGGCGCGTGCCGCGGCTGCCCGCGGGGTTGCTGTCGCTGCCGCTGGTGGTGCCGAGCGTGATCGCGGGGGTGGCGATGTATTTCGCCTTCGCGCTGGTGGGGCTGACGAACACGCTCGCCGGGCTGATCCTGGCGCATACCGTGCTCGCCCTGCCCTATGTGGTGGTGACCGTGCTGGCGTCGCTGCAGGGGTTCGACCGGACGCAGCTGCGGGCGGCGACTTCGCTGGGCGCACCGTTCCCGGTGGTGCTGCGCCGCGTGGTGCTCCCGCAGATCGCGCCGGCGGTGGCGGCGGGCGGGCTGTTCGCCTTCGCCACCAGTTTCGACGAGCTGATCGTGGCGCTGTTCATTGCGGGGCCGGAGCAGTTCACGCTGCCGCGCCAGATGCTGGCGGGGCTGCGGGAATTCCTCAGCCCGACGATCACTGCCGCCGCGGTGCTGCTGACGCTGGTCTCGCTGCTGCTGCTGGCGCTGCACCAGGCGGTGTGGGGGCGGAAGGGGCACTGAGGCGGAGCGCGCCGCCGGGCAGGCAGTCCGGCCGGAGTTCGTTGGCCAAGACATTGAGCCGCAGGTTCGGGTTGTAGAACGGGTCGCCCCGCTGGATTTCGGCCGCCCAGCGCGATTGGAACAGGGCGGTGTCCGCCGCGTGCAGCCATTGGCCGGCGGGCTTGCGGGTGCGGGATTCGTGGTGGAGCAGCACGGTCTGCCCATCCTGCAGAATCATGAGGCCCCGGGCGCGCAGGCGCAGGCAGAGATCGGTGTCGTTGAAGCCGATCGGCAGCGCCTCGTCGAAGCCGCCGGCGGCACGGAAGGTCTCGGCGCGCAACATCATGCAGGCGGCGGTGACGGCGGTGACCTCGCGCAGCGCGGTGAATTCGCGGTTGGGGCCGTGCAGGCGGGCGCCGCTGCTGTCGTAGGCGTGGCGCATGGCGTGGGCGTGGGTGGCGGAGCCGTCAAAGCCCAGCACCACGCCGGCGTGCTGGATGCGGCGATCGGGGTAGAGCAGCAGCGTACCGACAGCGCCAACCTCCGGGCGGGCGGCGAGGCTGCGCAGGCGGGCGAGCCAGCCGGGGGCCAGCGCCTCCGTGTCGTTGTTCAGGAACAGCAGCGTTTCGGCCTCGGCGCCGTGGCGGGCGACAGCCTGGTTGTTCATGCGGGCGAAGTGGAACGGGCCCTGGTAGGGCATCACCGTCACCAGCCCGGCAATCTGGCGGAGATAGGCGCGGGCTTCGGGTTCATCGGATTCGTGATCGATGACGACGATGTCGAGCGGGGTGCTTTCCCGCGTGCGGAACAAGGACTGGAGGCAGGTGCGCAGCAGGCCGGCCTGGTTGCGGGTGGGGATGATGGCGAGCGTACGGCCCTGGGGCTGCGGCCAGTGGGTGACAAGGCCGGTGGGGGCGAGCTCCGCGGTGGCGTCCGGCGCGACGCGGGCAAGGTGGCGCTGAACGGCGCGAAGTTCAGCGGCGCCGGGCACGCGGGGCGGATCCGGCGTGCGGTGCAGGATGCGCGGGATATGGGCGATGGGGTGGGTTTCGGACAGGGCGAGCAGGAGCTCTGCGGGGTCGCCGGTGATGGATGCGGTGCGCAGGGCGAAGGCGGTGCCGGGATCCCGGCTGCTGCGCAGGCCATCCGGCGAAGGGGTGGGGTGGCAGGCGATATCGGTGGCGCCGCCAGGGAGAAGCAGGGCGTGGTCCCACAGGAAGACGGCCGGTTCGGGGTTCCGCGCGGCCTGGAGGAGGTGCCACAGCGCGTCGCGCTCCAGCACCGTGGGGCCGGTGACGACGAGGCTGAGGGGGTAGCGCGGCTTCGTGCGCGGGGTGAGGAGGCGGATATTGCCGCCGGGGCGGAGCGGGCCTTCCCGCACCAGCAATTCCCAGCTGCCGGCGAGCTGCGCGCGGAGGGAGGCGACGAGCTCGGGCAGACCGCGGCGGGTGCGAGCAATGACGGTAACGCCCTGGCCTTTGGTGCGGTGGCGCATCATGCGGCGCAGGCGCAGCAGGGTTGGCTTCGGCAGGTCGTCCCAGCGCGACAGGAAGCGGGCGACGCTGGGCGGGTCTGCGGCCGGGGCGGGGGAGCCGGGCAGGATGGTGCCGGATTCGGCATCGACCAGGGTGATGGTGGCACCGGCCAGCGTGGCGGCGTGGGGCGAGAGATCCAGCACGAAGCCGCAATTGCCGTCCCCGAGGCCGGCGGCTCGCACGTCGCCGCGGAACATGTCGGCCGGGGTTTCGGCCAGGATGCGGCCATCGGCGATGGCCTGGATGGCAACGCGGCGGGCGGGGTTCGTAGGGTCCCGCGCCCAGCCGATGGCGGCGTGGCGGGTGAGGGATTCCAGGTAGCCTTGGAGCTGCGGCATCAAAGCGGTGGTGGCAAACTTTGATTCATTTGCCGATGCCAGCAAACGAATGAAAGTTTTTTGGTTCTTTTTTTCAAAAAAGAACGCCCTTGCTTACGTCAGGCACTGGTATCCACGGGAACGATCGTCCGCGGCAGCCCCTCGCGATAATTGTAGTTGGTATTCGCATCTTCCCCGTGCGGCACGGTGCAGCCGGCGTATTCGCCGTCATCATCCTGGAAATGCGCCCGGTGGGTTTCCACGTCGCCCCAGACGGCGCCGATCTGGTGGTAGTGGTATTGCAGCGCGCGGCGCCGCATGTCGGACGTGTTGGGCGCGGTGTAGTGGTGCAGCAGGGAATGGAAGACCAGCGCATCGCCAGGTTCCATGCTGATGGGGATGCGTTCATTGGCACGCAGCTTGCCAGGCACGATGCGGCAGCGGTTGAAGTCGTTCTCGTGCACGTGCGGCACGCCGCCTTCCAGGTGGGTGCCGGGCACCAGTTCCATGCAGCCATTCATCGGCAGCGCCGAGTCGAGCGCGATCCAGACGCCGACGATGAGCGAGGGATCGGTGAGGCGGAAGTAGCTGGCATCCTGGTGCCAGGGCTTTTCGCTGCCGATTCGCGGCGGCTTCACCAGCGCCATTTCCTGAAACAGCAGGCGGCCCTGGCCGAGGATCTGGTCGAGGCAGGCATGCAGGCGGCGGCTGTTGGCAGCAGCCTTCAGCGCCGGCGAGTCTTCGGTGAAGTCCATGTATTTGCGGATGAAATCCGCGCAGCGCTCGGGCGTTTGGGCGGCGCTCTCGAATCCGGTTTCGAACATCAGCGTGGTTTCGCGGCGCGGGATGGCGCCGGTGGCCAGGCCCGTGAGCGCCTGCTTGCAGGCTTCGATGGTGTGCGGGCCGAGCAGGCCCTTCAGCAACACCCAGCCGTCGCGGCGGTACTGGGCGATTTCCTCGTGGGTCAGCAGCCGCTGGTCCCCGGCGGTGGTGGCATCCATCGCGCGTTCCTCCGCATGCGTTGTTGCAGGGAGCATGGCGCAGTTGGGGGCCGCGCGTCCAATCGCTAGAGTTTGGCCGATTCGAAGGGGGCAAGATCGATGCGCAACGTGATCGTGTGCGACCATCCGCTGGTGCAGCACAAGCTGACGCTGCTGCGGGACAAGGGGACGTCCACGCTGGGGTTCCGGCGCATCGCGGGCGAGATCGCGCTGCTGATGGCCTATGAGCTGACGCGCGATCTGCCGCTGGAGATGGTGGAGATCGAAACGCCGCTGGAGACGATGCAGGCGCCGCAGATTGCCGGCAAGAAGCTGTGCCTTGTCAGTATCCTGCGGGCCGGGAACGGCATCCTGGAAGGGATGCTGGATATCGTGCCGGCGGCCAGGGTGGGGCATGTGGGGCTGTATCGCGACCCCGAGAGCCTGCGGCCGGTGGAATACTACCTGAAGCTGCCGGAGGATGTGGCGCAGCGGCTGGTGATCGTGGTGGACCCGATGCTGGCCACCGGCCATTCCGCCGCGGCGGCGGTGGCGCGGGTGAAGCAGGCCGGCGCCACGCAGATCCGCTTTGCCTGCCTGCTGGCGGCACCAGAGGGCATTGCCGCCTTCCATGCAGAGCATCCCGATGTGCCTGTGTACACCGGCTGCATCGATCGCGGGCTGGACGGGCACGGCTATATCCGCCCGGGGCTGGGCGATGCCGGGGACCGGATCTACGGCACCCGGTAGTCCCGCGCCGTGAGACCGCCGCATGGGCGGGCACGCAAAAGGATAGCGAAGCATTAATTTCGCCAGTCTCAGGGAAATGCGCTTGTTTTAGTTTTGATTAAGATGCTTGGCCAATACAGGGCTGGCCATGCACGAATTAACCCTCTCGGTAATGGTTGGCCCGACAACGGCGCCAACAGCCCCTTCTTCCCGGCGGATGCCACGCGGCATCCCGGCCGGGGTGATGAGGCAGCCGTGGGGACCTGACCGGACACCCATCATGCCCCTGCCCCTCCGCCTGGCCTTACGGCCCGAAGACCCGCTCCAGCCCGACGGCTGAGCGCCGCCCCAGCTTCAACGCCTTCCTGATCCGGCCGACGCGGCGCGCATGCGCGAACCGCCAACGCCACCGGCTTGCCCATCACAATCCGAACCTGCCAACCGATGCATTTTTGCAACTGACCTCCGAACGGTGCGCCTCCTCTTCCTTCCGCCAGCAAGGACATTCCGATGACCGCCATCTTCCGCCTCGCTGCCGCCGCCACGCTTGCCGCCGGGCTGTTCGCCGCCCTGCCGGCCAATGCCCAAACCGCACATGCCGCCGTGGCCCCGCCGGCGATCAGCATGCGTGCCGATGCCTCTGCCATCACCGCGGCCCTGCGCAAGCGCGACGCGCTGGCGGTGAAGCAGAGCGAGTTCATGGGCCGCCAGCATGCGGCGCAGCCGCAGATGCAGCAGCGCCTGGCCGAGATGCAGCCCCACCCGGCGCCGCGCACCCGGACCCGTTGACCCCCCTTTTCCCACGATCAAGACCGAAAGCCCCCAGACCATGACCAACACTTTCCGCTTCGCCGCCGCCACCCTGGCCGCCGGGCTGTTCGCCGCCCTGCCGGCCGCAGCCCAGACCGTGGCGCCCGCCTCCCCTTCCATCGCCGAGATGCAGGCCCGCCGCGCCAAGCCGACCGGCCTCGCCGCCGCCCTGA
>JAPLOI010000064.1 GCA_026400815.1 Alphaproteobacteria bacterium
GATCTGGGCGGTATCGAGGGCGACGAGGCCGGCGGTGGTGAGACCCTTGATGGCGGCGGTGGTGATGAAGCCAAGCTGGGTGGAGGACATTGCAGCCAGCTGCGCGGTGATGAGGGCGCCGACCTGGGTGGAGGAGAGGCCACTGACCTGTGTGGAGGCGAGGCCTGCGACCTGGGCCGTGGTGAGGTTCGCGACCTGTGCGGTGGTGAGGGCGGAGACCTGCGACGAGGCCAGGCCACGCAGCTGGGTTGTGGTGAGGGCCGCGAGGTCGGCGGTGTCCATGGCGACGAGCTGGGTGGTGGTGAGCGCACCGATCTGCGCGGTGCCGAGGCCGGGCACCTGTGCGGTGGTCAGCGCCACGACCTGCGCGGTGGTGAGGCCCTTGACGCCGCCGGTGGAGAGCCCGCCGAGCTGGGTGGAGGAGAGCTGGCCCATCTGCGCAGTGGTCAGCGCCGCAACCTGAGTGGAGGAGAGCGGGTTGAGCTGCGCGGTGCCGAAGCCAGCCATCTGCGCGGTGGTGAGTGGATGGAGGACAGGCCAGTGAGCTGCGCGGTGTCGAGATTGGCCACCTGGGCGGTGGTCATGGCCGCGACTTGGCCGGAGGTGAGGGCGCGCAGCTGCGTGGTGGAAAGTGCTGCGGTGTCGGCCGTTTCGATCGCAGCGACCTGTGCGGTGGTGAAGGCTGGCAGCTGCGAGGTGGTGAAGGAACGCCACTGTGCCGTGGTCAGCGCCACGATCTGTGCCGTGGTGAAATCATTCACCTCATCTGTCGTCAACCCTGCGAGCGTGGAGGTGCTCAGCGCCTGGATCTGGTCGGTGGTCAGAAGGGGGATGAGCGACATGACAATGGCTCCGCATTCAAGGCGCGCACCAGCGGATCTGCCCGCTACGGGTTGCTGGTGCCACTGCGGAAAACCGTTTTGTTTCCCAGGGACACCGCATTTACCTTTGATCCGATTACCGCGTGCTTAACGCGGCATGCTGAAGCGCCGCGTAGCCAGATTTGGCGCGGCACACTTTTCCTTCACCTCTTGGAAGCCATTCTCCCGCGACCGCGCCAAAAAGGAGCAGCCGCATGAACATGGCCGTCTTTCCGATACCCCTGCCGTTGCCGGGGGATGAGGCCTGGCTAGAAGCCCGGCTGGTGGCCCCCGGAGGCCTCGCTGCCGTGCCGCCGGCGCAGATGCCGCGGCTGGGGCGCACCGTGGGCGCCCTGCCGGCGTTGCAGCTGATCGGGCTGCTGGGTGCCCATCCCGGCAGTGCCTCGGCGCTGGCTCAGCTCTGGCTGGGTGCCCATCCTTCTGCGCCCGAGTCTTTTGCTGTGTGGTTCAACCTCGGCGTGGCGCTGCTGCAGGCCGGGGATGCGGCGGGGGCGGCGGTTGCCTATGGCAATGCGCTGGCGCTGAAACCTGACCTGCATGAGGCGAGCATCAATCTCGGCCTGGCGCTGGAGGTGCAGGGCAAGCCGGCCGAGGCGCTGGCCACCTGGCGCCGAGTGCTGCCGGCCGAAGAGATGCGGCGTGTGCTGCACATGCATCTCGGCCGCCGGCTGGAGGAGGACGGGGAACTTGAACAGGCGGGCGCGGAACTGCGTGCCAGCCTGCTGATCGACCCCGACCAGCCCGACGTGATCCAGCATTTCGTGCATCTGCGCCAGCGGATCGCCGCCTGGCCGGTCATCGACCCGATGTCCTGCCTGGTGCCTGAGGAAACATTGCGCCGCCATGCGGGACCATTGGGGGCACTGGCTTTGTTCGACGACCCGGCGGCGCAGCGGGAGGTGGGTGCCGCCTGGATTGCGCGCAAGGTGCCGGCGGCGCCGGAGCGGCTGGCCCCGGCCGAAGGCTATCGGCACGGGCGCATCCGCATCGGTTACCTCTCCAGCGATTTTTGCCGGCATGCGATGAGCTTCCTGATTGCCGAGGTGATGGAGCAGCATGACCGCACCGGCTTCGAGGTGTTCGGCTATGACACCTCGCCGGAGGATGGCAGCGAGCTGCGGGCCCGCGTGCTGGCCGCCTTCGACCAGCACGTGCCGATTGCGGCCATGACCGACCAGCAGGCGGCGCGGCGGATCCGGGCGGATGAGATCGATATCCTGGTGGACCTGAATGGCCTCACCCGCGGGGCGCGGCTGGGCGTATTGCGCTGGAAGCCGGCGCCGGTGCAGGCGACCTATCTCGGCTATATCGGCCCTGTGCCGTTGCCGGAGCTGGATTGGCTGATCTGCGACCGCATCGCCATCCCCGACGAGCTGGCCGGGCAGTATGTGCCGGCACCGCTGCCGATCGAGGGCTGCTACCAGGCCAATGACAGCCGGGCGCTGGAACTGCCGGCGGTGACGCGGGCGGAGGAGACCCTTCCGGCCGAGGCCTTCGTGTTCTGCTGCCATTCCCACCACTACAAGATCACGCCTGACATGTTCGCCACCTGGATGCGCATTGTGTGGGACGTGCCCGGCAGCGTGCTTTGGCTGGTGGATGACGGGGCGGCGAGCCGGCGCAACCTGCTGGCGCGCTGGCAGGAAGCGGGGCTGGGGGCGGAGCGGCTGGTGTTCGCGCCGCGTGTCGATCCCGCGCGCTATCGGGCGCGTTTGGCGCTGGCGGATCTGTTCCTGGATACCTCGCCGTACAACGCCGGCACCATTGCCTCTGATGCGTTGCGGATGGGCCTGCCGCTGCTGGCGCTGGAAGGGCGCGCCTTTGCCGCGCGCATGGCGACCAGCCTGCTGCATGCCGTGGGGCTGCCGGAGATGGCGGTGCAGGGCCTGGATGCTTATGCCGCCAAGGCGGTGGCGCTGGCGCGGGACCCGGCGGCGATGGCCGGGTTGCGGGCGCATCTGGCCGGCGACGCCTGGGCGCGGACACTTGGGGATGCCGCCGGGTTCACGCGGCGGCTGGAGGCGGCTTACCAGACGGTTCGGAAGCAAGGCTGACCGCCAAGGCGCCAAGGGACGCCAAGAAGAACGCCAAGGCTTTTCTTGCTTCTTGGCGACTTCCTTGGCGGTTCAGTCTTTCTTTCATGACCCACAAAAAAGAGGCCGGGTGTTGCCACCCGGCCTCTTTCTGCATCTGGGCCGAAGAGGTCAGGCCGGTTTAACGGCCGTGGCCCACAAGGCGAAGTGGCCGTCGCGGATCACGCGGACCGGGGTGAAGCCGGCGCGGGTGAAGTAGGCTTCCAGCGTGGTGGCGGTGTAGCCCATGCGGTGGGCCATGAAGAGGTTGCCGGCGGCGAGCGCCGAGCGCAGGCCGTAGAGCATGTCCAGCGGCGTGATCGGGCCCATCATCGAGACGTAGGCGGCATCTTCCAGCTTGTCCTCTGCGATCAGGGCCGCGACCTGCTGGAGGTCCGGCAGCGTGACCGCGACGAAGCCGCCGGGGCGGACGACGCGGAAGAACTCTGCCAGGGCCACCGGCACCTCGTGCGGCAGCAGGTGCTCCAGGTTGTGGGCGGACCAGACGGCATCCACCGAGGCATCGGCCACCATGTGCATGTCGGTGATGGAGGCCTGGATATCCGGCGCCACGTTGGGGTCGATATCCAGCCGGAGTTCCTGCCATTCGCCGGGGGCGAAGAAGGCGACGGGGATCTTGTCGGGGCTTGGGGCGCCGCAGCCGACATGCAGGACGGTGCGCAGGGCCACTTGTTCCTCAGTGGCGGCGGGGCGTTCGGCGAGCATCGCATCGTTCATGGTGCGCGGTCCTTTACGGTTCGCGCAGGCTCTCGCTGAGCCCGCGCAGGAGGGGGTCGAGGAAGAGATCGAGGATGCGGCGGGTGCCGACCTTGATCTCGGCGGAAAGGGTCATGCCCGGGAGCAGGGCAGAGCCCTCGGGCAGGTTGGCGAGGTGGGGTGCCGCGATGGCCACGTGGCCGCGATGCAGGGCGGCGCCGCTGGCCTGGTCGGGGTAGGAGTCTCGGCTGACGGCGCGGAGTGTGCCGGCGAGGGTGCCGTGCTGGCGCCAGGGGAAGGCATCGATCTTGAGCGTAGCGGGCGCGCCTTCGTAGAGGCGGCCGGTTTCGGCGGAGCGCAGGACCAGTTCGGCGACCAGCGGGCCGTTGGCGGGGACCAGGGTGGCGACGGCTTCGCCCTCGCGCATCAGGGAGCCCGGTGAGCGGCGGGCGACGTCCAGCACCACGGCATCGGCGGGGGCGCGCAGGAGGGTGAGGGCATCGAGGCGGTCGGCCTTGGCGAGCTGTTCATCCACCCGGTTGAGCTCGGGGCGCAGGCGGGCGAGGTCTTCGATGAGCTGGCGGCGCCAGTCGCGCTGGAAGGCTTCGCGGTCCGCGGTGCGGGCGGCGAGGCGGAGGTCGAGTTCCTGCAGGCGGGCGGCGTGGCGTTCCATCTCGCGCTCGGCTTCCAGGAGGGCGGAGCGGGCGCCGAGGAGGGAGATGCGCGAGCCGACCTGGGATTCCACCAGGCGGGAACGCATCGATTCTACCTCTGCCGCGATGGCGAGCTGGGCGGACAGGCCCGTGCCGGTGCGGCGTTCGGAGTCGTGGGCGGCACGCAGGGCGGAGAGTTCCGCATCGAGTGCGGCGAGGCGGGCGGCGAGCGTGGCGCTCCGCTGGACCAGCACTTCCCCTTGAAGCCTGGATTCCGCATCCGCTGCAACAGGAAAAGTTCCTGCCAGTTCGGCCTCGAACCGGTCGCGCTGGGCGGCGAGGCTGCGGCGTTGGGCGAGCAGGGCATCGCGGTCGGCGGCGGTGAAGGTGCTGTCGAGTACGGCGACGACCTGGCCGGCGCGGACGCGGTCGCCGGGGCGGACGAGGAGATCGCGCAGCACGACGCGGTCGATGGGGGCGAGGACGACGGGCGGGGCTTCGGAGGCGAGGCGGCCGGCAGCGGTGACGACGACATCCACCTTGGCCACCGCGGCGATGGTGACGAGGGCGGCGAGCAGGACGGCGCCGAGGGCGGGCCACCAGCGCAGCAGGGTGGGCGTGGGCTCGGCGATCAGGGCATCCAGGTCATCCTGGAAGGGCAGGATGGCGCGGTCGGGCCTGGGGGCGCGGGCGAAGCGGCGCAGGCGGGGTGCACTCCGCCTCATGCCAGCCCCCTTTCATGTCGACCCATGAAGGATGGGTCGACGGGGGCTGCCATGACTCTTGTTTGGCGCGCCGCCACCGGCCAGCCCGGCGCGCGATACCGTTCCGGCATCATGCCATGTGCTCCGTCTGCTGGTGCCAGAGGGAGCGGTAGATTTCGCAGCGGTCGAGCAGGGTGTGGTGGGGGGCGAAATCGACGATGCGGCCTTGGTCCAGCACCAGGATGGCGTCGGAGCGGACCAGGGTGGAGAGGCGGTGGGAGACGAGGAGCATGGTGCGGCCGCGGGCCATGGCGGCGAGGTTGCGGTTGACCAGGGCTTCGCTTTCGGGATCGAGGGCGCTGGTGGCTTCATCGAAGACCAGCAGCTTGGGGGCGGTGAGCAGGGCGCGGGCGATGGCCAGGCGCTGGCGTTGGCCGCCGGAGAGGTTGGCGCCGTTTTCCTCCACCTGGGTTTCGTAGGACATCGGCAGGCGGCGGATGAAATCCTCGGCACCCGCAAGGCGGGCGGCGGCGGCGACTTCCTCCAGGCTGGCTTCCGGGCGGGCGGCGGCGATGTTGTCGCGGATGGAGCCGCGGAAGAGCAAATTGTCCTGCAGGACCACGCCGATGCCGCGGCGGAGATGGCCGAGGTCGATGTGGCGGATGTCGATGCCGTCGACCAGGATCACGCCCGCTTGGGGCGGCTCGATGCCCTGGATGAGGCGGGTGAGGGTGGTTTTGCCGGAGCCGGAGCGGCCGACGATGCCGATGACCTGGCCGGGCTCCACGGTGAAGGAGACGCCATCGAGCGCCGGGGCCAGGGCGCCGGGGTAGGCGAAGCGGACATTCTCGAAGCGCAGGCTGCCGGTGATGGCGGGGCGGGCGGGGCGGGCCTGGACGGCGCGTTCGGAGGGCTTGTCCATGATGTGGGCGAGCATGCGCACGGAGAGGGCGGCTTCCTGGTATTCGCTGACCAGGGTGACGATCTGCACCAAGGGGCCGCTGACGCGGCCGGCGAGCATGGAGAAGGCGACCAGGGCGCCGAGGCTGAGCGCGCCATCGAAGGCGAGGATGGCGCCGAGGGCGAGGATGGTGACCTGCATCAGCTTTTCCAGCAGGCCGGTGCTGGCGTTGGCGATGGCGGCGATGGTGCCGACGGACCATTGGCGGCGGACGGAGGCAGCCAGGCTGCTGTCCCATGCGCGCTGGCGGGTGCCTTCGAGGACCAGGGCCTTCACCGCCCGCATGTTGTGCAGGGTTTCGACGAGCTGGGCCTGGCGTTCGGCTTCCGCGGCGTAGAGGGCGTTGAGGCGGGAGCGGAAGAGGGGGACGAGGGCGGCGATGACGCAGGCGATGGCGGCGGCGAAGCCGAGGACGACGGCGGTGAGGATGCCGGAATAGAGCACCAGCAACACCAGCAGGATGGGCAGCAGGGCCGCATCGAGCATGGTTTGGAACAGGCGGCCGGTGAGGAAATGGCGCAGCTTTTCGGTTTGCTGCATGTGGCGGGCGAGGACGCCAGCGGCGTTGGTTTCGAAGACCGGCAGTGGCAGGGAGAGCAGGTGGGCGAAGCTGCGGGCGCCGAGGCGGGCATCGATCTTGCCGCCGGCGATCAGCATCAGGCGTTGGCGGACGAACTGGAAGGCGGCGTCGAACAGGGCCAGCAATACAAAGGTGGCGACGACGACGGCGAGCGTGTTGCGGGCCTGGTGGGCGACGACGCGGTCGATCAGGACCTGGAGCAGCAGCGGGAAGGCGATGGCGATCAGGTTTGAGACGATGGCGGCGAGGCCGACGCCGGCCAGGAGGGAGCGCTGCTTGAGGAGTTCGGGGATGAACCAGCGCAGGCCGAAGGGCTGGTTCTCGTCGGTGAGGCGGGGCGCCTTGCGGGCCAGGAGCAGGGTGCCGGACCATTTGGCGAGGAAGGCGGCGCGGGGCAGGGCGTGGACGCCATGGGCTTCGCGCTGGGGATCGAGGATGGCGGCGGCGTCTCCGCCTTCGGCGGGGCCGGCATGGACCAGGACGATCCAGCTGCCATCCTTCATGAGGGCGAGCGCGGGGGTGGCGGTGCCGAGGGCGGCGGCGCGGGCCCAATTGCAGTTGGTGAGGACGCGGACGCGGAAGCCGGCCTGTTCCAGGGAGCGGCGCAGGGGGGCGGACATGTCGCTTTGGTCGATCGCCGGCAACCCCTCCGGCGGCAGATGGACGCCGTGGTGGTGGGCGAGGAGGAAGGCGCAGCGCAGCGCGGTGAGCTGCGGCGCGAGAAGGGTTTCGGAGACGGTCACGACCGCATGTTGCGCGGATGTGGTTAGCAAAAGGTGAAACAGGGACGTGGAGACAGGAAAGGATTGATGTTACGATAACGCAACAAATAGGGCATGCGAATGCGGTCCCTGTTGGGGCGTGCGGAAAACAGGCGGGAGGGTGTGGGGCGGGGCGCGGGCGGGCGTGGGGGTGCCGTGCGGGCCCGGCCTGCGGCTGAGGTTGCGCGCGGGGATAGGGCGCATGCCGCGGGCGGGGAAGCAGCGGAAGATCCAGCCGGGGAGCAGGCCGAGGGCGACGCAAAGGGCCGGCAGGGAGAGGGGCAGGGAATCGTACCGGTGGACGGAGTCCGGGTGTTCGGTGGCGAGGGGGGCGATGGCGCCTTCATGCCAGGTGCGGGCGGCGCGCTCCAGCCGGCCCAGCAGGGTGGCGAGCAGGGTGAGGAGCAGCGCATCCAGCACCCGGACGACGCCAGAGCGCGCAGCCGCGGCATCGCGCTGGACGGCGCGGCGCAGGCTGGCGAACTCGTCGGCCAGGGGGGAGGGGGAATGGGTCATGCATTATATCTAACTGACATTGCGTCGATGTGCAAGGACTTTTTTCTGGGGTCGTCCCGGTGCTGGACGGTGCGATGCCGAAGGTGGCATTGCACCAGCTGGGCCTGCGGCAATGGGAGAGTGGCATGGGCGGCATCACGCACCGGGTGATCGAGGCCAATGGCTTGCGCATGCGCATTGCCGAGCAGGGCGAGGGGCCGCTGGTGCTGCTGTGCCATGGGTTTCCGGAATCCTGGTATTCCTGGCGGCATCAGTTGGCGGCGCTGGCGGCGGCGGGGTTCCATGCGGTGGCGCCGGATATGCGCGGCTATTGCGGGACCGAGGCGCCGGAGGCGGTGGACCAGTACACGCTGTTTCATCTGGTGGGTGACATGGTGGGCGTGCTGGACGCGCTGGGTGCCGAGACCGCGGTGATTGCCGGGCATGACTGGGGGGCGCCGGTGGCCTGGCACGCGGCGTTGCTGCGGCCGGACCGGTTTCGGGCCGTGATCGGGTTGAGCGTGCCGTTCCGGCCGCGTGGCGCCGTACGGCCGACCGGCGTGATGCCGCGCACGGAGGCGGCGATGTTCTACCAGCTGTATTTCCAGGAGCCCGGCGTGGCGGAGGCGGAGCTGGAGGGGGATGTGCGCGCGGCGGTGCGCGATATCCTGCTGCGGCTATCGGGCGACGTGCCGCCGATTGCGGGGTCTGACGGGTTCAGCATGGTGCCGGTGCGCGGCGGGCTGGGCGGGCGGTTGGCCGAGCATGCGGCAATGGCGCTGCCGGGCTGGCTCAGCGAGGCCGATATCGACGCCTATGCCGAGGCGTTCCGGGGCAGCGGATTTCGCGGTGGGCTCAACTGGTATCGCAACATCGATCGCAACTGGGAGCTGATGCGGCCGTTTGCGGGGCTGAAGGTGACGGTTCCGGCGCTTTATGTGGCGGGGGATCGCGACCTGGTGCTGGGGTTTGCGGGGGCGAAGGAGATGGTGGCGAATCTGGCGCGCGCGGTGCCGGATTTGCGCGAGGCGATCATCCTGCCGGGCTGCGGGCATTGGACGCAGCAGGAGCGGCCGGCGGAGGTGAATGCCGCGATGATCGGGTTCCTGCGGGGGCTTTGAGCGCAGGTGGCGGAACCGCTTCGCGTTCCGCCCTACGAGGATGGGCGGAACGCGCTGCGGCTTAAAGTAGAAAGTCTTTTTGCTTCTTTTTCTTCAGAAAAAGAAGAGTCCTTGCTTAGGCCTTCACCACCTTACGGGCGTTCAGGTCATCAACCTGGGCATCCGTGAAGCCATGGTTCTTGAGGACTTCGCGGGTGTGTTCGCCGATGGTGGGCGCGTGGGCGCGGGCGGTGCCGCTTTCGAAGGGGGGCAGGCCCGGGATGTTGGGCATGGGCACGAGCTGGTCCAGGCCGGGCTGCTTGAGCCAGGCGATGATGTTGGTGGCCACCACCTGTTCCTCCTTGAGGAACTCCGAGTAGCTGTTGACCTGGCCGTTCATGATGTTGCGGGCGGTGAGGCGCTCGCTGATCCACATGGTTTCCTTGGACTTGAAGACCGGGCGGACGAGGCCGAGCAGCTCATCCATGTTGGTGCGGCGGGTGGCGGGATCCTTGAAGCGGGGGTCGTGTTCCAGGTGCTGGATTTCCATCGCCTCGCAGAACGGCGCCCAATCGGTGTTGCGGACCATGGTGACGTTGATCTGGCCGTTCTTGGTGTCGAACACGCCGGCCGGCATGATGCCGCGCTGGAGCACGCCGTTTTCCAGGTAGCCGGCGATGAGGCGGATGACGGAGAGCATGGCGCCGCCCTGCATCAGGCTGGCTTCGATGTAGCGGCCTTCCGTGAGGTTCTGCATCTTCTTGACGAAGATGGAGGTGGAGAGCGCCTGGAAGCCCAGGAGGCCGGTGTACATGTCGATCAGCGAGATGGCGATGCGGTGGGGGTGGTTGTCCATCTCGCCGCGGTTTTCATGGACGATGCCGTTGAAGGCCTGCAGCACCGGGTCCATCGCCGGGCGGCCGGCCCAGGGGCCGATCTGGCCGAAGCCGGAGATGGAATAGTACATGATGCCGGGGTTCTTGGCCTTTACGGCGTCGTAGCCGAAGCCGTAGCGCTGGATGGTCCCAGGCCGGAAGCCTTCCATGAAGATGTCGGCGCCGTCGATCAGCTTCCAGAGGATGTCCTTGCCCTCTTGCGTCTTCAGGTCGAGCGCCACGGCCTTTTTGCCGAGGGTGCCGAAGAAGGAGAAGGAGGAGTGATCGCCGTAGGTCTTGCCGAGGATGCGGGCCCAGTCGCCGCCGTTGTGCGGGGTTTCGATCTTGATGACCTCGGCGCCGTGCTGGGCAAACATCATGGCGCAGGAGGGGCCGGCGACGCCGCCGGTGAGGTCGATCACCTTCAATCCCTTGAAGGCCTGATGGTAGCTCATTCCGTTTCCCCTATCGCAGGCTCGGTGTGTTTGGGCGCCGGTCTTGGGGCCGGCGCGAAGGGTTATCGTGCCAGGGGTTTGGCGTTTGGCCAATGGGGGAGGTGCATGTCGGGGGTCGTGCTGGCGGGGTGGAGACAGAAAGATTTACCACGGAGGCACGGAGGGCACTGAGGAAGGCACGGAGGTGAGGCTTCGACTCCATCCCTTCTCCGTGACCTCCGTGGTGAATCCTTGCTTGCCGCGGCTCACCAAGTATCGATGTAGGCGTGCTTCTTTTCAGTGCGCGGCTCGGATGGGGGCTGGCTGCGCAGGCCCATGGCGATCCAGGTGCGGGTTTCCGCGGGGTCGATGACGTCGTCCAGGCCGCCGCCGACGCCGGCGTTGACGGCCTTGGCGGTTTCGTAGGCGTGGGCGACGCGGCGGTCGAATTCGGCGCGGCGTTCTTCCGGATCCTCGATGGCCATGAGTTCCTTGCGGTAGCCGAGCTTGACCGCGCCTTCGATGTTCATGCCGGCGAATTCGGCGGTGGGCCAGGCGACGGTGAAGAAGCCGACTAGGGAGCCGGCGCCGAGCATGGCCTGGACGCCGAGGCCGTAGGCCTTGCGCACGACGACGCCGAAGAACGGCGCGGTCATGTTCGCACCGGTGTTGAACAGGCGGACGCAGTGGCGGACGAGGGCGGTTTTCTCGACATCGGGGCCGACCATCATGCCGGGGCAGTCCATGAGGGAGAGCACGGGGATGTCGAAGGCGTCGCAGAGGCGGAGGAACCTTGCGGCCTTGTCGGCGCCGTCCGAATCGATCGCGCCGGCGAGGTGGTGGGGGTTGTTGGCGATGACGCCCATGGGGCGGCCTTCGACGCGGATGAAGGCGGTGATGATGCCGATGCCGAATTTCGGACGGATTTCGAGGACGCTGTCTTCGTCGGCCAGGGTGTGGAGGATCTCGCGCATGTCGTAGAGGCGCAGGCGGTTTTCCGGGATGATGTGGCGGAGCTTGCGCTGGTCTGGGGCTTTCCAGTTCTGGATCGGGCCCTGGAAGTAGGAGAGGTATTTCTTGGCGGTGGCGACGGCTTCGGCTTCGTCCTTCACTTCGATGTCCACGACGCCGTTCGGGACCTGGAAGGAGAGCGGGCCGCATTCCTCCGGCGTGTAGATGCCGAGGCCGCCGCCTTCGATCATGGCCGGGCCGCCCATGGCGATGGTGGTGTTGGCGGTGGCGATGATGACGTCGCAGCAGGCGACGAGCGCGGTGTTGCCGGCGAAGCAGCGGCCGTTGACGACGCCGACGAGGGGGACGAGGCCGGAGAGCTTGGAAAAGGTGGTGAAGGTGGTGGTGTCTACCGCGATGCGCGGGCCGTTGTTGTCATCCCCGGGGCGGCCGCCGCCGCCTTCGCCGAAGAGGATGACGGGGATGCGGGCGCGGTGCGCCAGCTCGAACATGCGGTCTTGCTTGTAGTGGTTGCGGCGGCCCTGGGTGCCGGCCAGCACGGTGTAGTCGTAGTGGACGATCATGGCGCGGGCGCGGGAGGCTTCGACCTTGTCCGCGTTGATGGTGCACATGCCGGCGAGCAGGCCGTCGGCCGGGGTTTGCTTGCGGAGTGTTTCGAGGTCGTGACGGTCGTGCTGCATAGCGACGACGAGCGGCCAGTATTCGGTGAAGCTGCCGGGGTCGGCGAGTTCGGCGATGTTTTCGCGCGGCATGCGGTTGCCCAGCGCGTGGCGCTTGGCGACGGCGGCCTGGCGGTTTTCATCGAGCGTGAAGGCGTGGCGGTTGATGACTTCCTGCAGGTCGCCGCGGATGTGGTCTGGATCGGCGGTGGCTTCGGCGGCGATGGCGCCGCCGGCGACTTCGGCGGGTTGCAGGAAGACGATGGGGTAGCCTTCGCGGACGACGTCTCCGGCGGCCATGGTGATGGCGCGGATGATGCCGGATTCGCGGGCGGTGATGATGTGTTCCATCTTCATCGCTTCCACCACCGCGACCTGTTGGCCTTGGCGGACTTCGTCGCCGAGGGCGACCGAGATGGCGACGACTGTGCCCTGGATGGGGGCGGCGAGGCCGATGGTGCCGTCGGGGCCCTTGGCGGTGGGGGCTTCGGCGGGCTTTTCGGGCTTCTGTTCTGCTTTTACTTGCTGGTCGAAGGCGAAGAGGGCGAGAGGGTCGCGGGATTTGACGCGGGCGCCGGCGAAGCCTTCGGGTTGGGCGGGTTCGGCGGCAGGGGAGGCGGGTGCCGTGCCGGGGGCGGGGGCGGCGACGAAGCGTTGGCGGCGGTCGGCGGGTTGGGCGAGTTCCTTGATCTTCTCATCGACCCAGCGGGTGTGGACGGCGCCGCTGGCGAAATCCGGGTGGGCGAGGATGGCGTTCAGGAAGGGGATGTTGGTGCCGACGCCTTCGAGGCGGAATTCGGAGAGGGCGCGCTGGGTTTTGGCGATGGCGTGGGCGAAGTCGCGCGAGGTGGAGTGGACGATGACCTTGGCCAGGAGCGAGTCGAAATTGGCGCTGGTTTTGTAGCCGGCATAGCCGAAGCCGTCGGTGCGGACGCCGGGGCCGTTGGGGGCTTCGTAGACGGCGAGCGTGCCGCCGCCGGGGCGGAATTGGCCGTCTGGGCGGAGGGTTTCCATGTTGACGCGCAGCTGGATGGCGTGGCCGCGCAGCGGTACGGGGGCGTCTAGGCCGAGTTCGGAGAGGCGGCTGCCGGCGGCGAGCATGATCTGGGTTTGGACGAGGTCGATGCCGGAGACTTCCTCCGTGACGGTGTGCTCGACCTGGAGGCGGGCATTGGCCTCGATGAAGATGAAGGGCTGGGCGCCCGGCCTGCCGGTGGTGTCGACCAGGAATTCGAAGGTGCCGAGGTTGCCGTAGCGGACGGAGCGGGCGAAGCGCACGGCGGCTTCGATGATGGCCTGGCGGAGGGTGTTGTCCAGGTTCGGGCTGGGGGCGATTTCCACGACCTTCTGGAAGCGGCGCTGGACGGAGCATTCGCGCTCGCCGAGATGGGCGACGGCGCCGGTGCCGTCGCCGAGGATCTGGACCTCGATGTGGCGGGCGCGGGGGATGAATTCCTCGACGTAGACGTCTTCGCGGCCAAAGGCGGCTTTCGCCTCGGATTGGCAGCGCTTGAAGGCCTGGTCGATTTCACTGGCGGCCATGACGGCGCGGGTGCCGCGGCCGCCGCCGCCGGCGACGGCCTTGATGATCATGCTGCCGCCTTCGCCGAGGGAGGCGAAGAATTCGTGGGCTTCTTCCAGGGTGATGGCGTGGTCGAGGCCGCGCATGGTGGGGACGGCGGCGACGAGGGCGGCGGCACGGGCCTGGGCCTTGTCGCCGAAGAGGTCGAGATGCTCCGGCGAGGGGCCGACGAAGGTGAGGCCGGCTTCGGCGACGGCGCGGGCGAAGTCGGCGCGTTCGGCGAGGAAGCCGTAGCCGGGGTGGATGGCGTCGGCGCCGGTGGCGCGGGCGGCGGCGATGACGTTTTCGATGTTGAGGTAGGCGGCCGCACCCTGGCCGGGGAGCTGGTGGGCTTCGTCGGCGACGCGGACGTGGAGGCTGGTTGCGTCGTCTTCCGAGTGGATGGCCACCGTGGGCAGTCCGAGGTCGGCGGCGGCGCGGGCGATGCGGATGGCGATCTCGCCACGGTTGGCAATCAGGAGCTTCTTGAAGCGCATGGCGGGATCTTTCAGAGGGCCTTGGAGCCGATGATGCCGGTTTCTTCGAGTCTGGCGATCTCGGCGGCTTGGAGGCCGAGCACGGTGGCGAGCACTTCGGTGTTGTGTTCGCCGAGGGTGGGGGCGGGGCGGTGGAATTCGGGGCGGGCGCCGTCGATCGCGTAGGGGGCGCGGGGGACGACGTGGCGGCCGACGAAGCGGCGGTCGGCTTCCAGCCAGTAGCCGCGGGCGACCAGATGGGGGTCGTGCAGGAGTGAGGTGGCGGGGACGACGGGGGCGGCCTGGAGGCCGGCTGCCTGGAGGGCGGCGGCGGCTTCGGCGGGGGTTCTTGTGGCGGCCCAGGCGGGGAGGTTTGCGGGGAGTCTGGCCTTCGCGGCTTCGTCGGGGAGGTCGAGGGCGAGCCAGGCGTCGTCGCCGTGGCAGCGGATGGTGGTGGTGAGGGCGCTTGTGGGGCGCTGGCTGCCGGTGCGGGGGGGCGGGGTGTTGGTGGCGGATTGGGCGATGATGCCGTCTGCCGCCAGTTGGAATAGGCATTCGACCTGGGAGAGGTCGATCGTGGTGCCGCCGGTGTGGTGGCGGCCGTAGAGGGTGGCGAGGCTGGCGCAGGCGGCGTAGATGCCGGCGATGGGGTCGCCATAGGCGGTGTGTTGCATGGCGGGGGCCCATTCCGCCTCGCCGTGGAGCCAGGGCATGCCGCTGGCTTGTTCGGTGGTGGAGCCGTAGGCGCGGAAGCCGGACCACGGGCCGCGGCTGCCGAAGGCGCCCATGGAGATGTAGGTGAGGCGGGGGTTCACTTTCGCGAGGTCTTCGGGGCCGAGGCCGAGCTTGGTGAGGACGCCGGGGGCGTAGTTCTCGATCAGGAGGTCGGCGTCTTGGGCGAATTGCTTCAGCAGGGCGACGCCGGTGGGGTGGCGGAGATCCAGTGTGATGGCGCGCTTGTTGCGGTTGACGGCGTTGAAGTTGGAGCGGGTTTCGTAAGGCGGCGGGTCGCCGTGTTCCAACGCGTTCCAGCCGCGCCACCAGTCGATATGGGCGCAGCCTTCGACCTTGATGACCTCGGCGCCGAGATCGGCGAAGTGGCGGCCGGCGAGGGGGCCGGACCAGCCCATGGAGAGGTCCAGCACGCGGATGCCGCTGAGCGGGCCGGTAGGGGTGGTGCCGTGGCCGCTGGCGTGGAGGCGGTAGGGCAGGGCGGGGCCTTCGAAGCTGGGGCCGTTGCCGTTGTAGGAGGCGAAGCTGTTGCGTTCGCGCCAATGGGGGGTGGTGAGGACCTGCTCCATGGTGGGAACGGGGCCCATGGGGACGCGGTGCTTGCGCTGGCCGTCTTCCAGCATGGGGCTGGCGGCGAGCTTGGCGACGGCGGGCATGAGGATCTCGTCGAGCTGGTCGGCGGCGGCCATGCGCAGGTCGGTGGTTTCGAAGCGGGGGTCTTTCGCGAGATCGGGCAGGCCGATGAGGGTGCAGAAGCCCTGCCATTGCTGGGGGGTGAGGGCGGAGATGCCGATCCAGCCATCGTTCGAGGGGAAGATGGTTTGCGGGTAGACGGGCCCGTAGCGGTTGACGCCGCGGCGGCGGGTGGCGGGGGCTCCGGCGAAGGCGCCGGGGCCGGCGTGTTCGGCGAGGGTGAGGAAGGCTTCGTGGATGCTGAGCTCGATGCGCTTGGGGCCCTGGCAGGCGCGGCGGGACAGCAGGGCGGCCATGGCGGCGATGAAGGCGGTGGCGCCGCCGACGATTTGGGGCGCGTGGCCTTGGGGTAGGACGGGTGGGCCTTCCGCGGTGCCGAAGGCGTAGGCGATGCCGCAAAGGGCCTGGAGCAGGGCGTCTGACCCTTTCCAGTTAGCGTAGGGGCCGGTGGTGCCGAACCAGGTGAGGGAGAGGGCGATGGGGGCGCCGGGGAGGGTGGCGGCGAGGGTTTCTGTTTGTGCGGCTTCGGCGGGGGTTTGGCCGCCGATGACGAGGTCGATGGGCAGGCCCGGGGGCAGGGTGTGTTCCTTGCCGTGGTCGAGCCAGGTGGCGTAGGCGGCGGCGGAGGGGCCGCCATAGGCGAGGTGGGTGTTGTTCGGGCTGTGGGCTTGGATCACGCGGGCGCCTTGCTCGGCGAAGAGCTTGGCGCAGTAGCGCGTGGCGACGTCGCCGGAGGCTTCGAGGATGGTGAGGTCGGACAAGGGCCCAATGGCGTTCTTCGTAGGCATGGGTCAGGCCTCCACGAGATGGCAGGCGGCTTGGTGGGGGGTGCCGCGGGGTTCCGGGGTGGTGGTTCGGCAGATGTCGATGGCCAGCGGGCAGCGCGGGTGGAAGCGGCAGCCGGTGGGCGGGTCGAGCGCGCTGGCGATCTCGCCGGCGGCGGCGGCTTCGTTCAGCACGTGGTCTGGATCCGGCTGCGGGACGGCGGCGAGGAGGGCCTGGGTGTAGGGGTGGCGGGGTTGGGCGAAGACCTGCTCGGTGGGGCCGGCCTCGGCGACGCGGCCGAGATAGATGACCGCGACGTCGTTGGAGAAGTGTTCCACCAGGGCGAGGTCGTGGGCGATGATGAGGTAGGTGAGGCCGAACTCAAGCTGGATGTCGGCGAGCAGGTTCAGCACCTGGGCGCGGATGGAGACGTCGAGCGCGGAGACGGGTTCGTCGAGCACCATGAGGCGGGGGCGGAGCGCGAGGGCGCGGGCGATGGCGATGCGCTGGCGCTGGCCGCCGCTGAATTCGTGCGGGTAGAGGCGGGCGGCGGTGGCGGGGAGGCCGACGATATCAAGCACTTCGGCCACGCGCTTTTCCACGGCGGCGCGGCCGGGGGATTCGTGGGCGAGGAGGGGCTCGGCGATGATGGTGCCGACGCGCAGGCGGGGGTTGAGGGAGGCGTAGGGGTCTTGGAAGACGGCCATGACCTGGCGGCGGTAATTCTTGAGTTGGGCCGCGTTCATGGTGGCGGTGTCGGCGCCCTCGAAGGCGATGGCGCCGGCGGTGGGGCGTTCGAGCTGCAGGATCATCTTGGCGATGGTGGTCTTGCCGCAGCCTGACTCGCCGACGAGGGCGAGGGTGGATTTCGGGCGGACTTCGAAGGAGACGCCTTCGACGGCGCGGACGGTGCCGCGGCTGGTCTTGTAGTGCTTGGTGACGTTCTGCAGCGCGAGCATCAGGCGAG
Source organism: Alphaproteobacteria bacterium (assembly GCA_026400815.1). Classification (GTDB taxonomy): domain Bacteria; phylum Pseudomonadota; class Alphaproteobacteria; order Acetobacterales; family Acetobacteraceae; genus CAMDGX01. The sequence goes on from JAPLOI010000064.1 coordinate 17,059, forward strand.
TTTCCAGCAGGCGGCTTCGTGGCCGTCGGCCAGGGTGACGGTGGGCGGTGGCTCGGCGCATTTGTCCATGCGGGCGGGGCAGCGGGGGGCGAAGCGGCAGCCGGTGGGTGGGTCGATCAGGCTGGGGGGCTGGCCGGGGATCGCCTGTAGCCTTGCGCGCTTGTCGCCCAGGCGCGGGATCGCGGCGAGCAGGGCCTGTGTGTAGGGGTGTGCGGGCGATTTGTAGATGCGGCGCACCGGGCCGGTTTCCACGATGCGGCCGGCATACATCACGGCAATGCGATGGCAGAGGCTGGCGGCGACGCCGAGGTCGTGGGTGATGAGGATGATGCCGGTGCCGGTATCGGCCTGGATCTGGCGCAGCAGGGCGATGATCTGGACCTGGATGGTGACATCGAGCGCGGTGGTGGGTTCGTCCGCCACCAGCAGGCGGGGGGTGCAGCCGATGGCCATGGCGGCGACGATGCGCTGGCGCTGGCCGCCGGAGAACTGGTGCGGGTAGTCGCCGAGGCGCTTCTCCGCGCTGGGGATGCGGACCTGGGTGAGAACGTCGATCACCTTGCTGCGCAGCGTGGCGCCGTGGGCGATGTTGTGGTTGCGCAGCGGGTTGGAGACCTGGTCGCCGATCGAGAAGACCGGGTTCAGGGAGGTCATCGGATCCTGCATGATCATGGCGATGCGGCGGCCGCGGATGTCTCGTGCCATGGCGGAGTCGGAGAGGGTGGTGAGCTCCTGGCCATCGAGCTTGATGGAGCCTTCTGCGATGCGGCCGGAGCCCTTGGGGAGGAGGCGCAGGAGGGAGAGGCCGGTGAGGGTTTTGCCGGAGCCGGATTCGCCGACGAGGCCGAGGGTTTCGCCCTCGCCGACGGAGAGGCTGATGCCGTCCACCGCGCGCAGGATGCCACGTTTGAGGTGGAGGTGGGTCTGGAGGTTGTGGACCTCTAGGACCATCAGAGTTGCCGCATCTGGGGGTCCAGCCGGTCGCGGAGCCAGTCGCCGAAGACGTTGGCGCTGAGGCAGGTGAGCATGATGGCGATGCCGGGCATTGTGATGCCCCACCAGGCGTTGGTGATGTACTGGCGGGCATCGGAGAGCATCAGGCCCCAGGAGATGTCCGGCTGCTGGATGCCGAGGCCGAGGAAGGAGAGGCTGGCTTCGAACAGGATGACCTGGCCGACCTGGAGGGTGCCGAGGACGACCAGGGTGTTGAAGATGTTGGGCAGCAGATGGCGGCGGAAGATGACCGGGGTGGAGACGCCGGCGGTGCGGGCGAAGGCGATGTAGTCCCGGCCTTTGAGGGCCATGATCTCGCCGCGGATGATGCGGGCGTACCAGGCCCAGTAGGTGAGCACGATGACGATGACGACGGTGGAGAGGCCGGGCTCCATCGCCGCGGCGAGGATGAGGGCGAGCGCGATCGAGGGGACGGATTGCTGGATTTCGATCAGGCGCATCAGCACGGCATCCACCCGGCCGCCGAAATAGCCCGCGACCATGCCGGCGAGCGCGCCGATGCTGCCGCTGAACAGGATGGCGTAGAAGGCGACGATCACCGACACGCCGCAGCCGGCCATGATGCGGCTGAGGATGTCTCGGCCGAGGTTGTCGGCCCCCAGCGGGTAGTCCCAGGAGCCGCCATCCTGCCAGGCCGGCGGCTTGAAGGAGGCGGAGAGGTCGAGGCCGTTGGGGTCGTGGGGTGAGATTGCTTCGCCGCCGATGGCTGCAATGCCGACTGCGCCGAGGACGAGGAGGGGGAGCCAGGGGAGGCGGCGCAGGGCGGCCCACGGGATGCGCCGGGCGGGCAGGGCGCTAGCGGACATCGCGGATCCTGGGGTCGACGAGGCCGTAGGAGAGGTCGACCAGCAGGTTGGAGAGCACGAACAGGATCGAGGTGAAGAGCACGCCGGCCTGGACGACGGGGAAATCTCGGCTGAACACGGCTTCCACCACGGTGCGGCCGACGCCGGGCCAGGCGAAGATGGTCTCCACCACGAAGGCGCCGCCGAGCATGGCGGCGAAGTAGACGCCGAGCATGGTGAGCAGCGGCACGGCGGCGTTGCGCAGGGCGTATTTCCAGACGATCAGCCGTTCCGGCGTGCCGAGGGCGCGGGAGAGGCGGATGTGGTCGCTGTCCAGCACATCGAGCATCGCCGAGCGGACGATGCGGGTTTGCGCGGCGACCGGGTACCAGCCCAGCGCGATGGCAGGCAGCACAACGTGGGCGGGCGTGCCGTGGCCGAAGGCGGGGAGCCAGTTGAGCTGGACGGCGAAGACGAGGATGAGCAGCAGGCCGACCCAGAAGGCCGGCATGGCCTGGCCGAGCATGGCGAAGATGCGGCCGATGCGGTCGATCCAGCCGCCGCGGTGCACGGCGGAGAGCACTCCGATGGGCACGGCGAGTGCGACGCTGAACAACAGGCCGCAGGCGGCGAGCTGGATGGTGGCGGGCAGGCGGTCCAGGATCAGCTTCAGGGCCGGCATCTGCCAGCGGTAGGAATTGCCGAAATCGCCGGACAGCGCGTGGCCCACGAAGAGCAGGTATTGCCAGACCAGGGGTTGGTCGAGGCCGTACTGGGTGCGGATTTCGGCGATCAGCGAGGGCGGTGCGTCCGGCGGGACCAGCATGACCACGGGATCGCCCGAGAGGCGGGAGATCACGAAGATGATCACGCTGGCGCCGAGGATGCTGATGGCGCCCTGCCAGAGGCGGCGGAGGACGAGGGCGAGCATGACCCTACTTCAGGCCAATCTCCTGGAAGTTGCGCCAGAAGCCGGGGCTGGGCCAGGGCTTGAAGGCAACCTTGCTGGTGCGCCAGGCGATGGTGACCATGGGGCGGTAGGTGGTGAGGCCGCCCAGCACCTGGTCGTGCTTGATGCGGGCGATCTGCTTGAGCAGGGCCTCGCGCTTCACCGGGTCCATGGTGGTTTGCTGCTGGCGCAGCAGGGCGTCCATCTCCGGGTTGTCGGTGTAGGAGTAGCTGCCGAGGCCTTTTCCGGCCTGATAGCTGTGCAAATGGCCGAGCCAGGGGGTGCCGGGGTCGCCGGGCAGGCCGTGCGACCACATCCAGCTGACGATGCCGTCCATCTCCGGCGGGGCGTCGCGGCGGCCGAGGTTGATCCAGGCGCCGTATTCGAGCTGGCGGATCTGGCAGCGGATGCCGATGGCGGAGAGGTAGGCGTAGGCGGCCTCGCCCATTTCCTTGATGTTCGGCTCGCGCGGGGTGGTGAGGTTGTAGCAGGGCACCTCGAAGCCGCGGGGGTGGCCGGCCTCCGCCAGCAGGGCGCGGGCGCGGCGGGGGTCGTAGGGGTAGGGCTTGAGATCCGGGTCGTAGCCCGGGGTGCCGCGGCCGATTTCGGCGTAGCGCTCGCCCTGGTCGAACAGCACGCGCTTGATGATCGCATCCATGTCGATGGCGTGGGCGGCGGCGCGGCGGACGCGCACATCGTTGAACGGCGAGTTGGGCTGGTGGGTGTTGAAGTTGAGGAACAGGTTGTTGCCGGTGACGGCGGTGAAGGTGCTGGTGTTCTCCAGCTTGGCGAATTCGGCGGTGGCGGCCGGCGGCACCGCGTCGATCCAGTCGATGGCGCCGGTTTTGTAGGCGGCGACGCGGGTGAGATCCTCGGGGATGATCTTGATGACGAGGTTCTTCACGGCAGGGCGGTTCTGCTTGTTCCAGTAGCCCTCATAGGCTTCCAGGCGCAGCTCCTCCTTCACGGTGCGGCTGACGAATTTCCATGGTCCGGTGCCGACGGGGGCGCGCTGGTATTCCTCCTCGCCCACCTTTTCGATGTGGCGCTTGGGCATGGCCCAGAGGTGGAGGTTGCTGGTGATGAAGGAGCCGTCGCCTTCCTTGAAGCGCAGGCGGAAGCTGAGGTTGTCGATGACCTCGAAGGCCTCCACGGCGTTGAGCAGGTGGGAGAAGCGGGACAGCTTGGGATCCTGCTGGCGCTGCATGCCGTATTGGAAATCGGCGGAGGTGACGGGGTCGCCGTTGTGGAAGGTGACGCCGGGGCGGATCTTGACGGTGATGACGGGCTTGCCGCCTTCCTCCGACAAGGCCCAGGATTCGGCGAGCCAGTTGATCTGCTTCAGATCCGGGTCTGTGCGTACCAGTTGCTCGAACATCTGGCCGAAGAAATATTGGTCGACGCCCGCGGAGGAGCGGGTGGGGTCCATGACAGTGGCTTCGGCGCCGAGGCCGACGGTGAGGGTGCCGGATTGGGCCTGGGCCGGGGCGAGCGGCAGGGCGGCGAGGGATGCGGCGGCAGCGAGGCCGATGATCCACTGCTTCATTGGGCTTCCTCCAGTGGCCTGCTCTGCAGATGGGTGCGGCAGGTTTTAAAAAACTAGACCACCCGTGCCAGACCCTGTCAACGTCGATTGTCGACAATTGGAATGCTTGCATTCGACCCTGGCTCGGGGATAGCAGCCACGCGACGTTATTTGGATCGACATGGACGCCATCCCGCCTACGCCCCCAACCGGTGAGGCGCCGCGCGCGCGGCGGCGGACGAGTGCGCTCACGATTCCGGAGCAGATCGCCAACCGGCTGGCCGCGGCGATCCTGAACGGGGAGTACCGCGACGGGGAGCGGTTGCGCGAGCAGGACCTGGCGGAAACGCATGGGGTGAGCCGCGGGCCGGTGCGTGAGGCGCTGCGGGCGCTGGAGCGGTATGGCCTGGCGATCCTGTTACCACGGCGCGGGGCCTATGCGGTGGGTCTTTCATTGGACGTGATTGCCGAGGCGTTCAATGCACGCGCGGCGCTGGCGGGCATTGCGGCGCGGCAGCTGGCGCGGCGCGAGGCGGCGGTGGCGCGGGCGGTGGTGGAGATGGAGGCGGCGCTGGCGAGTGCCGCCGAACTGGTGGAGGAACCGGCCGGGGCAACGCATGCGTTCCAGCTGGCGATCCGCGATACGGCGCTGTGCATCTACCGATATTGCGGGGCCGGGCATATCGAGCGGGCGCTGACGGACCAGGTGGACCGTTCGATCTGGGGGCTGATGTGGCGGGCGCAGCCGCTGGATTTCCAGACGCCGGAGCGGCGGCGGGAGAGCCTGGCGTTCTGGACCGGTATCCTGGCCGCGCTGCGTGCGCGCGACGAGCACGCGGCGGAGCGGTTGCTGCGCGACGACATCTTCAATACGCGCGACCGGGTGCTGGCCTCGCTGGCGGCGCTGCGCGGCGAGGCGGTGGATGCGGCTTTGATGATGCGCGAGGCTTCTGCCTAATCGTCGATGATCGCCACGGCGCGGGTCCAGCCGGCGCTGCCGCGGTGGACCTTTACGGGGAAGCAGACCACCTGGAAGCCATCGGCTGGGAGCTGATCGAGCTGGCCGAGTTTTTCGAGGTGGGAGTAGCCGATGTCCCGCCCCGCGCGGTGGCCTTCCCAGATGAGGGCGGCGTTGCCGGTTTCGGCCACGCGGCGGCGGGTGTGGCTGAAGGGGGCGTCCCACGACCAGGCGTCGGTGCCGACGAGGCGGATGCCTTGTTCCAGCAGCCAGAGCGTGGCCGCCTTGCCCATGCCGCAGCCGCGGTCGATGTAGTCTTCCTGGCCGTAGCGGGCGCCGGCGGCGGTGTTGACGACGACGATCTCCAGCGGGCGGAGCGCGTGGCCGATGCGCTTGAGCTCGGCTTCCACGTCGCCGGGGGTGGCGACGTAGCCATCGGGGAGGTGGCGGAAATCCAGCTTCACGGCGGGCTGGAAGCACCATTCCAGCGGCACCTCGTCGATGCGCCAGGAGGGCTGGCCGCCGGGGACGAGGCGTTCGTTCATGCGCGAGAAATAGTGGTAGGGAGCATCCAGATGGGTGCCGTTATGGGTGGAGATCTGGACGTTCTCGACGGCGGCGTATTCGCCCTCCGGCAGCTGGTCGACGCGGACGCCCATGTAGTCCGCCATGCGTGGGGCGGACATGCGGTGGTCCACGTAGTCGATCCTGGGCAGCATGTTCGGCGGGTCCGACGCGATGCCGGCCTGGAGCGGCACGGAGATATCGATCAGGCGGCGGGGCATGGCGGGTCCTCCGGCGTGTTGTTCTGGGAAGGGTAGGGCGGGGCGTGGCGGAAAGGCAAAACGGCGGACTTTCTCGCGTGGCGGCGGGGCTGGCGGCGTTCGCGGCGGGCTGGGTGGTGATGAGCCTGCAGCTGCTGGGCGGGCGGCTGATGGCGCCTTCGTTCGGGCAGACGATCCATCAATGGGGCGCGCTGATCGGGGCGACGATGGCGGCGATGACGCTGGGATACTGGCTGGCCGGGCGGATGGGTGGGCGGGCCTTGCCGGAGTTGCTGGCGCTGGGGGCGCTGTGGGCGGGGGTGACGCCGTGGCTGGGGCGTGCCGTGTGCGCCTGGGCGGAGGGATGGCTGGGGCCGGTTGCGGGGAGCTTGGTGGCGGCCTTCGTGTTGATGGGGCCGCCAGGGTTTGCGTTGGCGGCGGTTTCCCCGTTGTGCGTGGCGTTGCTGGCGCGGGGTGGGTCGGTGGTTGGGGCTTCCGGGCTGGTTTCGGCGCTGGGGGCGCTGGGGAGCATCGGGGGCACGTTCTATGGCGCGTTCCTGGCGATCCCGTGGCTGGGGCTGGCCGGGGGGTATGCCAGTGCCGCTGTGCTCGCGGCCGGGGCGGCGATGCTGGCGGGGTTGGCGTGGCGTGGGGCGGCGCTGATGCTGCTGCCGCTGGTGCCGGCCTTCATGGCGCAGCGTGATTTTGCCGCGGGGTTCCTGGAGCTTCGGGAGACGCCGTACAACACCATCATGGTCTCCGACACCGGCGAGGGGTTGGTGCTGGCGCTGAACTCGCCTTCGGTGATGCAGAGCCTGCGGCGGCATGATGGGGGGCCGACGGGCTATTACTGGGATGTGCTGGCGGCGGTGCCGGCGTTGGCGCGGGGGGATTCTGCGCTGTTCCTGGGCGTGGCGGGCGGGACGGCGGTGGAGGCGACGCTGCGGGCCTGGCCCGGCCTGCGGGCGGTGGGGGTGGAGATTGACCCCGCGGTGATCGAGGTGGCGCGGCGGCGCTTTGGGCTTGCGATCCCGGTGGTGGCGGCGGATGCGCGGCGCTTCGTGGCGGAGCCCGGTGCGCGGTTCGATGTGATTGTGATTGATCTGTACGCCACGGGGCATATTCCGGCGCATGTGGCGACGCGGGAGTTCTATGCCGCGGTGGCGGGGCGGCTGGCGCCTGGCGGGGTGGTGGCGTTGAACGTGTATGGGGCAGGCGATCCGGCGGCGATCGTGGGGCCGGTGGCGGCGACGCTGGGGGCGGTGTTCCCGAGCGTGCTGGCGGCCGATGCCGGGGGCGGGAACGTGATCCTGCTGGCCTGGGCGGAGGCGATGGAGTTGGCGACGGCGCGCAGCCTGCTGGTGGCGGCGCCGGAGCTGGCGGAGAAACTGGCCGTGCCGGATCCGGGGTGGGAGAAGGTGGTGTTGACGGATGATCGCTCCGACCTTGAGTTGCGGGCGGCTCGGGCTTTGGCAAGGAAGTAGTTCTTTTTTGAAAAAAAGAACCAAAAAACTTTTGTTCGTTTGCGCCCGGGTCTCCATGGGGAGGCCCGGGCGCAATTCATGGAAGTCTTTTTGCTTCTTTTTCTTCAGAAAAAGAAGAGTCTTACTTGCTTAAGGCTGCGACCGCCGCCGCGCTCCCTGCCGCGATACGTGCGATGGCTTCCACGTCCACGGAATCCGGAAACCGATCCTGCGGCAGGTGGAACAGGCGGTTGGTGCCCATCAGGGTGAGGTAGTGGCCGCCGGCCTTGTGGATGTCGCGGGTTTCGCCGTTGGGGACGAAGGTTTTCTCGGCGAGGCGATTGGCGGGGAAGCGGGCGGTGGTGAGCTCGGCCTGGAACAGGGTGCGCAGGTCATCGGCGTTGGAGAGGATGTGCAGTTCGCCGCCGGCCGAGCCGATATTGGCGCCGTAGTGGATCCAGGAGGCACCGCCGGGCTGGTCCCAGCCCGGCCTGCGGGCAAGGAAGTCATCGAGGCCGATATGGCCGATCTCGTGGCCGGAATTGGCGGTGAGGATCACGTCGCGGCCCGGCGGGGCGGCGATGAGGGCGCGCAGGGCTTCCAGCCAGCAGACCAGGCCGCCGCCGCGTTCGGCGGTGGATTGGTACCAGGAGGAGCGCGGGGTCATGACCACGAGCTTGGGGCGGGTGCGGTTGCGGCCCGGGAGGGTGACGACGACGTTGCGGGCCTGGGTGCGGGTGCGGCGGGTGCGGAGGACGACGCGGAGCGCGGCACCGCGGCGGACGGCATCGAGGATGCGTGGGCCGGCGGCGCTGGAGACCTGCAGGATCGGCGGGCCGTAGGGCGCCTTGAAGGATTCGGCGTTGAGCAAAGCGAGGCCGGGGGCGGCGCCCTTGGTGATGACGACCAGCGCCTTGCTGCGGGATTCGCGGCGGAAGCGGGCGAAATCGGGGCTGTAGACGGCGGTGGGGGCCAGTTCCATCACGTGGATATCGGCCTGGGAGGGTTCGGCGAGGTTGTTGCCGGTGCTGGCGAGCGCCATCACGCGGCCGTCGGGCGTGTCGGGCGCGTCCTGCATTGGTTCGCCGGGGATGCGTTCGCCTTCGATCTCCAGGAAGGCGGCGTCGGTATCCACGCGATCGAGCGCGAAGGATTCGAAGCTGGGGGTGGCGCCGAGGGCGCGGGCTTCGGCGGCCAGCCAGTCTGCGCCCTGTTCGTCGCCCGGGGTGGCGGTGCGGTGGTTGCCGTGGCTGTCCCAGGCGCGCAGCCAGGTGGTGGTGCGCAGAACTTCGGCCGAGGTGGCCTGCATGCCGGCGGTCAGCATGGCGCCGCCGCCGAGCAGTAGGGCGCGGCGCTGCAGGCGTGGGTGTGGCCGCATCGGTTCATCCCTGTCGTTTCCACAAGGCTTGGTCCCCAAGGCTGGCCGGCATCCCGGTCAGCTTTCCAGTTCGCTGTCCCAGTATAGGTAGTCGCGCCAGCTTTCGTGGAGAAAGTTCGGGGGGAAGGCGCGGCCGTTTTCCTGCAGCTCCCAGGTGGAAGGCTGGCGCGGGGTGATGTGCGGGTGCATGTGGCATTCGCGCGGCAGGCGGCTGCCCTTGCGCAGGTTGCAGGGGCCGCAGGCGGTGACGACGTTTTCCCAGGTGGTGCGGCCGCCGCGGCTGCGGGGGATGACGTGGTCGAAGGTGAGGTCTGGGGCCGGCGCGCGCTCGTTGCAGTATTGGCAGGCGAAGGCGTCTCGCAGGAAGACGTTGAAGCGGGTGAAGGCGGGGCGGCGGGCGGTGGCGATGTAGTCCTTCAGCGCGATCACGCTGGGCAGGCGGATGGTGAGGGAGGGGGAGCGGACCTCGGTTTCGTATTCCGAGAGCACGGAGACCCGATCGAGGAAGACGGCTTTCACTGCGTCCTGCCAGGACCACAGGGACAACGGGAAGTAGGACAGCGGACGGAAGTCCGCATTCAGGACCAGAGCCGGAAAATGGCTGCCGCCGTCAGGCAAGGGTCACCCCCTGGGTAGCGCACCGGCGGCGACCGGGTGTTCGTTCGAATCGCCGCGTTGCGAGCGTTGCCGAAACCTGACTGATCTTCGCACCGGGACTGGGGGTGGGCAACAGCCCCGGACGAAGGTTTCACCGGCGTGTCATGCTTCGTGTTCGGCTGGGGCAAAGATGCGTTGCAGGAACAGGGCGCCGGCAGAGAGGCCGGCATCGTCGAGGCCGTGGCCGAGGCGCGGGCAGTAGAGGGCGGTGACGCCGAAGCCGGCCGATTCCAGGGCGGATTGCGCGGCGCGGGAGCGGGTGACGGGCACCACTTCGTCGTCCTCGCCATGGACCAGCAGGATCGGCGGACGGGCGGTGGTGTCGGCCAGGCGCTCGGGCGCGAGGAGGGCGCCGGAGAAGGCGAGGACGCCGCGTGGGGGGATTGGGCGGCGCAGGCCGGTATGGAGCGCGGTCATGGCGCCCTGGCTGAAACCCATCAGTGCGTAGGCATCGGGCGGGAGGCTGAGGCGGGCCAGTTCCGCATCGATGAAGGCATCCAGCGCATCGCGTGCGGTGGCGGCACCCGCGGCGAGGCGGGCGGGGGTGCGATCCGCCACCGAGAACCATTGGCGGCCGTAGGGGCCCATGTCGCAGGCCTCCGGCGCATCCGGGGCGGCGAAGGCGGCATGCGGTAGGGTGCGGCCCCAAAGTGGGGCGAGGTCGATGAGGTCGTGGCCATCGGCACCGAGGCCGTGGCAGAGCACGACGAGCTGGCGGGCGGGGCCGGGTTCGGCGGGGCCCCAGCGGGGGCCGTCGATCGGGGCCATCGGGCAACTCCTGGCAGTGGTGGTGCGGCAAGGTAGCATGATGGGGCGGGGGTTTGCCTTCTCCGGGATGGATCGGCGTGGTACTGTTGCGTGAACGCAGCGCGTGGGTCCCCATGAGTATCCTCAACGCGACCGATGGAATTTCCTACCCGACCGTTTCGGAGGCGATCACCGCTTCCTCGGCCGGGGATGTGATCCTGATTCCCACGGGGCTGTACGTGGAGGAGTTTCCGCTGATCACCCATTCGCTCACGCTGCAGGGCGTGGGTGGGATGGCGCAGCTGCGGACGCCGAACCCGGCGCCGGCGAACGACCGGGCGGTGCTGATGGTGCCGGGCAATGCCGGGGCGGAACTGACGGTTCGGAACCTGGAGATCTTCGGTGCCGCGCGCCCGTTCTGGACCAACGGCGCCGGGATCCTGTTCGAGTTCGGCAACGGGGACCTCAAGATCTACGATTCGTTCATCCACCACAACGAAAATGGCATCCTGGTGGGCGACGGCGCGAACACCGATGTGGAGATCGTGCGCTCCGAGTTCAGCGCCAACGGCAACCCCACCTATGCCGGCACGAACAGCGCCGCGCACAACGTGTACGTGAACAAGGTCGCCACGCTGACCGTGACGGACAGCTACTTCAACAGCGTGCGCACCAACCACGAGCTGAAATCGCGCGCCGCGGCGACCACGATCAGCAATAGCCGGTTCGTGGACGGGCCGGATTCGCAGGCGAGCTACAGCATCGACCTCCCGAATGGCGGCGTGGTGCGGATCGAGAACAACGAGATCGTGAAGGGGCCGCTCGCGGTCAATCGCTACATTATCCATTACGGTGGCGAGGTGGTGCCGACCTGGCCGGGTTCGACGCTGGACATCACCGGCAACATCATCATCAACGAGCGCGGTGATGGGGCGACGGCGCTGTTCAACCAATCCCGCGATGGGCCGTCGGGGTTCTCCAACCCGGCCACGCTGGTGAACAACACGTTCTACAATGTGACTGAGCTGGTGCGGACGGGGTTTGGGCCTTCATCGCTCACGCTGGAGGGGAATGTGATGCTGACCGGGGCCGCGCCGGCAGTTTCCACGGCCTCGCCCTGGCAGTCTTCCGTGGCGGCGGTGCCGGAGCCGGCGAGCGTGCTGCTGCTGGCGGGCGCGCTGGTGGCCGCCGTGGCGATGCGGTGCTGGCGGCCGCTACGGAGCGCCTGAGCGGGTGGGGCTGGTCACGCGGTTTGCGCCGAGCCCGACGGGGTATCTCCATCTCGGCCATGCGCATTCGGCGCTGGCGGCGTGGCGGCGGGCGCGGGCGGCGGGCGGGCAGTTCCTGCTGCGGCTGGAGGATATCGACGCCACGCGCTGCCGGCCGGAATTCGCGGCGGGCATTGTGGAAGACCTGGCGTGGCTGGGGCTGGACTGGGATGGGCCGGTGCGGGTGCAGTCGGCGCATTTCGGCGAGTACAGCGAAGTGTTGAAGGCGTTGCGAGGCCGGGGATTGCTCTATCCCTGCTTCTGCACGCGGGCGGAGATTGCGCGCGAGCTGGCGGCTTCGGCGGGGGCGCCGCATGGGCCGGAGGGGCCGGTGTATCCCGGAACGTGCCGGGGGCTTTCGGAGGCAGAGCGGGCGGCGCGGATCGGGGCCGGGGTGCCCTATGCGCTGCGGCTCGACATGGGCGCGGCGCTGGCGGCGGTGGGGCGCGTGCTGGGGTTTCAGGACGAGCGGGCCGGGTGGGTGGTGGCCGATCCCGCTTCGTTCGGGGATGTGGTGCTGGCGCGCAAGGACGTGCCGGCGAGCTACCACCTGTGCGTGACGCATGACGACGCGCTGCAAGGCGTGACGCTGGTGGTACGCGGGGAGGACCTGTTGGCGGCGACGCATGTGCACGTGCTGCTGCAGGCGCTGATGGGATGGCCGACGCCGGACTACGCGCACCATGCGCTGCTGACCGATGCCAGCGGTCGGCGGCTGGCCAAGCGCGATCGGGCGGCGACTTTGCGCGACCTGAGGGCGGCGGGGCGGAGTTCGGACGAGGTGCGGGCGATGGCGGACGGCTGATGGTGGCGACGGAAGGCCTGGTGCCGCGGTTGCTGGCGCAGGAGACGGGATAGATCGCGGCGCGGGCCTGCTCACATACCCTCTGCACAAAGGTGGTCTGGAGTTAGGCGCGGCATCCGCGGGACGTTTGCGCCGTTGCGCGGGCGGGTGATTGGCCGGATAGTTTCGGCTTCCGGCTTGCATCCCAGGAGGATCCCCATGTCGCAGCCCGCCCATCGCCTGGCCAATGAGCGCATCGCCTGGTTCAACGGGAAGTGGGTGCCGGAGCGAGAGGTGATGGTGCCGTTCCGCGACCGTTCCTGGCTCTATGGCGACGGCGCCTTCGACATGACGCGGACCTTCGATGGCCACATCTTCCGTATCAAGGAACATATCGACCGTTTCTACCGCTCGCTGCGCTATCTGCGTATCGACCCCGGCATGGGGCCGGCGGAGATGGTGGCGCTGAGCGAAGAGATCGTGGAGCGCAACAATCACCTGTGGCAGGAAGGCGGCGACTGGTGGGTAGGCCAGCGCGTCAGCCGCGGGGTGAACGCGGTGGGCGACGAGGGCTGGGAGCATACCGGGCCCAACGTGGTAATCGAGATGATGCCGCTGCCGTTCAAAGCGCGGGCGAAGATGTATCGCGACGGCGCGGAGGTGATTGTGCCGCCGGTGCGCCGCACGGCGCCGGACATGCTCAGCCCCAGGGCCAAGACGCACAACTACCTGAACATGATCGTGGCCGAGCAGCCGGTGAAGGCGGCCAACCCCGATGCCTGGGCGGTGCTGCTGGACGAGAACGGCAACCTGGCCGAAGGGATCGGCAGCAATATCTTCATCGTGCGCGACGGCGTGTTGAAGACGCCGCGCGAGAAGTTCGTGCTGCCTGGCGTCTCGCGCCAGATGACGATCGACATGGCGCACAAGCTGGGTGTGAAGTTTGATGAGCGCGACATCGACATGTTCGATGCGGCGACGGCGGATGAGATGTTCCTGACCTCAACCAGCCTGTGCATTCTGCCGGTGAGTTCGTTCAACGGGCAGAAGGTGGCGGACGGGAAGATCCCGGGCCCGGTGACGCAGAAGCTGATTGCCGCCTACAGCGCCGAGGTCGGCTGCGACTTTGTGGCGCAATACCTGAAGCACCTCGACTAAGGAAGCGTTGTTCCTTTGCGCCGAGGCTAGCCCCGGCGCAAAGGAACAAAAGTTTTTTGGTTCTTTTTTTCAAAAAAGAACGCGCTTGCTTCCTTCAGTAACCCGCCGCCCGATCCACCAACTCCCGCAGCTTCTTCCCATCCAGGAAGCGCGCCAGGTTGTCGACAAACAGCTTGGCCACGGTCTTGTCCCGTTCCGGGTGCCCGCCGCCGATATGGGGCAGGACCATGATGCCTTTCGCCGCCCAGAACGGGTGTTCCTTTGGCAGGGGCTCGGTGCGGAACACATCCAGGATGGCGCCGGCCAGGTGCCCGCTTTCGACGGCGGCGATGAGGTCGGCATCCACGATCAGCGCGCCGCGGCCGAAGTTGAGCAGCCAGGCGCCCTTCTTCATCTGGGCCAGTAGGGCGGCGTTGACCGCGTTGTCGGTGCTGGGCGTGGAGGGCAGCAGCAGAACAACGTAGTGCGACTGTGCCAGAACCTCGGCGGTTTGCTCGGGGGCATAGACGCGCTCGACGCCCGGCAAATCGCCAGGGGTGCGGCGGGTGCCGATGACGCGCATGCCGATGGAAGAGGCCATGCGGGCGAGGTCTTGGCCGATGGCGCCGAGGCCGAGGATGCCGAGGGTGCTGCCGTTGAGCGGCGTGGCCATGCGGCGGGTCCAGGTGGCGGCCTTGTTGTCGTCCACGATGGCGGCGAAGGGCTTGGCGATGTGGAAGAGCGCGCCAAGGATGTTCTCCGGCATGCTCTCGCGGTGGGTGCCGCGCGCGGAGGACAGGGCGAGTGCGGGCGGCAGGTCGGGCAGGGCGAGCCAGGATTCGATGCCGGCGGTGAGGCCCTGGATCCAGCGCAGCTTGGTCATGGTGGGCAGCAGGCCGGGCGGGGCGGCCAGTGAGAGCATCGCCTCCACGCCGGCGCGCTGGTCTGGCGAGGGGAGGTCCTTGCGGGCGAGCGTTTCGATGGCGACACGCGGTCCGAGGCCGGCGGCCTCGATCGCTTCGAGGTAGGCCTGCGGCGTGTCGGTCCAGAGCAGCACGCGGGTGCGGTTGGTCATTTCGGGTTCCCCTATTCCTGGCCGGCGACGGTAGATCGGGCGCGGGCGGAAGGGAACGGGGCGCGGCAGGGACGGCTAAGGAACGACCGTCGGCAATTATTTGGCCTGGAATTGTCGAGGCCATGGTGGCGCCGTGGCCGCCTGGGTGGGGTTGGACATGGGACTCCAAGTATCCCGGCGCGGCACGTCAGGTATCGGTGCCCGACTCGGATGGGGACCAACTGGTTTGGATAGGATTACTTGACGATTTGGTGCCATGGTATGCCCGCCGGGAGCGCTTGGGGGCGCTTTCGGCGTGAAAGTCGCGCCAAAATCGCCAGAAGCAGCATTCATTTGAGTATGATGCGTTGCAAGGCGTGAATCCTTCGCCTATACAACCGGAAACCTTCACGAGATGAGTGCAATGAGCGACAATGCCAAGGAAGCCCACCTGCTCGGCCTGACGGCCCAGATTGTGTCTGCCCATGTGGCGAACAATCCCGTTCAGCCCGATGCTTTGCCGGGTCTGATCCAGTCCGTGTTCAAGACCCTTGCCGGCGCCGGCAAGGATGCGCCGGAGCCGCTGAAGCTGGAGCCGGCGGTGCCGATCAAGAAGTCGGTTTTCCCCGACCACATCATCTGCCTGGAAGACGGCAAGAAGTTGAAGATGCTCAAGCGGCATCTGGCAACTTCGTACAACATGACCCCGCAGCAGTACCGCGAGCGTTGGGGCCTGCCGCACGACTACCCCATGGTGGCGCCGGACTACGCCAAGCACCGCTCGGCGCTGGCCAAGGAAATCGGCCTGGGCCGCAAGCCGGCCGCAGCCTCCGCCGCCCCGGCCGCGGCGCGCAAGCCCGGCACGCGTGGCCGCAAGCCGAAGGCCGGCTGAGGCCAGCGCGGCACGCCTGACCAGGGCCCACGCCGGGCCCTGGCTGGCTCTGGCTGATTGCACGATCGACTGAGCGCCGCCGGATCTCGCGAGGGGTCCGGCGGAACGCTGTGTTGCACCCCGCGTTGCCGCCTCGCCCGACAATGGGGGAGGCGGCCGATGTTGATGGTGCTGTGGCGGTTGGTGCGCGATGCGGCCTATGCCTTCATCGAGGACGACGCGCTGACGCGCGGGGCTGCGATTGCGTTCTACACCGTCACCTCCCTGGGGCCGGTGTTGTTCATCGTGGTGGCGATCGGAGGCCTGGCCTTCGGCGAGGATGCGGCGCGTGGTGCGGTTTCCGCGCAACTCACCGGGCTGGTGGGGCGGGAAAGCGCCGAACTGGTGCAGGCGGCGCTGCGGGGAGCCGCCGGCGCGCCGCAAGGCATCCTCGCCTCCGTGATCGGGGCGGTGACCCTGTTGGTGACGGCGTCTGGCGTGTTCGCCGAGATGCAGGCGGCGTTGAACGCGCTGTGGCGGGCGCCGCCGCGCGCCACCACCGTTTCCCGCCTCGTGCGGGCGCGGATCGTCAGCCTCGGCCTGGTGGCGGCGCTGGGGTTCCTGCTGATGGTGTCGCTGGTGGTGAGTGCTCTGCTGGCCGGGCTGGGGGACTGGATCAACGCGCGGCTGGCCTGGGGCACGCTGGTGCTGGGCGCACTGAACCTGGTCATTTCCTATGTTCTGGTCACGCTGTTGTTCGCGGCCATCTACAAGATATTGCCTGATGTGCGGTTGGCCTGGCGCGATGTGGTGGTGGGTGCGATCGTGACCGCGCTGCTGTTCAATGCCGGGAAATTCCTGATCGCGCTGTACCTCGCCCGCACCGCGGTGGCCTCCAGCTATGGCGCGGCGGGGGCGGTGATCCTGCTGCTGCTTTGGATCTACTGGTCGGTGCAGATCTTCCTGTTCGGCGCGGAGCTGACCAAGGTTCATGCCGCATGGCGCGGCACGCGGGCAGGGCGCCAGGCCCTGGGATGACGAGGTGTTGCGCCGCCACACTTGACTACAGGGGCGTGAAACCCCTTCTACCCGCCGCAGGGCCCAGAGCGGCCCCATGACGGGAGACGCATCCATGACCTTCAGCATCGGCCGCCGTGGCCTCGCTTTCGGGACCGCCGCCGCGGCGCTTTCCACTGGCGCGGTTCCCGGCCGCGCGCAGGCCCAGGCCGGCACGCAGATGTCGATCGCCACCGGCACCACGGGCGGCGTGTACTATCCGCTGGGTGGCGCGCTGGCCAATTACCTCTCGCGCGGCATTCCGGGCATGAGCGCCACGGCCGAGGTCACCGGCGGGTCGGTGGCGAACTTCCAGTTGCTGGGCGCCGGGCGCGCCGGCCTGGTGTTCGGGCAGGTGGATGCGGCGGTGGATGGCATCACGGGTGCCGGGCCGTTCCGCGGCCGGGCCGTGCCGGCGCGCGCGATCGCGGTGCTCTACACCAACCGCATGCAGATCGTGACCACGGCGGCCACCGGCATCAAGTCGGTCGCGGACCTCAAGGGCAAGCGCATCAGCACCGGCGCGCCGGGTTCGGCCACCGAGCTGTTCGCCTTCCGTGTGATCGCCGCCGCCGGGCTGGACCGGGAGAAGGATTTCCGTGCGCGTGAGCGGCTGTCGCCGGCGGAATCCACCAATGCGATCCGCGACGGCAAGCTCGATGCGTATTTCTTCGTCTCCGGCGTGCCCACCAGCGCAATCACCGACCTCGCCGCCACGCCGGGCACGCAGATCCAGATGATCGATCATGCCGACCTGCACCAGCGCATCGTGGCCGAGAATGGCCCGGTGTATTTCCCGGAGGCGATCCCGGCCGGCACCTATCCGGGCCAAACGGTGGAGAACAAGCAGCTCTCGGTGGCCAATATCCTGGCGGTGCATGAGAACATGCCGGCCGAGATGGTGGCGAAGATCCTTGAGATCACCTGGGGCAACCGCGAAGACTGGTCGAAGGTCCACGCGGAAGCACGCAACTTCACCCTGGCGGCGCAGAAAACGTCGGCAGCCGGCATTCCCTGGCACCCGGCCGCGGAGGCCTTCTGGAAGGCCGCCGGCGCAACCCTGGCCTGATTGCGCAATGTCCCACTCCGCCCTGCCGCCCGAGGTCCAGCCTGGCGCGCTTGATGACGATACCGCCAGGAAGGTCGAGGAGCTGATCGAGCAGGAGGAGGGGGCGCAGAACCGGCTCCCCGGCCTGCTCGGCCATGCCGCGGTGGCGGTGGCGCTGGCAATGTCGCTGTTCCATCTCTGGGCGGCGTGGGACATCGTTCCGACCACCACGCTGCGCTACGTGCACGTGGCCTTCGCCATGGTGCTGGGCTTCGCGCTGTTCCCCGTGGCGCGGCGTTTCCGGCACCGGGTGATGGTGTGGGACTGGGCGCTGATCGCGGCCGGGATCTATGTTGTGTACTACTTGGTGGCGGGCGGGGACGACCTGCAGGACCGCTACATCTTCCCGGAGCAGATGGATATCGTGGTCGGCTGGATGCTGATCGCGCTGGTGCTGGAGGTGTGCCGGCGGTCCACCGGGTGGATCATGCCGGTGATCTCCATTCTGTTCCTGCTCTACGGGTTCTACGGCAACCACCTGCCGCCGCCCTGGCGCCACCAGGGCTACGACATGCTGCGGCTGATCCCGCATCTCACCATCACGCTGGAGGGGATCTTCGGCACGGCGGTGGATGTCTCGGCCTCCTTGATCGTGCTGTTCACCATCTATGGCGCGATCCTGCAGGCCTCCGGCGCCGGCAAGTTTTTCGTGGATTTCTCCTTCGCGCTCACCGGCGGCAAGCCGCAGAGCGCTGGGCGCACGGTGGTGCTCTCCTCCTTCCTGCTCGGCGGCCCCTCGGGCTCCGGCGTGGCCACCACGGTTACGCTGGGCACGGTGGCCTGGCCGATGATGAAGAAGGTGGGCTACCGGCCGGATGACGCGGGTGGGCTGCTGGCGGCCGGCGGGCTGGGCGCAATCATCTCGCCGCCCGTGCTGGGGGCGGCGGCGTTCCTGATCGCCGAATATCTCAAGATCGGCTACCTGGATGTGCTGGTGATGGCGATCGTGCCCACCTGCCTCTACTACGCCTCGCTGCTGTTCATGGTGGAGCTGGACCAGCGCCGCATTGCCGCGCGCGCCGCGGCCGGGAACGGGCAGGCGGCGGAGGCGATGAAGGTCGATCCCGTCGGCAAGCTGCTGAAGCTGTACGGGTTCCACTTCACCACGCTAGTCGCGATCATCGTGTTCATGGTGATGGGCTATTCGGCGACGCTCTCGGTGCTCTACGCCACCGGGGTTGCCGTGGTGCTGAGCTACGTGCGGCGCGAAACGGCGCTGACCCCTCGGCGGCTGGTGGAGGCTTTGGCCTCCGGCGCAGTGCAATCGGTGGGCATCGCCGCCACCTGTGCCTGTGCCGGCATCATCGTGGGCGTGATCACGCTGACGGGGCTGGGGCTGAAATTCTCCGATATCGCCATCCAGGGCGCCGGCGGCTCGCTGGTGGTGACCGCGATCTACACCGCGCTGATCGTGTGGGTGGTGGGGCTCGCGGTGCCCGTTACGGCCAGCTACATCATCTGCGCCGTGGTGGCCGCGCCCGCGCTGATCAAGCTCGGCGTGCCGGACTACGCGGCCCATATGTTCGTATTCTACTACGCGGTGCTCAGCGAGGTCTCGCCGCCGACCGCGCTTTCGCCGTTCGCGGCCAGTGCGATCACCGGGGCCGGGCCGTACCGCACCACGCTGATGGCGTGGAAATACACGCTGCCGGCTTTCGTGCTGCCCTTCGTGTTCGTGACCGACCCGCAGGGCGTGGGGCTGCTGCTGCAGATGAAGCCGGGCATGACCTGGCTGGACGTGGCATGGCAGGTGGTGCTGGCAACCGCTGGTCTGGCGGCACTGGCGGCGGCTTGCCAAGGCTGGCTGGTGCGCGCGCTGGCAGGGTGGGAGCGGGCAGGGCTGGTGCTGGCCGGCCTGCTGCTGGTGTTCCCCGCGGTGATCGAAGGGGTGCTGGACGACGCATTGCCCTATCCGCATTTCGTGGGGATGGCTCTGTTGGCCGCTTTGGTGGCCTGGCAAATGAGGCAAGCGCCGGCACCAAGCAGGGCCGGGTGAGAAAGGGGCCACAAGGCCCCTTTTTCTATTCCGGGCTGCGATGCCTGCAAGCACACGGGTCTTGGCGATCAAACCGGTTTGGATTCGTCGCTTCATATTGCTGAAGCAGTTCGCCGCCAGCCTGTCGCTTTCCAAGACCACCAACTCGCGGGCGCTGGACTGTCATCCTGATGTCCCGCCGGAGACGCGGGAGCGGGTCCCGATAGCGCCGAGCAGCGCCTCTACCTCACGCAAAACCCATGGGCTGATATCGCAAAAGAGCGCTTCGCCATCGCAGCGTGCGATGATAGTCCTAAAATCTCAAAAACCCGGCAAGGGGAGCGTAGTTTGGGAACGTCGCCGAAAATAGTCTCGACTGTTCCAGTACTGTACTCCAAACCTACGGATGTGGCCGAGATACCGCAGGAACGACCAGTGCTTTCGTTCAAACCGTTCACCGACTCGCTCGAGGTTTTTCTCGACAATCTCAGCATCGCGAGCCTGCTTCTCGACCATGATGGACGCATGCTTGGTTGGAACAGTGAGTTCCTTCGCCTTTTCCCCGAGCAGGCGGGACATATCCGCAAGGAAGAGCCTTACGCCGAGAACCTGCGTCGGTTCTACAGCGCCAGGCTGGATGCCACGGAGATGCCGAGCATCGAGACCTATGTGGCAGCCGGTGTGGATCGGCACTTCCGGCAGGTCGAGCCATTCGAGTTCCTGCATCGGGGGCGTTGGCTTCGGGCATCGGTACTTCCGGTACCCGGGGTTGGATGTTTGCGTGCATGGACGGTCGTCCGCTCGCCACTGGATGGCGAGCGTCTTGCGATGCACATGGCCCACTCGGGCAAGCTTCTGACCTGCCCCTGATCGCGGGTCCACGGGTTATGAGAGAGGTGGCCCGTGCCATGGCGCGCCCGGCTGGGCGTGCCGGAGCGGAGCGTAGGCAGGACCAGCCGGGCGCGGCAAGATTGTCTGCGGGGCAGGTGGGCGGTA
>JAPLOI010000083.1 GCA_026400815.1 Alphaproteobacteria bacterium
AACAGGATCGAACGGTTCTTCAATCGGCTCAAGGAAAGCAGGCGCGTCGCTACAAGATACGACCACACAGCTGAAAGCTTCCTCGGCTTCGCCAAACTCGCCGCAATCAAGATTTGGATACGCTTTGTCCACGCGGCCTAAACTGCCCTTCGTCGGCGTGGATGGGTTCGTGTTGTATATCATTGATGACGAGCCAGACCTTCGGCTGGCCGTGGCGGATTATCTGTCTGTCGCGGGGTACAAGTGCGAGACGTTTCCGGGCGTCGATGAATTCCTGGCGCAGGACAATATCGCCAAGCAGGGCTGCCTGATTCTGGATGTGATGCTGGGGCCGCCCACCGACGGGATCGAGGCGATTCCGGCGTTGCGCGCCCGTGCGCCGGGCCTGCCGATCGTGATCATGACCGCGCATGGCGACATCAGCATGGCGATCCGGGCGATGCGCATGGGGGCGGTGGATTTCCTGGAGAAGCCGTTCACCATGGAGCGCCTGACGGAGGCGCTGGAGCGGGTGCTGGAGCGGCAGCGCGCGGTGCTGGAGGCGCAGCAGCGGGTGGCGCGGCTGACCGGGCGCGAGCAGGAGGTGATGCACGCGCTGGCCCGTGGGCTTTCGAACAAGGAAGTGGCGGCCGAGATCGGCATCAGCCCGCGCACGGTGGAAGTGTATCGCGCGGCGATCATGATGAAGCTGCAACTGCAATCCTTCGCCGACCTGGTGCGCCTGGCAATCCTGCTGGGTGACGATCCGCCGACGCCGGGGGCCTGACAGGCCCGCCGGGCTGCACGCCCTGGCGCCACCGCGGGCGGGGCGCCGCGAGACAGGATGATGCCGTATGTTCGCTTGGATGCGCGGCCCCTGGCGTGGGGATTGGTCTGTTTCGCTGCGGAGCTTCGTGACCGTTGCGATGATCCAGGTTCTGCTGCCGCTTTGGGGGCACGCGGTGCTGGTGACCTGGTTTTCCTACAGCGCCTCTCGCGAGTGGGCGGAGCGTGACCTGCTGGGCGATGCGGAGCATCTGGCCGAGGATGTGGATTCGCGGCTGGATGTGGCGCGGTCGGTGATGCAGGTGATCGCCATGTCTCCGGCGGTGCGGCGCGGCGATCTGGTGGCGGTGCGCGAGCATCTGGAGACGGCCCGGGCGTCTGGCCTGATCCGGGCCGCAGTGGTGACGGACGCGCAGGGCGTGGCGCTGACGGGCAGCGGGTTTCGCGCCGGCACAGTCCAGGCGATTGCCCCCATCGGCTCCCCCGCGCAGGTGCTGGCCGGCCGCGTGGAAGGGGAGCCGGTGCTGACGGCCAGTTGGCCGATCGAATCGGCAGACCCGCGGCTGGCGCGGCTGGAGTTCGCCATCTCCGTGTCTGTGCTGCGCACCATGCGGGGGGGGGGATGGGAACTGGCCGTGGCACGTGACGGTGGTGACCGATCAACGTGGCGAGATGGTCTGGTCGGCGCAATCCACCATGGGCCCGGCCCTGCTGCGCCAGATCCACGATCCCGCGGTGACCGGCGGCGTGGTGCATGACTGGGCGGCGCCAGATGGCACCCTGCACACCATCGGCTTTGCGCGCGCGCCGCGCAGCGGGTTGACGGTGGTGGTGGCCCAGCCGACCCCCGGGCTGTACGAGCGCGTGCCGTTCGGGCCGGCGGGGGCCGTTGGGATCGCGATCGGGGTGACGCTGCTGTCCTTTGCCATGGCGCGGCTGGGGGCGGGGCAGATCATTGCGGCCTACCAGGCGGCGATTCGCGGCACGCGGGCGGGGCTGGTGCGGATCGACGAGGCGGTGCGGCTGGGGGTGGAACTGCGCAGCCGCCGCGACCGGCTGTTCCATGCCGCGGGCGGGATCGCGGTGGCCGAGCTGACCCGGCCACCGGGGCGCGGCTGGGGGGAGGCGGAGATCGTGGCCTCCGAGAACCTTCGGGTGATGATGGAGCTGGCACCCGGGGAGGCGCTGACGGTGGAGCGCCTCACGCGCAACCTGCTGCCGGGGGATCGCGCGGCGCTGGCGGCCACGCTGGCTGGGGTGGATGCGCAGGCGAGCGTGTTCACCCGCCTTGTTCGCACCGAGCGCGAGGGACATGCGCCGCGCTACTTCAACCTGGTGGGGATGCTGCACGAGGACGGCCCGGACGAAGGCGCGCAGTTGGTGCTGACGCTGCAGGACGTGACGGCGCAGAAGGTGACGGAGCTGGAGGTGGAGGCCCAGGCCTCGCGCCTGTTGCTGGCCACCGAGATCGCCGGGCTCGGCGTGTGGGAGCGCGACCCCCTGCGCAACACCATCCATGTCTCGGAGCGGCTGTGGGAGATCATGGGCCTTGCGCCGCGCCCGGAGATCGCGGTCGATGTGTTTCTTGCGGCCGTGCATCCGGACGACCGGGCGGGCGTGACCCAGGCCTTCCGGGTGCGCCAGCCGGAAGAGACCGGTGCGCCAGGGGTGCCGGCGGCGGAGTTGCGCTACCGGATCGTGCGCCCCGATGGCGGCGTGCGCCATGTGCGCTCCCGCCGCGTGTTCGTGGAGGATGCCGGCGGCCGGGGCACGCGCGTGGTGGGCGTGCTGATCGACGAGACCGAGGCGGTGATGGCGCAGCGCGCGCTGGCGGCCAGCGAGGCGCGCTTCCGCCTGGCGGTGGATGTGGCCGAGCTGGGTGTGTTCGAGCGCTTCACCGGCCCCAATAGCAACGTGGGCGTGTGGAACGAGCGGATGTGGCGCATCCGCGGGCTGGCGCCGCGGGCGGAGCCGATGGGCTACGACGAGCTGGTGGCGATGGTCCACCCGGACGACCGCCCGCGCGTGATCGACGCCATGGACGATCGGCGGCGGAACATCGAAGGCGCCAGCGATTACGAGTTCCGCCTGATCCGGCCGGATGGCGAGGAACGCATCGTCCAGTCGCGCAGCGTTCGCACCTACCTCCCCGAGGACAATGCGGTGTCCATCGTGGCGATCAACCTCGATGTGACGGAGCGGCGGCTGGCCGAGCAGGGGCTGGCGGAAAGTGCGGCGCGGTTCCAGCTGGCGGTGGAGACGGCGGAGCTGGGGTTCGCCCAGCTGGACCCGGCCACCGGCAAGGGTATGTGGAACGACCGGCTGTTCCATATCTACGGACTGGCGCCGCGGGCGGAGCGCCCTTCGATCGACGAGGTTCTATCCCATGTGCACCCGGAGGACCGGGACGTGGTGGTGGATGCCATGGCCCGGCAGCACGCCGGCAAGGGCGGCGACGTGACGGAGACCGAGTTCCGCATCGTTCGCGCGGATGGGCAGGAACGGATCATTCACGTGCGCAGCGTGCGGCTGCTGCGCGCCGATGGCTCCGAGACGCTCTCCACCGTGACCCAGGACGTGACCGAGCGGCGCCGTGCCGTGCAGGCGCTGGCTGACAGCGAGATGCGGTTCCGCCTGGCGGTGGAAACCGCCGAGCTGGGCGTGGTCGACCGCAACCTGGCCACCGGGGAGGGCAACTGGAGCCCGCAGATGTGGCGCATCATGGGCATGGAAGCCGGCGCGCATCCGCTGGGCCAAGACGAGTCGCTCTCCATCGTGCATCCCGACGACCGCGCGCTGGTGGAGGATATCCGCGCCCGCCATGCGGCGGGGAAGGTCGGCGATACGAATGAATGCGAGTTCCGCATGGTGCGGCCGGATGGGCAGGTTCGCGTGCTGCACGCACGCAGCGTGACGTTGCTCGGCTCCGATGGGGTGCCGCGGCTGCTGGCGGTGAACCAGGACGTGACCGAACAGCGCCAGGCCGAGCGGGCCCTGGCCGACAGCGAATGGCAGCTGCGCCTGGCGGTGGAGACGGCACGGCTGGGCGTGGCGGACCGGAACCTGACGACCGGGGAAGGCAGCTGGAGCGCGCAGTTGTGCCGCATCATGGGCATGGAGCCTGATGGGAAACCGCTCAGCAACGCAGAGACGCTGGCGCCGGTGCATCCGGATGATCGCGCCCAGGTCGAGGCTGTCTGGGCCCGGGCCAACCGGTCTGGCGATGGGCTGGTGAGCGAGTATGAATACCGCATGATGCGGCCGGACGGCGAGGCTCGCATCCTGCATGCGCGCAGCGTGTCTCTGCGCGGCGCGGATGGCGCGGTGCGGCTGCTGTCGGTCAACCAGGACGTGACTGAGCGGCGGCGGGCCGAGCAGGCGTTGGCCGACAGCGAGATGCGCCTGCGGCTGGCGGTGGATGCGGCCGGGCTGGGCATCTGGGACTATGACAAGCGGACCGACCTGACGGTTTGGTCTGATCTGATGTGGCGCATACGCGGCCTTGAGCCCGCCACCGCGGGGGCGACCCGCCAGCAGATACGGCAGACCGTGGTCGAGGAGGATCACGGCATCCTGCAGAAGTTCTGGGACCGGATTGACGCCGAGGCGGAGGAGATCAGCTACGAGTACCGCGTTCGGCGGCCTGATGGGGCCATACGCCATGTCAGCGGCCTGGGCCGGCTGGTGCGTGATGGCCGCGGCGAGGTTGTGCGGGTGGTGGGCGTTTCCTCCGACATCACCGAACGGCGCTTGGCCGAGCTGCGCGTGGCGGAAAGCGAGCTGCGGCTGCGGCTGGCAACCGAGGTCACCGGCGTGGGCATCTGGGACCATGATCCCGTTGCCAACACGACCATCTGGAACGACCAGATGTTCCGCCTGCGCGGGCTGGTGGGGCAGGGCAGGGCACCGGAGCGGGCGTCCATCACCGACCACACGCTGGCGGAGGACCGGCCGGTTCTGCTGGGGGCGTGGGACCGGCTGAAATCCGGCGAGACGGCGCTCGGCTTCGAGTACCGGGTGGTATGGCCGGACGGGACGGTGCGCTGGCTGCATTCCGAGGGGCGCAGCCTGTACGATGCGCAGGGCCGGCTGGTTCGCATGCTGGGCCTGGTGACGGATGTGACCGCCGAGCGCGAGGCGGCGATTGCGCTGCTGGACCGGACCGCCACGCTGGAACTGGCGATCGAGGCCGCCGATCTCGGCGTTTGGGTGTGCGACATCGATGGGGACGTACGGGAGTGCTCTGCCCGGGTCTGGTCGATCTTCGGCCAACCCGGCCGCGTGGGGGCGATGACATCGGCGGAGATGTACGCCGGGATCCATCCGGAGGACCGCGAGGTGATCCGGCAGGACTGGCTGCCGACGCGCGGCGATGGCATGCCGCGCCGGCGTGAATACCGCACGCTATGGGCTGACGGGACCATCCGCCATGTTCTGTCGCACCGCGCCGTGCAGCGCGACCCGACCGGCGCGGTGGTGCGCGTGATCGGCGTGATGAGCGACGTGACGGAGGCGCGCCGGTCTGCCGCGGCGCTGGTGGCCAGCGAGGCGCGGTTGCGCCTGGCGGTGGAGGCCGCTGAGCTGGGCGTGCTGGAATACGATCCCGTGACGCGGGAGGGGTATTGGTCTGAGGAGCTTTGGCGCATGCGTGGCCTGGTGCCGCGCGCGGGCCTGCCGACGCATGAACAGGTGATCGTCTGCCTGCATCCCGACGACCGCCAGGCCGCCGAGGCGCGGATTCAGTCGCAGTTCAGCGCGCCGGATGGCACCCGCCTGGACGGCGAGTTCCGCGTGGTGTGGCCGGACGGCTCGATGCGCCACATTCTGCTGCGCGCCGTGTTGCATCGCGGCGCGGATGGCACGGCGCGCGTGTTCGGCATCAACCTGGATGTGACGGAGCGGCGGACGGCGGCGCAGGCGCTGGAGGCCAGCGAGGCCCGGCTGCGGCTGGCGGTGGAGGCCGCCGAGATGGGGGTGTTCGAGTTCGATCCGGAGTCGCGCACCGGCCACTGGTCGGAGCGGATCTGGCAGATGCGCGGCCTGGAGCCGCAGCCGGGAACGCTTTCGTTCGAGCAGGTGATCGCCCTGGTGCACCCCGCCGACCGCGAAAGCGTGGCCGCGCGGATGCGGCAGCAATTCGCCGCACCCGACGGTGAGCGCGGCGAGTACGAGTTCCGCATCGTCCGCCCCGATGGCGCGGTGCGCTACATCCTGTCGCGCGCCGTGACGCAGCGGCGCCGGGATGGCGGGCTGCACCGGCTGTTCGGCATCAATATCGACATCACCGAGCGCCGCCTGGCGGCGCAGGCGCTGGAGGAGAGCGAGGCACGGCTGCGCGTGGCCAGCGAGGCGGCGGCGCTGGGCGTGTTCCAGGTGAACATGCCGGAGGGTGCCGGCCACTGGTCTGACCAGATGTGGCGCATCCGCGGGTTGGAACCGCGGCCGGGCCTGCCGGGCTCGGACCTGGCGGTGGCGACGGTGCATCCCGAGGACCGCGACGTGGTGCGCGGCCTGCGCAAGGCGGCCGCCTCATGGCCGCACGGCGAGGCGATGCGCCAGCAGTTCCGCTTGGTGTGGCCCGATGGCACGCAGCGCCATGTCGCCTCCTACGCCGTGGCGCTGCATGGGCGCGAGGAAGGCGGCTTCAGCCTGGTCGGCGTGAACCTGGACATCACCGAGCAGGTGGAGCGCGAGCAGGCGCTGCGTGAAAGCGCCGCGCGCTTCGAGCTGGCGATCGACGCGGCGGGGCTGGCGGTGTGGGACTGGGACACCGCGACCGAGAGGATGACATGGTCGCAGCGGCTCTGGGCCATGGCGGGCTCGGCGCCGCGCGCCGAAGTGCCGGCGCCCGAGGAACGGCTGCAGGCGGTGCACCCGGAAGATCGCGGGCGGGTTCCGCTTGTCTGGATCCATGCCACGAATGCTGGGGAAAGCGAGCGGGGCGAGGACGAGTTCCGCGTGATCCTGCGGGACGGCACGATCCGCTATTTCCGCTGGCAGGGCATCCCGCTGCGCGATGCGCAGGGGCGGATCGTGCGATTCGCCGGCGTGGTGGCCGATGTGACGGAGGCGCGGCTGGCGGATCTTGCCCTTCGCACCAGCGAGGAGCTGTTCCGCATGGCGGCGGAGGCGGCCGAGCAGGGGGTGTGGAACCACGACCTGGCCACCGGGGCCATCACCTGGTCGGCCCGGCTGTGGCGCATGCACGGGCTGCCGCCGCAGGAAGGCGCGCCCGAGCCGGAGAAACGCATCGCCTTCATCCATTCCGAAGACCGCGAGGAGCTGCTGCGCCTGACGGACGAGGTGCTGGCACTGCTGCCGAACACGGTGATGCGCCGTACCTACCGCATTCTGCGCGCCGATGGCGCGGTGCGCACGTTGGACCGGCAGTCCATGCTGGTGGCCGGCGCCGATGGCCAGCCGGCGCGCATTGTGTGCGTGGTGCACGACGTGACCGAGGCGCGCGAGCTGGCGGCGCAGACCATGGTGGCGGACAAGCTGGCCACGCTGGGCGAGATGGCCGGTGCCATTGCCCACGAGCTGGCCCAGCCGCTGCAGGCGGTGATGGCCACCGCCGCCACGGCCCGCATGCGCCTGGCCCAGGCGGTTGACGAGGCGACGGTGGAGCGTGTCAGCGACCGGCTGGCCTGGATCGAGAAGCAGACCTCGCGCGCCGGCAAGACGATCCAGCACCTGCTGGCGTTCAGCCGCGGCGAAAGCTCCGAGGGGCTGTGCCGGCTGGCGGATGCGCTGGAAGGTGCGATGGAACTTGCCGGCCATGGCCTGCGGCGCGATGGGGTGGAGGTTTCGGTGGAGGTGCCGGCCGACCTGCCCCCGGTGCATGGCGGGCAGGTGGTGATCGAGCAGGTGCTGGTGAACCTGCTGAACAATGCGCGCGATGCGATGGCCGAAAGCCCTGAACGGCGCATCCGGATCGAGGCGCGCCAGGATGGCGACCTGATCCTGCTGGACGTGGCCGATACCGGCAGTGGCGTGCCGGCGGATAAGCTGGAGCGCATCTTCGAGCCCTTCTACACCACCAAGCCCGTGGGCCGCGGCACCGGCATCGGCCTTTCCGTGGCGCGGCGGACGATGCAGGCCCTGGGCGGTGGCATCACCGTGGCCAATACCGGCAGGGGGGCGTGCTTCTCCCTGACATTCCGCAACGCCGCCACGGGCGGCTAAGGGGATAGGCTGGGGCCGCCCGGCCCGCCCTGGCCCTTCCCCCCTGGCCCGATCACCCTGGCCCGATCACCCTGGCCCGATCCCCCTGGCCCGATCCGCCATGGCGCGCGACCGGGTGCGGGCGATATCGATTCATTAAGGCATCGGTAACAGATATCGGCACCCCGGCGGTGGGCGCTGGGAGAACTACTTAAGCATTCCAGACAAGTTTTTATGTACGAATGATTGAGCTATATACAATGTAGATCGAAGGTTCATCGATCATTCAGAAGAAAGAGACAGATTTTTTGGAATAATCCCGCCCAAGACGGTCGGATGATCCAAAATTGAAGGTTTCCATCTGATGACCAAACTTCAAAAGGCAGAGGATCACGATGAAGGTTCTTCTCGGCGGATTGACGCAGGATGCAGCAATCACCGTTCAGGTCATTCTGCAAGGTGCCGGTTTCTCTACCGAAGAGGCGGATTCTGTTGCCGAGGTGGAGTCTATCGTTCGGCACGGGGATTTCGACCTGATCGTGCTGAGCGCCCCGGCCGGGGCCGTGGACATGACCCAGCCGATCCGCACCATTCGCAACACCAAGACCAAGGCGCCGATCCTGGTGCTGATCGCCTCCCCGGTGTTCGCCACCGCGGCGGCGCTGGGTGCGGGGGCGGATGACGTGATGCAGCTTTCCGTGGCCCGTACGGAACTGGCCGCGCGCAGCCGCGCCCTGGTGCGCCGCAGCCACGGCATGTGCAACCAGCTGCTCGTCGTCGGGCCGCTGACGCTGGACCTGGACAGCCGCGACGCCACCATCGAGGGCCGCCACGTGAACCTGACCGGCCGCGAATTCGCCGTGCTGGAGATCCTGGCCGTGCGCCGCAACCGCGCCGTGCGCAAGGACGCGATCGTGGCCGGCATCTACGCCCTGGAAGGGGACGAGCCGGACTCCAAGATCATCGACGTGTTCATCTGCAAGGTGCGCCGCAAGCTGGCCAAGGCGGGTGCGCCCAACCTGATCACCACGGTCTGGGGCGTGGGCTACCGGCTGCAGGACCCCGCCGTGGCGGAAGAGGGCATCGGCCTGCCGGGGCGCGGCCTGCCGGGCATCCCGGTGGCCGAACATCCGGCGCTGCTGGGTGCGGCGCTGCAGGTATCGATGTAGGGGGGGCGAACAGGGGGCTTGCGCCACCTGTTTCCTGCCTTGGCATCCCGTACGAGATTCGAACTCGTGTTACCGCCGTGA
Organism: Alphaproteobacteria bacterium; assembly: GCA_026400815.1. Lineage (GTDB taxonomy): Bacteria > Pseudomonadota > Alphaproteobacteria > Acetobacterales > Acetobacteraceae > CAMDGX01. The sequence continues at coordinate 9,180 of JAPLOI010000083.1, forward strand.
AAGGGCGGTGTCCTAGGCCTCTAGACGAACGGGACACTTGAGGCGAGGCGCGCTCGGTAGCCTACCGCATGGGGGCGGTCAAGCGGGGGTGCCTCAAGTTTCTGCCAGATCCGTGATGATGAAGCTGGTGGAGACCCTTCCGTTCCATTCCTCGGCCCGCAGATGCCCCGCCACATGCAGCGGGGCGCTGCCGCGCTCCAGCAGGGCCGGGGGCAGCTTTCCATCCTTGGCGCGGAACATCACCGCCTTCAGCCGCGGGCCGCCGCCCTCGCCTTCCAGGAAGGCGCGGATGGTGTTCAGCTCCTTGCCGATGCGCTCGGCGCGCAGGATGCGGCAGCGCGGCAGGACGAGCATCGGTTCCTCGTTGCCGTTGCCGAAGGGGGCGAGCTTGATCAGGCTCTCCGCCATCTCCAGCGTGCAGCCGGCCACCGTGGCGCTGCCTTCCACCACCAGGTCTGCCGCCTGGGGCAGGGCGCGCGCCGCGGCCAGGCGCTCGTCCAGGAAGGCGTGGAAGGCTTCCACGCGCTGCTGCGGCAGGGAGAAGCCGGCGGCCATCGGGTGGCCGCCGCCGGTGGCCAGCAGGCCCATCTGGCGGGCGGCGATCACGGCACTGCCGAGGTCGATGCCGGGCACCGAGCGGCCGGAGCCCTTGGCCAGCCCATCGGCCACGCCGGCCACCAGGGCCGGGCGGTTGAAGCGTTCCTTGATCCGGCCGGCGACGATGCCGACCACGCCCGGGTGCCAATCCGGGCCGGCCACCAGCAGGGCGGCATGGCCTGCGGCGAGCTGCTGCTCGGCGGCATCGAGTGCTGCCGTGAGCATGCTGGCTTCGACCGTCTGGCGCTGCCGGTTCACGCCATCCAGGGTCGCGGCCATGGCGCGGGCATCCAGCGCGTCCTCACACAGCAGCAGGCGCAGGCCGAGATCTGCTTCCCCGATTCGCCCGCCGGCATTGATGCGCGGGCCGAGCGCGAAGCCCAGTGTCATTGCGCTGATCTTGTCCTTTACCGCGGCGACCTCCAGCAGCGCGGCAATGCCCGGCCGGTCGCGCCGCTGCAGCACGCGCAGGCCCTGGGCGACCAGGGCGCGGTTGACGCCGATCAGCGGCATCACGTCGCACACCGTGGCCAGGGCGACGAGATCGAGCAGGTCCATCAGGTTCGGCTCGGCGCGGCCCTGGTAGTGGCCGGCGCGGCGCAGGCAGCGCACGGTGGCGATGGTGGTGAGGAAGGCCACGGCCGTGGCGCAGAGCATCTTCTGGCCGGAGGTGCAGTCCAGCCGGTTCGGGTTCACGGTGGCCACCACGCGCGGCGGCGGGCCCTCGGCGGTGTGGTGATCGAGCACGATGATGTCCGCGCCCGTCAGCGCTTCCAGCACCGTGGCGGCGGCGGTGCCGCAATCGACGCAGATGATGAGGGTGGCGCCCTTTGCGGCGAGCCCCTGCAGCGCCGGCAGGTTGGGGCCGTAGCCCTCCGCCATGCGGTCTGGCACGTAGGGGTAGACGGTGCAGCCTTCCTCGCGCAGGAAGCCGGACATCAGGGCGGCGGAGCAGGCGCCGTCCACGTCGTAATCGCCGAACACCGCCACCGATTCGCCGGCGCGGATGGCGCGCGCGATGCGGTCGGCGGCGGTATCCATGTCGATCAGGCGGGAGGGATCGGGCAGCAGGGCGCGCAGCGTGGGTTCCAGGAAGTGCTGCGCCTCCTCGATTCCCACGCCTCGCGCCGCCAGCAGGCGGGCCACAACCTCGTCGAGCCCCAGGCGCTGGGCGATGGCCAGGCCCGTGCGGGCCTCCCCCTCGCGCCAGATCCAGCGGCGGCCGGAGATGCTGCGATGGACGCCCAGCGCCAGCGGGGGCGCCGGGCTTTCCATGGCGGTCAGCGCGCCGTCCAGGTCTTGGTGGCGAAGTTGTGGTGCGCCTCGATGTAGCGAACGGTGCCGGACTTGCTGCGCATCACCACGGAATGGGTCATCGCGCCGTGGCCGAAGCGGCGCACGCCCTTCAGCATGGCGCCGGTGGTGACGCCGGAGGCGGCGAACATCACGTCGCCCTTGGCCATGTCCAGGATCGACAGCACCTTGTGCGGGTCGGAGAGGCCCATTTCCTTGGCGCGGGCGATCTGGCTGTCGTCCTCGAACATCAGGCGGCCCTGCATCTGCCCGCCGATGCAGCGCAGTGCGGCGGCGGCCAGCACGCCTTCCGGGGCGCCGCCGGAGCCCATGTAGATGTCGATCTCGCTATCCAGCTGCGCGGTGGCGACCACGCCGGCCACGTCGCCGTCGGAGATCAGCATGATGCGTGCGCCGGCCTCGCGCACCTTGGCGATCAGTTCCTTGTGGCGGTCGCGATCGAGGATGCAGGCCACCAGGTCGGAGACGTCGCGGTTCTTGGCGCGGGCGAGGTTCTTGAGGTTCACGTGCACCGGGGATTCCAGGTCCACGATCCCATCCGGCAGGCCGCCGCCGACGGCGAGCTTTTCCATGTAGATGTCGGGCGCGTGCAGGAAGTTGCCGTGCTCGGCCAGGGCCACCACGGCCATGGCGTTCGGGCCGCCCTTGGCAGTGAGGGTGGTGCCTTCGAGCGGATCGACGGCGATGTCCATCTTCGGCCCGCCGGCGCCGACCTTCTCGCCGATGAACAGCATCGGCGCCTCGTCCATCTCGCCCTCGCCGATCACCACGGTGCCGTCGATGGCCACCGTATCGAACGCGGCGCGCATGGCGGTGACGGCGGCGCCGTCGGCGTCGTTCTTCTTGCCCAGGCCCATCCAGTGGCTGGCGGCCAGGGCGGCGGCCTCCGTGACGCGCACGAGCTCAAGCGCCAGGTTGCGGTCGGTCACGGTCTCCGGCTTGTCGGCCATGGCGGTTCTCCCTCGTTTTTTCTGATCTTACGCGTTTTCGATACGGATCAGCGCGGGCGGCTCCAGCACCGCGCCCAGGGCGGAGATGCGGGCGATGGCGCTGCGCATCGCGGCCTCGTTGGTTTCGTGCGTGGTGAGCACCACGGGCACCGCCTCCCCGGGGGAGCGGCCGCGCTGCAGCATGCTTTCCAGCGAGATGCCGGCATCGCGCAGCACGGCGGAGACGTCGGCGATCACGCCGGGGCGGTCCACCACCATCAGGCGTAGGTAGTAGGCGCCGACATGGGCTTCCATCGGCACGGAGGGGGCGGCGGTGAGGGCGCCGGACGAAGCGCCCCAGACCGGGGTGGCGCGGCCGCGGGCGATGTCGATCAGGTCGGCCACCACGGCGGAGGCGGTGGGGCCGGCGCCTGCGCCGCGGCCTTCCAGCATGACGCGGCCGACGAAATCGCCTTCCGCCACCACGGCGTTGAACACGCCGTCCACGCGGGCGATCGGCGCGGTGTGCGGCACCATGCAGGGGTGGACGCGGGTTTCGATGCCCGCCTCGGTCTGGCGGGCGAGGCCGAGCAGCTTGATGCGGTAGCCGAGCTCGCCGGCAAAGGCGATATCGAGGGCCGAGATGCGGCGGATGCCTTCCACATAGACGGCGCCGAAATCAACCGGGCGGCCGAAGGCGAGGGCGGCGAGGATGGCCAGCTTGTGGGCGGCGTCGATGCCGTCCACGTCGAAGGCCGGGTCGGCTTCGGCGTAGCCGAGCTTCTGGGCGTCGGCGAGCACTTCGGCGAATTCGCGGCCGCGCTCGCGCATCACGGTCAGGATGTAGTTGCAGGTGCCGTTGAGGATGCCGGCGACGCGGGTGATGCGGTTGCCGGCCAAGCCCTCGCGCAGGGCCTTGATGACCGGGATGCCGCCGGCCACGGCGGATTCGAAGCCCAGGGCCACGCCGGCCTTCTCGGCGGCGGCGGCGATGGCGGCACCGTGCACGGCGAGCAGGGCCTTGTTGGCGGTGACGACCGGCTTGCCGTTGGCGATGGCGGCTTCCACCAACGCGCGGGCGGGGCCTTCGGAGCCGCCGATGACTTCCACCACCACATCCACCCCGGGGTCGGAGGCCAGGGCCACGGGATCCTCATACCAGCGCAGGCCGGTGAGCGGCACGCCGCGGTCGCGGTTGCGGTCGCGGGCGGAGACGGCGGTGACGGCGATCGGCCGGCCGGCGCGGGCGGCGATGAGGTCGGCGTTCTGGCGCAGCATGGCGACCACGCCGCCGCCAACGGTGCCGAGGCCGGCGATGCCGATTGAAAGCGGGCGGGTCATGCGGCGAACTCCAGGCGGAAAGGGAAGGAAGGGCGGGGCATCAGGGACTCCGGATTGCGGCAGACTTAGCGCCAACCGGTGCGGCGAAACAGGGGCGGGGCGTTATTCCGCGATGCGGGCGACTCCGCCGCGGCCGGTGGCTTCCGCAGTGACGCGCAGCGCGGAGGGGGGCACGCCGGCCTGGGCGAGGGCCGCGGCCATGCTGCGGGCGCGGGCGAAGGCCAGCGGCAGGACGGTTGCCTGGCTGGCGGCATCGGTGCCCGTGCTCTCGCCATGGCCGACCACGCGGATGTCTCGCCCGGCGCGGGTGGCGGCGAGCTGGCGAAGTGTGGCGGCGGCGCCATCGGGCAGGATGGCGCTGCCGGGTGGGAAGGCGAGGGCCACGGGGGCGCCGGGCACGAAGGGGGCGGCAATCGCGACGGGGGCCGGGGCCCTGGGGGCCGGGACGGGCGCGGTGACGCCGGCCACGCCCGGCAGGCGCGGCGGCGATGGGGGCGCGGCCGGCATGGTGGCCAGGGGGCTGGGGGGCGGTTCGGCTGCGGGCTGAACGGGGGCTGGGGCCGGTGCGGCCGGACGGGCCTGGGGTGCTGCTGGTGGTGGCGGCGGGGCAGCGGCGGGTGTGGCGGAGGCGGCGGCCATGGAGGCGCCGATGCCGCCGGCGGGGGGCGGCGGTGCGGCCGGGGCGGCGCGGGCGGCGGCCGGGGCTACCAGCGGTTGTGCGGCGGCGAAGCTGGCGTCGCGGCGGTCGCCTTCCAGGCCGGCGGCGATGCGGGCGCGGGTGGCGGCTTCGGTGGTGGCAGGGCGGGCGGGGACCATGCCGAGATTGGGGTAGGGGGCATCGGCGTTGGGCGGCAGCGGCCGTTCCTCCGCCAGGCGGCCGCCTTCCAGCTGGCGCCACCAGGCGATCGGGTCTGACCCCGGGGCGTTGCTGCACCCGGCCAGGGCCAGCACCAAAGCGAGGCCGGGCCGCGTGGCATGCATGCGGTTCAAGATGCCGCGGGCTTGCAGGGTGGCGCCTTGAAGACGACCTCCCCAGCCTGTAGCAGACTCGTCGCTCCCGGTTGTCGTAAGCTGCATCGGCGCTCCATCGGCGTGCCGCCCGCGGCGGTCGCTTCCGATGTAGCAGCCCTGATGCGGAAGTGCACTTGCCGCCCTCGGAAAGGACCACGCCATGGCCGACCCGCAGAAGCCGGATACGCAGCAGCCAGGAGCGGTGCCATTCAAGATGCCCGATCCCGCCACGCTCGGCCGTTCCATGGCCGGGATCGCGGAGCGCAGCCAGCGCATCGTGGGGGACTGGCTGAAGCGCCAGGCGGAGGAAGGGCCGGCGAAGCCCGATCCGATGAATATCGGCGCCGCGTTCATGGAAATGACCACACGGCTGATGACCAACCCGCAGAAGCTGATCGAGGCGCAGGTGGGGTTCTGGCAGGACTACATGTCCCTGTGGCAGAGCACCGCGCGGCGGATGATGGGGATGGACGGCAAGGCGGTGATCGAAGGTGACCCGCGCGACCGGCGCTTCAAGGATGAGGCGTGGAAGGACAACGAGGTTTTTGACTTCATCAAGCAGAGCTACCTGCTGTCGGCGCGCTACATCACCGACGTGGTGAAGCAGGCCGATGGGCTGGAGCCGGCGACGGCGCAGAAGGTGGATTTCTATTCGCGCCAGTTCATCGACGCGATGAGCCCTTCGAATTTCCTGCTGACCAACCCCGAGGTGCTGCGCAAGACGGCGGAGACCGGGGGCGAGAACCTGATCAAGGGGCTGAACAACCTGCTGGCCGATCTGGAGCGCGGGAAGGGCAATCTGCGCATCAAGATGACCGACATGGAGGCGTTCAAGATCGGCGAGAACATCGCCGTGACGCCGGGCAAGGTGGTGTACCAGAACGACCTGATGCAGCTGATCCAGTACACGCCCACCACCGAAAAGGTGCTGAAGCGGCCGCTGCTGATCATCCCGCCCTGGATCAACAAGTTCTACATCCTGGACCTGCGGGCGCGGAATTCTTTCGTGCGCTGGGCGACGGCGCAGGGGCATACGGTGTTCATCGTGAGCTGGGTGAACCCGGACGAGAAACTCGCGGAGAAGAATTTCGAGGACTACATGAAGGAGGGCATTCTTGATGCCCTGACCGCGATCGAAGCGGCGACCGGCGAGCGGCCTGTGAATGCCATTGGCTACTGCCTGGGCGGCACGCTGCTGTCTTCCACGCTGGCGTGGATGGCCGCACAGGGCGATGACCGGATCAAGAGTGCGACGTTCTTCGTGACGCTGATGGATTTCCGCGAGAGCGGGGAGCTGAACGTGTTCATCGACGAGGAGCAGATCAAGGCGCTTGAGGACAAGATGAACAAGCGGGGCTTCCTGGAAGGCTCCGAGATGGCGACCACGTTCAACATGCTGCGGGCGAACGATTTGATCTGGTCGTTCGTGGTGAACAACTACCTGCTGGGCAACGACCCGTTTCCGTTCGACCTGCTGTATTGGAATGCGGATTCGACGCGGATGCCGGCGAAGATGCATTCCTTCTATCTGCGCAACATGTATCAGGACAACAAGCTGTCCCAGCCCGGGGGGATCAGCCTGGCGGGGACGCCGATCGACCTTTCGAAGGTGAAGGTGCCGGCTTATTTCATCTCCACCCGCGAGGATCATATCGCGCCGTGGCGGGCGACCTATCGCGGGACGAAGCTGCTGGGCGGTGAGAACCGGTTCGTGCTGGCGGCTTCGGGGCATATCGCGGGCGTGGTGAATCCGCCGGAGGGCGGGAAGTACAGCCACTGGCTGAACACCGAGCTGCCTGAGGACCCCGAGACGTGGTTCCAGGGGGCGACGGAGATCGCGGGGTCGTGGTGGCCGGATTGGCAGCGTTGGATCACGGCGCTGGACAAGCGGATGGTGAAGGCGCGTGAGCCCGGGGATGGGAAGCTGGCGGTGCTGGAGGATGCGCCGGGGAGTTACGTGAAGGTGTTGCTGAGTTGAACAACCCCCCGCGGTAGGGCGGGCTTCAGCCCACCAACTTCGTGAGCCGCACCACGTGACAGGAAGAAAGAACCAAAAAAGAACCTTCCTTTCGTGAACAAAGAGAAGAATCCCTGCCACAAATCAACTCCAGCGGCTACCCGCCATACGATCGCCCCATGTTGATCAATGTAAAATTACCGGAACGACCGTGACCCACCGCTCCCGCGGTGGGTTGATCGCTGTCTGGGCGTAGCTCAGCTTGGTAGAGTGCTGGACTTGGAATCCTCAGGCCGTCGGTTCAATTCCAACCCCCAGACCATCATCTCGTTTCTCATGGCGACACCCAACCCGCAACGACCGTCCCATGCGCCCCGACATGGCATAAGGCATCGTCGAACGCGCCAGCCGTCTCGAACTCGCCATATGGTCCGGGGGCTTGGCCCCTGGCGGGTCTGGGCAGAGCCCGGTCTCGCCTTGCTTTATCGGCCATTCATTTTGGGGGTTAGCATAAGACGAAAGCAGTTTTCTTTTTTAAAAAGAAACGGGTTCCCTACTTCTGCGGCGCCAAGCAATACACCCAACCAGGAGCCTCCCGGCACCCCGCCAACCCGACCGCCTCGGGCGTGTCGGTGCTGAAAATGGTCAGCCGGCCGGGGCGCGCCATATCGCCCACAACCTCGCGCAAGGCGGCCTCGCACTTCGTCACCAGGGCCGGCCCATCGGCCGCGGTCATTCGCGCCGAGCGCACCGAGTCGATCGGGCGGTTGGCCCGGGCGGCAAGCACCTGCACATCGCTGATGCGGGCGATAAGCCCGGCACGCAGTTCCGGTGGCCGCGCATGGGCACACAGATAGGTCGGAATCACCCGCACGTCTTCCGCCGCGGCGATCGCGCCCGCCAATCCGCCGTCATGCTCCGCCAGCCGGCCGCGGGAATGGGCGTGCTCCAGCAACGACCGCCACAACGGCCACGTGTCGATCGCCTGCACCAGCAGTGCTGCGGCCAGCATCGTCGTTGCCACGCGCGGCGCAAACCGCCGGCACACCCCGACGATGGCCAGCAATGCCAGCAGATACAGCGGCACCCAGACCAGGCGGGCCGATGCCTGGAAAGTGCTGACCCCAACCAGCAGCGCGCGCGGCTGCAACACGCCCACCAGCAGCAGCACCGCGCCGACAATCCCCACTACCCGCAACGCGCGCCACCGGCCCAGCACCACCGCGCGGCCCAGCCCCCAGGCCGCCAGCCCACCTAGCAGGATCAACAGCCCAACCAGCCGCAGCATGTCGCCGCCGTCCAGGCCGCTCCGCAGCGCCAGCAGCGCACCGTTGGCGTCAGCGGCGCCGAGGACGGCCGCGCGCACCCGAGCGGGATCGATGCCCAGCACCACCTGTCCTGCCACATGCACGGCGTAGGACGCGGCAAACACCAACAGACTGGTGCATACGATCACTGTCGCTGAATGGCGCGCCAGCACGCCGGCCAGGTCCCGCCGCCAGGCAATCGCCGCCACCAGCAGCAGTGCCGCCTGCCCGGCCCCGACCCATGCCAGCGTCTCGAAGTTCAACCCCAGCGGCATCCCATCCACGGCGAACAACAGGCTGAAGCTTGGCAGCACTGGTGTCGCCAGGTCGAACGCCCACTCGCCGTACGGCTTGATCGGAATCGGCCCGAGCCCAAGATATCCGCAGGCCCACAGCACGCCCGCCAGCGGCACCGCCACCACGCCGATCAGGCCGATGGCCGTGCGCGCCGCCAGCCGATCGGTCCATAGCCCGTCCAGCAGGCTCGCGCCGAACAACGCCGCCACCATGGCGAACAGATACACATGGGTCAGCAGCGCGGCTGCCAGCAGCGGCACATACAGCAGGAAAGCCGCCAGGCGGCACCTTCGTGTCAGGTCCAGGTGCAGCGCCAGGGCCAACAGCACAAGAAACTGGCCGCACAATGCAGCATGGCCCAGGCGCGCCAGCAGCACCGGGCTGCCCAGCATCAGCAACCCGCCGAGCAGTAACGGCAGCACCCGCCGCACGCCACATATGTACAGCACGGTCGCGGCAGCCGGACCCTGCAACAGAAAGCATAGGAAAAGCCATGGCCCGAGATACACATAATCGGTGCCAAATACCCCGCGCAGCAGCTTGGCTACCAGGGCCGCCAGCGGAATACTGTCGGTCAACGCTATGTTGCTGCCGCCGGGAACGCCCAGTTGCGGCACCATCAGCAGCGGCATGCGCCAGGAATCGGCCAGGAAATACCAGCCACCGACAGCGTGTTGCGCCGCGTCCCCGGCCGGCGCGATCCATACCGGCGCCGTACCCGCGAGGAATGGGCCCGGCAGCACCATGAACGCCACGACCGCCACCAGCACGACCATGGCGGCCGACACCAGTCCCAACGCCGCTAGTGGGTTGCCCATCGAAAGTTAAATCCCTGTCATCCCGAGCTCAGCGAATGGTCCACGCCTTTAACGCCGCTCGCCCCGTCAGTCACAATCCACAACGGATGAAGTATTTTTGTTTGCTTTCGCTCACAAAAAGACCGCCTCGCTTACCCTACCTTCGTAGCGCTCCACTTCGCCGTGCCGAACTGAGCGAGGTTGACCGGGCCCTGGTGGTGGTCGGTGGAGGTGCCGAGCTTGACGGTGCCGGACATGGCTTTCGCGCCGGCTTCGCCCGCGAAGTTGTAGCGGATGTTGCTGCCTTCGTAGCGGGTGCCGAAGCTCAGCGCGATCTGGCTGGCCTCGATCAGTCCGGAGACGGCGCCTTCGAAGAGCTGCGAGTGCTGCTCGCCGGAGATCGCGTTGCCGGACTGGTTGAGGGTGACCTTGTGGACGCGTTCGCCGTGCAGGAAGCGGACGCGGACTTCCCATTCGCCGGAGAGGTCGACGGCCGGGGGGGCGAGGGGCTTGGGTTCGGTGATGCGGGCGGATTCCAGGGCGCGGGCGAGGGCGCGGCCGACGTCTGCGGCTTCGCCGGGCTGGAGCTGGAAGGGGTCGATGGTGATGCGGTCTTCCTTGGCCGAGTGGTCGTCCAGCATGATGCGCGGCGTGCCTTCGAGCACCGCGAGGCGCAGGCCGGCGCCGTCGATGCCGATCTTGGTGCGGTCCCAGATGATGCGCAGGGCGGGAACCACGACCACGTTCTGCGGGGCGACGATTTCGGTGCGGACGCCGGGGACGGCTTCGACGAAGCGGGCAATTTCGGCGTTCTGGCCGGTCCAGCGGGCGACTTCGTCGTTCACGTCGCGGTGCTCGATCCAGTATTCCACCGCGGTGAGCAGGCCGATGACGTCTTCCTTGGAGACCTTCATCGGGCGGCCGAGGGCCTGGTGGGGGGAGGCGTTGCGCCAGGCGGCTTCGACGAGGTCCTTGCGGCCGAGCAGCAGGCCGGAGGTCTGGGGACCGCGCAGGAACTTGCCGCCGGAGTAGATGACGAGGTCGGCGCCGCGCGTGAGCCAGGGGGAGGGCTTCACCAGGTGTTCGCTGGCGGCATCGACCATGACGGGCACGCCGCGCGGCTTGGTGCGGGCCAGGAGATCCTCCATGCGGACCTGGCTTTCGTGCTCATGGGTGCCGAGCACGGCGACCATGGCGACGGGTTCCTCGAAGGCGCGGTCGAGTTCCTCGATGGTTTCGACCTCGACGATGATGGTGCCGCTCATGCGGATGGCCTGATCGTAGGCGAAGCGCTGGTTCTTCACCATCACCACGCGGTTGGCCATGCCGGTGGTGTCGGGCAGGCGGAGCATCTTGATCGGGTCGTTGCCGGCGACGCAGGCCATGGTGCCGAGCGCGACGGCGGCCGCGCTGCCGCAGGTGACCAGCGCGCCTTCGGAGCCCGTGATCTCCGCGATGCGGGCGCCGGCCTTTTCCATCAGCTCATCGAGGTTGACGAAATGGCGGGCGGCTTCGGCCACGGCGGCGCGGACCTGGGGCAGCATGAGGCTGCCGCCGTGCATGGTGCGCACCGAGCAGCAGTTGATGAACGGCCGGACGCCGATGGCCAGGTAGGGGTTGTTGCTGGTCGCCGCGTCGTTCATCGGGGATGCTCCGGGTGCTGCCTTGCGGTATCTCAGCGCTGCGGGGGCTGGGCGGTCAAGCGGTGGCTTTCGCCCTCACGACGCGGCTTTCGCCGTGACCCAGGCGGCCTTCAGCCATTTCGCCACTGCCACGCTGTGTTCGAAGATCGAATAGCGGTGGCCGAAGCCGTAATCGATGCCGGGGATCATCTCCACCGTGACCTGTTCGAGGCGGCTGTTCGGGTCGCGCGCGTGGTGGGCGAACATCTGGCGCACGACGTCCTTCCAGGGTTCCAGCCGCGATTCATCCCAATCGCTGTGCCACTGGCCGGGCTTGGGCTGGATGAAGGGGTACTGCACGCCGCGGCCGAAGCTGCCATCGGGGTGGCTGGCCCAGACGTTGCGCGGGTTGTTCGGCACCGCCGGGCGGGCATGGGCGTGGCGGACCCAGTTGTTGGCGATCCATTCGGCGCAGACATTGCCGGGCTTGGCGGGATCCAGCACCAGGCCGGCGGCGATGTCTTCGCGCAGGCCTTCAAAGGGCAGTTCCGCCTCGTTGTCGATCTTGAAGATGACGTGGCTGTGGTCCAGCGTCATGTTGAATGTCACGCCGCGGGCTTCGACGAGGCGGGCGACCTTGGCCACGCGGCTGAGGCGTTCGGACCACATGTTGATGTGGACCTCGAAGCACGGGGTGACGCCGAGCCTCTCGCCCAGCTCGGCGGCGTGGAGGTAGAAGGCGGCCACCTGTTCATCTGTCACGCGGTTGCCGGCGGCATCCTTGAACGGGACTTGGACGTTCTGCACGCGCATGCCGCATTCGGCGCCGATGCGCAGGTGCCATTCCAGCAACGGCTCGTCCCGCCCCAAGGCATAGAAGAAGCCGCCGGACATCAGGGGAATCCCGGTCTCCCGGCTTGCCTTCTTGTACGTGTCCAGCAGCCCCGGCAGCGGCGTGCGCTCGAAGTAGTCGAACACGCCGGCGTCGCGGACCATGCGGAACTGGGTTTCGACATCGGGCGTGTGCGCATCGGTGTGCAGCACGCCGCCGCCGCTGATGCCAACCAGAATGTCACGCGCCATGGTGGGGCTCCTGAAAGGAGAGGAAGGGAAGGAAGGCCAGGGCTCTGCCCTGGACCCGCCAGGGACCTGAGGTCCCTGGACCCACATGAGTCTTTCCGCCGTCGGCGGGAGGGGCCGTCTCGGCGCGCGACACCAACCGGGTCGGCCCCTCCCGCCGAAGGCGGAAAAGGTCGAGGGGTCTGGGGCCTAAGGCCCCAGTGGGGTCCAGGGGCAAAGCCCCTGGCCTTTCTTGCCCTCTCTCCACCTCAGTGCCCCGCCAGGATCGCGTCGGCGACTTTTTCGGCGGTCATGAGGGTGGGGAAGTTGGTGTTGGCGCAGGGGACGACGGGGAAGATGGAGGCGTCGCAGACTCGCAGCCCTTCTACCCCGCGCACGCGGCCGGCGTGGTCGGTGACGGCCATGGGGTCGTCGTCGCTGCCCATGCGGCAGGTGCAGCTGGCGTGCCAGACGCCGACGGCGGCGCGGCGGACGAAGGCTTCCATGGCGTCTTCGTCGGCGAGGACCTGTTCGAGGGTGAATTCCTCCATCACCAGTTTCTGCAGCAGGAGTTTGCGCAGGGCGGCGGGGCCGTCGAGCAGCTTGGCCATGATGTCGGTGAGGAACTTGTTCTTGCCGTTGATGACGCCGACCTGGCGGACCTTGTCGGAGTAGCTGGCGGGGAAGGGGTCGTCGGTGACGCGTTTCATCGCGTCCATCAGGTGGAGGGCGGCCATGCGGCGGAAGCCGTCGGCCAGGCGGTCGAGGTCGCGCTTGTCGGACAGGAGGTTGAAGGCGACTTCGGGTTCGGTGCGCCAATCGGTGGATTGCAGCTTTACTTCGCCGGTTTCGGAGTAGGTTTTGTTCACGAACAGGATGGCGGCGGCGATCTGTTCGCCCACGGCGTGCCAGGAGGATTTGGTGGCGGCGGTGACGAACATGTCGCCGGCAGGCGCCCCGCCCATGCCGGAGGAATAGCGCCAGCCGAGCATGATGTGGCGGCGGGTGGTTTCGTTGATGCGGGCGAAGGGTTTGACGAAGGCGGCGAGGGCGATGGAGGGGTGGTCCATCAGGCGCTGGCCGACGCCGGGCAGGGCGTGGCGCACTTCGATTCCCATGTCGCGCAGGTGGCCTGCTGGGCCGATGCCCGCGCGCATGAGATGGGCGGGGGAATGGATGGCGCCGCAGGAGAGGATGACTTCGTGGCCGCGGAAGGTTTGTTTCTGGCCGTTCACCAGGGCTTCGATGCCGACGCAGGTGTTGCCCTCGAAGATCAGGCCGCTGACCTGGGTGAGGGTGGAGATGGTGAGGTTGGGGCGGGCGCGGGTGGCCGGGTCCAGGTAGCCGATGGCGGCGGAGACGCGGCGTTCGTAGGCGTTGGAGATGGTGATGGGGAAGTAGCCGTCTTCGAAGAAGCCGTTCTGGTCCGGCAGGTATTTCATGCCGGATTGCTTCAGCGCCTCGGCCAGGCCCTTGGCGTGTTCGGGCCAGAAATCCGGCCAGATGCGGCGGACGGGGATGCGGCCTTCCTGGCCGTGCCACTCGTCGTTGAAATCCATGTCGCGCTCGATCTTCTTGAAGAAGGGCAGCACGTTGTCCCATTCCCAGCCGGCCGCGCCGCGGGCCGCCCATTCGTCGTAATCGGTGGGGGCGCCGCGGTTGGCGAGCTGGCCGTTGATGGAGCTGCCGCCGCCGAGGACGCGGGCCTGTTCGTATTTGCGCAGGCGGGGCTTGGGCGCGTCGGGGTTGTTGTGGCTGATCACCTCGGTGGTGACCTTCAGCTCGTTCCAGAGGAATTTCGAGTTGAGGTAGGCGGTGCCGGGGTAGCTATCCAGGATCTCGTGCGGGACTTTGCCGTGCGGTGTGTCCATGCCGGCTTCGCACAGCAGCACCTGGTGGCCGCTGCGGGCGGAGAGGCGGTTGGCGAGGACGGAGCCGGCGGAGCCGCCGCCCACGATGATGGTGTCGAACTGCATGCACGTTCCTCCGCCCTGCCGGTTCGATCCGGCCTTGCGGGCAACAGTAGCGTGACCTGCGCGCGCGGCAACTGCCCCGCCATCGCGCTTGCCCCGGCCCGGGTGCGGGTGGATGCTGGTGGCAGCGCGGCAAGGCAGAAGTATCGGCGATGCGGCAGATGATGTTGGGCGCGATGCTGGCGGCTTGCGCTACCGGTCCGGCCCTGGCGCAAACGGCCGGGGTGGGCGGCGATCCGCAGAAGGGCAGCGAGCTTGCGCGCACATGGTGCGGCGGTTGCCATGTGGTGGAAGCCAGGCCGGCCGCGGCGAACGACCAGGCGCCGGGCTTTCTTGCCATCGCCCAGCGGCCGGGCACCACCGCCGATGGGCTGCGCGCCTTTCTTTCGGTGCCGCATGGCCGGATGCCGAACCTGACGCTCTCGCGCCAGGACATCGACAACACGGTGGCCTACCTGCTGTCGCTGAAGGGCCGCTAATCCAGGCTGGCAAGGTGGGGCTGGGCGGACTAGCCTCCTCTATCTTCCCATCCCCGAAGGCGCCCCCATGGACACGATGCAGAACCCGTTGCTCGACAGCGAAGCGATTCGCCAGGCCAAGATCGAGCTGGCCGCCACTTGCCGCTGGGCTTCGCGGCTCGGTTTCCAGTCTGGTGTGTGCAACCATTTCTCGGTGGCGGTGCCGGGCCGGCCGGATCTGATGCTGATCAACCCCGAGGGGTATTTCTGGTCGGAAGTGACGGTGAGCTCGCTGGTGCTGGCGACGCATGACGGGACGATCATCTCCACCAACGGCCATACGGTGGAGCTGACGGCGTTCTGCATCCATGCGCCGATCCATCGCATTCTGCCGCAGGCGACCGCGGCGCTGCACACGCACATGCACCACGCCACCGCGATCTGCACCCGCAAGGAGGGGCGCATCGCGCACACCTACCTGTCGGGCATGTCGTTCTACAACTCGATCGCCTACGACGACGGGTTCAACGGTGCGGCGGTGACGCCGGCCGAGGGTGAGCGGCTGGCCGGGGTGATCGGCAAGGCCACCGTGCTGATGATGATGAACCATGGCCCGCTGGTGATCGGTTCCACGCTGGGCGAGGCGCTGCTGCGCCTGATCTACCTGGAGGATACCTGCAAGATCCAGCTGCTGGCCGAGGCCGGCGGGGCGGAGCTGAAGCATATTCCGCCGGCGATCGTGGCGACCTACCCGGACGATTCGCCGATGTTCAAGGCGTATGGGCGGACGTTCATGAAGGCGATCATCCGCAAGCTGACGCGTGAGGAGCCTGATTTCCTCAGCTGAGGCCAGCCTCACGAAACGCAAAAGGGCCGGGAAGATCGCTCTTCCCGGCCCCTTTCCTGTCCGCGGCGCCGTTCAGACGTCCGCGGCGACCTTCATCGAGACGATCTTGTCGGGGCTGGAGACCATGCCGCTGCCGCCGGCGCCGCGCTTGATGTTGTCGATGAACTCCATGCCCTCGGTCACCTGGCCCCAGATGGTGTACTGGCCATCCAGATGCGGGGCGGGGGCGAACATGATGTAGAACTGGCTGTTGGCGCTGTTCGGGTCGCTGGTGCGGGCCGCGCCGACCGTGCCGCGCACGAAGCCGCGCTGGCGGGTGAACTCGGCGGGCAGGTTGCCGAGGTCGGAGCCGCCGGTGCCGGTGCCGGTGGGGTCGCCGCCCTGGGCCATG
>JAPLOI010000046.1 GCA_026400815.1 Alphaproteobacteria bacterium
CGCCACCTTCGCCTTGAAAGCCGGGCTGTGCATCCGTCGTGTCCGCTTCGTCATGTTCGCTCCTGATCTGCGGCAACATCGCCGCTGTCAGGCAGGAAAGCCACTTATCGAACTGTCCGAATTTCCCGAGCCAGCTCTGTGTCCTACTTCCACGTGGAACTGGACAGCCACGACGCGATCCTGGCCGAGGGGGCCTGGGCCGAGAGCTTCGTGGATTGCGACAGCCGCGGCATGTTCATCAACGCGGCGCGGAACACGCGGCGCTGAATCCCGGCCGCACCGCCGCGCCCTGCGTGTTCTTCACGGAGGTGTCGGAGGAAGGGCCGGTGCTGGAGGCGATCCGCACGCGGCTTTCGGGCGTGGCTGCGCGGCCGCCCGGGCCGATGCGTGGGCATCTCGACCTCGTGTCCGGCGGGCTCGTGGAAGGCTGGGTGCAAGACCTCGCCAACCCCGAGCGCGGCGTGGCACTGGAACTGGTGCTGGCGGACGGCACGGTGCTGCCGGGCGTGGCCAACCGGTATCGCGCCGACCTGGAGAAGGTTGGCATCGGGCTGGGGCGGCATGCCTATCGGTTCGAACTGCCGAAGGGGGCCGAGGTGGTGGCGATCCGGCGGGCTGGGGATGGGGTGGTGGTGCCTGGGGGAAGCAAGGAAGAGTCTTCTTTTTCTGAAGAAAAAGAAGCAAAAAGACTTTTCTGATTTGATGCGGAGAGGCCCGGTTTTTCCGCATCAAACGGACAAAAGTTTTTTGGTTCTTTTTTTCAAAAAAGAACCGCTTCCTTACTTCGGCCTCCGCAACAGCAATCGCACGCTACCAGGATTGGCCGGGTGCGGATGCGACGCCGCGAGCACCAGCGGTCGCAGGGCCGGCAGGTTGAGCCAGAGCGGCAGTTCGCGCCGGATCACGCCGCCGGTCTCCCCGCTGCCCCGCCCCGTGATCACTTCCACCACGCGCACATGGTCGGCATGGGCGGCGTGCAGGAAGCCGTGCAGGGCGTGGAAGGCGCGCTGGGCGGTGCGGCCGTGCAGATCCAGGGTGCGCACGGCAGGCAGCTTGCCGGAGCGGAAGCGGTTCCAGGAGGAATTGTCGAGCCCGCCGGGCTGGTAGCCGATGCCCAAGGCCGGGCTGGGGCGCGTGGGGGCGCGATGCGGCTGCACGGGATTGGCGGGCTGCAGGATCGGTGCCGGCAGGGCGGTGGGTTCCGGCGACGGCGGTTTGCTCCGGCCGGGCATGGGCGTCACGCGCTGGGCATAGGACGCCCACTCGGCCTGGTCGTGCTCGGTGAGGGGGCGGGGCCGGCGGCTCACGCTACGGCAGTGGGATCGTCATCCACCAGCACCACATGCAACCGGCGGGGGCCGTGGGCGCCGAGTTCGAGGGTGGATTCGATGTCGGCGGAGCGCGACGGGCCCGTCACCCACATGATGTTGCGGGGCATGAAGCCGCCGGTGGTTTCGTCGTGGTTCTCGGCGCGGATCAGGTCCCAGGCGGCTTCCATCCAGCCAACGATGCGGCTGGCGCGCAGCACCACGATGGCGGTATCGCCCAGCAGGTTCAGCGTGGTGGGGCGGTGCGGGGAGGCGGGGAGCATCAGCGTGCCGGTTTCGGCCACGGCGGCGTAACCGTGGGTGAGGCAGACGGCATCCGTGGCCTGGGCGCGGCCGGGGCGCAGGGTGAGCAAAGGGCGGCTGGCCCAGTCGATCGATTCCAGCTCCGGGTGCGGCGCGATGGCGAAATCACTCGGCAGGTTGTTGGCGGCGAGATACTCGGCCACCGCCGCGGGCACGTCCGACAGGTTGGCCACGCGGGCGGTGGTGCCGAATTCCTTTTCCACGTTGCGCAGGAACAGCGCCACCTGTTCCGGGCGCGGCAACTGCGCGCGGGCGGGGATGAGGTGGCGGGGATGCGCCTCCAGCCGGGCGCGCAGGGCCAGCTTCTGGTCGTCCGGCAGCGGGCCGCGCTTCAGGCCGCGGCGGATGGCGCCGAGAATGGCGTCCTTACTCACGACTGCGTCTCCCGCTGCTGGCGGGCGTAGCGGGCGAAGAAGGTCTCGCCTTCCGGAGCCGGCAGGTCGCGCCCGTCGGTCCAGCCGCCGGCGAAGGGCAGCGTGTGGAAGCGGCCCTTCTTGCGGCCCATCAGGCCGAGCGCCCAGGCGGCGGCGCGAGTGGCCAGGCGATACAACGCGGGGCGCTTGGCGAACCAGGCCCAGATGGAGAGGTTGGTGCGCATGGTTTGCGGCGTGAGGTGGCGTTCGAACTCGCGCTCCCGCCAATGGCGCATCATCTTCGGCAGCGGGATCTTCACCGGGCAGACGCTTTCGCACTTGCCGCAGAAGGTGCTGGCGTTGGGCAAATGCCCGGCCTTGTCCACGCCGATCAGGCTCGGCGTCAGCACGCTGCCCATCGGGCCCGGATAGACCCAGCCATAGGAATGGCCGCCGACGGTGAAATACACCGGGCAGTGGTTCATGCAGGCCGCACAGCGGATGCAGCGCAACATCTCCTGGAACTCGGTGCCGATCATGGCGCTGCGGCCATTGTCGATCACCACCACATGATACTCCTCCGGCCCATCCAGATCGCCGGGGCGCCGGGCGCCGGTGGAAAACGTGGTGTACACGCTCATGTCCTGCCCGGTGGCGGAACGGGCCAGCAGGCGCAGGAAGGTGCAGGCATCCTCCAGCGTAGGCACCACCTTCTCGATGCTCGCCAGCACGATGTGAACCTTGGGCAGGGTCTGCGTGAGATCGCCATTGCCCTCGTTCGTGACGATCACGCTGCTGCCGGTCTCGGCAATCAGGAAATTGGCGCCGGTGATGCCGACATCCGCCGCCAAAAACTTCTCCCGCAGCTTCTTGCGCGCCTCCGTCAGGATGTCCCGCCGCTCGCCGAACACGCGCTCCTCATCCAGATCAGTGTGCGACGCCCGGAAGCTTTCCTCCCAATCCTCCCGATTGAGGTGGAAGGCTGGCGCGATGATGTGGCTCGGCGGTTCCTTGCGCAGCTGCAGGATGTACTCGCCGAGATCCGTCTCCACCGGCTCGATGCCAAATTTCTCCAAGTGGTCGTTGATCCCCAGCTCCTCGGAGATCATCGACTTGCCCTTGGTGACGGTCTTCGCCCCAGCCTTCTGGCAAATCGCCAGCACCGCCGCCCGCGCCTCATCCGCTGTGCTGCACCAATGCACGGTGCCGCCGGCCTTCTCCACGTTCCCCGCCCAGGTCTCCAGGTAGAAATCGAGATTGGCTAGGACATGGTTCTTGATGTCGCGCCCGACATCCCGCAACTGCTCGAACTCCGGCAGCCCCGCCACCGCGGCACTGCGCTTGCCGGCAAAACTGGGCCTGGTGAACGCCAAGGCTTTCTGCAAGCCAGCATCCGCCAACGCACCCTTCACGTTCTGCTTGAAAGCAGGACTGGTGGCCAACATCGTCGCCTCCGTTCAGCGAATGGGTGCGGTGGGAAGGGAAGCGGGAAGCAAGGCCAGGGCTCTGCCCTGGACCCGCCAGGGACCTGAGGTCACTGGACCCACAATAGTTCCGCCTTCGGCGGGAGGGGCCGACCCGGTCTGTGTCGCGCGCTGAGACGGCCCCTCCCGCCGAAGGCGGAAAAAGTCGAGGGGTCTGGGGCCTAAGGCCCCAGCGGGGTCGAGGGGCAGCGCCCCTCGCCTTCCTTCCGTCTGCCCCATCCTACCCGCGCCCTTCGCCGATCGGCGGGACGTCGTTGGTCATCCCGGCCAGCACTTCGGCGATGTGGCGGACGCGGATGGGGCTGCCTTCGCGTTTCAGGCGACCGGCCATGTTGAGCAGGCATCCGAGGTCGCCGGCCAGCAGGGTATCGGCGCCGGTGCTGGCGATATCCTTGGTTTTGTCTGACACCATGCGGGTGGAGATATCGGGGTATTTCACGCAGAACGTGCCGCCGAAGCCGCAGCAGGTTTCGGGTTCGGCCATTTCCTTCAGCGTGAGGCCAGAGACGCTGGCCAGCAGGGCGCGGGGCTGGGCCTTAAGGCCGAGTTCGCGCAGGCCGGAGCAGCTGTCGTGGTAGGTGGCGGTGCCCTGGTAGAGGCCGGGCACGGTGGTGACCTTCATCACGTCGGCGAGGAAGGCGACGAGTTCGAAGGTTTTCCGCTGCAGGGCTTCGGCGCGGCTGCGTTGCTGGGGGTCGTTGTCGAACAGCCCGGCGAAGTGGTGGCTGATCATGCCGCCGCAGGAGCCGGAGGGGACAACGACATAGTCGTAGCCCGAGAAGGCATCGAGGATACCGGCGGCGAGGTCGCGGGCGGTGGTGCGGTCGCCGGCGTTGTAGGCGGGCTGGCCGCAGCAGGTTTGGGCGCGCGGCACTTCCACCTGGCAGCCGGCCTGTTCCAGCAGGCGGATCGCGGCAAAGCCCACCGTGGGCCGGTGCAGATCCACCAGGCAGGTGACAAAAAGGGCGACGCGGGGACGGCGGGATGCTTCGGGCATGCCCCTTGTTATAGGGATTCCGCCTGGTTTGGCGAGGCATCCGCGCGGGCGGTGACGGATTCATCGGGGAAGCCCGGGAATTGCGGCAGGTCGTCGGTGATGGTGAACCAGGGCGCCTTGAAGGCGACGAAGGCGTGGAAGCCCGGGGTCACGCCGGGGTCGTCATCCAGCGTGGCCACCGCGATGCCGTAGGTTTCCAGCGTGGCGGGGTTGCGGCGGCCATACTCGGAGTCCGCAGTGTTCCAGTTCACCACGGGCGCGCCGCAGTTGCGGCAGAAGCCGCGGTGGAAGCCGGGGGTGGATTCGCTGGAGTGCAGCAGGTCCTGCCCGGCCAGCCAGCGGAAATCGGCGCGGCGCACGCGGGCACGGGTGCGGAAGGCGGCGCCCTGGGTCTTGCGGCAAGTGGTGCAGTGGCAGTTGCCGACGCCCATCAGGGGGCCATCGATCTCGAACCTGATGCCGCCGCAGCGGCAGCTTCCGCGGAGAGCCATGGGGGGATCAGTCTGGTTGGGAGGGCGCCGGCTCGGCGGCAAGGCGGTCTGCGGCGATGGCCACGTAGCTGGGATCGATATCAATCCCGATCCCGTGCCCGCCTTCGCGGTGGGCGGCGACCAGCGTGGTGCCTGTCCCCATGAACGGGTCCAGCACCACCGGGGCGGGCTGGCCGTGCAGGCGGACGCACCATTGCGGCAGCGCCACCGGGAAGGTGCCGGGGTGGTGGAACTTCTCCGCCCGGCTTTGCACGGTGCGATAGGGGATGAACCAGGTGTTGCCCCGGCAATGCAGGTCCTGCGCGTGGCCGCGGCGGGCGATGTTGGACTTGTCCTTGTAGGGCACGCCGATGGCGAGCCGGTCCAGCTTCACCTGCCCGTCGCGGGTCAGGTGGAAGATGTGCTCGTGCGCGTGGTTCAGGAAGCGGCTGCCGTTCACCGGCTTGTAGTGGCCGGAGCTGTCTTCCCCGATGGCGATCGATTTCACCCAGGTGATGTGGTTCTGCAGCGCAAACAGCGGCCGCAGCCGCACGATCAGCTCGAAGGGCAGCCAGGGCCGGCTGGACGAGCCGGAGATGTTGAGAAAGAAGCTCCCTTCCGGCTTCAGCACCCGGCGCAGCTCGGCGCAAACCGCCACCATCCAATCGAGGTAGTCCGCCTCCTCGCGCGTGTCGCGATAGGCGCGGTAGCGCAAATCGATATTGTAGGGCGGGGAGGTAACGGCCACGTCCGCCGTGCCCTCGGCCATGGCGGAAAGCACCGCCAGGCAGTCGCCGGTGATCAGACGGTGGCGGCCGAGGGCGAGTGCCTCAGCGGGGGAGCAGGACATACAGGCTGCCGGGCTGGCGCATGCGGCCGGCGCGTTCCTCCGCCTCCGTGCCCCAGCCGAAGAACACGTCGGCGCGGGTGGGGCCGCGGATGGCGCCGCCGGTATCCTGCGCCATCATCAGCCGGCGCAGCGGCGTGGCGGGGGCAAGCGGGTCGTTGCTGTCCAGCCAGAGCGGGGTGCCGAGCGGGATGTGGCTGCGATCCACCGCCACGGAGCGCGCGGGCGTCAGCGGCACGCCCTGGGTGCCCGGCGGGCCCTGGTCCGGCGCCAGCCCGGCCACCTCGCGGAAGAAGACGAAGCTGGGGTTCTGGTCCATCACCGCCTCAGCCTCGCCGGGATGCGCCTTCAGCCAGGTGCGGATGGTCTGCATGGAAACCTGGTCCAGCTTCATCTCGCCGCGATCCACCAGCACGCGGCCGATCGGCACATAGGGCTGTTCGTTCTTGCCGTCATAACCCACGCGCACCACGGACCCGTCCGGCAGGCGGGCGCGGCCGGAGCCCTGGATGTGCAGGAAGAACGCGTCCACCGGGTCCGCCACCCACAGCATCTCCAGGCCCCTGCGGGCGAGCGCGCCGCGGGTGATCTGGGCGCGGGTGGGCAGCATCTGGCCGGCGACATGGCCGCGCGGGCGGCGCAGCAGCGGCGTTTGGTACTCGCCGCCGCGGGTGCGGGAGGCGCGGAACTCCGGCTCGTAGTAGCCGGTCACCAGCCCCTGGGCGGTGCCGTCGGCCGAGGCGAGGTGGGGCTGGAAGCCCTGCTCGAAGAACGCCCGCGCCGCGGCATCATCGCCCGGCGGCAGGGCGCGGGCCTGGCTGCACAGCGCCGGCAGCCGGGGATGGGCAGCGGCATCCAGCCGGGCGCAGCCGGCCAGGAAGGGCGGGATCGCCTCGGCCGGGCGCTCCGAGGCCCAGCCGGGGAGCTGGTCGAAGCGCACCGGGGTCAGGGCGGCGCCGGGGCCGGCGGGCACCGAAACCGCGCCGGGCGGCTGCCCGGCAGTGGTTTGCGGCGCGCAGCTGGCCAGCAGCGGCAGCAGCAGCGCGGCGGCGGCCAGGGCGCTGGCGCGCCGCCCTTGCGCTGGCGGCATCAGGCGCTGCGGGCGGCCACCAGCCGCCAGGTGGGGTCGGGCGAGCCGAGGTCGCGCTCGAAGGTCCAGATGTCGTGGATCTCGGTCACCGCATCGGTGCCGGCCACTTCCTTGCCGTCGCGGTCCAGCGTCAGGTTCACCTGGTCGCTGGTGAAGGCCACGCTGATGCTGGCAAGGCCGCCGCGCAGGGCGGCATCGTCGATGCGGGCTTCCGGGATTTCGCGGATCTCGGTGCGCTGAGACTCGCCGGCCTGCTCGCGGGCGGTGATCGCGCCCTCGAACGCGGCGTAGGTCTCGTCAGACAGCAGCGGGCGCAGCGCCACGCGGTCGCCGGCGGCATAGGCGGCCACGATCATGCGGAACGCGGCCTCGGCCCCGTTCAGGAAGCTGTCGGGCGCGAAATTCGCGTCCACCGCGCGCATAGCGCCCAGGGTGCGCCCCATCGGGCTCATCGGATCGGGCAGGCTGCGCGCGGGTGCGGCCGGGGCAGCGGCGGCAGGCGCGGGCGCGATGCCGTCCTCCACCACGCGCAGGTCGGGCCGGGCCACCGCTTCCGGCGGCCGTTCGAAGCCCGTGCGCTTGCCCAGGATGCTGCGCAGCCGCAGGACCAGGAAGGCCGCGATCATGCCGAACAGGACCAGGTCGATCGGGAATCCGCCGCTCGCGCCCATCATGTGCCACTTTCTCCCTGCCCGCCGCGGCGGGTGCGCCCCCAGACATAGGGAAGCCTGGGTCGGTTCACAACCAAAGCCACGCCCGTACGGCGCCGCAATGGCATTGCAAGCGCGTCATGCGGCCTGTATCCGGCCGATATGATCCTCCTGCGACACGCCCAGAGCGAATTCAACCTCCACATGACGGCCAACCGGCGCGACCCGGGGATCGTCGACCCCAAGCTGACCCCGCTCGGCCACCGCCAGGCGCGGGAGGCCGCCACCCGGCTGCAGGCGCTGGGCGAGCCGATCCGCCGCATCATCGTCTCCCCCTATACCCGCGCCCTGCAAACCGCCGCCCCGATCGCCCGCGCCCTCGGCGCCCCAGTGATCGTGAATCCCGTGGTGCGGGAACGCTACGGCTTCGTCTGCGATGTCGGCACCCCGCGCAGCGCGCTGGCCCGCGCCTGGCCGGAGATCGACTTCTCCCATATCGATGAGGTCTGGTGGCCGTCGGAAGACGAACCCGCCGAGAGCATCGCCGCCCGCGCCGTGCTGTTCCGCGCCGAGATGGCAGCACTCCCGGATTGGGCGGATACGCTGGTGATCAGCCACTGGGGCTTCATCCTGGCCATGACCGGGGAGAAGATCACCAACGTGGAGCAGCGCCGCTGCGACCCCACCCTGCCGGCGCCGGAAGGGCTGAGCTGGACGCATTGAGGCCAGCCGCGGCGCCCATGCGCCTTTCGCCGCGCGGCCCGCTGTGCTACCGCCCCGGCTGACTCATCGCGCATTGTAACACGGAGAAGATCATGTCGGAGACCACCGTCGCCAACGGCGCCCAGCAGGCCCCCCCGCTGGTGGTGAACATCCAGTACATCAAGGACCTGTCCTTCGAGGTTCCCGGTGCCCCCGCGATCTTCACCACCCTGCGCGCCGCGCCGCGCGTGGACATCAACCTCGACGTGCAGGCCCGCCGCGTGACCGAGGGCCAGGACGTGTTCGAGGTTACCCTGCAGATCCGCGCCGAGGCACATGATCCGAACGCCCAGGCCGGCGAAAGCCGCGTCTTCCTGGCCGAGCTGTCCTATTCCGGCGTGTTCACCCTGAACGGCCTGCCGGCCGAGACGGTGGAGCCGGTGCTGCTGGTGGAATGCCCGCGCATCCTGTTCCCCTTCGCCCGCAACATCCTGGCCGACATCACCCGCGACGGCGGCTTCCCGCCCGTGCTGGTGCAGCCGATCGACTTCCTGGCGCTGTGGCAGAGCCGCCGCCAGCAGGGCCAGGCCACCGCCCCGGCGACCGCCTGATCACGACCGCCTGAGCCATGGGGGCGGGCCGAGTTGATGGCTCGGCCCGCCCCCACTAGCTTGCGCCCATGTCCGATACTCTCCGCATCGCGCTCGCCCAGCTGAACCCGCACGAGGGCCAAGTGCGCCACAACCTGGCCAATATCCGCCGCGCCCGCGCGGAAGCGGCCAGGCAGGGCGCCGACCTCGTCGTCACGCCGGAATTCTCCATCGCCGGCTATCCGGCCGAAGACCTGGTGCGCAAGCCGGCCTTCGTCGCCGCCTGCGAGGAAGTGCTGGCCGAACTCGCCGCCGATACCGCCGATGGCGGGCCGGGCCTGATCGTCGGCGGCCCCTGGGCCGATGGCGACAAGCTCTACAACGGCGCCTTCCTGCTGGATGGCGGCAAGATCATCGCCCGCCGCGCCAAGCACGAACTGCCGAACTACGGCGTGTTCGACGACAAGCGCGTGTTCGACCAGGGCCCTGCGCCCGGCCCCGTCAGCTTCCGCGGCTTCCGCCTGGGCCTGCTGATCTGCGAGGATTGGTGGTTCCCGGCCGTGGCGGAAACCCTCGCCGAAAGCGGCGCCGAGATCCTGCTGTCCGTGAACGGCTCCCCCTACGAGGTGGACAAGCACGAGAAGCGCGTGGCGCTGGCCGTGCACCGCGTGGTGGAAACCGGCCTGCCCTTCGTGTTTTGCGCCCAGATCTGCGGCCAGGACGAGCTGGTGTTCGAAGGCGCCAGCTTCGTGCTGAATCCCGACCGCTCGCTCGCCGTGCAGATGCCGCATTTCGCGGAGGCGGTGACCGTGACGGAATGGACGCGAGAGGGCGAGGCGCTCGTCTGCACCCCCCAGCCCCTCGCCCCGGAACCCGGAAGGCTGGAATCCATCTACCATGCCATGGTGCTGGGCCTGCGCGACTACGTGCGCAAGAACGGCTTCCCCGGCGTGATCCTGGGCCTGTCCGGCGGTATAGACAGCGCGATCTCCGCCGCCGTGGCGGTGGATGCGCTGGGTGCCCCCATGGTCCGCACCTTCATGCTGCCCAGCCCCTATACCAGCCAGGACAGCCTGGACGACGCGGCCCACTGCGCCCAGCTGCTGGGCATTTCCTGCGACAGCATCTCGATCGAGCCGGCGATGCAGGCCTTCGGCAGCGCGCTGGCCCCGGTGTTTGCCGGGCGGCAGGCCGATATCACGGAAGAGAACATCCAGTCCCGCTCGCGCGGGCTGATCCTGATGGCCATCTCCAACAAGCTCGGCCACATGGTGCTGACCACCGGCAACAAATCCGAAATGTCGGTCGGCTACGCCACGCTCTATGGCGACATGTGCGGCGGCTATTCCGTGCTCAAGGACGTGTACAAAACCACCGTCTTCGAGCTGTGCCACTGGCGCAACGCGAACCACCCCGCCGGCGCGCTCGGCCCCGCTGGCATGGTGATCCCCGAACGAATCATCACCAAGCCGCCCAGCGCCGAGTTGCGCCCGAACCAGACCGACCAGGACAGCCTGCCGCCCTACGACATGCTCGATGCCATCCTGGAAGGCCTCGTCGAAGGCGAGCAGAGCGTGGACGCCCTGGTGGCAGGCGGCCACGACCGCGCCACCGTGCTGCGCGTGTGGAAGCTGCTGGACCGCGCCGAATACAAGCGCCGCCAGGCCCCCCCGGGCGTGAAGATCACCCCACGTGCCTTCGGCCGGGATCGGCGCTACCCGATCACCAACGGCTTCACCAACCTGATTTCCTGACCCCCGGTTGCGAGACGGTATGCCCAGCGAGTTCGATGCCGCCGACCTTTTCGCACCCCCCGGCGGCTGGCGGGTGCGCATCATCGACCTTTCGGCCGATACCAGCGACAACGTGGTGGAAGAGATCAAGGGCTTCCCCACCATCATGCACGCCAACGCCTTCGCCCGCCGCTACGTGCGCGATTCCGTGGAGCTCTGCCGCGCCCCCGGCCTCACCCCCGGCGAGGTGATGCAGGCCTGGTTCGCGTTCGGCGAAAACGCCGAGGTGGCCGATGCCGGTGAGGCCGGCTGGCAAAGCGGCACCGAACTGGCCGATTTCGCCGACCGCCCCGCCGGCGACGAAGACCGCGACTGGCGCGCGCTGGACCCCCGCCGCGACGATGGCGACGAAGAAGACGATGAATAGGCAGGCAGAGTGAGCCTCATCCTCGCCAGCGTTCCCGCCACCGGCGCCCTGCCGCTCGGCCGCGCCCGCCTGCTGCACGCCGCCCACACCGAAGCCCGCCGCCTCGGCGCCCGCTTCGTGCTGGCCATCGACGACACGCTGCTTGCAGGCAAGGGGGCACCCCGCCAAGGCTCCCCGCCTGACGACCTCGCCTGGCTGGGCCTCGAGTGGGACGACAGCTTCCGCCGCAGCGACCACACCGAACGCTACGAAGCCGCCGCCGCCGAGCTGGAAAAGCTGGGCCGCCTCTACCCCTGCTTCGAACACCCCGACGAGCTGCGCGCCAAGGCCGAGCGCCAGCGCCGCAACGGCCGCCCGGTGCTCTACGACCGCGCCATGCTCCGCCTCACCCCCGCCCAGCGCGAAGCCGCGGAAGCCGGCGGCAAGCGCCCGCACTGGCGCTTCCTGCTGACGGACAACGTGCTCTCCTGGCCCGACACCCGCCTGGGCCGCTGCGATGTCGCCCTGCCCACCATGTCCGACCCCATCCTGCGCGACGAGGAAGGCCACATCGACCCCGCCCTGGCCCAGGCCGCCGACGACCGGGCCCTCGCCGTCACCCACATCGTCTCGGGCGAGGAGCTGCTGGCCACCACCGCCATCCACCTCGACCTCCTGGACGCGCTCGGCGCCGCCCGCCGCACCCTCACCCACCTGCGCGCCCCGGCCGACGAGGACAAGCGCCGCCTTATGGGCCAGTCCCTGCACGCCATGCGCCAGGACGGCATGGCGCCGGCCGGCCTGCGCGCCTGGTTCGCCACCATGTCCAAGGGCCGCAAGCCCCGCGCCGAGATCGCCGACCTCCTCGCCGCCAACCGTCGCGCCCTGGCCGACATCCCCTTCGCCGAAGTGGCCCACATGCTGCCAGGCGTGGACGAGCCCCGCTGGCTCTCCCTGCGCGGCAGCATCGACCTGATCACCGAAGCCCGCCTCTCCGACGACGACGAGGCCTGACCCCCGCCCGCTGGCAGCCCCTTGCCCCGGGTGCCAACAGGTTCCATCTTCCCGGGTCTGACCTGATTGCGCCGGACCAAGGGATGATCCACTACAACCTGCGTTGCGACGAAGGCCACGAGTTCGACAGCTGGTTCAACAACTCGGCCAGCTTCGAGAAGCAGGCGAAGCGCGGCCTGCTGGAATGCCCCCATTGCGGCACCACCAAGGTGGACCGCGCGCTGATGGCCCCCAACGTGCCCCGCAAGGGCCGCATCACCGCCGACACGCCGCCCCCGCCCGCCGCCACCCCCCCGGTCCCGAGCGCCCAGGCCCTGGACAAGGCCGCCGAACACATGCCGGACCACATCCGCGCCATGCTGCAGAAACTGCGCTCGGAAGTGGAAAAGAACTGCGACTACGTCGGCCCCGAATTCGCCGAGGAAGCCCGCCGCATCGCCAAAGGCGAAACCGACCCCCGCGGCATCTACGGCGAAACCACCCCCGAAGAAGCCGAAGCCCTCGCCGAAGAAGGCATCGACATCGCCCGCATCCCCTGGGTGCCGCGCGCGGACGGGTGACAGCGCCGGGGCTTTCGCCGTCGCGGCGCGCAGCCGCGCCACGGGGACCCCAAGCAGGGGCCTTGCCCCTGCACCCCACTGGGTCCGGCGCGCGCCTTTGCGCGACGGCCTTAGGCCCCAGACCCCTTTACTTTTCCGCCTTCGGCGGGGAGGGGCCGCCCGGGTTTCTCCACCGCCTCGACGGCCCCTCCCCGCCGAAGGCGGAAGGTCATGTGGGTCCAGGGACCTCAGGTCCCTGGCGGGTCCAGGGCAGAGCCCTGGTCAGGGGCCCGGGGGCGGAAGCCCCCGGCACGTCACCCCAGCCGCAGCGGCAGCCGGCGCAGGCCGCGCAGGGTGTTGTTGTAGCGGCGTTCCGGTGGGCCGGCGGGCGCCAGCCGGGCCACGCGGCGGGCCAGGGCGGCGAGCATGGCTTCGCCTTCCAGCCGCGCCAGGATCTGGCCCACGCACATATGGATTCCGGCGCCGAACCCCACATGCCCGGCGGCGTTGCGGGTGATGTCGAACCGGTTCGGGTCCGGGAACTTGCGCGGGTCGCGGTTGGCGGCGGCCAGGAACATCAGCACCTTGGTGCCCTCCGGCAGCGCCACGCCGCCCAACTCCAGGTCGCAGCCGGTGGTGCGGAAGAAGGTCTGCACCGGGGATTCGAAGCGGATCGCCTCCTCGAACGCCCCGCGCGCCAGGCTGGGGTTGGCGTGCAGCAGCGCCCACTGGTCAGGGTAGGTGGAGAGGCAGGACAGCGCCGCACCGAGCCCGTTCACCGTGGTATCCACCCCGGCGGAGAGCAGCGCGCGCACCAGCAATGGGGCTTCCTCGTGGGTGATCTCCCCGGCATCGGCGGCTTCGTGGATGATCGCCCCGATCCCGTCCGGCCGCAGCCGGTCGCGCTGCGATTGCCGTGTGGCCCACGCGGCCAGGGGCGGCAGCTCGGCCACGGAGGCGGCCAGCAGGTCGTTGTCCGGCCCCATGGAATTGAACACGAAATTGCCGAAGGGCAGCAGGTTCTCCCGCCCCTCCGGCTCCATCCCCAGCGCATCGGGGAACACGCCCAGCGGATAGGCCTCGGCGATGTCGGCAATCCCGTCGATCTCGCCGCGCGCCAGCAGGGTTTCCACCAGCACCTCCGCCGCCGCCTCGAAGCGCGGCCGCAGCGCGCGCACCACGGCGGGCGACAGCGCCCGGTTGAGCACCACGCGGCGCTGGCCATGCAGCGGCGGGTCGATTTCCAGGATCATGCCGGGCCCGCGCAGCGGCGGATGCGCCACGTAGTCGCGCAGCCCCACCCCACGGCCGGAGGGAAAGCGCAGCCAGTCCATCAGAACGGCCTGCACTTCGGCATGCCGCCCGATCCCCACCACCGGCCGCCCACCCGTCAGGTTGTGCGCCTCCAGCACCGGCAGCCGCACCACCGGCGCGGTTTCGCGCACCAGGGCATGGCCGGGATAGGGATCATCAAAGAAGGCGAGGCTGAACGGGTCGATCCCGACCGCCGGCACGCCCGCCAATTCCGCCATATGTGGCCCTCCCCCGGCATTCAAGCCGCGGGGAAAGGCCCGGGCAAGCTCAGGCCGCCAACCTCAACGGATTGGCCGTCGCCGCCAAGCGCACCACGATCGGGTGATGGTCGGAAGAAGCGCGGCCCAGCACCGCCGTGCCCAGGCAATCCAGCCCACGCACCAGGCAGCGATCGATCCGCAACGGCACCATGTCCACGCAGCGATGCGTCGGCTCGCGCGGCCCCACGTCGCGGAAGCCCGGCAGCAGGCACGGCCCCACCAGGTTGAAATCCCCAAGCACCGCCGCCCGGTCCGGCAGCGCCGCGGCAATCCGCCACAGCTGGCGCCGGTTCAGAACCTGCCCGTGGGAGAGATGCACGTTCGCCACCGCGAAATCGCCCATGTCCACCACCATGCCGATGCGGCGGAACATCGCGCCCTGCGGCAGCGGCACCACGCGGGGCGCCTCCACCGGCGCGCGCTTGGTCCACACCGCCAGCCCATGCACCCGGCCGGGCTGCAACCGGCGCAGGTAATGCCCGCCCACCAGGGCCGGCAGCCGGTCGATCGCCTCCGTGGCCTCCTGCATCAGCAGCACGTCGGGCTGCTCACGCTCCACCAGCTGTGCCACCTCGTCGGCAGAGGCGCCAATCAGGCGCAGCAGGTTCCAGCTGATGATTTTCATGGGTCGGTCACATAGGAAACTCCGGCGCCCACCGCCACGTTCATCATGCCGCAGTGCAGCAGGTGCGCAATGCAGAAACCGCGCGGCTTCCTTTACGCATCTGAAATGCCTACCCCGGCAATCGCCGACGCTTCCGGCGATTGCCGGGGTAGGCATTGCGCGCCGGGCTGGCCGGTGGCGGCGCGCGACACAAAGACTACAATCAGACCGCATCGCTTGCCTCCTGTCCTGCCCATGTCCACATACGCAACGCGGGAACGGAGAGCAGGATGCACGCGCAATCGGTCGACGCAGCGGAAATCGCCCGCTTCAACGCGCTGGCCGCCGAGTGGTGGGATCCACGCGGCCCCATGCGCCCGCTGCACCAGATGAACCCCGCCCGCATCGCCTGGATCGACACCCGCCTGCGCCGCCGCTTCGCCACCCCCACACGCGTGCTGGATATCGGCTGCGGCGCCGGCCTGGCTGCCGAGGCCCTGGCCCGGCTGGGTCACGACGTCCTGGGCCTCGATGCCGCGCCTGATGCACTGGAAGCCGCCCGCGCCCATGCCGAAGGCCAGCATTTGCCGCTCGCCTACCGCCAGGCCGCCGCCGAGGAGCTGCTGGCCGAGGGCGCCCGCTTCCCCGCCATCACCGCGCTGGAAGTGATCGAGCACGTGCCCGATCCCGCCGCCTTCCTGCGGACTTTGGCTGGCCTGCTGGAGCCCGGCGGCCTGCTGTTCGTCTCCACGCTGAACCGCACCCGCCGCTCCTGGCTCACCGCCATCCTCGGCGCCGAGTACGTGCTGCGCCTGCTCCCCACCGGCACGCATGATTGGAACCGCTTCCTCACCCCCGCGGAGCTGGATGCCGCCCTGCGCCAGGCCGGGCTGCGCACCACGGATATCACCGGCCTCGCGCCCGACCCGTTGCGCGGCGGCTGGCACCCCACGCGCCGCCTGGCGGTGAACTACCTCGCCATGGCCACGGCCTGAAGCGTGATCGTCGGAGGCGGAATCGCCGGAGACGTGAATCACGCGATCAAACAAAGAGCTCGGGCATGATCCGCGCCCTACCTGCGCGGATCATGCACGAGCGACCCCGCCCTGCGGCCGCCGAGGTTGCCCCTCGGGGCCGGCGCCGGTATGTGTGCGCCCCTTCCAGCAACCAATGGCAGCCCGCACCCTCCTATGGCCCGCATCGTGATGAAGTTTGGCGGCACCTCCGTCGCCGACCTCGACCGCATCCGCAACGTGGCCGCGCGCGTCAAGCGCGAGGTCGAGGCCGGCAATGAGGTGGCCGTGGTCGTCTCCGCCATGTCCGGCGTCACCAACACGCTGGTGAAATACTGCCAGGACCTCTCCCCCCTGCACGACGCGCGCGAATACGATGCCGTCGTCGCCACCGGGGAAAACGTCACCGCCGGCCTCACCGCCATCGCGCTGCAGACCATCGGCGTGGAAGCCCGCTCCTTCGCCGGCTGGCAGATCCCGCTGGTCACCGACGACGCGCACGGCAAGGCCCGCATCGACAGCATCGACGGCGCCACCCTCATCGCCCGCATGCAGGCCGGCCAGGTGCCAGTGGTCGCCGGCTTCCAGGGCATCGGGCCCGACAACCGCGTCACCACGCGCGGCCGCGGCGGGTCAGACACCTCGGCGGTCGCACTCGCCGCCGCCCTGAAGGCCGATCGCTGCGACATCTACACCGATGTGGACGGCGTCTACACAACCGACCCCCGCATCGTGCCCAAGGCCCGCAAGCTGGCCAAGATCGCCTATGAGGAGATGCTGGAACTGGCCTCGGTGGGGGCCAAGGTGCTGCAAACCCGCTCCGTGGAACTCGCCATGAAGGAGCGGGTGCGCGTGCAGGTGCTGTCGAGCTTCGGCGAGGAAACGGGGGCAAGCCTGCCAGGCACCCTGGTGGTGGACGAGGAAGAGATCATGGAAAAGGCACTGGTGGCCGGCGTCGCCTATTCGCGTGACGAGGCCAAGATCACCATTCGCCGGGTGCCGGATCGGCCCGGCATCGCGGCCGCCATCTTCGGCCCGCTGTCGGATGCCAACGTGAACGTGGACATGATCGTCCAGAACGTCTCGGCCGATGCCACCACGGACATGACCTTCACCATCGGCCGCACCGACCTGCCGCGCGCCCAGGCCGTGCTCGCCGAACACAAGGAAGAGATCGGCTACACCGAACTCCTCTCCGACCCCGACGTGGCCAAGATCAGCGTCGTCGGCGTTGGCATGCGCAGCCATGCCGGCGTCGCCCGCACCATGTTCTCGGCGCTCGCTGCCAAGGGCATCAACATCCAGGTGATCAGCACCAGCGAGATCAAGGTATCCGTCCTCATCGGCGCCGAGTACACGGAACTGGCGGTGCGGGCCCTGCACACCGCCTACGGGCTCGACGCCGCCTGAAGGAAACGTTGCCCGCGCCTCTGCGGAACGTTACCGTATCGTTCTTCTCCCGGCACACCCGGGCGGAACCGGCTGGGAGTGGCTGCGCATGACCGAGATCACCAACGAAGCCCGCGCCGCCGCCCGCGCCAAGCTGGACCGCCTCTGGGCCCGCGGCCGCGACTTCCTCGGCACCGACTACGCCATCCTGGCCGGCGCCATGAGCTGGGTGAGCGAGCGCCACCTCGTCTCCGCCATCTCCAACGCCGGCGGCTTCGGCGTCATCGCCTGCGGCTCCATGGGGCCAGACCTGCTGGCGCGCGAAATCGCCGCCACCCAGGCGCTCACCAGCAAGCCCTTCGGCGTCAACCTCATCACCATGCACCCGCAGCTCGATGACCTCGTGCGCGTCTGCCTGGAAGCCAGGGTCAGCCACGTGGTGCTGGCCGGTGGCATCCCCCCCGGCGGCGCCGTGCGTGCGGTGAAGGACGGCGGCGCCAAGCTGATCGCCTTCGCCCCCGCCCTGGTCCTGGCCAAGCGCCTCGTCCGCTCCGGCGCGGATGCCATCATCATCGAAGGCAGCGAGGCCGGCGGCCATATCGGCCCCGTCTCCCTCACCGTCCTGGCCCAGGAAATCCTGCCCCACATGCGCGACGTGCCGGTCTTTGTCGCCGGCGGCATCGGCCGTGGCGAGGCGATCCTCTCCTACCTGGAGATGGGCGCGTCCGGCGCCCAGCTCGGCACCCGCTTCGCCGCCTCCGCCGAAAGCATCGCCCACGAGAACTTCAAGCGCGCCTTCGTCCGCGCCAACGCCCGCGACGCCCTGCCCAGCATCCAGCTGGACGAACGCTTCCCGGTCATCCCCGTGCGCGGCCTCGCCAATGCCGGCACCAAGAAGTTCCTCGAACACCAGGCCGAAACCCTCAAGCGCTTCCAGTCCGGCGAACTCACCAAGGAAGCCGCCCAGCTCGCCATCGAGCATTTCTGGGCCGGCGCCCTGCGCCGCGCTGTGGTGGATGGCGATGTGGAAACCGGCTCCGTCATGGCCGGCCAGTCCGTCGGCATGGTCACCTCCATCCAAACCACGGCGGACATCATCGCCGAACTGGTTGACCAGGCCGTCACCGCGCTCGCGCTGCGCCACGCAGCCTAGGAAGCAAGCCGTTCTTTTTTGAAAAAAAGAACCAAAAAACTTTTCCTACTTGCGCCGAAGCCTCCACAACTATCCTCGGTGCAGTTATCGAAAGTCTTTTTTCTTCTTTTTCTTCAGAAAAAGAAGAATCCTTTCTTCCTTCCCTCACCACCCCCGCCGGTAACGTTTTCGTGATCCCTCCGGTGCGATTTCCCCACGCCGCGTTCTGCCCTATCTCCGAAACATGTCCACGCCGCGCCGCCTTCTGGCCCGGCTGCGCGACCTCATGGCGCGCGGCACGGCGCCGATGCCGGAGCTTGTCCGCCTCGTCGCGGCCGAGTTGGTCACCGAGGTGTGCTCGATCTACGTCATGCGCCCCGGCGAGGTGTTGGAACTCGCCGCGACCGAGGGGCTGCGCGCCGAGGCCATCGGCACCACACGGCTGAGGGTCGGGGAGGGCATTGTCGGCCTCGCCGCCGCCACCCAGCTGCCGCAGAACCTGGCCGACGCCCAGAACCACCCCGCCTTCGCCTGGCGCCCGGAAACCGGCGAGGATCTATACGCCTCCATGCTCGCCGTGCCCGTCCGCCGCGCCGGCCGCACCCTGGGCGTGCTCGCCGTCCAGAACCGCACCCCGCGCAACTACGACGCGGATGAGGTGGAGGTGGTGGAGACGGTGGCGATGCTCCTCGCCGAACTACTTGCCGCCCACGTGGCCGAGGCCGGCGAGCAGGCCCTGGTCGATACCCTGCCGCGCCGCTTCTCCGCCGTGCCGCTCGCCCCCGGCGTGGCCATCGGCCCCATCCTGGTCAACGGCCCCGCCGCCGCCCCGCGCCGCCTGCTCGCCGAAGACCCCGCCCAGGAACTCGCCCGCCTCGACGCCGCCGTGGTCCGCATGCAGCAAGGCATCGACGACCTGATCGCCGCCGGCCTGCCGGATGCGGCCACCACCAAGCCCGATGCCGTCGCCTCGCGCGAAATCCTGGATGCCTACAAGCTTGTTGCCGCCGACAGCGGCTGGCTCAAGCGCGTGGCCGATGCCGTGCGCGGCGGCCTCTCCGCCGAAGCCGCCGTCCACCGCATCGCCGCCGATTTGCGCGACCGCATGCGCCGCGTGACCGACCCCTACCTGCGCGAACGCCTGGCCGACATCGAGGATATGGTCGGTCGCCTGCTCGCCGCCCTCGATGGCGGGGAGGCGGGGCCGGTCCCACCCGGCGCCATCCTGATCGCCCGCCGCCTCGGCCCCGCGGAACTCCTCGCCTGGCACGCCCGCGGCATCGCCGGCGTGGTGATCGAGGAAGCCACCCCCTCCGGCCACGCCGCCATCCTCGCCCGCGCCCTCGGCCTGCCCGCCCTAGCCGCCCCGCGCGGCACGCTGGAAGCCGCCGAATCCGACGACGAGGCGGTGCTGGATGCCGATGAAGGCCAGCTCATCCTGCGCCCGGAGCAGGATGTGGTGCGCCACTACCGCCGCGCCCAGGAAGCCCGCCACGCCCGCGCCGCCAACTGGGCCGCCCTGCGCGACCGCCCGACCGCCACCGCCGATGGCACCCCCGTCGCCCTGATGCTGAACGTCGGCCTCGCCCTCGAACTCACCCAGCTGGATGCCACCGGCGCGGCCGGAATCGGCCTGTTCCGCACCGAGATCGCCATGCTCGCCCGCGGCGCCATCGCCGATACCGCGGAGCAGGCCGCCGTCTATGCCCGCGTGCTGGATGCCGCCGGCCCGCGCCCGGTGCTGTTCCGCACGCTCGATCTCGGCGGCGACAAGCTGCTGCCAGGCAGCGCACCCACGGAAGAAAACCCGGCCATGGGCTGGCGCTCCCTGCGCGTGGGCCTCGATCGCCCGGCCCTGCTGCGCCGCCAGTTACGCGCCCTGCTCCTCGCAGCCGGCGGGCGGGACCTCTCGGTGATGTTCCCCATGGTCGCCACCGTGGCCGAATTCCGCGCCGCCCGCGCCCTGCTGCGCGCCGAGGCCGCCCGCGTCCGCCCCGCCCCTGCCCGCCTCAGCATCGGCACCATGCTCGAAATCCCGGCCCTGATGTGGCAGCTCGATGCGCTGCTGCCGGAGGTGGATTTCATCTCCGTCGGCACCAACGACCTGCTGCAGTTCCTCTTCGCCGCCGATCGCGGCACCCCGGGCCTCGCCGCCCGCTACGACCTGCTCTCCGCCCCGGTGCTCGATCTGCTGGCCCAGCTAGTGGAAGCCTGCGGCCGCGCCGGCGTGCCCCTCTCGGTCTGCGGCGAGCATGCCGGCCGGCCGCTGGAGGCGCTGGCGATGGTCGGCCTCGGCATCACCTCCCTCTCCATGCCCGCCTCCGGCGTCCTGCCGGTGAAGGCCGCCCTGGCCGCGCTGGACCTGCCCGCCCTGCGCAACCTCCTCATCGCCCTGCGCCGCACCCGGGATGGCGCCGCCAGCCTGCGCGAACCCATCGCCGCCTGGGCGCGGGAACACGGCCTGCCGGTGTAGCTCAACCAAAAAGATGCATTTCGTGACAATTCAGTTAATCAGGCGATTCAAATGGCTTGCTCGTCGGCCTGCGATTCAATCGTCAGGAAACACCATCTGACCCTTTGAAGAACCCAAGCCCCAACTGCAAGTCTTGCCCCCACCCCGTACGGGATTGCCCCGTAAGGCGGTTGGCAAGCGCAGCCCGGCCGTCTAGAACCGGCTGGGCGGGGGTCCGAAGCCGGAGCGGAGAGGTTTCCGGTAACGTAACGGATTGCGTGGGGTCGTGCTGTTCAATCGCGGAACAAATCGAGGCGGGCGGCAGGGCGTCGCTGCGCCGGGTGAAGACGCCACCGAGGAGGCGCGCATCGTCGGCGCCGAGCTGGCTGCAGCGCGCGAGCGCCTGGGCTGGACCCTGCCGGACATTGCCGCCCATCTGCGCATCCGCAAACCCTACCTCGCCGCCATCGAGCAGGGGCAGCTGAACGAGCTGCCCGGCAACGCCTACGCCCTCGGCTTCGTGCGCACCTACGCCAAATCCCTCGGCCTGGACCCAGACGACGTCGCCCGCCGCTTCCGCCCAGAAGTGAAGCAGGCCGCCCGCAAGCCCGAACTCGCCTTCCCCGCCCCGGTGCCGGAACGCGGCATCCCCACTGGCGCCGTCGTCCTGCTCGGATCCATGCTCTGCATCGGCGCCTATATCGGCTGGTACAAGGCCAGCGGCGACAAGCCGGGCACCGAACCCGTCCGCGCCGTGCCGGAGCGCCTGGCCGAACTGGCCCCCCAGCCCTCCGTCCCCACGCCCCGCCCCGCCATGGCCGAAACCGCCCCCCTCCCCGGCGCACCCCTGGCATCCACCGCCCCCAGCGCCGTGGCCGCCGCACCCGCACCCACCGTCGCCCCGCCGCCCGCCAGCCCCAGCTCGGCCCAGGCCGCCCTGCCCGACGGCACCCGCATCCTGCTGCGCGCCAAGGCCGAAGCCTGGATCCAGGTGCGCGACCGCCAAGGCCAGGTCCTCCTCAACCGCGTCCTGCGCCCCGGCGAAACCTGGCCCGTGCCCGCCAAGCTCCAGCTCCTCCTCACCACCGGCAACGCCGGCGGCACGGAACTCCTGGTCGACGGCACCGCAACCCCCTCCCTGGGCGCCGACGGCGCCGTCCGCCGCGACCTCCCACTGGACGCCGATGCCATCCGCGACGGCAAACTCACCCCCACCCTCGCCGCCGCCCCCCCGCCCCGCCCCGCTACCCCGGCGCCGCGGACCCAGTAAGGCGAGGCCAGGGCTCTGCCCTGGACCCGCCAGGGACCTGAGGTCCCTGGACCCACATGAGTTCCGCCTTCGGCGGGGAGGGGCCGCCGGGTCTCTCCACCGCCTCGACGGCCCCTCCCCGCCGAAGGCGGAAAAGGTATCGGGGTCTGGGGCCTAAGGCCCCAGCGGGGTCCAGGGGCAGAGCCCCTGGCCTTGCCTTCCTCCCTCACGCGCCGCGCGGTATAGGGGCGTGTCAGTTGTCGGAGCAGTTCATGAGCTACCGTCCCTACCAGCACATCGAGCGCCGCAAGTCGCGGCAGATCTTCGTGGGCTCCGTCCCCGTCGGCGGCGGCGCCCCGATCACGGTCCAGACCATGACCAACACCCCCACCACGGATGTGGCCGCCACCGTCGCCCAGATCCAGCGCGCCGAGCGCGCCGGCGTGGACATCGTGCGCGTCTCCTGCCCCGATCAGGAAAGCGCCCTGGCGCTGAAGGACATCATCCGCCAGGTGGAAGTCCCGGTCGTCGCCGATATCCACTTCCACTACAAGCGCGCCATCGAGGCCGCGCAGAGCGGCGCCGCCTGCCTGCGCATCAACCCCGGCAACATCGGCAGCCCGGAGCGTGTGCGCGAGGTCATCAAGGCGGCCCGCGACCATAATTGCTCCATGCGCATCGGCGTCAACGCCGGCAGCCTGGAAAAGCACCTGCTGGAGAAATACGGCGAACCCAACCCGGAAGCCCTGGTTGAGAGCGCCCTGGAGCACGCCAAGATCCTGCAGGACCACGACTTTCACGAGTTCAAGATCAGCGTGAAGGCCAGCGACGTGTTCATGGCCATCGCCGCCTACCAGCAACTCGCCGAGGTCTGCGACCACCCGCTGCACATCGGCATCACCGAAGCCGGCGGCAAGCGCACCGGCACGGTCAAATCCGCCATCGGCCTGGGCAACCTGCTCTGGGCCGGCATCGGCGACACCCTGCGCGTCTCCCTCTCCGCGGAACCGGAGGAAGAAGTGCACGTGGGCTGGGAGATGCTGAAGTCCCTCGGCATCCGCCACCGCGGCGTCAAGATCATCTCCTGCCCCTCCTGCGCCCGCCAGGGCTTCAACGTCATCGACACGGTCGCCACGCTGGAAGAACGCCTCGCCCACATCGAAACCCCGATCTCGCTCTCCATCATCGGCTGCGTGGTGAACGGCCCCGGCGAGGCGCTGATGACCGATATCGGCGTCACCGGCGGCGGCAACCACCGCCACATGGTCTACAACGCCGGCAAGACCGACCACACCGTGGACGGCCAGAGCATGGTCGAGCACATCGTGGAGCTGGTCGAAGCCAAGGCCAAAACCATCCAGGCCGAGCTGGACGCCCAGAAAGCCGCCGCCCGCGCCGCCGAGTAGCCCGCACCGGGCATGCCGCTGGACATCGCCCTCACCCGCGACGCGGCAAAGAAGCTGGCCCGCCTGCCGGCCACCGACCGCGACCGGGTGGAGCGACGGATCGAAGCCTACGCCGAAGCGCCAGAAGCGCCCGAAGCGCCAGGCCACGACGTGATCGCCCTGGCCGGCGCCCCGGCCTCTATCGCCTTCGCTCCGGCGACTGGCGCGTGATATTCGAACTGGAGGAGGAGAGGATGCGTATCCTCTCCATCAAGCACCGCCGGGAGGCATACCGATGACCGCGGACGGCAACGCCCTGGCCCGCGAACTGGAGGAGATGGAGGACAAGCGCGACGCGCTCGGCGCCATGCTCGCCCGCATCCGCGCCGCCAACCAGGAATCCCTGCCCTGGGCCCTCGCCAAGCGCCTCTCCGCCGGCGAGCCCCCCCTGCGCGTCTGGCGCGAGAACCGCGGCCTCGACCAGGCCACTCTGTCCACCCAATCCGGCATCGCTCCCGCCATCATCACCGCCATCGAACAGGGCGCCGAACCCGGCCTGCGCGATGCCGCCGCCCTCGCCCGCACGCTCGGCCTAGACGCCGAAGACCTCCTGCCCTGGCGGCAGGACTGACAGGAATCCACCGTGACCGAATCCCAACCCCGCAAGCCCAGCGTCACCAAGGTCCAGCCCGTCCGAGGCACCCACGACCTGATCGGCGAGTCCGCGCGGCGCCATTTCCACGTCATCGAAACCGCCCGCCGCGTCGCCGCCACCTACGGCTTCGACGAGTGGTCCACCCCCATCTTCGAGGAAACCGCCGTCTTCGCCCGCGGCCTGGGTGACACGTCGGATGTCGTGATGAAGGAGATGTATTCCTTCACCGACCGCGGCGGCGAATCCCTCACCCTGCGCCCGGAAGCCACCGCCGGAATCTGCCGCGCCCTGGTCACCAACGGCCTCACGCAAAGCCTGCCGCAGAAGGTCTTCTACACCGGCCCGATGTTCCGCTACGAACGCCCGCAGAAAGGCCGCTACCGCCAGTTCCACCAGATCGACGTGGAAGTCCTCGGCAGCCCCGAACCCCTGGCCGACGCCGAAGTGATCGCCTGCGGCTGGTCCATCCTCCAGGCCCTCGGCGTCGCGCAGGATGTGGTGCTGGAACTCAACACCCTGGGCGACCGCGAAAGCCGCATGGCCTACCGCGAGGCCCTCATCGCCTACTTCTCCACCCACAAGGAAGCGCTGTCGGAAGACAGCCGCCTCCGCCTGGAACGCAACCCGCTCCGCGTGGTGGACAGCAAGGACCCCGGCGACAAGGCCATCGTGGCCGATGCCCCCACCATCCACCCCTACCTCAACGAGCACTCCGCCGCCTTCTACGGCAAGCTGCGCGAGCACCTCGCCCGCATCGGCGTTCCCGTGGTGGAAAACCCCCGCATCGTCCGCGGCCTCGATTACTACAGCCACACCGCCTTCGAATTCGTCACCTCCCAGCTCGGCGCCCAGGGCACCGTCCTCGGCGGCGGCCGCTACGACGGCCTGGTGGAGGAGATGGGCGGCCCCCACACCCCCTGCGTCGGCTGGGCCGCCGGCGTCGAGCGCCTCTCCATGCTCCTCGCCCACCCCCCCGCCGCCCCCGCCGGCATCGCCGTCATCCCCGCCGCCGAAGCCCAGGAAGGTGCCGCACTCGATATCGTCCAGGCCCTGCGCACCGCCGGCCTGCGCGCGGAGATGGCCTATCGCGGCAACCTCAAGCGCCGCATGGAACGCGCCAACAAAACCGGCGCCCACACCGCCATCATCCTCGGCGAATCCGAACTCGCCCGCGGCGTCGCCCAGGTGAAGAACCTCAGCACCGGCGACCAGCAAGAGATCGCACTCACCGACCTTGCGGCGAAGCTCGCCTAGGCAGCAAGGTCAACCGCCAAGGCGCCAAGAGCGCCAAGAAGGCCGCCAAGACGCTTCCTCCTGCCCCAACCTTCTCTTGGCGTCCCCTTGGCGTCCTTGGCGCCTTGGCAGTTAACCTTGCCTTCCCCCAACCCGGTTGGCACCGTCGCCCGTTGGCGCTAGGTGATGCCTCATGTCCCTCGCCCTCAAGCTAGACCGCATCGTCGCCCGCGCCGAGGAGCTGCGTCATCTCC
The DNA here is from genome assembly GCA_026400815.1 of Alphaproteobacteria bacterium. Classification (GTDB taxonomy): domain Bacteria; phylum Pseudomonadota; class Alphaproteobacteria; order Acetobacterales; family Acetobacteraceae; genus CAMDGX01. The sequence continues at coordinate 25,447 of JAPLOI010000046.1, forward strand.
TCAACGAGGGCGTCAACGGCGACGCCTTCACCAAGGCCTCCCGCGAGCTCTCCGAGATCGAGCCCGTCGTCGCCCGCGTCGATGAGCTGCGCGCCGCCGAGCAGGCCCGCGCCGAAGCCCAGTCCCTGCTCGAAGACCCCGACATGAAGGAACTGGCCGAGGCCGAGCTCTACGAGCTGAAAGACCGCATCCCCGCCCTCGAACACGAAATCCGCATCGCCCTCCTCCCCCGCGACGAGGCCGACGACCGCTCCGCCATCCTCGAAATCCGCCCCGCCGCCGGCGGCGACGAAGCCGGCCTCTTCGCCGCCGAGCTCTTCGCCATGTACCAGAAATACGCCGCCACCCGCGCCTGGCGGTTCGAGGTGATGGACTACGACGACAGCGGCCTCGGCGGCATCAAGTCCGCCACCGCCGAAATCACCGGCAAATCCGTCTTCGCCCGCCTGAAATACGAATCCGGCGTCCACCGCGTGCAGCGCGTGCCGGCCACCGAAAGCCAGGGCCGCATCCACACCTCCACCGTCACCGTCGCCGTCCTCCCCGAAGCGGAGGAAGTGGACGTCCAGATCAACGAGGAAGACCTGCGCATCGACGTCTATCGGGCCTCAGGCGCCGGCGGCCAGCACGTCAACAAAACCGAAAGTGCCGTGCGCATCACCCACATCCCCACCAACACCGTGGTGGCGATGCAGGAGGAGAAAAGCCAGCACAAGAACAAGGCCAAGGCGATGAAGATCCTGCGCTCGCGGATCTACGAAGCCCAACGCGCCAGCCTGCACGCCGCCCGCTCGGCCGACCGCAAAAGCCAGGTCGGCACCGGCGACCGCAGCGAACGCATCCGCACCTACAACTTCCCCCAGGGCCGCGTCAGCGACCACCGCATCGAACTCACGCTCTACAAGATCGACCGCGTGATGCAGGGCGACCTCGACCAGTTCATCGACGCCCTCACCGCCGAAGACCAGGCCGCCCGCCTCGCCGCCGAGGAATAACACCCCCCATCCGGCCGTCATTGCGAGCGAAGCGAAGCAATCCAGCGCTTCGCTCCGCCGCCAGCGATGCCACACGAAGAACGAAGGGCCTTACGTCACCCCCACCCGCACCAACCGATCCAGCAACGGAAACCGCGCGTCCAACCAGGCATTCCCCTGCTCGAACATCGGGTCCTGCCCCCCAGCCCGCATCCCCCCGCCCGAACCCCCGCCGTAGCCGCTGTAAAGCCGGTCCACCACCTCCATCCCCTCCACCACCCGCCCGAACGGCGCAAACCCCGGCTCCCAGTCGTTCTGCGCGGCATTGTCGCCCAGGTTCACGAACACCTGCGCCGCCCGCGTCCCCGGCCCGGTATTGGCAAACGCCACGAACCCCCGCGTGTTGGATTGCACCAGGCGATCATCCGCAATCACCCGCCCCCGCCAGGCCCGCGCCACCACCGGATCACCCGCAATCCCGAACTGCACCCACTTCCCCGCCACGGCGCGAAAAAACCGCGAATCGTCGTAGTAGCCACACGACACCAGCGTGAAGAACCGATCCGCCCCCAACGGCGCCCAGGCCCGCACCACCTCGATCACGAACCGCCCGGCACTCGTCTCCACGGCGGCAACGAATCGCTCCGGCGCAACCAATTCATCAAGCAAGGAAGGTCTTCTTTTTCTGAAGAAAAAGAAGCAAAAAGACTTCATACACTTGCACCCGCGCCTCCCAAGCAAAACCAGCCCGCATCGTCACCAGGAAGACGCGGCAGAAACACACCACCTCCGTGCCTTCTCAGTGTCCTCCGTGCCTCCGTGGTGAATCTTTCTTCCTTCCCCACCCCTATCGCCCGGTAAACTTCGGCTTCCGCTTCTCCCGGAACGCCGCCGTCCCCTCCGCATAATCCTCCGTCAGCGCACTCAGCACGTTCTGGTCCGGGTCCATATGGCTCACGCTGTCAGCCAGCGCGAAAGCCACCTTGTTCACCGTCGTCTTGCTCATCCGCACCGGCAACGGCGGCTGCTCGGCAATCCGCGAAGCGAACGCCATCGCCGCCTCCAGCGCCGCTCCATCGTCCACCACCTCCTCCACCAGCCCCCAGGCCAACGCCGTCTCCGCCGAAATCCGGTCGCTCGCCAAAATCACCGCCTGCTTCGTCCGCGCCGGCCCCATCAGCGCCACCATGCGCGGAATCGACCCCCAGGACATGTTCATCCCCAGCTCCACCTCCGGAATCCGGAAATGCGCCCCCCGCCCGCAGAACCGGAAATCCAGCGAAACCGCCAGCGCCGCCCCACCCCCGATCGCGAACCCCTCGATCGCCGCGATCGTCACCTGCTCCATCCGCTCCCACGCCGCGCACATCTTCGGCCCGCTGCGCTGGCGATGGATGCGCTCCGCCACCGAAGCATCCGGCCGCCGCTCCGCATCCTTCAGATCCGCCCCGGCGCTGAACGCGGTCCCATTCCCGGTCAGGATCACCACGGAGGTCTCCAGATCGTCCTCGAAACGCTCCGCCGCCCGCCGCAACTGCCGCATCGCCTCGGTCGAAAGCGGATTGGCCCGAATGCCCCGGTCGAACCGCACCACCGCAATGCGCCCGTTCGGCCCCAGCCCCTTCTCGATGGTGATGAATTCGTCCGCCATGCCCGCCCCCTCGAATGCCAGGAAAACCTAGGCCACCCAGACCCACCCCGAAAGCCACCCCATCTCCGGCTACGTACGTAGTTATTTTGTCTTGCAATCACTAACATCACGCACTACATTCCTCCCCATGCAGCACCCCCCTTCAACCCCCCTGGCGGACGCCTTCGCGGCCCTGCGCCACAACTGCGCCCAAATGTCCGCGCACGCCCTCGCCATCACCCTGCTGCTGCGCCTGCTCGCCTCGCTGGAATCCCTCGCCCGCGCCTGGAAGCAACCCAGCCGCCCCCGCCGCTCCTACCGCGGCGGCAAGGGCCCCACGGTCCGGGACTGGATGGCCCCCTGCCATCCCACGCGCAAACTGCGCCCCGCCGCACCCCCGCCCCCGCACGCTCCCCACGCCCGAACTGCGCGCGCGCCGCCCCTGCGCGCCCCCACACCCAACGCAGCCGCGCCCGGCCTCCGCCCGGCGCCCATCCCGCGCCCCTCCCTTCTCCCGTAACGCCGACCCGCCACACCCGCGCACCCACGCCAAAAACACCCCATCCCGGGGGCGCCCCACCCACGACTCAATCATTCCACTAACAAAACACTCCCGCCCCTGGCCAACCCCACCCGCCCCGCCTAGGCTCCGCCCAACCACGAAGGGGAGATCACCATGGACCTGCAACTCGCCGGCAAGCGCGCCCTCATCACCGGCGGCTCCAAGGGCATCGGCCGCGCCACCGCCGAAGTCCTCGCCGAGGAAGGCATGGACCTCCTCCTCGTCTCCCGCTCGGCCGAAATGCTGGAGGAAACCGCCAACGCCATCCGCCGCACCCGCCAGGTCCAGGTCGAAACCCTCGCCGCCGACCTCTCCCAGGAATCCGAAGTCCTCCGCCTCGCCCAGCACGCCGGCGAGATCGATGTCCTGGTCAACAACGCCGGCGCCATCCCGCCGGGCACCGTGCTGTCAGTGGATAACGAAACCTGGCGCAAAGCCTGGGACCTCAAGGTCTTCGGCTTCATCTCCCTCTGCCGCCAGCTCTACCCGCACATGGCCGCCCGCAAATCCGGCGTTATCGTTAACGTCATCGGCGCCGCCGGCGAGAAATTCCCCCCCGGCTACATCGCCGGCGCCGCCGGCAACGCCTCGTTGATGGCCTTCACCCGCGCCCTCGGCCACGGCTCGCAAAAAGACGGCATCCGCGTCGTCGGCATCAACCCCGGCGCCACCGAAACCGAACGCCAAACCATGCTCCTGCGCCACCGCGCCCAAACCGAACTCGGCGACGCCAACCGCTACCCCGAACTCCTCGCCAACAACCCCTTCGGCCGCATCGCCACGCCGCACGAGATCGGCTACGCGGTGGCGTTCCTCGCTTCCCCGCGCAGCGGCTACACCACGGGCACCATCCTCACCATCGACGGCGGGGCATAAGAGCCCATCCGGAAAGAAGTTGAATCGCCTGAATCGGATGTGATTCCCTGCCCGTTGGGACGATTCGTGGGGGTGAGGGATGGCATGGACAGCGGAACATCGACGCGCGGCGGATCGGCGTGGGCTGCGCTACCCGTC
>JAPLOI010000015.1 GCA_026400815.1 Alphaproteobacteria bacterium
GCCACCAGTCTGGATCGAAGGTCATTGGAGAGTGGCTTGCCCATGCATACTGGCCCCCTGACCAGCCTGCACGGTGAATCACATCTCAACCGCGTCGGGGAATCCAATCTGATTCATATCGGACGGCTTTTGCTCTAGCGCCTCGGGATTCATCACCAATCCGTCTCCGGACTGCCCCACGCCTGTCATCGACCGGTGTCTAGAAGGCCGCACCTCACCCGACCCGGAGTCCCGCAATGAGAATGTTCCGCCGCGCCGCCATGGCGCTTGCGTTCACCACCGCCCTCGGCGTCTCGGCCGATGCCGGCGCCCAGCAGCGCATCAAGTTCGAGCTGTGGCAGGGCCTGACCGGCGACCTCGGCGAGCGCGTGAACGACGTGTGCAAGCGCTTTAACGAATCCCAGGCCGAATTTGAGATCACCTGCATCAGCCAGGGCAGCTACGACAGCGCGGTGCAGAACGCGATCGCCGCCTTCCGTGCCAAGAAGCATCCAACCATCGTGCAGGTGTTCGATGCCGGCACCACCGACCTGATGCTGTCCGGCGCGTTCTACCCGGCCAAGCAGCTGATGACCGACCATGGCCAGACGGTTGACTGGTCGCGCTATTTCCCCGGCATTGCCAATTATTACGCCACCTCCAAGGGTGAGCTGTACTCCTTCCCGTTCAACTCCTCCACCGCGTTGCTCTACTGGAACAAGGACGCACTGGCCAAGGTGGGCAAGACCGCCGCACCGAAGACCTGGGAAGAGGTTGAAGCCATCTCGCGCGAGCTCAAGAAAACCAACACCCCTGCCCCGTTCTGCTTCGAGCACGACACCTGGCAGATGCTGGAGCAGTTCTCCGCCATTCACGGCCTGCCGATCGCCACCCGTGGCAACGGCTACGAGGGGCTGGACGCCGAGCTGGTGTTCAACAAGACCCGCTTCGTGGACTACGTGAAGTTCCTGAAGAAGGGCCTCGATGAAGGCATCTTCGCGATCAAGGAGAAGGCGCAGGGTGCCACCATCGGCGAGGCCTTCGCCGCCGGCGACTGCCAGATGACCATGATGTCCGTGGCCGGCCACGGCACCATCGGCAAGACCGCGAAGCCCGGCATGAACTGGGACGTGGCGATGCTGCCGGTGTACGAGGGCACCAAGCGCACCAACTCCCTGGTGGGCGGCGCCTCGCTGTGGGCGCTGTCGGGCAAGTCCAAGGACGAGTATCGCGGTGCTGCGGCGTTCTTCGCCTTCATCGCCAAGCCGGAGAGCGAGGAGTATTTCTCCACCGTGACCGGCTACATCCCGGTGACCATCCCGGGCTTCAAGTTCATGCAGGACAAGGGCTTCTACAGCCAGTCGCCCTACAAGGGCCGGGAGATCGCTCTGGAGAGCCTGACCGCCAGCGAGGTTACGCCGGTGAGCCGCGGCATCCGCCTCGGTGGCATGATCCAGATCCGCAAGGAAACCCGGGACGCGCTGCAGGCGATCTTCGCCGGGCAGATGACGGTGGAGGCCGGGCTGAACCAGGCGGTGGAGCGCGGCAACGCCATCCTGCGCCGGTTCGAGCGCACCTACGCCGGCAAGCAGCTGCCCTGATGCCACGCGGCCCGGGGCCTTCGTGCCCCGGGCCAACCGGCCGACACGCATGGAAAATCGCGCGCATTTCCGCACCCTCTGGCTCGGCGTGGCCCTGATCCTGCCGCAGCTTCTGCTGGTGCTGACCTTCTTCTACTGGCCCACCGGCGCCGCCCTGTTCTGGGCCTTCACGCTGGAACAGCCCTGGGGCGGCGGCAGCCAGTGGGTCGGGCTCGACAATTTCGCCAATGTCTTTTCGGACCCGTTCTACTGGGCCTCGGTCGGGCGCAGCCTGGTGTTCGCCCTCGGTGCCGCCTCGCTGGCCATGGGCATCGCGCTGGTGCTGGCCCTGTTCTGCGACCGCCAGCTGCGTGGCTACGCCTATTACCGCACCGCGCTGGTATGGCCCTTCGCGGTGGCTGCACCGGCAGCCGCGGTGGCGTTCCGCTATGTATTCGCGCCGGAAGCCGGCGTGTTCTCGGCGCTGAACCAGATCTATCCCAACATCTGGAACCCGGCCACCAACGGCACCCACGCGATGATCATGATCATCGTTGCCTATGGCTGGAAGTACATCGCCTACAACTTCATCTTCTTCCTGGCCGGTCTGCAGTCCATCCCGCGCGCGCTGATCGAGGCGGGCGCCATGGACGGCGCCGGCGTGCTGCGCCGCATGCGCGACATCCAGCTGCCGCTGCTGGCGCCGACCTTCTTCTTCCTGCTGGTGATCAACCTGACCGACAGCTTCGTGGACAGCTTCGGCATCGTGGACATCACCACGGAGGGCGGGCCTTCGAAGGCCACCGAGCTGATGGTGTACAAGATCTATTTCGATGGTTTCAAAGGCCTGGACTATTCCGGCGCTGCCGCCCAGTCGATCGTGCTGATGCTGCTGGTCATGGGCCTCACCTTCGTCCAGTTCCGTTACGTCGAGCGCAAGGTGCACTACAAGTGATCGAGCGCACACCGTTCCTCAACATCGCCACCCATGCCATCCTGGTGGGTGGGCTGCTGATTGCCTTCCTGCCGATGTGGCTGGTGTTCGTAGCCGCCACGCTCACCATCGAGCAGATCAATTCCCCGCCGATCTCGCTGATCCCAGGCGGCGAGTTGTTCACCAACCTCTCCGCCGCCTGGAACCGCGCCGACCTCGGCACCAGGCTGCTTAACTCGCTGTTCGTCGCGGTCGCCGTGGCCGCGGGCAAGATCACCATCGCCTCGCTCACCGCCTTCGCCATCGTGTTCTTCCGCTTTCCCGGGCGGATGGTGGTGTTCTGGATGATCTTCGTCACGCTGATGCTGCCGCTGGAGGTCCGCATCGTGCCTACCTACGCCGTGGCGGCGAATGCGCTGGCGCCGCTGCAGGCACTGTTGGACGTGCTGGGAATCGCCTGGCTGTGGCAGGCGGCCACCGGGGTAAAGCTGGCGCTGGAATGGAACCTGCTGAATTCCTACACCGGCCTGATCCTGCCGCTGGTGGCCACCGCCACCGGAACCTTCCTGTTCCGCCAGTTCTTCATGACCATCCCGGCCGAGATCGTGGAGGCGGCCCGCATGGATGGCGCGCGCCCGCTGCGCTTCCTGCGCGACATGCTGATCCCGCTGTCGAAAACGAACATCGCCGCGCTGTTCACCATCATGTTCATCTACGCCTGGAACCAGTACCTCTGGCCCATCCTGGTCACCACCGACCGCGTGAACTACGGCACCGCGGTGATGGAGCTGAAGCGGCTGATCCCCACCGCGGCCACCACCGGTGGCGGCACGCCGGACTGGAACGTGGCCATGGCCGGCTGCCTCATCGTGATGCTGCCGCCGCTCGTCGTGGTGGCACTGATGCAACGCTACTTCGTCCGCGGCCTGATCGGCGCCGACAAGTGAATTCCTTCGGAGAGGCATAACGCATGGCCGAGATCGCAATCCGCCAGGTGCGCAAAAGCTACGGGCGCACCGAGGTGGTGCACGGCGTGGACCTCGATATCCACGATGGCGAGTTCGTGGTTATCCTCGGCCCCTCGGGCTGCGGCAAGTCCACGCTGCTGCGCATGATCGCGGGGCTGGAGGACATCTCCGCCGGGGATATCAGCATTGGCGGCACCCGCGTGAATGAGAAGGAGCCGCGCGAGCGTGGCTGCGCGATGGTGTTCCAGAACTACGCGCTGTACCCGCACATGAGCGTGGAAGAGAATATCGGCTACGCGTTGAAGGTGGCCGGCGTGGCCCGCGCCGAACGTGCCGCGCGCGTGGCCACGGTGGCGGAAACGGTGGGGCTCGCCGGCTTCCTGGACCGCAAGCCGGGCCAGCTCTCCGGCGGCCAGCGCCAGCGCGTGGCGATGGCCCGCGCGATGATCCGCGAACCCAAGGTGTTCCTGTTTGACGAGCCGTTGTCCAACCTCGATGCCAAGCTGCGCGTGCAGATGCGCATCGAGATCCGCCGCCTGCATCGCCGGCTTTCCACCACCTCGGTCTTCGTCACGCACGACCAGGTGGAGGCGATGACACTGGCGGACCGGATGGTGGTGATGAATGCCGGCCATATCGAGCAGATCGGCACGCCGGGCGATATCTACCACCACCCCGCCACGCGCTTTGTCGCCGGCTTCATCGGCATGCCGCCGATGAACCTGCTGCCAGCCACCATCGCCGCGGATGGGCTGAGGCTGGAGTCCGGCCTCGTGCTACCGCTCGGCCGGACCTGGGCCGGCCTCGCTCCTGGCAGCAAGGTGGAACTGGGCGTCCGCCCCGAGGAGGTGACGGTATCCGCCGATCACCACGGCGTGCCGTTCGTGGTGGAGTTCCTGGAGGAGCTTGGCGCCGGGCGGCTGGCGCACGGTATGCTGGAAGGTGCGGACTTCATCCTGTCCCTGCCTCCCGGCGCCACGCTGCAGCCTGGCGAAACCTGCCGGCTGCATTTCGCCCCGGCAGCGATGCACCTGTTCGATGCCGCAACAGGCAATCGCTGCCATACGGCAGGCGATGCGGCATCGGCAGCGCGCGCCCCGGCCCTGGCCGGCATCGCAGGCCAGTAGCGGGGCAAGGCGGTTTCACTCAACCGTCATCCCCGAGGCGTTCCGCTGTCACGATGACCAGCTATCTCCTGCCCTCCTGATCCCGGACGGGCGATTGATGGCTGGATTTCTGTTGCGCAAGGCGGCCCGCATGGCCATCACCCTCTGGGTGATCGCCACGGTGGTGTTCGCTGCCACCCGCCTCACCGGCAACCCGATCGACTTCCTGATGCCCGAAGGGCTCGACTCCGCGTCGCGGGCCGAGATGATTGCCTATTGGGGCCTCGACCGTCCGGTCTGGGACCAATACGTGGCCTACTGGGGCGCCTTGCTGCGCGGCGATTTCGGGCTCGGCTTCATGGAACGCCGCCCGGTCAGCACCATCTTCGCCGAACGCCTGGGCCAGAGCGCCACGCTGCTGGGCACCACGCTGCTGGTCACCATCGGCGTCGGCGTTCCGCTGGGCGTGCTGACGGCGATGTGGCGCGGCCGCGCCTTGGGCTCGGCGGTGCTGCTGGTGGCCTTCCTCGGCTACGCCATTCCCAACTTCGTCTTCGCCATCCTGCTGCTGCTGGTGTTCAGCTTCCTGCTGAACTGGCTGCCCAGCGCCGGCTCTGCAACCCCGCTGCACTACATCATGCCCACCCTGGCGCTCTCGGCCTACTTCGTCGCAGCCCTGGTGCGCTACACGCGCAACGCCATGCTCGATGTGCTGGGCCAGGACTACATGCGCACCGCCTGGGCCAAGGGCCTCGCGCCGCATGTGGTGATGCTGAAGCACGGGCTGCGCAACGCGCTCATCCCCGTCATCACCGTGATCGGCCTGCAGATGACCACGCTGGTCTCCGGCGCGGTGGTGATCGAGACGGTGTTCAGCTGGAACGGCGTGGGAGACCTGCTGGTGGGCGCCACGCTTCGGCGCGACTATCCCGTGCTGCAGTTCGGCGTGCTGGTGGTGGCCTTCGCCGTGGTGATGGTGAACACGCTGGTGGACCTCGCCTACGCGGCGGTGGACCCGCGGGTGCGCCTGGCATGAGCCTCGCCCTGAACACCACGCCGCGCCTGGCGGTGCGCGCCCCGCGCCTGCGCCTCGGCCGCATCGATCCCATGCTGGCCGCTGCCGGCGCGCTGGCCGTGGTTCTGCTGCTGCTCGCTTTGCTGGCGCCCTGGATCGCACCCTTCGACCCGAACCAGCAGAAGCTGTTGTCCCGGCTGCGGCCCCCGTTGGGCTTCGACCGCGCCCTGGCGCCGTACTGGCTGGGCACCGACCAGCTGGGCCGCGACATCCTGTCCCGCTGCCTCTACGGCCTGCGGCTCTCCCTAGCGCTCGCCTTCTTCGGCGGGTTGTTCGGGCTGGTGATCGGCGTGGCCGTCGGGCTCCTCGCAGGTTTGGCCCGCGGCGCGGTGGATACGCTGCTGATGGGCCTGGCGGACGTGAAGCTCTCCGTGCCGTTCACGCTGGTGGCACTGCTGGTGATCGCGCTGGCCGGCACCTCCACCCAGGTGCTGCTGGTGGTGCTCGGCCTCGCCTACTGGGCGCATTTCGCGCGCCTGGTGCGCGGGCAGGTGATCGCCCTGCGCGACATGCCCTATGTGGAGGCCGCCCGCGCGGTCGGCGCCTCCCCGCTGCGCGTGGCGCTGCGGCACATGATCCCGAACCTGGTCTCCCCGGTGGTGGTGATGGCCACGCTCAATTTCTCCAATCTAATCCTGCTGGAATCCTCGCTGTCGTTCCTGGGCATCGGCGTGCAGCCGCCCACCGCGACGCTGGGATCCATGGTGGGCCAGGGGCGCGACTACATGGCCTCCGCGCCATGGGTGGTGGCCGCCCCCGCCCTGCTGATCGTGATCGTTGCCCTGGTGGCCATGCTGCTGGGCGACTACCTGCGCGACCGCGTCGATGCGCGGCTGCGCGAACGCTGACATGTCCGATACCGGAATGGGGATGGAAAAGATGATGCGACGCAGCCTGCTGGCCGCCGCGGCGGCCGTGATGATCGGAGGGGGCGCGAGCGCCCAGGAACTGCGCGTGGGCGTGCAGAACATGGCCCCGTTCCTGGACCCGGGCCGGGATTTTTCCAATGTCGGCTCGCAGTTCTACGTGAACGCGTTCGATCCGATGATCGGCAAGGACCACGCCCGCATCGAAAGCGCCTGGCTGCCCGGCATCGCCACCGCCTGGAAGCAGGTCTCGCCCACCGTGATGGAACTCACCCTGCGCGACGACGTGGTGTTCCACAACGGCGAGAAGATGACGGCCGAGGACGTGGTGTTCTCGATCGAGCGCATCATCAACCCCACCTTCCCGCCCTACAATGTGCGCAAGCGCGACACGCTGCCGAACATCGCCGCGGTGGAAATGGTGGATGCCCGCACCGTGCGCGTGATCGCCGCCAAGCCGGAGCCGCTGTTCGAAACGCTGCTGAACACCCAGCAGACCATGATCGTGCCGAAGAAATACATCGCCGGCCTCACCGGCGACCCGAATCAGCTCGAGAACACCGATTACGAGGCGTTCGCGCTCAAGCCCGTCGGCACCGGCGCCTACCGCATCGCCGAATTCGTCCCCAACCAGCGCCTGGTCTATGTCCGCCACGACGCCTACTGGGGCCCGAAGGCACCGCTGGCGAAGGTCACGGTCACCCGCATCCCCGAACTGTCCTCGCGCATCACCGCGCTGAAGAACGGCGAGGTGGACATCATCACCAACGTCCCGCCGGATCAGCTTTCCGTGCTCGAAGGCGACGCGAAGCTGAAGGTGGAGGGCATGGTCACCCCCATCTTCCACGTGATCATCTTCAACACCGAGAACCCCAAGATGGCCAACCCCAAGCTGCGCCAGGCGCTGTCGCTGGCCATCGACCGCAAGACGATGAACGAGGCGCTGTGGGGCGGGCGCGCGGTCGTGCCGAGCAGCCACACCTACCCGCAATTCGGCGCGCTCTACATGCCGGAGCTGAGCACCTTCGAATACAACCCGGCGAAGGCGCGCCAACTGCTGAAGGAGGCCGGCTACGACGGCTTCCCGATCCGCTTCGACACCGGCGCGGCGTACTACACCAACGCCCTGCTGGCGACGCAGGCGATCCAGGAGATGTGGGCCGAGGTGGGCGTGAAGATGCAGATCAACGTCGACGAGGTCTGGAGCGGCCGGGACCCAACGATGATGGCGCGCAACTGGTCCAACCCGCTCTACTTCCCGGATCCCGTGGGCAGCTTCGGCATCATGTGGGCGCCCACCGGCAACTCCGCCACCGAAGGCCGCTTCAAGCCCGATGCCGCCTATGAGGCGATGTGGGAGCGCTTCCGCTTCTCCACCGACCTCGCCGAACGCAAGAAGGCCTATGCGGAGCTGATGGGCTGGATCAAGGAGAACCCGCCGGTCCTGCCGCTCTACCAGCCCTACGAATCCTACGGCCTGCGCCGCGGCGTGGCCTGGAAGCCGCTGCCGGGGCACATCCCCTACGTGCTGGATTTCCGCGCCGGCAAGCTCGTGCTGAGCGCCAACTGATGCCGGCGGTGCGCATCGCCGTGGTGGCCGATATCCACCACGGCGCCAACCACATGACCAAGCTGGGCAGCTCCGCGCTGCCCCTGCTGGCCGAATTCCGCCGCTTCGTGGCCGAGGCCCGGCCCGATGCGGTGGTGGATCTCGGCGACCGCATCTCCGACAGCAACCGCGATACCGACCTCGTCCTCGCCCGCGAGGTCGCCGAAGCGTTCCGCCCGATGAACGTTCCCCGCTTCCACATCTGCGGCAACCACGACCGCGACCACATGGAAGTGGCCGACAATGCCGAACTGCTCGGCCAAGAGCTCGGCAACACCACCATCGATCTCGGCGGCTGGCGCCTGGTGCTGTGGCGGGCAGACAGCCGCATCCGCCGCCAGCACCGCGACGGCATGCACGGCTTCGTGCTCGCGGAGGCCGACCTGCTCTGGCTCGCCGGCGTGGTGCGCCAGGCCGACCGGCCGTTGGCGATCATGAGCCACGTGCCCGTCTCCGGCCACGCCCAGACCGGCAACTACTACTTCGAGCGCAACCCGCATCTCTCCACCTATCCCGGCGCGGAGCGGGTACGCGCGGTGCTGCGCATGGCGCGCGTGCCGGTGGTGTGCATCGCCGGCCACGTGCACTGGAACACGCTCACCACGGTGGACGGTATTCCGCACATCACGCTCCAGTCGCTCACCGAAAGCTTCACCACCCATCCCGCCCCGGCCGCTTCCTGGGCGCTGCTGGAACTGGACGAGGCGATCAACTGGGAGGTGTTCGGCGAGGACCGCTTCGCCCACCGCCAGGATGCCGCCGCCACGCTGCGCCGCTGGGTGCCGCCGCTGGCGCCCTTCGCCCCGGCTCCTGACCGCGGCTGAGGCTATCCCCCGGGAGGCACTGCCACGCTGCCTCGGAACGTTCATCGTCCGGTCACAGGCGTGTCGCCGCCCGGGGGGTAAGGCAGCCCCGCTTCCTCACTGCCGCAAGGTTCTCCCGATGCGCCTGATCCAGCTGTCCGACACCCATGTCTCCGCGCAGCACCGCATGTTCGAGCCGAACATCGAAGCCACCGCGGCGTGGCTGCGGGAGAACGCGCCGGAGCTGATCGTCCATACCGGCGACATGGCGATGGACGGCGCCGGCGACGTGGCAGACATGGAAGCCGCCGCCGCCTGGCATGCCCGCCTCGGCGCCCAGATCCGCGCCGTCCCCGGCAACCACGACGTGGGCGACACCGCCGCGATCAAGCCGACGCAGGTGGTGAACGACGAACGCCTGGCTACCTGGCGCAGCCGCATCGGGCCGGACTACTGGGCCGAAGACCGCGGCGGCTGGCGCCTGATCGGGCTGGACGCGATGCTGCTCGGCACCGGCCACGCCGAGGAGGAACGCCAGTTCGCCTGGCTGGCCGAGGCCCTCGCCACCCCGGCCCCGGTCGCCGTCTTCCTGCACAAGCCGCTCTTCGTCGACCACGCCGATGAAGGCCCGCGCGGCTACTGGACCGTCACCCCCGCCCCGCGCCGCCGCCTGCTCGATCTGTTCGCCACCGCCCGCGTGCGCCTGATCGCCAGCGGCCACCTGCACATCCACCGGGATGTGGTGATCGACGGCATCCGCCACGTGTGGGGGCCTTCTGCCGCCTTCGTCTGCGGCGACAGCCAGGAGCCGGAACTCGGCGGCAGCCGCCAGCTCGGCCTGGTGGAGCATGTCTTCGGCGCCGATGAGGTCACCAGCCGCTTCATCCGCCCGGAAGACCTCACCGACCACACGATCGAGCCGCATAGCGAAACGCTCTACCCCCGCCCGAAGGTGACGGCGTGACGCAGGACCGCGCCGCGCTGCACCTGCGCGGCATCGGCAAGTCCTTCGGCGCCACCCGCGTTCTGCAGGGCATCGACCTCGCCGCCGCGCCAGGCGAGTTCGTTGCCCTTGTCGGCCCCTCCGGCTGCGGCAAGTCCACCCTGCTGCGCATCGCCGCCGGGCTGGAGGCGCCGGACGAAGGCGCGGTCGAGCTGGACGGCCTCGATGTCACTGCCATGCGCGCCGCCGACCGCGACATGGCGATGGTGTTCCAGTCCTACGCGCTCTACCCGCACCTCACCGCGCGCCAGAACATGGCACTGCCGCTGCTGATGCGCCGGCTTTCCGCCACCCAGCGCCTGCCCTTCGCCCATCTCGTCCCCGGCGTGCGCAAGCGCCTGACAGCCATCGGCGCGGAGGTGGCCAGCGCCGCCGACCTGCTTCGCATCACCCCGCTGCTGGACCGCAAGCCGGCGCAGATGTCCGGCGGCCAGCGCCAGCGCGTCGCCCTCGGCCGCGCCCTGGTGCGCCACCCCCGCGCCTTCCTGATGGACGAGCCGCTCTCCAACCTCGATGCCGCGCTGCGCGTGCACATGCGCGGCGAGATCGTGGAGCTGCACCGTCGCGCCGGCGTCGTCACCCTCTACGTCACCCATGACCAGGAGGAGGCGCTGGGCATGGCAGACCGCATCGCCGTGATGCTCGGCGGTCGGATACTGCAATGCGACACGCCCGGCGTGGTGTATCGCGACCCCGCCCATGTCGATGTCGCCACCTTCATCGGCAGCCCGCGCATCAACCTGCTCCCCGCCCGCATCGAGGGCGGCCGCGCCATGGTGGGCGGTACCCATTTCGCCTCCGGCCTCGCCCTGGCCGACGGCACCGCGCTGCGCCTTGGCATCCGGCCGGAGAACCTGCGCCTGCACGCCAGCGCCGCCCCCGGCCGCCTGCCGGTGCGCCTGGTGCGCTGCGAGTATCTCGGCGCCGAGGTCCACGCCCATCTGCACGCCGAACCCGATGCCGGCCCGCTCATCGCCCGCATGCCCCCGGCGGAGGCCGCCACCCTGGCCGCCCACCCGGCGCTGTTCGTCTCGGCGGAGCCGGCCCATCTGCTGGCCTTCGATGCCGAGGGCTATCGCCTGCGCCTGCACAGCCCGGCGCGCGAGCCCGCCCATGCAAACTAGCCTCGCCGCCCGCCTGCGCCGGGCGGAAGCCCTGGCCGCCTGGCGCCTGGCCGGCCCCGCCGCGGCGCTGATGCTCCTGCTGCTGCTGCTGCCCACGCTGGCGATCCTGGTGCTGTCCTTCACCGATGCCGAGCTCGGCGCCAGCGAGATCACCTTCCTGGGGCTGGAGGCCTACACCGACCTGCTCACCGACCGCAGCTTCCGCGGCGCGCTGCGCAACACCGCGGTCTATGTCGTGCTCGTCGCCCCCGCCTCGATCCTGCTCGGCCTCGGCCTGGCCCTGCTGATCGAGGCGCAGGCGGAAGGCCGGGCCTTCTTCCGCTCGGTATATTTCCTGCCTGTCGTCTCGCTGCTCGTCGCCATGGCCAGCGTGTGGCAGTACCTGATGCATCCCAGCTTCGGCCCGATCAACCTCGTGCTGCGCATGCTGGGCTTCGCCGGCGTCAACTGGCTCGGCTCCAGCGACAACGTGCTCTACGCGCTCGCCATCATCGGCATCTGGCAGTCCACCGGCTTCAACATGGTGCTGTTCCTCGCCGGCCTCACCGCCATCGACCGCACCCTGTATGCCGCCGCCGAGATCGACGGCGCCCGCTCCGCCTGGGAGCGCTTCCGCCTCGTCACCTGGCCCATGCTCGGCCCCACCACGCTGTTCGTGTTCACCATCTCCGTCATCAGCGCGGTGAAGGTGTTCGAAACCGTCGCCACCCTCACGCATGGCGGCCCGGCCAAGGCCTCGGAAACCCTGCTCTGGGTCATCTACCGCGAAGGCTTCGTCTACCTCCATGTCGGCACCGCCTCGGCCATGGCGGTGGTGTTCATCGTGCTGCTGCTGGTTCTGATGCTGATCCAAACGCGGGTGCTCGACCGGAAGGTGCACTACGGATGATGCGCCTCCTGCGCCTTCTCGTGCTGTCCGCCGGTGCCGCCCTGGTGCTGTTCCCCTTCGTCTTCATGATCTCCACCTCGCTGAAATCCCAGTCGGAGGTGTTCTCCGCCGGGCTCCAGCTCATCCCGGTCACGTGGGACGCGGCGGAGAACTACAGCAAGGCGTTCTCCCGCATCCCCATGCTGCAGGTCCTCGGCAACGGCGCCCTGGTCTGCGCCCTGATCGTCGTCTTCCAGGTACTGTTCGCCCTGCCGGCCGCCTACGCCCTGGCCAAGCTTCGCTTCCCCGGCCGGGACGCGCTGTTCGCCCTGGTCATGCTCGGCCTGCTGGTGCCGATCCACGCCATCTCCATCCCGCTCTACGCCGCCGCCCGCGTCTCCGGCCTGCTCAATACGCTGGCGGTGCTGATCATGCCCTTCACCCTGTCGGTCTTCGCGATCTTCCTGTTCCGCCAGTTCGTGAAGGCCATCCCAGACGACCTGATCCTCGCCGCTCGCAGCGACGGGCTGTCCGAAAGCGCCATCGTCTGGCGCGTCCTGCTCCCCAATGCCTGGCCGGCCGCCTCCGCCTTCGCCGTCTTCTCGGTGGTGGCGCACTGGAACGACCTCTACTGGCCGCTGATCGCCATCTCCAAAACCCACCTCGCCACCCCGCCGCTCGGCCTGCTGTTCTTCCGCGCGGCCGAGGTGGGGGACGACTACGGGGCGCTGATGGCCGCCACCGTCGTGGTCACCGCCCCCCTGGTCCTGTTCTTCCTGTTCGCCCAGCGCCTGTTCATCGACGGCATGACGATGACCGGCCTCAAGGGCTGACCCTCCCTTCCCCCCGCACGGAGCCCACAGAATGAAACGCCGCCACCTTCTCGCCGCCCCCCTGGCCGCGGGCTTCGCCAGCCTCGCCCCCGCCGCCCGCGCCGCCACCACCGAGATTCTCGTCCACTACCCCATGCCCGGCTTCTTCAAGTCGGTCATGGACCAGATCTCGGGCGAGTACATGCGCCTGAACCCCGACGTGAAGATCACCTTCGTCTCGCCCTCGCCCACCTATGAGGACGGGCTGCAGCTCATGCTCCGCCAGTCCGGCACCGCCGAGATGCCCGACATGAGCTTCATCGGCCTCAACCGCCTGCGCGTGCTGGCCGAGCGCAACATCGGCATCGACCTCACCCCCTACATCAAGGCCGATCCGGACATTGCCAACGAGGGTTTCTCGGAGCGCCTGCTGAACCTTGCCCGCTTCGGCGGCAAGCAGGTGGGCCTGGCCTTCGCCACCTCCAACCCGATCTTCTACTACAACGCCGATCTCGTCCGGAAAGCCGGCGGCGACCCGGAGCGCATGCCCACCACCTGGGACGAGGTGTTCAAGCTCGCCGCCCGCATCCAGGCGCTGGGCGATGGCGTCACCGGCATGTCCTACCGCTGGCAGGGCGATGACTGGATGTTCTCCGCCCTGCTCTTCGGCCATGGCGGCACGATGCTGAGCGCCGACGAGAAGAAGGTCGCCTTCAACGGCCCCGAAGGCCTCGGCGCGGTGAAGCTGCTCGACCGCATGGTGAAGGAAGGCAAGATGCCGTCCTTCTCGTCGGATGCCGCGGTGCAGGGCTTCACCGCCGGCAAGATCGGCCTGTTCTTCTGGACCACCGGCGGCCTACGCTCGATGATCAACGGCGTCGGCAGCAAGTTCGAACTGCGCACCACCGCCATGCCGGTGATCGACGCCCAGAACGGCCGCCTGCCCACCGGCGGCAACGCCGCGGTGATGTTCACGACGGACGCGAAGAAGCAGCAGGCCGTGTTCCGCTTCCTAAAATTCGCCTCCGGCCCCTACGGCGCCTCGGTCGTCGTGCCCGGCACCGGCTACGTGCCCAACAACGACCTTGCCCCGAAGGACGACCGCTACCTCGGCAAGTTCTACCCGGCGAACCCGCTCTTCCAGGCCGGCCTCAACCAGATGAACCTGATGATCCCCTGGTACTCCTTCCCCGGCACCAACGGCGTGCGCGTTACCCAGACCATGGTCGACAACCTAGCCCTGCTGGTGGAACAGAAGGTCACGCCAGAGGAATGCCTGCGCACCATGGCCGCCGAAGTGCAGCGCCTGCTGCCGCGCTAGCCCGGTATCGCCAATTCCACGCTTGCCGGCCCGCGACACCGGGGCCGGCACTGCGAGCAAGCTCCGATCTGGCCGTTGCGCCAGATCGGCCAGCTTGAGCGAATACCGAGGCCGGTCCTGTGTGCCATCGCGGCACCAACCGTTGCCCCGGCCTCATACCGGCCGCCGGCCAGCCCGGCGGCAGCCTCGGCCCCTCGCACCGCCAGATCAGCGCCACCCGCTTGGCATACACATGCCTTCCCTCGGCCCGCAGCAGCACCGTGATCCGACGGTAGCCGCAACGCCCGTACGTGGACGCCACGCAAACCTGCACCTCGACGCTGCCACGATCGCGCAATGTCACTGGACCAAGGTTCGGCAAAGGCGGGTCCATACCCCTGAACCTCACTCTTTCTGAAAAAAATAGTTTCCAAAGACCGCCGAGCTTTGGCCATGCGTGATCGCCGCGGGACGCGGGGCTTTCGTGACGGATTCGGGGTGATTTTGGGCGCGTGACCGCATTGGGGGCGCGCGGGCGACCTGGGTGGGGCGGAGTACGGGTGCGCGGTGGCCGGAGAGGGACATGCCCTCGGCGCGATCGCAGCGCATCAGCCAGCCGAGGCGGGCGCGCAGGCGACGGAATCGGCGCAGGACATACGGGTCCCAGGCGGAGTCCGGATCTTCGGTGGTGTCCGTGGTGATGGAGAGGAGCCAATCCATGTGCGGGCGGCGCAAGGGGTGGCGCGCATAGGTCGCGACCGAGAGGGCGGCGAGCAGGGCCAGCAGCAGGAGCTTCAACGTGGCCGGAATCCGGGCGTGCGAGATCGACTGCGCCAGGGGGCGCAGGGCGTCGGCTTCGACCGGAGCGGCGGGTTGATGTGGCATCGCTGGGAATTCCAGCACATGCAACACCGGTGGACCAGAAAATTTTCTTTTATTCCGCCAAATTGTTAGTTTGACAAGAAAAACGGCGGCCGGAGGGTTGGGTTAGAGCGAAAGCCGACCTGATAGGCGGTCGGCCTCCACTCTAGCTCCTTGTTTTAGCGAGCAACTTAAGCCCATCAGATGATCCCATCTGATGGGCTGTTGCTCTAGGCGGCCGGATACAGCCCCGCCATCCGGGCGCGGACCTTCATCAGCGCCACCATCATGTCCAGCGTCGGCGTGGCGACCCCGGCCAGGCGGGCGAGGTCGAGCGCGGTGGTGTAGATGCCGTCGATCTCCATCGGGCGGCCCAGTTCCAGGTCCTGCAGGATGCTGGGGCGGTGGGTCATGGCGCGGCCGTGTTCGATCTGGCTGTCCACGTCCACTTGCGGGTGGCAGCCCATGGCGGCGGCGATGGCCAGGCCCTCGGCGTAGCTGGCGCGCACCGCGCGTTCCACGGCGGGTTCCAGGGAATAGGCCTTGGGCGCCACGGCGCCGAGCACGGCGGCCGGGCCGCTGGACAGGTTGCCGACCAGCTTCTGCCACACCAGGTCGCGGATGCGCGGGCTTTCGTCCACCAGGAAGCCGCCTTCGCGCAGGGGGGCTGCGATGGCGGCCATGCGGGCCGAGAGGCTGCCATCGGGCTCGCCGAGGAAGAGCCGGCTGCGGCGATGGGCCACCTGGATGACGCCGGGTTCGATCACCGTGCAGGCGGAATAGACCACGCCGCCGATGGCACGGGCGGGCCCGATCGCATCCCACACCGCGCCGCCGGGGTCGGCCTGTGCCACGCGCCGACCGTCCCAGGGGCCGCCATGGGCGTGGAAATACCACCAGGGGATGCCGTTCATCACGAACACCACCGCCGTGTTCGGGCCCAGCAGCGGCGCGATGCCCTGCGCCACCGTGGGCAGCGCCGGGGCCTTCACCGTGACCAGCACGGCATCCTGCACGCCGAATGCGGCGGGGTCGGAGCCGGCGCGGACGGGGTGGGTGTCTTCCAAATCCGGCGAGACGATGCGGATGCCGCGGGCCTGCATGGCCGCCAGATGCGCGCCGCGGGCGATCACCGAGACATCCGCGCCGCCGCGCACCAGACGTGCGGCCAGGTGCCCGCCGATGGCACCGGCGCCGAAAACCGCGATTTTCATGGCTGAATTAGTCCTTGGGCCAGGGCGCCAGCGCCACGCGCGGCACCACGCCCTCGTTCACGATGTGGCCCGGCCTGGGCCAGTGGCCCCGCAGGACGGCGCAGAGATTCTCGATGCCGCCGCGCGAGACGTCCTGCCCCGCCTCGATGGAATTGGCGGCCACGTGCGGGGTGGCGATGACGTTGTCCAACTCCAGCAGGCTCCAGTGCGGCATCGGCGGGTTCTCGGCGAAGACGTCGATCCGCTCGAAGGTGTCCAGCCCTGCCCCGCCGAGATGGCCGCTGCGCAAGGCCGCTTCCAGCGCTGCCTCGTCCACCAGGCCGCCGCGGGAGGTGTTGATGAACAGGGCGCCGGGCTTCATCGCCGCGAACTCGGCCGCGCCGATCATGTGATGCGTTTCGGCCGCCAGGGGCAGGTGGAGGGAGACGTAGTCGCTCTCGCGCAGCACCGTTTGCAGGTCGGTCATCTCCACGCCCAGCGACGGGTCTATCGGCGTGGTGCTGCGCCGTGTGGCCAGCACGCGCAGGCCGAATCCGCGGGCGCGCTGGGCCGTGAGCCGCGCGGAATTGCCGAAGCCCACCAGCCCCAGCGTCTGCCCGTTCATGCGCCGGTTGCCGCGCGAGACGCCCTGGGCGGCGTTGTAGGCGCCGGCGCGCATGGCACGCTGCATCGGCGGCAGCTTGCGCACCAGGGCCAGCAGCAGCGCCATGGTGTGGTCTGCCTGCTCCTCGATGCAGAAGGTCGGCACGTTGGTGACGAGGATGCCGCGCTGTTTCGCCAGCGCCACGTCGATCTTGTCCGTGCCGGTGCCGAGGCGGGAGATCACCCGGCACCGGTTCATCGCCGCCACCACTGGGGTGGGCAGGGAGACGGAGATCGCGAAGACGCCGTCGGCCTCGGCCACGAGGGGGATCAGCTCCTCCACCGTGTTGGCCTCGGCCTCCTGCGGCACGAGGCCGGCCCGTGCCCATTCCGCGCGCTCGAAGTCGCTGGGCGGGAACAGTGCGGCGTTCAGGCGGAGAATGCGCAGGCCCAACAGGTCGGACACCGCCGCCTCACACCGCGACGTATTTGTGGCGCTTGTAGCTGCCGAGGTTGAAGCCCTCGATGCGCAGCAGGGTGGTGGAGGCGTCACGCCGCGGCGAATGCAGCACGCCGGGCTCATACGCATAGGCCATGCCAGGGGTCAGCTTGTAGTCGCGGAGGCGCTTCACGCGGCCGGGCTCGTCCCCGTTCGGCTCGGCCACCTTCTCCCAATCGGTCATGATCGTCTCGCCCGTGGCCTGGCCGTAGATCGCCCAGGTGGGGCCGTGATCATGCGGCGCGCTGTCCTTGGCGCCATGGTAGCTGTGGGCGAGAATGGCGAACTTGTGGATCGGGTCCTCATAGATCACCTGCCGCTCCGGCCCATCCGCCTTGATGGTGGCGGCGACGAAAGCCTGGTCCTGCAATACCTCGCGCACCAGCTCGCAGACCTTCTGCCGGCCGCCGGCCCCGGGGTCGGCCGAAATCGCGGCGGCGCACGCCTTGGCAAAACTCTCCAGCGTGTGAGCCATGTCATTCCCTCCAGCAACGTCGTTGCAGCAGCCTAGCGCCGAACGCGCGCGCGGGGAAGGAAGGGAAGGCCAGGGGCTTTGCCCCTGGACCCCACCAGGGACCTGAGGTCCCTGGACCCACATTTGTTCCGCCTTCGGCGGGAGGGGCCGACCCGGTCTGTGTCGCGCGCCGTGACGGCCCCTCCCGCCGAAGGCGGAAAAGGTCGAGGGGGTCTGGGGCCTAAGGCCCCAGCGGGTCCAGGGCAGAGCCCTGGCCTTGCTTGCCTTACGCTGTGCGGTCGCCTCCGGCGCCGAGGGCCGCCTGGGCGGCGGCGAGGCGGGCGACGGGGACGCGGTAGGGGCTGCAGGAGACGTAGTCGAGGCCGGCTTGTTCGCAGAAGGCGATCGAGGATGGGTCGCCGCCGTGTTCGCCGCAGATGCCGAGTTTGAGGCCGGGCTTGGTGCTGCGGCCGCGTTCGGCGGCCATGCGGATGAGGGCGCCGACGCCTTCGACATCCAGCGAGACGAACGGGTCTTTCGGGACGATGCCCTGATCCACATAGGCGGGCAGGAACTTGCCGGCGTCGTCGCGGGAGAGGCCGAAGGTGGTTTGGGTGAGGTCGTTGGTGCCGAAGCTGAAGAAATCGGCGACTTCGGCGATCTTGTCGGCGGTGACGCAGGCGCGGGGCAGCTCGATCATGGTGCCGACGCTGTATTCGATGGTGATGCCGGTTTCCGCGAACACCTGTGCCGCGACTTCTTCCACCTGGGCGCGGGTGATTTCCAGCTCGCGGCGGGTGCCGACCAGCGGGATCATGATTTCCGGCACCGGCGCCGCGCCGCCTTCACGGACCACCTCTATCGCGCCTTCGAAGATAGCGCGGGCCTGCATCTTGTAGATTTCCGGGTAGGTGATGCCCAGGCGGCAGCCGCGGTGGCCGAGCATGGGGTTGGCTTCGGACAGGTCGCTGACGCGCTGGCGCATGGTGGCCAGGTCGGCGCCGAGGGCGGCGGCGACTTCGGCGATTTCCGCCTCGGCATGGGGCAGGAATTCGTGCAGTGGCGGATCGAGCAAGCGAATCGTGACGGGCAGGCCGGCCATGATGCGGAACAGCTCGGCGAAGTCGCGGCGCTGGAACGGCAGCAGCTTGGACAGGGCGGCTTCGCGGCCGGCGGTGTCGTGCGCCACGATCATCTGGCGCACGGCGCCGATGCGCTCGGGGTCGAAGAACATGTGCTCGGTGCGGCACAGGCCGATGCCCTCGGCGCCGAAGCGGCGGGCGGTGTCGGCATCCAGCGGGGTTTCGGCGTTGGTGCGGACCTTGAGGCGGCGGGCTTCGTCGGCCCACTGCATCAGCGTGCCGAACTCGCCGGACATCTGCGGCTCGATCATGGCCACGGCGCCGACGAAGACTTCGCCGGTGGTGCCATCGAGCGTGATGGTGTCGCCGGCGCGCACCACCTTGCCGCCGGCCATCAGCACCTGGCTGCCGTAATCCACGGCGATGCCGCCGCAGCCGGCGACGCAGGGGCGGCCCATGCCGCGGGCGACCACGGCGGCGTGGCTGGTCATGCCGCCACGGGTGGTAAGGATGCCGCGGGCGGCGTGCATACCGTGGATGTCTTCGGGCGAGGTTTCGATGCGCACGAGGATGACGGCCTCACCCTTCTGGGCGCGCATTTCGGCCTCGTCGGAGTTGAAGCACACCGCGCCGCTGGCCGCGCCAGGGCTGGCGGGCAGGCCGCGGGCCAGGGCGGTGCGCTTGGCGTTGGGGTCGATCATCGGGTGCAGCAGCTGGTCCAGGCTGGCGGGGTTGACGCGCAGGATCGCTTCCTTGCGGTCGATCAGGCCTTCCTGCGCCATTTCCACGGCGATGCGCAGGCTGGCCGGCGCGGTGCGCTTGCCGTTGCGGGTTTGCAGCATGTAGAGCTTGTTGCGCTGGACGGTGAACTCGATGTCCTGCATGTCTTTGTAGTGGCGCTCCAGCGTGGCGCGGACGGCCATCAGCTCGGCGTAGGCCTGCGGCATGGCCTTCTCCATGGAGATTTCGCCGGGCTTGGACCGCCCCTCGCTCATCGGCTGGGGCGTGCGGGTGCCGGCCACCACGTCTTCGCCCTGCGCGTTCACCAGGTATTCGCCGTAGAAGATGTTCTCGCCGGTGGAGGGATCGCGCGTGAAGCAGACGCCGGTGGCGCAATCATCGCCCATGTTGCCGAACACCATGGCCTGCACGTTCACCGCCGTGCCCCAGCTGGCCGGGATGTCGTGCAGCCGGCGATAGGTGTTGGCGCGGGGGTTCATCCAGCTGCCGAAGACGGCGCCGATGGCGCCCCAGAGCTGGTCTTCGGGGTCTTGCGGGAAGGGCTTGCCGGTTTCCTGCTCCACCAGTTCCAGGTAGCCGGAGACGACCTTCTGCCAATCCTCGGCGGTGAGGGCGGTGTCTTCGGTGACGTATTTCTCGCCCTTGATGTGGTCGATCACTTCCTCGAAGCGGTGGTGCTCCACGCCCAGCACCACGCCGCCATACATCTGGATGAAGCGGCGATAGCTGTCCCAGGCGAAGCGGGCATCGCCCGAGAGGGCGGCGAGCCCCTGCACCGAGGCATCATTGAGGCCAAGGTTCAGCACGGTGTCCATCATGCCGGGCATCGAGACGCGCGCGCCGGAGCGCACGGAGACCAGCAGCGGGTTGGATTGGGAGCCGAATTCCAGCCCGACCGACTGTTCCACCTTGGCCAGTGCGGCGCGCACCTGGCTTTGCAGTTCCGCGGGGTATTGGCGGTCGTTGTCGTAGAAGGCCGTGCACACCTCGGTGGTGATGGTGAAGCCCGGCGGCACCGGCAGGCCGATGCGGGCCATCTCCGCCAGGTTGGCGCCCTTGCCGCCCAGCAGGTTGCGCATGTCGACGGTGCCTTCGTTGGCCCCGGCGCCGAAGCTGTACACCCACTTGGAGATGGTCTGGCTCATGAAGATCAGCCCTCGATGCGTGAGAAATCGGCCGCCATGTTCATGGCCGCCCGCAGATGGAACAGCAATCGCAGCCGATTCTGGCGCAATTCCGGCCGCTCGGCGTTGACGAGGATCATGTCGAAGAATTGATCGACCGGGCCGCGCAACGCGGCGAGGGATGCCATGGCATCGGTGAATCTTTCGTCGCCAATGGCCGTTGCCACGTTCGGCCCTACCTGCCCGATCGCCAAAGCGAGGTCGCGTTCGGCGGGTTCCTCCAGCAGCGTGGAGTCGATCGCGCCGTCGAACTCGCGGCCGTCCTTCTTGGTTTCGATGCGCAGGATGTTGGCGGCGCGGCGAGAGGCGGCGAGCAGGTTGGTGCCGGCTTCCGTGGCCAGGAACTCGCTGACCGCCGCGGTACGCGCCAGCAGGCGGACGATGTCGTCATCGGCGCCGGCGCCGAGCACGGCGTTCAGCACGTCGTGGCGGGCGCCGTCGGCGCGGAGTTGGACGCGGAGGCGGTCGAGCAGGAAGTCCAGCACTTCCGGCACCGCCGCGGCATTGGCGTCGCCGGCCGCCCAGCCGGCCGAATCGCGCAGGCCCAGGCGGATATTGCCCTCACGCAGGATGCGGATGATGCCCAGCGCCGCGCGGCGCAGCGCGAAGGGGTCGCCGGAGCCGGTCGGCTTCTCGCCCACCGCGAAGAACGAGACGATCTGGTCCAGCTTGTCTGCCAGGGCCACGGCCACGCCCACCGGGTTCTCCGGCAGCCCGTCGCCGGGGCCTTTGGGCAAATAGTGGTCGCGCACTGCTGCTGCCACAGCGGCGGGTTCGTTGTCATGGGTGGCGTAGTAGCCGCCCATCACGCCCTGCAGTTCCGGGAACTCGCCCACCATGCCGGTGGTCAGGTCGGCCTTGGCCAGCAGCGCCGCGCGTTCGGCGAGCGCCACGTCGGCGCCCACCAGCGGCGCCAGCTTGCCGGCCAGTGCGACCAGCCGTTTCACCCTGGCACCCTGTGTGCCCAGCTTGGCGTGGAAGGTGATGCCTTCCAGCGCCGCCACCCGGCTGGCAAGGGTGGCGTGCCGGTCCAGGTCCCAGAAATGCCGGGCATCGGCGAAGCGGGCGCGCAGCACGCGCTCGTTGCCGGCGATGATGGCGTTGCCGCCGTCGCCGGCTTCGATGTTGGCGACGAAGGCGAAGAATGGTGCTGCCCGGCCCAGCGCGTCGCGCAGCGCGAAGTAGCGCTGGTTCACGCGCATGGAGACCTGCATCACCTCATCAGGCAGGTCCATGTAGGCGGGGTCGATCGCGCCGATCAGCGGCACCGGCCATTCCACCAGGCCGGCCACCTCGTCCAGCAGCCCCTGGTCTTCCAGCACCGCCAGGCCGCGCGTTGCGGCCAGGCCGGCCAGGCCCTCGGCGATCATCCGCTTCCGCTCGCCGGCCTGCACCACCACCTGGCGGGCCATCAGTTCCTCGGCCCACTGCGCGCAGGAGGTGACGGTGAAGGCGCCCGGGGCATGGAAGCGATGGCCCTCGGTCTGGTTGCCGGAGACCAGGCTATGCCCGTCATCCGCGCCATCGCGCAGGTCGAACGGCACCACCGTGCCATCCAGCACGCAGGTGATCCGGCGCAGCGGCCGCACCCAGGTGAAGCCTGATGTGCCGCCCCAGCGCATGGATTTCGGCCAGGGGAAGCGGCGCAGCAGGCCCGGCATCACGGAGGCGACGAGGCCTGCCGCCTGCACGCCCGGCACCACGCGTTCCAGCACCCAGAACTCGCCTTCCTCGCGCAGGTCCTCGCGCGGGGCATTGAACTTGCGCAGGAAGCCGGCCAGCGCCTGTTCCGGCGCGCTGCGCCGCGGCCCGCGCTCCACGCTGCGGCTTTCCGCCACGCCGGCGGCCACGGTGGCCACCGCCGCGATCCGGCGCGCGCCGTAGAAGCCCCGCACTTCCGTGGGCGACAGCGGCGCCAGGGCCTCGGTCAGCAGCCGGCAGAGATCGTCCGCCGCCCGCGCCTGCATGCGCGCGGGGATTTCCTCGCTGAACAACTCGATGAAAAGCTCAGGCAACGTGTCAGTCCTTCAGCGCGGGTTCGATGTCGGTGTGGATGAAGTCGTCGCCCTTGAAGAGCAGCCGTTCACCCTCGACCTTGGCGACCGCATAGACCATGCAGTCGCCGAAATTCAGCCGGGCCCGGTGCCGGGCCCGGCCATAGGAGGCCCAGGCCCGGCGGGCCTCCTGCGCATGGGCCGCGTTCATCGGGCAAACCTCCAGGCGCACCTTTTCGGCAATCAGCCGAAAGATCCGGTCCGCCTCCGGATCGCCCCTCCGGTCGATCACCATTGCAGCCTCGACCCATGTCGGCGCCGGGATGCGGGGCCGCTGGGCGCGGGTGATCGCATCCAGCATGCGCGGCGCCTCGGGTTCGACCAGGGCGATGGCCAGGATGGCGGATGCATCGACGATCACTGCGGCATTCCGTCCGCGCCATAGATTTCCTCGTGGTCGGCGCTCGATGTGCCTGGCTCCACGTGGCGCCGAAGCTCATGCCCCAATGCGAGCACCTCGGCGATCAGCGTTTGGCGCTCCACCTCCGCGACAACACGCAGCCGTTCCTCACGCTCCAGCCGTTCCCGCAGGGCCGTCGTGACGGCCGTTGTCAGGCTTTCGCCCGTCAGCTCCGACAGGCGGGAGGCCAGGGCATAGGCATCGTCGCTCTTGATGTTCAGCTGGGAGCCCATGGTAGAAATCTCCACACGCACGGTAGAATACGCCTCTGGCGGTGCCACGTCATGCCAATTCGCCCTCAGGCTGCCTGCTCCCCCGCCAGCCACGCCTCGCAGCAGCCCTTCGCCAGCGTGCGCACCCGGCCGATATAGCTGGCGCGTTCCGCCACGCTGATCACGCCGCGGGCGTCCAGCAGGTTGAACAGGTGGCTGGCCTTGATGCACTGGTCGTAGGCCGGCAGCGCCAGTTTCTCGCCGAGCAGGGCGGCGCATTCCCGCTCCGCATCCTCGAAGTGGCGGCCGAGCATCGCGGTGTCGGCGTGTTCGAAGTTGTGGGCGCTGTATTCCTTCTCCGCGCGGAGGAAAACGTCGCCGTACTTTACCCCGCGCCCGTTGAAATCCAGGTCGTACACCCGCTCCACGTCCTGCACGTACATCGCCAGGCGTTCGAGCCCGTAGGTCATCTCGAAGCTGGGCAGGTCCACCGGGATGCCGCCGACCTGCTGGAAATAGGTGAACTGGCCCACTTCCATGCCGTCGCACCAGACCTCCCAGCCCAGGCCCCAGGCGCCCAGCGTGGGGCTTTCCCAGTCATCCTCCACGAAGCGGAAATCGTGCAGCTTCGGGTCCAGCCCGATCTCGCGGTAGCTTTCCAGCAGCAGCGCCTGCGCATCGGCGGGCGAGGGCTTCATGATCACCTGGTACTGGTAGTAGTGCTGCAGGCGGTTCGGGTTCTCGCCGTAGCGCCCGTCGGACGGCCGGCGGCTGGGCTGCACATAGGCGGCCGCCCAGGGCTTTTTCCCCAGCGCGCGCAGCGTGGTGGCCGGGTGAAACGTGCCCGCCCCCATCTCCACATCGTAGGGTTGCAGGATCACGCAGCCCTGCCGGGCCCAGAAGCCGTGCAGCTTCAGGATAAGGTCCTGAAAACTCAAGGAAGATCGCGTCATCGTCCGCCTGCGGGAAGGAATCGGGCGCACACTAGTGCCGCAGCGCAGCAAAGAGAAGCGCCGGCGGGGATCATGAGCTGGCGATGAGCAGGATGTAACTTGAACCGCCCCCGCCCCCGGGCCACATCCGGGGGAGGTTCGACTGCTTTTCGCAACCAGAACCGCACGGGGATTCAGATGACCAACGAGGAACGCGACCTCATCGCCCAGTTCATCCAGCGTGTTGCCGGCACCCCGGTGCGCGCGCCCGGCTCGGTGCCCAGCACCCTGCCCGCCCAGCAGGCCAAGCCGCCTGTCGATCGGGAGGCGGATGCCCTGATCGCCGAGCTGATGCAGCGCTACCCCGATGCGCGCTACCGCCTGACGCAGATGGCGTTCGTGCAGGAGCACGCCTTGGCCGAGGCGCAGAACACCATCAACCGCCTGCAGTGGGAGTTGGAGCAGGCCCGCGCCCAGCAGGGTTATGGCCAGCAGGGCTACGGCCAGCCGCAGGCTCCCGCTGGCTCCCCCTGGGGTGCCGCGGCCCAGCAGCCGCAGCCCTCGCGCGGGCTGTTCGGTGGGCTGTTCGGTGGCCGCCAGTCTGCCCCGCCGCCGCCGCCGCCGCCGCAGGCGCGCACCATGCCGCCGCCGCAGCCGACCTACGCGCCCGGCTACCAGCCCGGCATGTTCCAGCAGGGCGGCGGCTCCGGCTTCCTCGGCTCGGCGCTGACCACCGCGGCCGGCGTGGCCGGTGGCATGGTGGTGGGCAACATGCTGATGAACGCCTTCTCCGGCGGCGGTGCCGCCCATGCCGCCAGCGCGGCCTCGGGGGCTGCCGGCTCCACCTGGACCAACCCCACCAGCGACCCCTACGCCCAGGGCGGCGAACCCAAGGATGGCGGCTGGCAGCAGCCCACCAGCTACCAGGACACCGCCCAGGACAGCGCCCAGGACGGCGGCTGGCAGCAGGCCGATAGCGGCTGGTCCGATGCGGGGCCTGACGAAGAGGTCTGACCTTCCGCCACAGGCATCACCAAAAAGGGGCGGCCCCGCCACGGGCCGCCCCTTCGTTTTTTCTTCGGCCGCCTGTCGAAATGGCGGCACCCTGCGGCTCATCGGTTCAGGCGCCGGAAAGCCGGCGCCGTGCCCGAACGGAGCCGACCCATGCAGTACATGATCCTCTTCAATGAAACCGCCCGCGACTTCGCCCTGCGCAGCGATCCCACCCGCGCGCCCGCCCATATGGGCGCCTGGGCCGCCTATATCGACGCCATGGCCAAGGCCGGCATCATCGTGCACGGCAACGGGCTGATGCCGCCGGAAACCGGCACCATCGTGCGCGTGCGCAACGGCGTGCGCTCACTGCAGGATGGGGCCCTGCAGGATGGGGCCCTGCAGGATGGGGCCGTGCAGGATGGCCCCTATGCCGACAGCAAGGAGCAGGTGGGCGGCTACTTCATCCTGGAGGTGCCGGACCTCGACACCGCGCTGGAATGGGCCGCCCGCAGCCCCTCGGCCAGCTACGCCAGCACCGAGGTGCGCCCGGTGATGCCGCCGATGCCGCAGTAGCCATGCCTACCCCGATCGAAGCCGGTCGGGCGGCGGAGCGGGCGGCGCGCGAGTCCTACGGGCGGCTCGTCGCCCTGCTCGCTGCCCGCTCCCGCGATGTCGCCGCCGCGGAGGATGCCCTTGCCGAGGGCTTCCGCCTGGCGCTGGAAAACCTGGCCGGCGCGCGGCATCCCGGCGCGGCCGGAAGCCTGGCTGCTGACCGCCGCGCGCCGCGTGCTGGGCCACCGCGCCCGCCACGCCCAGGTGCGCAACGTAGCCGCAACCGCCCTCGCCCAGCTGGCCGAGGAAGCGCAAAGCAACCCCGCCGGGGCCACGCCGGACCACCGGCTGAACCTGCTATTCGTCTGCGCCCACCCGGCGATCGACCCGGCCATCCAGGCGCCGCTGATGCTGCAGGCCGTGCTGGGCCTGGATGCCGCGCGCATCGCCGCCTGCTTCCTGGTGCCGCCCGCCGCCATGGGCCAGCGCCTGGTGCGCGCCAAGGCGAAGATCCGCGATGCCGGCATCGGCTTCGCCCTGCCCGCCCCCGCCGACCTGCCGCCGCGGCTCGATGGCGTGCTGCGTGCCATCTACGCCGCCTACGGCACCGGCTGGGATGAGGCCTTCGCCGCCGAATCCCGCCATGTCGGCCTGGCCGAGGAAGCCGTCTGGCTCGCCCGGCTGGTGGTGGCCCTGCTGCCCGACGCCGCCGAGGCCAAGGGGCTGCTGGCCCTGATGCTGCATTGCGAGGCCCGCCGCCCTGCCCGCCGGGACGGGTCCGGCGCTTTCGTTCCACTCGCCCGGCAAGACACGGCGCGGTGGGACCGGCCGATGATGGAAGAGGCGGAGGCGCTGCTGCGGGAGGCCGCCCGCGCCGCCACCCCTGGCCGGCTGCAGCTGGAAGCGGCGATCCAATCCGTGCATGCCGAGCGCACCGCCACCGGCCGCACCGATTGGCAGGCCATCGTCGCCCTTTACGGGCTGCTCGCGCAGCTTTCGCCCACCGTGGGGGTGCAGGTCGCCCGCGCCGCTGCGCTGGCCGAGGCCGGCGATCCCGCCCCATCCCTCGCGCTGCTCGATGCGCTGGCGGCGACCGACTACCAGCCCTGGTGGGCCTGCCGGGCCCGCGCCCTGACCCTGCTCGGACGCCGGGCAGAGGCCCAGGCCGCCTTCCGCCATGCCGCCGGCTTGTCCACGGATCCCGCGGTGCGTACCTGGCTCCTGGCCCAGGCCGAAGCCTAGGCCCCCTATTCCGGCTCCCAGTCGCGCTCGCGCATGGTGGAGACCACATCCCGCACCGCGCGCGCGCCGGGGTCCATCGCCATCCAGTCCACCAGGTGCCGCAGCACGCCCTTGGTGGGCTGGCCCACCATCTCCAGCGCCTCGGCCACGTCGTACCAGCTGAGGTTTTCCAGTTCGCCGGAGCCGGCCAGCGTGCCAGTCACGTGCTCTGCGTCCACCACCAGGAAGCGGGCATCGAAGCGCATCGGCGAGGATTCCGGCGTGACCGCGCGGCACAGATAGTCCAGCCCATGCAGGAAGGGCGGCGCGCCCAGCGTCAGCCCGGTTTCCTCGTCCAGCTCCCGCGCCGCGGCGATGCCGATAGCGCGGGCCAGGGATTCATCGGCGCCGCGCAGCAGCCGCAGCCAGGTCAGCTCCGGCATGTCGCTCGCCGGCGCCACGCCGTGATCCTCGGGATCCACCCGCCCGCCGGGAAACACCAGGCGGTTGGGCATGAATTTGTGCTTGGCGCCGCGCATGCCCATCAGCACCTCGGCCTTGCGGCTCACCGGTGCCACGCGCAGCACCAGCAGGCTCGCCGCCGGCTTCGGCACCACCGGCGCGGGTTTCTCGGCTGCTTGGGCAGGGGGCATGGAGGGCGGGGTGGTCTCGGTCATGCGGCACTCCTTCGCCGCACAGATTGCCCGATCAAGCCGGGCACGCAAACCCTTGGCGCAGGCAAGCGAGTATCAGCCCGCCAGGGTCTCGCGCACTTCGCGCGCCAGGCGCAGCGCCTCGGGGCTGCCATAGGCTTCCAGGCGCTTGGCCACTTCGCGCATTCCGGCGATCGACCGGGCCGGCTTGCCATACCAGAAGCAGAACGCATCGAACCGCGCCATCGCTTCATCATACAGCACGCCCAGTGCCACCGCGGGGTCTGCCTGGCCCATCATCGCGGCATGGTTCTGCTCCGGCACCAGCACCGTCATCGGCACCAGCCCCTGGTTGCGGTTTCCGCCGCGAGACCAGTTTCCGCTTCCAGAGAACGACATGCGCGACTCCTCACTTATCCCTGGGACACTGCAGCGCCAGGGGTGAATAGAGGGTAAAGGCCGCTAGACCCTTTTGCGCCGGCGGACCCGCTTCGCGTCATCGCGCGGAAACGCCACGCCGCTGACGGAAACACCGAGATTCGCCAGCAGCCGGGCCATCTCGATCGCGCAGCGGTAGCCCTCCAGCACCGGGGCCTCCCACCCCATCTCACGCAGCCGGCGCTCGATATGCGGGCGCATCCAGTACATGGCCGAACACCCCAGGATCAGGCTTTCCGCCCCATCCTCCTCGATCGCCGCCACCGCCTCCGCCACCGCGCGCTCCAGCCATTCGCTGGTGCCGCCCGCCGCCACCACGGCCTTGGCGGACTGCACGTTCCCCGCGCCCGGGCGAGACGGCCGCGGCAGTGGCGCATCGATGCAGCGCACGCTGGCGCAGTGCTCCACCATCCGGTAGCGCACCACCAGCTCCGCCATCTGCGCGTTGTGCACCTCCGTCACGTCCAGCACGCTGAACCGGTGCCCCAGCATCCCCGCCACCACCATCTGCGCATGGGCACACGCCACCACCGGTACGCCGAAGCGCTGCCCGATCTCCCGCGCCTCGATGAACCCGGGATCGCCGCCGCCCAGCAGTACCACCGCATCCCAGCGGCCGGACGCACAGACCTCGCGCACGATCGGCAGGCGCATGGCGCCCACGATGGCGAACTCCTCCCGCGTTTCCACGAACGAGTCCCCGAACGGGCCCACCGGGCCGGGATGCACATCCCAGTCCAGGCCCTGTAGCAGGTGGCCGTAATCCTCGAAGTTGATCAGGCGCGCCTCGCGGGAGGCGTCGGCCGGGGGGGCATACAGCGCCGAGGTTTCGGCGAAGGTGTAGGGTTGGATCAGCAGCAGGCGCATGACGGCCTCCAAGCAAGAGTCTTCTTTTTGTGAACAAAAAGAAGCAAAAAAACTTCATTTATTCGCAGTTCCGCCGCCCTGAGCATCACCCCGGGCGGCGGAGGCCGTCAAACATACAAAAGTTTTTTGGTTCTTTTTTTCAAAAAAGAACCGCTTCCTTCCTTACACGGGATCCCAGGTAAACACCTCGCCCGAGCGATCCAGCGGCATGAAGCTGCCCTTCAGCGCCGGGATGGCGATGTCGCCCACCTGCGTCGGCGTCCATCCGCCTTCGTGGTGCACCCCGCGCACCGGGCGCGAGGAGGACATCAGGAACACTTCGTTGTGCCGCGTGGCGAAGATCTGGCCCGAGACGCCGGCGCCGCGGTCCGACGTGAGGAACACCGCCATCGGGGCGTTCTTGTCCGGCGTCATTTGCTGGATCTTCTCCAGCCGCGCCTTCTGCTCCGGCGTGTTCACGGGGATCGAGCCGGTCATGCGGCTCCAGGCGAAGGGCGCGATGCAGTTGCTGCGCACGTTGTAGCGCATCATGTCCAGCGCGATGGACTTGGACAGCGCCGTGATGCCCAGCTTCGCCGCCGAGTAGTTCGCCTGGCCGAAATTGCCGATCAGGCCGGAGGTGGAGGACATGTGCACGAAGGTGCCGCTCTCCTGCTTGCGGTAGTATTCCGCCGCGGCGCGGGAGACGTAGAACGCGCCGGAGAGATGCACGTTGATCACCGAGTTCCAGTCATCCTCGGTCATCTTGTGGAAGATCACGTCGCGCAGGATGCCGGCGTTGTTCACCACGCCGTCGATGCGGCCATAGGTATCCAGCGCGCACTGCACGATGCGCTTGGCCGAATTCCAGGTGGACACGCTCTCGGTGTTGATCACCGCCTGGCCGCCGCGCTGCTCGATGATCGCCTTGGTCTGCTCCGCCGGGGTGGAGGAGCCGCCATCGCCCGTGACGGACACGCCGATATCATTGATGACGACCTTGGCGCCTTCGCCCGCCATCATGACCGCGATCTCGCGCCCAATGCCGCCACCGGCGCCCGTGACCACCACAACCTTGCCTTCGACGATCCCGGCCATTGTTTCCTCCGCATGACACTCGATGCGCGAACCTAGGCGGCGGCGCGATGGATGTCGACATTGCGCCCGCTTGCCGATCGCCCTTAGCATCCGTTCCAACAAGACGGGATGGGAGCGAAATGGCCGAAAGAACATTGCGCGGCACGGTCGCGATCGTCGGTATCGGCGAGACCACCTATTACCGCCACGGCAAGTCGCCGGACAGCGAGTTCAAGCTGGCACTGCAGGCCATCGTGCGCGCCTGCGAGGATGCCGGCATTTCCCCGCATGATGTGGATGGCTTCGCCAGCTACGGCGGCGACCGCAGCGACGGGCCGCGCCTGGCGGCGGCGCTGGGGGTGAAGGCGCTGCGGTTTTCCAACATGTTCTGGGGCGGCGGCGGCGGCGGCGTGTGCGGCGCGGTCGGCAATGCCGGAGCGGCGGTTGCCACCGGCATGGCCGATTGCGTCATCGCCTTCCGCTCGCTGGCCCAGGGCCAGTATGCCCGCTACGGCCGTGGCGCCCCGGTGGCCACGGTGGGGGGCGAGCAATCCTTCACCGTGCCCTATGGCCTGATGTCGCCGGCGCAGATGTTCGCCATGAAGGTCACGCGCTTCATGGCCACGCACGGCATCAATGACAGCGCGCTGCGGGCGATCTCGCTGGCCTGCTACCACCACGCGCAGAACAACCCCAACGCGGTGATGAAGGGCCGGCCGCTGACGCCGGAAGGCTACGACGCCTCGCGCTGGATCATCGAGCCGCATTTCCACCTGTACGATTGTTGCCAGGAGAACGACGGTGCGGCCGCCGTGGTGGTTGTGCCCGCCGATCGCGCCCGCGACTACAAGAACACGCCCGCCTACCTGCTCGCCTGCGGCCAGGGTGGCGATCACCGCAGCGCCGCCCCGGTGCACAACATGCCGGACTACCCCGGCAGCCACTTCAAGGCGCTCGCCCCGCGCATGTACGACATGGCCAAGCTGAGCCCGGCCGAGATCGACATCGTTCAGTGCTACGAGAATTTTACGGGTGGCGTGCTGATGAGCCTGGTGGAGCACGGGCTGGTCAAGGCGGAAGAGGCGAACGAGGTGCTCACGCCCGAGAACCTCAAGGCCCCGCTTGGCAGCATGCCGCTCAACACCTCCGGCGGCAATCTCGCCGAGTGCTACATGCACGGGCTGGAACTGGTGATCGAGGCGGTGCGCCAGATCCGTGGCACCGCCATCAACCAGAGCAAGAAGCGGGATACCGCCATCGTCATCGGCGGCCCCATGGTCACCCCCGTCAGCTCCCTCATCCTGGGCTCGGAGGCCTCGCTGTGAGCACGACCTACCTGCCGAAAGGCCTTGCCGCCCCCACCGCAGCCCCCGATGGCCTGTCCCAGCCGTTCTGGGACGGCACCCGCCAGGGCAAGCTGATGATCCAGAAATGCCGCGGCTGCGGCGCCCACCAGTGGGGCCCGGAATGGATCTGCCACCGCTGCCACAGCTTTGACCTCGACTGGGCCGAAGTGAAGGGCCGCGGGCGGATCTACAGCTACGAGAAGCCGCACCACCCCGTGCACCCCGCGCTGGTCGGCCACGGGCCCTACATCATCGTGCTGGTGGAGCTCGATGGCGTGAACGTTCGCATGCTCGGCAACCTGCTCGGCGATCCCGCGCAGACGGTGGAGCTGGGCGCGGAGGTGGAGGCGGTGTTCGAACCGCATGACGACGCCGACCCGCCCTACACGCTGGTGCAGTGGAAGCGGGTCTGACCGGCCGCCGCCGCGCTACTTGCGCGGCGGCAACCAGTGTGGCGCCAGGACTTCGGTCAGGGTGGCGACCAGTTCGGCGGTGCGATACGGCTGCAGCGCCGGCAGGTCAGGGTTGGTGCGGCGCATCCGCGCCACCTGCGCCTCCGTCACCATGGCCATGTGCCATGAGGCGAACCACCGCGTTTCGGCGGGGCCGCGCTCCACCACGCGGATATCGGTATGGTGCGGGTCCGCCTGAATGCTGGCAAAGACAGCCTCGACCGCCTCGGCGGGGCCTTCCAGAAGCTGCACGAAATAGGCGCCGTCACAGAATAGGGCACCTGTGACGCCAAGCTTGGCGTTGCGGCTGCGGGCAACCTCCCCGAATGGCCTGGATATCCCGCTCCCCCGCATCACCGAACGGCACCGCCACGACGCTATCGTAGACGATCCGGTGCAGCCCTACCGACCCATACGTCCCGACATCCATCACGGCACATGCCCCAACTGCCTTCGGTCGGATTCCCAACAGTTTCATGATCCCCGAGCCCAGGGCTCACTTCAAGACAAATAAGTGCATACTCATGTAGCTTCGCGAAGGTGGCAGGACAGTGTTGCGTTGCGCGCAGCGATGGCTGGTTGGCGAACGGGGCTTGCCGTTCAGCGCGGCGCGGGGCCCACGGCCTGGGACAGGATGGCCCCCCGTGCCGCGCAACGGGCGCGCCAGCGCGCCCCGGAGGCAGCCTGTTGCGTCGAGAATCCTCAGCCGATGGAGGCCGGTGCCGGGTGAGGGGATCGAACCCCCGACCTTCGGTTTACAAAACCGCTGCACTACCGCTGTGCTAACCCGGCTCCGACATCGCCATGATTAGCGGATTCGCCGGATCGTCGCCACCTCTGGCCTGTGGCCGTCTTCAGTCCGGCCGGCAGGCCGCCACGCTGGCGGCGGCGAAGCCGGCCACGGGGCTGGTGGTGACGGTGATCACCGCCTCGTGGTGCCCGATGCGGAAGGATTGCACCGCCGGCACGCCGGTGAGGGTGACGGGTGCGGCGAGGCCCTGGCCGGCGAAGGTCACGACCATGGTGCGCGACAAGCCCTCGAACCCCGTCGGTGCGTTGGCCTGGACGCGCACCAGGCCCTCGAAGAAGGTCGCGGCATCTTCCGGCAGGGCGCGCTCCCCGGGGGTGATGCGGAAGCGACGCACGATGGGCGCGCCGTCGCAGGCGCGGCGGGGGGCGGCGTCGCGGATCACCTCGGCCAGGCGGTCTTCCGGCAGGCCGGACTCCAGCCGGGCGCGCACCGCGGCAAGCAGCGCAGCCATGCGCCCGGTCGGCACCTCCGCCGCGTAGCGGGCGCGGGCGGCGGCAGCCTCGGCATGGGCGGCTTCGGTCTCGCGGGCCAGGCGCTCCGCCTCGGCGGTGCGGGATTGCGCCTCGCCGCGCGCCGCATCCCGGTCGGCAGCCAGGCGCTCCAGTTCCTCGCGTGACTCCTCGCGGGCGGTGTGGGTGGCGAACAGGCCCACGCCGGCCAGGGCGGCGAAGAACAGCAGCCACTTGGCGGTGTGGCCCAGCCCGGCGAACAGCCGCTCTCGGCGCTCGCGGGCACGGCGCGTGCGCAGGCTCATCGCCCGCCTGCCGGTCGCATGCCGTGCCCGTGTTGCATCAGCCGTCCAGCGTGATCTTCTTGTCGCGGATCAGCTGGCCGTTGGCGGCGAAGTCCTTCTCGAAATAGGCGAGCATCTGCTCCGGCGTCTCGGGCGGGACCACCACGTTGATGGACTGCATGCGCTGCAGCATGTCCGGCGTGGCGGCGATCTCGCGGCACTTGGCGTTGAACGCCGCGATGATGTCCTTCGGCGTGCCGGCAGGGGCCCAGATGGCGTACCAGATCGGCACGTCGATGCTGGGGAAGCCGGCTTCGGTCAGGGTTGGCACATCGGGGAAATCGGGGTGGCGGGTGGGGTAGCTGACGGAGAGCAGCTTCAGCTTGCCGGCCTTGATGTGCGGGATGACGTTGATCTCGTTCATCATGTGGACGTTGCCGGCCAGCAGGTCGTTCAGCGCATCGGCACTGCCGCGATAGGGCACGTGCAGGATGTCGATGCCGGCGGCGGCCTTCAGCGCCTCGATGCGCATGTGGGTGGAGCTGCCGGCGCCGGCGGAGCCGTAGGCGAGCTTGCCGGGGTTCTTCTTGGCGTAGGCGACCAGCTCGGCCATCGTGTTGATGCCCAGCTCCGGGCGGATGGTGAAGCCGCAGACGAGATCGCCGACGCGCGCGACGGTGACGAGTTCCTTCGGCACGCCGTAGGCGACCTTGCGCAAATGCGGCAGCACGGTGAGCGGGCCGGCCGGGGTGAGCAGGAAGGTGTAGCCGTCGTTGGCCGACTTCGCGACCGCCTCGGTGCCGATGCCGCCGGCGGCGCCGCCGCGGTTGTCGATCACGAAGGGCTGGCCGAAGGCCTGGCCGAGCTTGTCTGCCCAGGGGCGGCCGATGATGTCGGTGGCGCCGCCGGGGGCGTAGGGCAGGATCAGCTTCACCGGCTTGTTCGGCCAGGCGCCTTGGGCGCGCGCGGAGGCGGCGCCGAGCACGGCGGGGGCAGCGAGCATGGAGGTGACGAGCGAGCGCCGGCGGATCATCGATGAGTCTCCCTGTCGGGCCCGCTTGCTCCGGGCCGCTTGCGGCCGCCGTCATGCCGATTTCCGCCCGCCGGAGCAAGCGCCTCGGTGCTTTGCCGCTCGACATGGCGCGGCGATCGTTGCAAAGGGGGGCCGCGGGGCGATCCGGGGCAACCGGCGCGAACGGCATCAGCAGCATTTCGGGAGGCAGGTTTCTTGCGCAAACGGACACTTCTGGCCGCGTTCGCGGCGGCGATCGTGATGGCGTTTCCCGCGGCGGCGCAGGAATGGCCGACGCGGCCGGTGAAGCTGGTGGTGAACTATCCCGCCGGTGGATCGATGGACGCGATCTCCCGCCCCTGGGCTGAGGCGCTGGGCAAGCGGCTGGGCCAGCCGGTGGTGGTGGAGAACAGGGCCGGTGCGGCGGGCGCGCTGGGGACCGAGGTGGTGGCGAAGGCGGCGCCGGATGGCTACACGCTGCTCGCCTCCCCGAACGGGCCGCTGGTGCTGCTGCCGGCGCTGCGCAAGACGCCCTACCAGCCGACGGATGTAACGCCGGTGGGGCCGATGGGCGATTTCGTCTATGGGATCGCGGTGCTGCCGAAGCACGGATTCAAGACGATGGCCGACCTGGTGGCCTATGCGAAGAAGAATCCGGGCAAGCTTTCGTACTCCTCCCCCGGTGCCGGTTCCGCCACGCATCTGCGCGGCGAGGCGCTGAAGATGGTGGCGGGGATCGACATGCTGCACGTGCCGTATCGCACCGGGGCCGAGGCGCTGATCGATTTCCTGGGCGGCACGGTGGATGTGATCATCGACAACGTGATGTTCCCGCATGTGCGGGCCGGGCAGGCGACGCTGCTGGCGGTGACATCCGACCGGCGGTTTCCGATGTTCCCCGATGTGCCGACGGTGATGGAGGCGGGGTTCGACGTGAAGCTGGCGAATTTCGCGGCGATCTTCGTGCCGAAGAACACGCCGAAGGCGATCCAGGACAAGCTGGCCCGGGCGATGGCGGATGCCAATGCCGACCCGGTGGTGCAGCAGCGGGTGACGCAGGTTGGCTTCTTCCCCACGACCAAGACCGGGCCCGAGCTGGTGGCCGAGATGGATGGCCAGGTGGCGGAGTATCAGGATTGGGTGAAGAAGACCGGGCTGAAGATCGAGTAGGGACGCAGGAATGAGCAAGGGGCCGGGGCTGCGCAGCGGGCAGGACCTGCTGTGCGGCGTGATGTTCGCCGCCGTGGGGGCGGGCGCGTTGTGGGTGGGGCGAAACTATCCCATGGGCTCCCCGGTGCGGCTGGGCAGTGGGGTGTTTCCGATGCTGCTCAGCTACGGGCTGATCGGGGTGGGCGCGATCATCTTCATCAAGGGGCTGCTGACCGACGGGCCGCGGCTGACGGGGTGGGCGTGGCGGCCGGTGCTGCTGATCACGCTGGCGGCCGTGTGCTTCGCGCTGCTGATCGAGCCGGCGGGGCTGGTGGCGACGATGCTGGTGGTGATGACGCTGGGCGCGCTGGCGGGCGAGGGGCACAAGCTGCGTGAGCTGGCGATGTTCATGCTGGTGATGATCCTGATGGCGATTGGCATTTTCGTTTGGGGGCTCGGCATGCCGATCAAGGTGTTCCCGTGGAACTGAGCGATCTCGGATCAAATCTCGCGCTGGGTTTCTCTGTTGCGCTGACGTTCCAGAACCTGTTCTGGTGCCTGGTGGGCACGATCGTGGGGACCGCGATCGGGGTGCTTCCCGGGGTGGGGCCGGTGGCGACGATGGCGCTGCTGCTGCCGGCGACGTACTACCTGCCGGCGGAGGGCGCGCTGATCATGCTCGCCGGCATCTATTATGGCGCGCAGTACGGCGGCTCGACGACCGCCATCCTGGTGAATTTGCCGGGCGAAAGCTCCTCCGTGATCACGTGCCTGGACGGGTACCAGATGGCACGGCAGGGGCGGCCGGGGCCGGCCTTGGCGATTGCGGCCATCGGCAGCTTTTTCGCGGGCACGGTGGCGACGATCCTGATTGCGGTGGCGGCACCGCCGCTGACCAAGCTGGCGCAGCAGTTCACGCCGGCCGATTACTGCTCCCTGATGGTGCTGGGGCTGGTGACGGCGGTGGTGATGGCGCATGGCTCCGTGATCAAGGCGGTGGGCATGGTGCTGCTGGGGCTGCTGCTGGGCATCGTGGGCACCGACGTGCAAAGCGGGGCGCTGCGCTACACCTTCGGCGTGGACATCCTGTTCGACGGCATCAACTTCGTGCCGATCGCCATGGGCGTGTTCGGGCTGAACGAGATCATGGCGAACCTGACCAACAAGGAACGCCGCGACCTGCTGACCAGCAAGGTTTCCGGCCTGATGCCGACCATGGCGGACCTGAAGATGTCTTTCGGGGCCATGGTGCGCGGGACGGGGCTGGGCAGCCTGCTGGGCATCCTGCCGGGCGGTGGCGCGGTGCTGGCGAGCTTTGCGGCCTATACGCTGGAGAAGCGCATTTCGAAGACGCCGGAGAAGTTCGGCACCGGGATGATCCAGGGCGTGGCGGCCCCCGAGAGTGCCAACAACGCGGCGGCGCAGACCAGCTTCATCCCGATGCTGACGCTGGGCATTCCCAGCAATGCGGTGATGGCGATGATGGTGGGCGGGATGATGATCCACGGGATCATCCCCGGGCCGCAGGTGATGACGGACAAGCCCGGGCTGTTCTGGGGGATGATCGCCAGCATGTGGGTGGGGAACCTGATGCTGGTGGTGTTCAACCTGCCGCTGGTGGGCATCTGGGTGAAGATGCTGACGGTGCCGTACCGGCTGCTTTCGATCGCCATCCTGTTCTTCTGCTGCATCGGGGTGTACTCGCTGAACAACTCGGCGGACGAGGTGCTGCTGATCGCGCTGTTCGGGGTGGTGGGATACCTGTTCCACAAGCTGGACTGCGAGCCGGCGCCGATGCTGCTGGGGTTCATCCTGGGGCCGATGATGGAGACCTATCTGCGCCGGGCGATGCTGCTGGCGCGCGGGGATTCGACGGTGTTCGTGACCAGCCCGCTGAGCCTGACCTTCCTGGTGATGTCGGTGCTGATGCTGCTGCTGGTGGTGGTGCCGGCGGTGCGCAAGACGCGCGAGAAGGCGTTCCAGGAGGAGTGATATTTGTTCTGATTACGGAACAATATAGGCGTGGTGGAGCGGCCCCTTCTGGGGCCGTTTTGCTGACCAGAATGGGTATGGGCGGGGCGCGGGGCGCGCGGATGGGGGTTTGCGGACGGGACGGGGCCGGGGCGGGGGACATGCCGCGGTTGCGGCTGCCGCGCATGATCCAGCCGCCGCGGGCGACGAGGCGGCGGATGGCGCGGATTTCGGCTGCGCGGGCGGCTGCTTCCTCGGCCTGTTCCTGGTGCAGGCGCGCGGTGCGGCGGGCCTGGCGGCGGCGCGGGGTGAGGGCGGCCCAGGTGGCGAGCAGGCCGGCGAGCGGGGTGAGGCTGGGGGTGCGGGGGGTGCCTGCGGGTTTGCCGAGCAGTTCGGCGAGGATCTGGTTGAGCAGGGACAGAATCAGGGCTTCCAGCGACTCATGAAGGCGCGCGCCTGCAGGCCGCGCCGGCGCCGCTTGGGCGCCAGGGCGGGCGCAGGGGCCGGCCGGGGGTGAGGGGTGCTGGGTCATGGGCGATTATATAACTAACGTTTGTTATCGTCGCAAGGGAGGGTTTGCGGGTTTTCCGGCAATCGTGACATTTCTGCATCAGCCCCCTCCCCTTACGTAGTGCAGCGGATGGCGCTGTGGCGCGCTGGGGTTACGTTTCGTTTCGGGGGGCCGGCGTGCGGATGATCGAATCCGCGTGCGACCTTGGAACTGCGGTGCCAATTCCGATGCCTTGGGGGGCGCACCGAGTGATGAGCGAGCTGAGGAAGGAAGGTTGTACCGGCATCGGGGACCCGGCCGAATGTCGCCCTGGCGACGCTGCGGCCCCCTCCAGACATGCAGGTGCAGGCTTCAACTTCCGCCGGTGCCTTCACCCCCCCACCGGCCTGTGGGCAGGGTTGCATGGAATCAGGACCGGCTAGGTATTCTTACGCATGCCCGTACGGGCATGCACCTATTACATCTGCGGCGGGGGGCCGGCGACTGGATGACTTAAATCCAGGCGTAGACCGCAAGACTACGGCGCGACTCCCGATGCCTTGGGCCAAGCACCGAATTGAGCGTTTGCAGAAGATACGAAGCACCAAAGACTTGGATGACAGGACCGAATGCCGCGCTGCGGCACTACGGGCCATTATCGCCGGCAGCCGATGCAAGCTTTCGCTTCCGCCGGAACCTTCGCCAATGCCGAAGCAGCGACGTTTCTTTTTTTGACAAAAAAAGAAACAGAAACACTTTATCCGTTTGAGGCTGGGAGATCCGGCACATCCACCTCAGACGGATAAAAGTTTTTTGGTTCTTTTTTTCAAAAAAGAACTATTCTTCCTTTATCTCTTCCTTCTTGTACCCCTGCGCAAACAGCAGAGCCCGAAGCGTGCCGTGCCGCACCTGCGCGCGCGCCTGGGCGGCGACGATAGGCTTGGCGTGGAAGGCAACGCCGAGGCCGGCGCCGAGGAGCATGGGCAGGTCGTTGGCGCCGTCGCCCACCGTGAGGGTGGCGGCGAGCTTCACGCCGCGGGTGGCGGCGAGTTCGTTCAGCGCGATGAACTTGGCGTTGGCATCGAGCACGGGTTCGGTGACGGTGCCGGCGAGGGTATCGCCATCGAGCTCCAGGGTGTTGGCGCGGTGGGTGTCGAAGCCGACCAGCTCGGCGACGCGGCTGGTAAACCAGGTAAAGCCGCCGGAGACGAGGGCGGTGGTGGCGTTGTGGGCCTTCATGGTGGCGACCAGGGTGCGGGCGCCGGGGGTGAGTTCGGTTTTCGCCCAGGTTTTCTCCAGGGCATCGACGGAGAGGCCCTTGAGCATGGCGACGCGTTCGCGCAGCGCGGTGGCGAAATCGATCTCCCCGTTCATGCTGCGCATGGTGATGGCGGCGATCTGGTCCTTGAGGCCGGCATAGGCGGCGATTTCGTCCAGCGTTTCCGAGGTGACGATGGTGCTGTCCATATCGGCGATCAGCACGGCCTTGCGGCGGCCGCGGTTCTTCATCGGGATCGCGTCGATGGGGTCCGTGCCGATGGCTTCGAGGGCGGCGGCCAAGTCTGGCGGGTTGGTGCAGGGGATGTCGGCGGCTTCGCCGGGGCAGAGGATGGTGGGGGTGCCGCCGTGGACCGCGTTGCGGACCCGGTTGATGATGGCCGGGGTGAGGCTGGCGGCTTCGCGGTGGGCGATGATGGTGAGGACGTGGGTCATGGGCGGGGTATGGAACCGTGGCGCGAAGCGGGCAATACCGGGGGGATGAGCAACACATGGTCGGATATGGTGGTGGTTGAGCTTCCACCCCTCACCCAACCTTGGTCCGCGCTGCGGCCCAAGACCCCAAGGGAAGAAGGCATTTTGGCGGGTGATCCATGAGCGGGGCGTTGCCGCATGCGTT
This sequence comes from Alphaproteobacteria bacterium, assembly GCA_026400815.1. Taxonomy (GTDB): domain Bacteria; phylum Pseudomonadota; class Alphaproteobacteria; order Acetobacterales; family Acetobacteraceae; genus CAMDGX01. The sequence goes on from JAPLOI010000015.1 coordinate 39,887, forward strand.
GATCGTGGCCGGGCCGACCTGTTCGGGGAAGTCGGCGCTGGCGCTGGGGCTGGCGGAGGCGCTGGGCGGCGTGGTGATCAATGCGGATTCCATGCAGGTGTATCAGGAGCTGCGGGTGGTGACGGCGCGGCCGACGCCCGAGGAGGAGGCGCAGGTGCCGCATGCGCTGTATGGCGTGCGCGGGGCGGCGGAGGCGGGGAACGCGGCGTGGTGGCGCGGGGCGGCGCTGGCGGCGATGGCGCGAGCGCGGGCGGCGGGGAAGCTGCCGGTGCTGTGCGGCGGGACCGGGATGTATTTCTCGGCCCTGGTGGGCGGGATTGCGGAGATTCCGGAATGCGGCGAGGCGGCGCGGGCGGAGGCGCGGTGGCTGCTGGCCGAGCAGGGGCCGGTGGCGCTGCATGCTTCCTTGGCCAAGGTGGACCCGGCGACAGCGGCGCGGCTGAAGCCGGCGGACAGCCAGCGGGTGGCGCGGGCCTGGGAGGTGTGGCGCGGCACCGGGCGGGGGCTGGTGGCGTGGCAATCGGCCAAGGGGGAGGCGGCGCCGTGGCGGTTTTCGGCGATCCTGATCGATCCACCGCGGGAGGCGTTGCGGGCGGCGATTGCGGGGCGGTTTTCGGCGATGCTGGACCAGGGGGCGCTGGAGGAGGTGCGGGCGCTGCTGGCGCTGGGGCTGGACCCGGCGCTGCCGGCGATGCGGGCGCATGGGGTGCCGGAGCTTGCGGCGCATCTGCGCGGGGAGCTTTCGCTGGCCGAGGCGGCGCGGCGGGCGGAGCTGGTGACGGGCCAGTACACGAAGCGCCAGGCCACATGGTTCCGCCACAAACGCATGGCGGACCCTGAGCGCACGCATACGATCAATGCGCGGGTGCGGGATTTTTTGGAATTTTCGGAAAGCGAACGGGCGGAAATCTTCCGGTTTATTCGCGAAGGCGCTTGACGCGGCGCAGCGCGGCAGCCTATTGGGGCGCCCATGAGCCAGAACACATCCGCCGACACCACCCTGGACACCGCCCCGGGTGCCGAAATTCTCCTCCGCGCGCTGAAGGACCAAGGCGTAGAGGTGATCTTCGGCTATCCCGGTGGGGCGGTATTGCCGATCTACGACGCGATCTTCAACCAGAACGCGATCCGGCACATCCTGGTGCGGCATGAGCAGGCGGCGGTGCATGCGGCCGAGGGCTATGCGCGCTCCACGGGCAAGGTGGGCGTGGTTCTCGTGACCTCCGGGCCCGGGGCGACCAATGCGGTGACCGGGCTGCTGGATGCGCTGATGGACAGCATTCCGCTGGTGTGCCTGACCGGGCAGGTGCCGACGCACCTGATCGGCAATGACGCGTTCCAGGAAGCCGACACGACGGGGATCACGCGGCCGGCCAGCAAGCACAATTATCTGGTGAAGCGCGGGCAGGACCTGGCGAAGGTTGTGCATGAGGCGTTCTACGTGGCGCGCAGCGGGCGGCCGGGGCCGGTGGTGATCGACCTGCCGAAGGATATCCTGATCGGGCCGGCGCCGTATGTGGCGGCCCCGGAGACTCCGCATCGTTCGTATCGCCCGCAGGTGGAGCCGGATGCCGGGCAGATCGCCAAGGCCGTGGCGCTGCTGAAGAGCGCCAAGCGGCCGGTGATCTACACGGGCGGCGGCGTGATCAATGCCGGGCCCGCGGCGAGCGAGGCGCTGCGCGCGCTGGTGCGCAAGACCGGGTTCCCCTGCACCTCCACGCTGATGGGGCTGGGGGCGTTCCCGGCGGGAGACCCGTTGTTCCTGGGCATGCTGGGCATGCACGGGACCTACGAGGCGAACCTGGTGATGCATGGCTGCGATGTGATGCTGAACATCGGGGCGCGGTTCGATGACCGGGTGACGGGGCGGCTGAACGCGTTCTCGCCGGGGTCGAAGAAGATCCATGTGGATATCGACCCTTCGAGCATCAACAAGAACGTGCCGGTGGATGTGCCGGTGGTGGGCGATGCCTTGCGGGTGATCCGCGCGATCCTGGCGGCGTGGGATGACGCGCCGGGCGAGCTGGACAAGCCGGCGATCGCGGCCTGGTGGAAGCAGATCGACGAGTGGCGCGGGATCGACTGCCTGAAGTTCCGGCAGGACATGACCAAGGGCGCCGTGATCAAGCCGCAATACGCGGTGCAGCGGCTGTATGACATCACGCGCGAGCTGAAGGCCAAGACGGGGCGGGAGACGTTCATCTCCACCGAGGTGGGCCAGCACCAGATGTGGGCGGCGCAGTATTTCGGCTTCGATGCGCCGAACCGGTGGATGACCTCTGGCGGGTTGGGGACGATGGGCTACGGGCTGCCGGCGGCGATGGGGGTGCAGATTGCGCACCCGGATGCGCTGTGCATCGACATCGCGGGCGAGGCGAGCATCCTCATGAACATCCAGGAGATGAGCACGCTGGCGCAGTACCGGCTGCCGGTGAAGGTGTTCATCCTGAACAACCAGTACATGGGCATGGTGCGGCAGTGGCAGGAGTTGCTGCATGGCGGGCGGTATTCGGAAAGCTACACGGCGGCACTGCCCGATTTCGTGAAGCTGGCCGAGAGCTTCCATGGCGTGGGGCTGCGGGCGAAGAGCGTGGATGAACTGGATGACGTGATCCGGCAGATGATCGAGATCGACCGGCCGGTGATCTGCGATATCTGCGTGGATGAGAAGGAGAACTGCTTCCCGATGATCCCGTCGGGCGCGCCGCATAACGAGATGATCCTGGGGCCGGAGCACGGCACCTCGCTGCAGATGGGCGGGGCGAAGGGGCTGACCGACGAGGGGTTGGCGCTGGTGTAGGTCTTTGCTTGATCGCGCGATTCACGTCTCCGGCGGTTCCGCCTCCGACGATCGCGCTCAGGTTTCAGACCGCCCTCCCCTTTTCCCTCCGACTTAAGAGACGGACGATATGACCCAGGAACAGCGCAGCGCGACCATTTCCGTGCTGGTGGAGAACGAGGCCGGTATTCTTGCCCGGGTGATCGGGCTTTTCACCGGCCGTGGCTACAACATCGACAGCCTGACGGTGGCCGCGGTGGACCCGGTGCGGAATGTGAGCCGCATCAATATCGTGACCTCCGGCACCGACATGGTGATCGAGCAGATCAAGGCGCAGCTGGACCGGCTGGTGCAGGTGTATCGGGTGGCGGACCTTTCCAAGCAGGGGCCGCACGTGGCGCGCGAGCTGGGCCTGATCAAGGTGGTGTGCACCGGGGCGGAGCGCGTGGAGGCGCTGCGGCTGGCGGAAGCGTTCCGGGCGCGGGTGATCGATGCCACGCTGGAGAGCTTCGTGTTCGAGATGACGGGCAATACCGACAAGCTGGATGCCTTCATCGAGCTGATGCGCGGGCTGGGGCTGGCGGAAGTGAGCCGCACCGGCGTGGCCGCCATTGCGCGCGGGACCGCGACGATCTAAGGCCCTTCGGCCATAACGGATACTTCCTGAGGAGAGAGCGCCCATGCGCGTTTACTACGACCGCGACGCCGACGTGAACCTGATCAAGTCCAAGAAGGTCGCGATCGTCGGCTATGGCAGCCAGGGCCATGCCCATGCCAACAACCTGAAGGACAGCGGCTGCACGCAGCTGGTGGTGGCGCTGCGGCCGGGTTCGGCGGGCGTGGCCAAGGCCGAGGCGGCGGGGCTGAAGGTGATGAACCCGGCGGATGCGGCGAAGTGGGCCGATTTCGTGATGGTGCTGACCCCCGATGAGGGCCAGGGCGACCTGTATCGCGACAGCCTGCATGCCAACATGCGTCCTGGCACGGCGATGGCGTTCGCGCATGGCCTGAATGTGCATTTCAACCTGCTCGACCCGCGCGCCGACATCGACGTGCTGATGATCGCGCCGAAGGGCCCCGGCCACACGGTGCGCAGCGAATACCAGCGCGGCGGCGGCGTGCCCTGCCTGATCGCGATCGACCAGAACCCCTCTGGCACCGCGATGGATGTGGGGCTTTCCTATGCCTCCGCGATCGGTGGCGGACGTGCGGGCATCATCGAGACCACCTTCAAGGAAGAGTGCGAGACCGACCTGTTCGGCGAGCAGGTGGTGCTGTGCGGTGGCCTGGTGGAGCTGATCCGCGCTGGCTACGAGACGCTGGTGGATGCGGGCTACGCGCCTGAGATGGCCTACTTCGAGTGCCTGCACGAGGTGAAGCTGATCGTAGACCTGATCTACGAGGGCGGCATCGCCAACATGAACTACTCGATCTCCAACACGGCCGAGTACGGCGAATACGTGACGGGGCCGCGCATCATCACCGCCGAGACCAAGGCCGAGATGAAGCGGGTGCTGGCCGATATCCAGAGCGGGCGTTTCGCGCGCGACTGGATGCTGGAGAACAAGGTGAACCAGGCGAACTTCAAGGCGATGCGCCGGATTGCTTCCGAGCATCCGATCGAGCAGGTGGGCGAGAACCTGCGTGCGATGATGCCGTGGATCGCGAAGAACAAGCTGGTCGACAAGACCAAGAACTGAGCCGCGCCCTTATCGGACGGACGGGAAAGGGGCCTTCGGGCCCCTTTTTTCGTGCCCGCCTGCGGCGGATGCAACACAGGGAGGCGGTGGCGTTGGCATCCACGGATAGTTGAATGGCATCGGCCGCAACGGCGGTGCGCGATCGTGTATTGATCGGGCGCGGTGTGGAGATCCTTCGATGGCTACGGTCATTCCCTTTCCGGCCGAGCGGCTGGGCGACTCGGCCGATGCGCTGTTCCTGGCGCTGATGCAGGGCGACGGGCGCCGCGTGGTGTTCGGGGTGGTGATCCAGTGGCCGGGACGCAACGGCGGCAGGCTGCGGGAGACGGTGCGGCCGATGTTGGAGGCGGTGAAGGAAGCGGTTCTTTTTTGAAGAACCCGTTCTTCGTTTGCGGCCAGGAAGAACGGGTCTTCCCGCCGCAAACGAATGAAGTCTTTTTTGCTTCTTTTTTCTTCAGAAAAAAGAAGAATCCTACCCTGGAAGCCTGAGCACGTTCTTGGCCAGGATATTGCGCTGGATCTCGTTGCTGCCGCCATAGATGGTGGACGGCCGTGCCTGGAGAAACAGGCCGGAGGGGTTCAGCTCCCGGTTGCCCTCCATGGGTTCCAGCAGCGCGGCGTTCTCACCGGCGACTTCCATCATGGTGTCGGTGATCTTCTGGAACAGCTCGGTCTGGATGACCTTGAGCATGGAGACATCCGGCCCGAGTTCCTCGCCACGGCGGACGACGTCCACGTAGGTGGCGTGAAGGGACTTGAGGTCGGCGATTTCCAGCTTGAGGCGGGTATAGCGGTCGATGAAATCGGGGTCTTCGGCGACGCCCATGCGGTCGGCCAGGGTTTTCAGGCGGTCGAGCGCGTATTGCGAGAGCTTGGCGGAGCCGAGGTAGATGCGTTCGTGGCCCAGCAGGGCCTTGGCCATGGTCCAGCCCTGGTTGACCGCGCCGACGGTCCATTTCTGGGGGACGCGGACGTTTTCGAAGAAGACCTCGCAGAACTCGTCGTGCAGGTCGATCGTCCAGATCGGGCGGACGGTGATGCCCGGGGTGTCCATGGGGACGAGGAGGAAGGTGATGCCTTCCTGCTTCTTCGCCGTCTTGTCGGTGCGGACGAGGAGGAAGATCCAGTTGGCGTCGTTGGCCAGGGTGGTCCAGATCTTGGAGCCGTTGATGATCCAGTCGTCGCCATCGGCCACGGCTTCGGTGCGCAGGCTGGCGAGGTCGGAGCCGGCGTTGGGCTCGCTGTAGCCCTGGCACCAGATGTGCTCGCCGGCGAGGATCTTGGGCAGGAAGAAGTCGCGCTGATCCTGCGTGCCGTGGGCGATCAGCAGCGGGCCGACCATGAGGATGCCGTGGTCGTTGGTGCGGGCGACGCCGTGGCGCTCGTACTCCTCGACCATGATGATCTGCTTGCCGGCAGACAGGCCCATGCCGCCGTGCTCGCGCGGCCAGGAGGGGCAGAGCCAGCCCTGTTCCGCCAGCTTGAAATACCAGACCTGGTTTTCGGACCAGTGCAGGCGCTTGGGCGGGTTGCGAAGCTCCGGCGGGTAGTTGGCCTCGATCCATTGGCGGATGTGCTGGCGGAAGGCCTCGTCCGACAGATCGTTCAGGTCTTCGGGCTGGTGCGGGGTGACGGCGGTCATGTCAGGCTCCCTTGAAGGCGGGCTTGCGCTTCTGGGCGAAGGCGAGCTTGCCCTCGGCGTGGTCGGCGGTGGTGAACAGGGCGGCCTGGGCGGTGCGTTCCCATTCCAGGGCGTCCGCCAGGCCGCGGGCGAGGATGCTGCGGGTCATGGCAATCGCCTCCGGGGCGCCCTCGGCGAACTTGGTGGCGCGTTCTAGGGCCTTTTCCAGGGCGGTGCCGTTGGGGGCGACGTGGTCAATCAGGCCGATGCGCAGGGCCTCCACCGCGTCCACCGGCTCTGCCGAGAAGAACATGTTGCGCGCCCTGCCCTCCCCGACCCTGCGCGGCAAGGTGTGCATCAGGCCGAAATCGGGGGCCAGGCCGACGCGGACGAAGGGGGTGAGGAACTTCGCGCCCTCGGCGGCCACGACGCAATCACACGCGATCGCCAAACCCACGCCGGCGCCGGCGGCCCAGCCCTCGACGGCTGACACGAACGGCTTGCCGCTCTCGATGATGGCCTTCACCATCGCGTGGGTGATGCGAAACCGCTCCCGCCCCGCGGCGAAATCCGAGCTGTCCATGCCGCTGATGTCGCCGCCGGAGCAGAACTGGCCGCCAGCGCCGGTGATGACGACCGCGCGGACCGACTTGTCCTTCTCGGCGACCTCCAGCTCCTCAATGAAGCGGGCGCGCATCGCCATGCTCAAGGCATTGCGCCTGGCGGGCTCGTTCATCTCCAGCACCAACGTCGCACCCTGGCGGGTGACCGTGAGGAGGCTCATGCGCTTGGGTGCTCCCAGGTAAGAAAGGCCAGGGGCGCTGCCCCTGGACCCCGCCAGGGACCTGAGGTCCCTGGACCCACATTTGTTCCGCCTTCGGCGGGGAGGGGCCATCGAGGCGGTGGAGAGACCCGGGCGGCCCCTCCCCGCCGAAGGCGGAAAAGGTAAAGGGGTCTGGGGCCTAAGGCCCCAGCGGGTCCAGGGCAGAGCCCTGGCCTTGCTTCCTGGCCGCGCCCCAGGCGCATCAGCCTTCGTCGCTGTCGACCGCCAGGGTGGCGAAGCGGGTGCGGTGGAGGGTGGCGGAGCCGTAGAGGTTGCAGAGGACCATGGCTTTGCGGAGGAAGAGGCCGGGGTCGGCTTCGTCGGTGTAGCCGATGCCGCCGTGGAGCTGGATGGCTTGGCGGCAGACAAGCATGCCGGAGTCTGACGCGCGGGCTTTGGCGCGGGAGATGGCGGCGAGGCGGGCGGGGCCGGTGAGGCCGTTATCCAGGGCGGCCGCGACGGATTCGACGCTGGCGCGGGAGAGGGAGACCTGGATCTTGAGGTCGGCGGCGCGGTGCTGGAGGGCCTGGAAGCTGCCGATGGGCTTGCCGAACTGGACGCGGGTTTTGAGGTAGTCGACCGTCATGGTGAAGACGCGGTCCATGACGCCGAGGAGGCTGGCGGCGGTGGCCAGGGCGGCTTCTTCCAGGGCTTCGGTGAGGTCGCCGGGAACGGGGGTGCAGGGGGCGTTTTCGAGCGAGAGGGTGCCGAAATTGCCGCCGTCTTGGGTGCGTTCGGTGGTCAGCGTCACGCCGGGGGCATCGCGTTCCACGAGGGCGAGGCCGTCCTTGCCGGAGACGAGGAAGGCGTCGGCGCCGGCGGCCTGGGGGATGAAGATCTTGCGGCCGTTGGCTGTTCCGCCGGCGGTGGTGGTGTCGCCGCGCGTGTCCAGCGTGTTCGGCCGTTCCTGCCAGGCGGGGAGGATGAGGCGTTCGCCGGTGAGGATGGCGGTGGCGTGGGGGGTGCCGGCCAGGGCGCGGGCGGCCATGGTGGCGGAGACGAGGGGTTCCGGGGCCAGGGCCGCGCCGACTTCCTCGGCGATGGCGCAGTATTCGGCCATGCCGAGGGCGGAGCCGCCGGCTTCCTCCGGCAGGCGCAGGCCGGGCCAGCCCATTTCGCACATCTGCTTCCAGACGGCGCGGTCGAAGCCGGGGTCCTCGAAGCGCAGGGCGCGGATGCGGCGCAGGTCACCGGTGCGCGGGGCGAGGCCGGCGGCGCTGTCGCGGATGAGGCGGACGGATTCGGCGCGATCGTCGGAGGAAGCTGCGCTCATGGCGGGTACTTTCAGTAAGGTAGAGTCTTCTTTTTCTGAAGAAAAAGAAGCAAAAAGACTTTATGAATTTGCACCGAGGCCCAGTGTGGACGCTCGGTGCAAAGTCATAAAAGTTTTTTGGTTCTTTTTTTCAAAAAAGAACCGCTTGCTTTAGCCTTGGGTGTGGATCTCGGCCTCGGACTGGGCGCGGACCTGGTCCAGCGTGACGCCCGGGGCGAGTTCCACGACGACGAAGCCGCGCTCGGTGACATCGAAGACGCCGAGGTTGGTGATGACGCGCTTCACGGCGCCGAGGGCCGTGAGCGGGTAGGTGCACTTCTTGACCAGCTTCTTGCCGCCGGACTTCGTGCTGTGGTCCATGATGACCCACAGGCGCTTGGCACCCGCGGCGAGATCCATGGCGCCGCCGACGGCGGGGGCGGCATCGTTTTCACTGGTGGCCCAGTTGGCGATGTCGCCGTTCTCGGCCACTTCGAAGGCGCCGAGGACGCAGAGATCGAGATGGCCGCCGCGGATCATGGCGAAGCTGTCGGCGTGGTGGACGAAGCTGCCGCCCTTGCGCAGGGTGACGTGCTGCTTGCCGGCGTTGATCAGCCAGGGGTCGCGCTGGTCTTCGGGGGGCTTGGGGCCCATGCCGAGGACGCCGTTCTCGGAGTGGAAGACCACTTCGCGGTCCAGCGGCACGTAGTCGGCGATGCCGGTGGGCATGCCGATGCCGAGGTTGACGTACCAGCCTTCGGGAATGTCCTGCGCGGCGCGCTCGGCCATCTGCAGACGGTCCCAGCCCTTGGCTTGAGGCTTCGCATCCATATGCGTGTCTCCTGATTTAAGTGCGGCTCGCGCGCTGCGCGCTGCCGCCGCGTTGGGTCACAGGAATCAGAACGGCGGGTCGCCGTAGGGGATGTGGATGACGCGGTCGACGTAGAGGCCGGGGCACATGATGTGCTGCGGGTCGAGCGCGCCGAGTTCGACGATGTGCTGGGTTTGCACGATCGTGGTCTTGGCGGCGGTGGCCATCACAGGATTGAAGTTGCGGCCGGAGAGCTTGAAGGTGAGGTTGCCCCAGCGGTCGGCTTCCCAGGCTTCGACGAGGGCGATGTCGCCGGGCAGGGCGTATTCCATCACCATCATGCGGCCGTTGATTTCGCGGACTTCCTTGCCCTCGGCCATCTTCGTGCCCACGCCGGTGGGGGTGAAGAAGGCGCCAACGCCGGCGCCGGCGGCGCGGATGCGCTCGGCCATCGTGCCCTGGGGGACGATTTCCAGCTCGATCTTACCGGCGCGGTAGAGGTCTTCGAAGATGGTGTTGTTGCTGCGCGGGAAGGAGCAGACCAGCTTGCGGACGCGGCCGTGCTCCATGAGGGCAGTGAGACCGGTGGTGCCGCCGCCGGCGTTGTTGGCGACAACGGTGAGGTCCTTCACGCCGGTTTCGATCAGCGCGTCGACCAGGGCGTTGGGCTGGCCGACGAGGCCGAAGCCGCCGAGCAGGACCGTCATCCCGTCCTTCACGCCCGCCATGGCCTCGGCCATGTTCTGGACGATCTTGTTGATCATGCCGTCGTCATCCTGTTGCTGATGGTCATGCGAGTCCTCCCGGCCCCTTCAGGGGTCAGTCGGTGCGATCATGGCGCCGGCGGCGCGCGCCCGCAACGGGGGCGCGCCGGGTTTCGGCGATCTGCGGTGTTAGAGTTGCGCGTCCGGCGAGAGGACGATGCAGGTGCCGCGGCTCTTGGCGAGCTTTTCGCAGGCCTGGGTGGCGGCTTCACGCGAGAGGCCGGCGAGGCGGGCGCGGAAGAGCGTGCTGCCACCGCTGCGCACGGCGCCGACGGCGGGGCGGGCTTGGGCGAGCACGTCGCGCGCCTGGCCGCGGGCGGATTCGGCGGCGGAGCGGGCCAGGCCCTCGCTGGCGAAGGCGCCGACCTGGATGGCCCAGGGGCCGACGGTGCCGGCCACAGCGGCGGGGCGGGATGGCAGGCTGCCGGCCATGGCAGGGGCGATGAGGGAGAAGCCGCGGGCGGACTCGGCGGCCGGCGGGGCCGGGGGCGGCGGCGGCGGGGCGGCCATGGCGACGACGCTGGCGCGCGGCGGCATGGCTGGCGGCGGCGGCAGGTTGGAGGCCGAGACGGTGGAGTCGGCGCGCCGGAAGGCATCCCGGCCTGAGGGCGGGCTGGCCTGGGCGAGGGCGACCGGGGCCGGGTCGCGGCCGCCGCGCGGGTAGCGCGGGCCGGCGGGGATATCGGTTGGGATCTGGTACATCGCCATCTGCGCGGCCTCGGACTCCCGGTTGGGGCGGTGGTCGGCGATGTAGGGGGCGATCTTGGCGACGTAGCGGCGGGTTTCGTTGGGCAGGCCGCGATTGCGGATCGCGTAGTCCTCGAAGCGGCGGGGGCCGGCGTTGTAGGCGGCGAGGAAGCCGGGCGAGCCGTAGAGGTCGTACATTTCCCGGATATAGGCGGTGCCGGCCAGGATGTTGTCGTGCGGGTCGAACGGGTCGTCGTCCAGCCCGTGGCGCATGCGCAGTTCTTCATAGGTACCAGGCATGACCTGCATCAGGCCCATGGCGCCGGCGCCGGAGGTGGTGAGCTTGCCGCCCAGGTACATCTGGCCGCCGGATTCGACGCGCATGACCTCCCGGATCCAGCGTTCCGGCACGTCGAAGCGCGCGGAGGCCTTGGTGATGTAGGGGCCCCAGGGGTCGCCGGGCGGGCCCGGCGGGGCGTAGTTGCCCTTGGCGCGGGAGGCGTAGTCCGACGCGCTGCGCGAGACCTGGGTCTTGGAGGAGCAGGCGGCGAGCAGGCCGATCGCGGCGAAGCACATCGCGAGACGCGCGAAGGAACGGAGCCCAGGGGCGCCAAGCCTGGGGGCGCCAAGCCTGGGGGCGCCAAGCCTGGAGGAGCGGACGGTGAGGGCCGGAGACAGGCTCGGGGACGGCATGCGGCTCTCTCTCTCCGGCTTGGGCGCGCCGCGGGGGGGGGCGCCCTTGGGGCAACGACACCCGCGGGTAAACTGAGTAGGACCGGTTACCTGGAGGTATCCGTTGAACGGTATTCACAGGAACTCACTGCAAACCCTTATCCGAAATCCCTTCCCTGGGCAACCTTGTGGCGGCCCTGATCTGGCCGCAAATGATGGGCAGAACGATGCGGCAAAATCGCGGCGTATGCTAGGAAGTGCCGCGCTGGACGCCGTGAAGGAGATGGCCGATGCCTGTTTTGTCCCGCCCGATGGTTGCCGCTGCCTGCCTGGTTGCCCTGCTGGGGCTTTCGGCCTGTGCCGGGCCGCGCAACACCAACACCACCTACTCGCCCTCCGATATCGGGCGCAGCGCGCAGGTGAGCTACGGCGTGATCGTGTCCATGCGGCCGGTGACGATCCAGGGCCAGAGCGGCGTGGGCACGCTGGGTGGGGCGGCGGCCGGTGGCGTGGCCGGCAGCTTCATCGGCGGCGATCCGCGGGTGAACATCCTCGGCGCGATCGGGGGTGCGATCATCGGCGGGCTGGCCGGGACCGCAGTGGAGCGTTCGGTGAACACGGGCGAGGCAATGGAGTTCATCATCCGCGAGGATGACGGGCAGACCGTGTCGGTGGTGCAGACCAATGAGGAGCGGTTTCAGGCGGGCGAGCGCGTGGTGCTGACGCGCGGGGCACGGACGCGCATCGGCCGGGCGACCTAATACCACCTGGCGCAATGGCCGACTCTTCCGGCCGTTGCGCCGGGGGGTGTCGCGCGCGGGGCTGGCCGGTGGCCGCGCGCACAACAAAGACCCATGCCGGCCCCGTTCGGCACGGGGGATGGGCGGATAGCGGGAACGTCGGCGCCGCTTGGTTGCCGGCGGCGGGCGGATCGGGTATGGCGCCGCCGATGGAAGGCTCCTCCCACCTGCAGCCCAGCGAGAACGTGGTCCTCGACCTTGCGGCCGACCAGAGCTGGGGCGAGCGCAACCGGGCCGCCTGGCGCGATGTGTGCGACGGGCTGGCGCAGTGGCGGCTGGTGTGGACGCTGGCCTGGCTGGATATCCGGCTGAAATACCGCGGATCGGTGCTGGGGCCGTTCTGGCTGACGCTCTCCACCGGCGCGATGGTGGCGGCCATGGGCATCCTGTATGCGGTGCTGTTCCGGCTGGAGCTGCGCGACTACATCCCCTATCTCGGCCTGTCGCTGGTGCTGTGGGGCTTCGTGGGCGCGCTGGTGAGCGATGCCTGCGGGGCGTTCACGACCAACCAGGGGATGATCCGCTCGGTGCGGATGCCGTTCACGCTGTATGCGGCGCGGATCGTGGTGCGCAACCTGATCATCCTGGGGCACAACGCCGTGGTGGTGGTGGTGGCGAACCTGGTGCTGTGGACCTGGCCACCGGCGGGGGTGGCGTGGCTGGCGCTGCCGGGAATGGTGCTGTGGCTGGCGGTGTCGCTGAGCCTGGCGCTGCTGCTGGGGGCGCTGTGCGCGCGGCTGCACGACATACCGCCCATCGTGGCCAATGTGATGCAGATGGCGTTCTTCCTGTCCGCCGTGATCTGGAAGCCGGAGCAGCTGGACGATCGGCAGTGGATGCTGGCGTTGAACCCGTTCTTCTGCCTGCTGGAAGTGGTGCGCGGGCCGCTGTTCGGCACGCCGCCGAGCCTGCTGGTGGTGGGTTGCGCGCTGGGCTACAGCGCCGTGCTGTTCGCGATCACCTGGCTGGTGTTCGTGCGGGTGCGCGGCCGGATCGCTTTTTGGTTGTGATGTCCCACTCCCCTTACGTCGCAGGTTGGTCGATGCCCATAAGCGGGACATCCTGTTTTGGACGGCATGCGCGGGCAGGACGCAGGCAATGACATCTTCCATCGACGTCGAAGGCCTGTCGCTCAGCTTTCCGCTGTACCACGGCAATGCGCGCAGCCTGAAAAAGACGGTGCTTTCGACCGTCACCGGGCGGATGGCGGCGGATAACCGCAACCGGGTGGTGGTGGAGGCGTTGCGCGACGTGAACCTGGCATTGCGGCCCGGGGACCGGCTGGCGCTGGTGGGCGGCAACGGGGCGGGCAAGACGACGCTGTTGCGGGCGATGGCCGGGATCTACGAGCCGGTGGCCGGGCGGGTGCGGGTGCAGGGCTCGCTCAACGCGCTGGTGGACCCGCATCTGGGCATGAACCCGGAGCTGACCGGGCGCGAGAACATCATGCTGCGCGGCATGTATCTCGGGCTCGACAAGAAAGCGATCGAAGGGCTGGCCGAGGATGTGGCGGCGTTCGCGGAGCTGACGGATTTCCTCGACCTGCCGGTGCGGATCTATTCCTCCGGCATGATCGTGCGGCTGGGCTTTGCGCTGGCGACCTCCGTGCAGCCGCAGGTGCTGCTGATGGATGAGTGGTTCCTGGCCGGCGATGCGGGCTTCATGGAGAAGGCGCGGGTGCGGCTGGAGAACCTGGTGCGGGGGGTGGAGATCCTGGTGCTCTCCTCCCACGCAACCGACGTGGTGTTGCAGTGGTGCACGCGGGCGCTGTGGATGGACCAGGGGCGGGTACGCGCCGACGGGCCGCCGGCGGAGGTGCTGTCGGCATACCTGGGGCATCCCGTGCAGCTCTCGGAATGGGCGCAGCAGCGGATGGCGACAACTGGGTCCGACCCGGGGGAGGCCGGCTGATGCAGGTGTTCGGCGACTGGCGGGCGCTGCCGGAAGATGCGCGCGGGGCGAGCGTGGCGCTGGGCAATTTCGACGGGGTGCATCGCGGGCATGCGCAGGTGCTGCGCGCGGCGCATGCGGCGCGGCCGGAGGCGAAGCTGGCGGTGCTGAGCTTCGAGCCGCATCCGCGCGAGGTGTTCCGGGCCGACGATCCGCCGTTCCGGCTGACGCTGTCGGCCGAGCGGGCGACGGTGCTGGCGGAGCTGGGGGTTTCGTTCGTGTACGAGCTGCCCTTCGATGCCGCCTTCAGCCAGATGAATGCCGAGACCTTCGTGGCCGAGGTGCTGCATGACGGGCTCGGGGCGAAGCATTTGGCCTGCGGGCCGGATTTCGCCTTCGGGCACCGGCGCGGGGGGGACGTGGCGTTTCTGGCGGAGCGGGCGGCGGGGGTGGGGATCGGGCTTTCCGTGGTGCCGCCGCTGTCGGACGCGGAGGGGGCGATTTCGTCCACGCGGATCCGGCGGGCGTTGCAGGACGGGTATCCGGAGCGGGCGACCGCGATGCTGGGGCGGCCCTGGGCGATCCGCGGCGTGGTGGCGCATGGCGACAAGCGCGGGCGGACGATCGGGTTTCCGACCGCGAATGTGCCGCTGGGCCGGCATCTGGAGCCGGCGCGCGGGGTGTATGCGGTGACGATCGCGCTGGAAGATGGTCGCGTTTGCAAGGGTGTTGCCAATATCGGGCGGCGGCCGACGGTGAACGAGGGGCCGGAGAGCCGGCTGGAGGTGAACCTGTTCGACTTCGCCGGCGATCTGTACGGGCAGGAGATCGGGGTTTCGCTGGTGGCTTATCTGCGCGGGGAACAGAAATTCCCGGGGCTGGATGCGCTGAAGGCGCGGATTGCCGCCGATGCGGCGCAGGCGCGGGAACTGCTGGGGTAGCGACGGGAAAAGGAAGCGAAGGGGACACAGAGAGCACAGAGGGCCACAGAGAGCACAGAGGGGTGTTTTCGATCTGGCCGCCGGTTTCCTGGCTCCGCTTCTCTGTGACCCTCTGTGGTCCTCTGTGCTCTCTGTGACCGCTTCCCTTTGCCGCCACCGCTCGCCTTGCCGATTGGGGCACCGGATGGCATGATCGTGGCATGTTTGGGATCGTCATAGCGCGAATTATTCGCCCGGCCTCTCGCTAGAGAGCCGGGTTCGACGCGCGCATTCCCTACCCCTTTGGCGGCACCTTCCGGCCGCGCGAGACACATCCCATGACCGACAATGCTTCCGCCCCGGCTGCCGGCCGCGACTATCGCAGCACGGTGTTCCTGCCGAACACGCCGTTCCCGATGCGCGGCGACCTGCCGAAGAAGGAGCCGGGGATGCTGGCCCGGTGGGAGCAGATGGACATCTGGGGCAAGCTGCGGGCGAAGCAGGGCCGGCCAAGCTTCATCTTGCATGACGGCCCCCCGTATGCGAACGGCAACCTGCATATCGGCACGGCGCTGAACAAGATCCTGAAGGACGTGGTGAACCGCGCCCGGCAGATGGGCGGCTATGACGCCAACTACATCCCGGGCTGGGACTGCCACGGCCTGCCGATCGAGTGGAAGATCGAGGAGCAATATCGCGCCGCCAAGAAGGATAAGGACGCGGTGCCGCTGCTGGAGTTCCGCGCCGAGTGCCGCGCCTATGCCCAGCATTGGATGGGCGTGCAGGAGAGCGAGTTCCGCCGGCTGGGCGTGCTGGGCAACTGGCCGCAGCGCTATGCCACCATGGACCTGCCGAGCGAGGCGGCGATCTTCGGCGAGATCGGGCGCTTCCTGTTGAACGGGGCGCTGTATCGCGGGCTCCGCCCCGTGATGTGGTCTCCGGTGGAGAAGACGGCGCTGGCCGAGGCCGAGATCGAATACCACGACCATACCAGCACGACGGTGACAGTGCGGTTCCCGATCGTAAGCGGGCCGGTGGCGGCGCTGAACGGCGCGGCGATCCTGATCTGGACGACCACGCCCTGGACCATGCCGGGCAACCGGGCGATCGCGCTGGGCGAGGACATCGACTACGCCGTGGTGCGGATCGACAGCGCCAAGGAGGGCTCGCTGGCCCAGGCCGGGGAGCGGGTGCTGGTGGCGCTGGCCCTGCTGCCGCAGCTCTGCGAGGCGGCGGGGGTAGAGACGCACCATGTGCTGCATGTGCACAAGGGGCGCGAGCTGCTGGGCACGGTGTGCGCGCACCCGATGCGTGGGCGCGGCTATGACCATGATGTGACGGTGTATTCGGCCGAATACGTGACCACGGATGCCGGCACCGGCTTCGTGCACATCGCGCCGGGCCATGGCGAGGAGGATTTCGAGCTCGGCCGCCAGCACGGCATCGAGGTGCCGGAGACGGTGGGCGAGGATGGCACCTACAATGCCTGGGTGCCGGGCTTTGCGGGCCAGCATGTTTACAAGGTGGCCGATGCGATGTGCGCGGCGCTGACCGAGGCCGGCGGGCTGATGGCGCGCGGCAAGCTGGTGCATTCCTACCCGCATTCCTGGCGCAGCAAGGCGCCACTGATCTTCCGCGCGACGCCGCAGTGGTTCATCCGCATGGACGGGCCGGAGGATATTCGCGGCAAGGCGCTGGAGGCGATCGCGGCGACGAAGTTCGTGCCGGACATGGGGCGCAACCGGATCGGCTCCATGGTGGCGTCGCGGCCGGATTGGTGCATCAGCCGGCAGCGCGCCTGGGGCGTGCCGATCGCGGTGTTCGTGGAGAAGGCCAGCGGCCAGGTGCTGCGCGAGCAGGCGGTGGTGGACCGGATTGTCGCCGCGTTCGAAACCGAGGGGGCGGATGCCTGGTATTCGTCGCCGCCCGAGCGATTCCTGGGCGAGGGGCGCAACGCGGCCGACTACGAGCAGGTGTTCGACATCGTGGATGTGTGGTTCGAGAGCGGCTCGACCCATGCCTTCGTGCTGGAGAAGCGCGGGCTGGCGTGGCCGGCGGATCTGTATCTGGAAGGCTCGGACCAGCATCGCGGCTGGTTCCATTCCTCGCTGCTGGAATCCGTGGGCACGCGCGGGGTGGCGCCGTTCAAGGCGGTGCTGACGCATGGCTTCGTGATGGACGAGCAGGGCCGCAAGATGAGCAAGTCGCTCGGCAATGTGGTCGCACCGCAGGAGGTGAACGACCAGTATGGGGCCGATATCCTGCGGCTGTGGGTGATGTCCTCCGACACCAGCGAGGACATGCGCATCGGCAAGGAGATCCTGAAGCAGCAGACCGAGCTGTATCGCCGCCTGCGCAACACGCTGCGCTGGCTGCTGGGCTCGCTGGATGGGTTCAGCGAGGCGGAGCGCGTGGCCGAGGCGGATATGCCGGAGCTGGAGCGCTGGGTGCTGCACCGGGTGGCGGAGCTGGACGCGGTGATGCGCGCGGCCGTGGAGAGCTACGACTGGACCGGCGTCTATGCCGCCGTGCACAATTTCTGCTCCTCCGATCTCAGCGCCTTCTACTTCGATATCCGCAAGGACGCGCTGTACTGCGACCGGCCGGACACGCTGCGGCGCCGGGCGACGCGCACGGTGCTGGACCACCTGCATCGCTGCCTGTGCACCTGGCTGGCGCCGGTGCTGGTGTTCACCGCCGAGGAGGCGTGGACGGCGCGGTTCGGGGAGAACGCCGGCAGCGAAGCGCGAGGCGCAGACGAATCCGTGCACCTGCACGATTTCCCCGCCATCCCCGCCGGCTGGCGCGACGATGCGCTGGGGGCGAAGTGGGAGGCGGTGCGCGAGCTGCGCCGGCTGGGGACCACGGAGCTGGAGGCGATGCGGGCGGATAAGCGCATCGGCGCCAGCACCCAGGCGGCGGTGGTGATGGCGCTGCCCGATGAGCAGGCCGGGCTGCTTTCGGCCGAGGCCTGGGCGGATATCCTGATCGTGGCCGGTGCCACGGTGGAGACGGCGGCGGTGGCCGGGGCGCGGGCGGCGGTGGCGCCGGGCACGAAATGTGAGCGCTGCTGGAAGGTGCTGCCGGAGGTGGGCCGCAGTGCCGCGCATCCCGGGCTGTGCGCCCGCTGCGAGGATGCGGTGGAGTCCGGCCTGGTATGCCGATGAGGAGCGCAGGATGACTCGGCTGCGCGGGTTCGGCATCGGGATGGCGCTGGCCATCCTGGTGGCGGACCAGATCAGCAAATGGTGGGTGCTGGAGGTGTTCGACCTGCCGGCGCGGGTTTCAGTGCCGGTGCTGCCGTTCCTGAACCTGACCATGGTGTGGAATCGCGGCATCACCTTCGGGCTGCTGAGCAGCGATTCCGGCTGGGGCGCGGCGCTGCTGGCCGCTGTTGCTTTGGGCGTGGTGGTGGCGCTGACGGTGTGGCTGTGGCAGGCCGAGCGGATGGCCGTGGCGCTGGCGCTGGGTGCTGTGGCGGGCGGCGCGGTGGGCAACGTGATCGACCGGATCGCCTATGGCGCGGTGGTGGATTTCCTGCATGCCCATGCCTGGGGCTGGAGCTGGTACGTGTTCAACGTGGCCGATGCCGCGATCGTCTGTGGGGTGGGGCTGCTGCTGCTGGATTCGCTGCTGGCCGGGCGCAAGGATGGCGCGGCCGGGCAAGTGCCGGGGCAGACGCCTTGATGCGGCCACGCCTCCCGGCTAATCAGGGGGCCATGCGCATTCCCCAGACCGCCGCGACCCTGGCCCTGACGCTGCCGCTGCTGCTGGGCGGCTGCGGTGAAGACGTCTCCCGCAGCTTCGGGCTGCAGCGCGACGCGCCGGACGAGTTCCAGGTGACGACGCGGGCGCCGCTGTCCATGCCGCCGGATTTCGCGCTGCGCGCGCCGCGGCCGGGTGCGGCGCGGCCGCAGGAGCAATCTGGGCCCGAGGCCGCGCAGGCGGTTCTGTCACCGCAGGCCGCGCTGGCCGCCGGGGGGGCGCGCGAGCCTGGGGTTTCGCCCGGGGTTTCCGCGCTGCTGCAGGCGGCGGGGCCGCAGGTGCAGGGCGATATCCGCGCCAAGGTGGACAGCGAATCGCATCTGGATCGCTCGCCGTCGGCGCTGGTGGACCGGCTGATGTTCTGGCGCACGCCGCCGAACGAAGGCGGGCTGCAGGTGGACCCGCGGCGCGAGGCGCAGCGCCTGCGCGAGAACGCGGCGCTGGGGCAGAACGTGGCCGAAGGCGACAGCCGGATCATCCAGCCGCGCAGCCGCGGCCTGATCGACCGGATCTTCCGCTAGCCTCGGCGTCCCTCTTCGGCGCAACCGCAAGCTGCGGTAGGATGCGCCATGGACAGCGACTCGCCCGCCGATCTCCGCGCTGAATGGACCCGGCTTGCCGCGTTGGCGGCCCGGCCAGGGGCGCATGACATCCGCGTGCTTTTCGCGGGTGATCCCGGACGCGCGGTGCGGTTCTCAACGCGGCTGGATGACCTGACGCTCGACTGGTCCAAGACCGCGATCGATGATGCGGCGCGCGATGCGCTGTTCGGCCTGGCGCGCAAGGCGGGGCTGGAGCGGTTCCGCAACAGGCTGTTCGGCGGCGCGCTGGTGAACGCGACCGAGGGCCGGGCAGCAATGCACATGGCGCTGCGCGGGCCGGCGGATGCGGGGCTGCTTGCCGGCGCCGAGGATGCGAGCGGGCTGGCGGCGGCGGAGCGGGCGCGGATGCAACGCTTCGTGGCCGCCGTGCATGACGGCACGCTGCGCGGGGTAACGGGCCAGCGGTTTCAGGCGGTGCTGAACATCGGCATCGGCGGGTCGGATCTGGGGCCAAGGATGGTGGCCGAGGCGCTGACCATGACCGATGGCGGGGTGATGGCGGCGCATTACCTTTCCAATGTGGATGGGCATGCCTTCGCCGCCCTGGCGCGCCGGCTGAATCCGGCCACGACGCTGGTGCTGGTGGCGAGCAAGACCTTCACCACGCAGGAAACCATGGCCAACGCGGCGGCGGCGCGGGCCTGGCTGGCCGCCGCGCTGGGCGAGGCGGCGGTGGGGGCGCATTTCGCCGCGCTTTCCACCAACCATGCCGCGGCGGCGGCGTTCGGCATCGCGGCGGAGCGGGTGTTCGGGTTCCGCGACTGGGTGGGCGGGCGGTATTCGCTGTGGTCCGCCGTGGGGCTTTCGATCGCGCTGGCGGGGGGGTGGGACACGTTCCAGGCGCTGCTGGACGGCGCCTGGGCGATGGATTGCCATTTCCGCGATACGCCGCTGGAGGCGAACCTGCCGGTGATCCTGGGGCTGGTGGGGGTGTGGCATGTGAATGCGCTGGGCTACCGGGCGCAGGCGATCCTGCCGTATGACGCCAGGCTGCACCGGTTCGCGGCGCATCTGCAGCAGCTGGAGATGGAGAGCAACGGGAAGTCGGTGCTGCTGGATGGCGGGTCGGTCGGGACCGCGACCTGCCCGGTGATCTTCGGCGAGCCCGGCACGGATGCGCAGCACAGCTTCATGCAGCTGATCCATCAGGGCACCAGCGTGATCCCCGTCGATTTCCTGCTGGCGGCGCAGGCGGATCATGGGCGCGATGGGGCGCACCGCATCCTGGCGGCGAATGCCTTCGCGCAGGCCGAGGCGCTGCTGGCCGGTAAGACGCGGGCGCAGGTGGAGGCGGAGATGCGCGCGGCGGGGGCGGATGACGCCGCGGTGGCCGCGGTGGCGCCGCACCGGGTGTTCCCCGGCAACCGGCCGAGCACCACGATCCTGTTCCGGCGGCTGGATGCGTTCACGCTGGGGCGGCTGGTGGCGCTGTATGAGCACAAGGTGGCGGTGCAGGGCTGCCTGTGGGGGATCAACAGCTTCGACCAATGGGGGGTGGAACTGGGCAAGGTGCTGGCCTCTGGCGTGCTGAAGGAGCTGGAGGGCGGGCCGGCGGGGGTGCATGACGGCTCCACGGCGGCGCTGATGGCGCGGTTCGCGGCGCTGCGATGAGGGCCGGACGCATCCGGCTGCTGCCGGAAGCGACGGTCAACCGGATCGCCGCCGGCGAGGTGATCGAGCGCCCGGCGGCGGCGCTGCGCGAGCTGGTGGAAAACGCACTGGATGCTGGGGCTTCGCGCATTGCAGTGGCGATCGATGGCGGCGGGATTGCGCGCATCGAGGTGGAGGATGACGGCTTCGGCATGAGTGCGGCGGAGCTGGCGCTGTGCGTGCAGCGTCATGCGACATCGAAGCTGGCCGACGACATGCTGGTGCGGATCGAGACGCTGGGGTTTCGCGGCGAGGCACTGCCGAGCATCGGGGCGGCGGCGCGCCTGGCCATCACCTCGCGCACGCGGGATGGGGACAGCGCGCATACGATCGCCGTGGAAGGTGGCGTGGTGGGGGAGGTGGCGCCTTCCGCCGGGGCGGTGGGGACGCGGGTGGTGGTGGCCGATCTGTTCTTCGCCACGCCGGCGCGGCGGAAATTCCTGAAGTCGCCGCGGGCGGAGGCCGATGCGGCAGAGGTGGCGGTGCGACGCCTGGCGATGGCGGCCCCGCAGGTGGCGTTCCGGCTGGAGAGCGACGGGCGGATGCTGTTCGACCTGCCGGCGCAGGACCGGGCCGCACGGGTGGCCGCCCTGTTCGGGCCCGAGGCGGCCGGGGTGCTGATCCCGGTGGAGGGGCGCAGGGCGGATGTGGAGGGGGGCGAGATGGTGCTCACCGGCTTCATCGCCGCGCCCACCGTGACGCGCGCGACGATGGCGGCGCAGGCGTTGATCGTGAACGGGCGGCCGGTGTCGGACCCCGTGCTGCGCACGGCGGTGCGGGTGGCGTATCGCGACGTGATCGCCTTCGGGCGGCACCCGATCGTGGCGCTTTTCCTGACGCTGGACCCGGAGCAGCTGGACGTGAACGTGCATCCGGCCAAGGCGGAGGTGCGGTTTCGCTCGCCCGAGGCGGTGCGTGGGCTGGTGATCTCCACCCTGTCGCGCGCATTGGCGGCCGGGGCCGCGGGCGTTGCGGCGCCGGAGGTGAGCCTGCCGGCGCTGACGCGGTATTCTGGGCTGCCGTTGCGGCGGCCGGTGGCGCCCTCCCCTGCCCCGGCCCGCATGGGGTTCGCCGAGGCGCGGTTGCCGATGGAGGTGATGCCGGCCGCAAGGGTGCTGCCGCCGGTGGAACTGCGCGAGGTGCCGCCGGCGCATCCGGTCGATTATCCCCTGGGCGCGCCGGTGGCGCAGGTGCTGGATACCTACATCCTGGCGGTGGCGGCGGATGGCGCGCTGGTGTTGGTGGACCAGCACGCGGCGCATGAGCGGCTGACGCATGAGGCGTTGCGGGCGCAGCTGCTGGAAGGCGAGGTGCGGCGCCAGGCGCTGCTGATGCCGGCGGTGGTGGACCTGCCACCAGGCGATGCCGCGCGGCTGGTGGAGCAGGCCGAGGCGCTGGAACAGCTGGGGCTGGAGATCGAGGCGTTCGGGGCCGGCGCGGTGCTGGTGCGGGCGATGCCGGCCGCACTCGGCGCGCCCGATCCGGGGCCGTTGCTGCGCGACCTCGCCGACGAATTCGCCGAGATGGGCGAAGGGCTGGCGCTGGCGGCGAAGCTGGATGCGGTGGTGGCACGGCTGGCCTGCCACGGCAGCATCCGCGCCGGGCGGCGCTTGGCGGGGCCGGAGATGGACGCATTGCTGCGCCAGATGGAGGCCACGCCGCGGGCGGCGACGTGCAGCCATGGGCGGCCGACCTATCTGAAGCTCTCGAAGGCGGAGATCGAGCGGCTGTTCGGGCGGCGGTGAGGCTGGACAGCGCATCGGTTCGGTGTTGTCGTCGCTTCCCAAGCGTAACGGGAGAGCGGTGATGGCCGAGAACGACGTGGCGACGCTGGACACGACCTGGAAGAAGATCGTGCAAAAAATCGGCGATCTGGTGGAGCTGCGCATCGAGACCTCGATCTCCGAGCTGGAGTTCAAGACGGTTGAAGGGCGTCAGGTGCTGCAGCCCAAGGCCGAGACAGCCGAGGGGATCGTCACCAAGGTGCGCTTCCTGGAGGGCGATATCACCACGCACATGTCCCCGGCGATGCTCGCAGCGGACAAGGCGGCGCTGATGGAGGCGCACACGCGCCACGTGGCCGAAAGCCGCGAGATCATCCACACCAACATCAAGGCGATCGCGGATCTCGTCGGCGAGCTCATGAAGAAGTAGCAGGGGCGCGGCCATGGTTGAGTTCCGCGACATCGCGCGCAACCTGCTGAGCCTGGAGGTCAATACCGTCGAGAAGGACGGCATGTCGGCGCAGCGCATGCCGACGCCCACCAATGCCATCATCGACGTGAAGGTGGACTATTTCCGCTACCTGAAGGCGGCGGCTTCGGTGTTCGGCGTGCCCGGCAATCCGCCCTGGGCCTGGGCCGCCGCGCTGTCGGACACGTTCGAGTACGGCATCCAGCCCTTCGACACCGCGGGCCAGGCGCGGCGGGCCATGGCGCCGCCCCTCCTGCCGGATGGCAGCGCCGGGCCGCCGCGGGCGCTGCCGCGCCTCCTGGTGGAGGAGCAGCCAACGCTGGAGCCGGGCGAACTGGAGGCGATGCGCGGCGTGGCGCTGTGGCTGGCCCAGATGCGCGAGCGCACGCTGGCGCTGGAGGCCGGGCCGGTGATGCCCGATCGCGGCCTGCCGGGCCCGCCGGTGGGGCGGGAGGGCCCGGGCTGGAGCCGTGGCGACATCGCGCGCGCCGGGCGGGCCCTGGCGGAGGTGGATTCGGGCGTGCTCTCCCGCATCAAGAACAACTGCGACCAGCTGAAGGGCGTCGTTGTGGAGGTGGACGCGCTCGGCCCCGTGGAACTGGGCCGCGCGCGGCTCACCCGCACCACTGGCACGGTGTTCGCCACCAACGACTTGGTGCTGCTGCGCAAGACCTGGGATGTCGGTGCCGAGCGGGTGCTGATGCAGACCGTGGTGCAGTTGGACGGCGACGTGGTGTTCCGCATCCAGACCGGGCTGGACGACGCGAAGCGGCTGGCGCTGCAGGGCGCGCATCAGGCGGCCGTCGATGCCTCCTTCCGGCAATGGTCGTTCCTGGTGGATACGCTGGGGCGCTGGATCGGCTCGGCGGCCGGCGCGCTGCTGCGGCGGTGAGCGAGGCGGCAGCACGCTGGCGGCGGGCGAAGGGGCTGGCGCTGTGGCGGCGCTTCTGGCGCGACGGGGCGGTGGCGCTGGTGCTGGAGGTGGAGGGGCCGCAGCGGCGCGTGGCCGTGACCGTGATGCTGGACGGCGACATGGTGCTGAGCGTGCCGAAGCAATACGGCCGGGTGGAGGACGTGGCGGCGATGGCGCTGCTGCTGCGGCTGCTGCAGGGCCGCATGGCGGCGCTGGGTGCGGTGGCGTTCGGGACGGTGCCGGCGGGGGTGCAGCGCTGGGTGGGTGGGGCCGCGGCGTTGCACGGCGTGGTGGTGCCGGCCTGGCATGCCGGGATGGCGTGGCAGTGGCTGGGGGAAGCCGCGGCGGCGCTGGGGGGCGGAGCGCTGCCGGCCCTGCCGCCGGCGCTGCTGGCCTGGCCGGTGCTGGCATTGGGCGCGCCGCCTTTGCTGGTGCTGGCGGGGCGAAGGCTGCGCGACCGGTGGGTGCGGCGGCTGTTCAACGGGTGAATTGATCCGGATCAAGGCCGTGCTTGTGCCGGCGCATCATCCTCATGGGGCAATCAGCGGCGGAGATGGGCCATGGGCGTGGCGGCGATGGCCGGGTTGCGACTACGCAGCCGGATGGACCTGGGCAAGGTGTGGCCGGAGTTCCTGGTGTGGCTGGCGGTGTCGGTGTGCACGCTGGGGCTGGGCTGGCTGGTGGTGGCGGGGCACTTCTTCCGCGCCGTGATCAACAGCGTGGAGCTGACCGATGCCGCCGGCACGCCGGTGGGGCGGCTGGTGTGCCGCTACGATGTGGAGCGCAGCATCGGGCAGCTGCTGCGGTGGCTGGTGGTGTGCATCGCGACGCTGGGGGTGGGGCTGCTGTTCTACAGCTTCGCGGCGGCGCGGGCGGCGATGAACCATACCGAGGTGGAGTGGTACTAGGGGTGGCGCAGGATCGTGATCCGGGCGGCGCCGTGGGCGCGTTCGGCGAGGATTTCGGCTGACAGGGCGAGGGGTTCCTCGCGGGCGGTTTCGGCCACCACCAGCGCGCCGGGGGCGAGCCAGCCGGCGGGGGCGAGGGCGGCCAGCGCCTTTTCCACCAGGCCCTGGCCGTAGGGCGGGTCCAGGAAGACCAGGGTGCAGGGCGGGCCGGGCGGGGGCTTGGTGGCATCCGTGGCGTGGAGGGTGGCCGGCGCCTTCAGCGCGGCGATATTGGCGCGCAGGGCAGCCAGGGCGGCGCGGTCGCGTTCCAGGAAATGGGCATGGGTGGCGCCGCGCGAGAGCGCTTCCAGGCCCAGCGCGCCGGTGCCGGCGAAGCCATCCAGCACGGTGGCGCCGACTACGCTGTCTCGCCCCGCCCAGGGGGCGTGCAGCAGCATGTCGAACAGGGCCTGGCGGACGCGATCCGCCGTGGGGCGGGTGCCCTCCCCCTTCGGCGCCAACAGGGCGCGGCCGCGCCAGAGGCCGGCGACGATGCGCATCCCCCTGCCCCGCTCAGCCCTGAGGGATCTGCTCGCGTAGCACCTTGGTGGGCACTTCGGAGACCTCGCCGCGGTTGAGGTTGCCGAGCTGGAACGGGCCGTAGGCGACGCGGATCAGGCGGCTGACCTCCAGGCCCAGATGGGCCATCACCTTGCGCACCTCGCGGTTGCGGCCTTCCTTCAGGGCCACGGTGAGCCAGGCATTGTCGCCTTTGCGGCTGTCCAGCCCGGCCTCGATCGGGCCGTAGCGCTCACCGGCCACCGTGATGCCCTTGGCCAGGGCGGCGAGCTGGCTCTCGGTGGGGATGCCGAAGACGCGCACGCGGTAGCGGCGGACCCAGGCGTTGCTGGGCAGTTCCAGCCGGCGGGCCAGGGTGCCGTCGTTGGTGAGGAGAAGCAGCCCCTCCGAATTCAGGTCGAGCCGGCCGACGCTGACCACGCGCGGGATGCTGGGCGGCATCTTCTCGAACACGGTGGGGCGGCCCTGGGGGTCGCGATGGGTGGTCACCAGGCCGTCGGGCTTGTGGTAGCGCCACAGGCGGGTGCGCTCCGGCTCGTTCACCAGCGTGCCGTTGACGGTGACGAGGTCGCCGGGCTCGATGAAGGTGGCGGGGTGGGTGACCACCACGTTGTTGAGCTTTACCCGGCCTTCGGTGAGCAGCTTCTCCGCATCCCGCCGGCTGGCGATGCCGGCGCGGGCGAGCCACTTGGCGATGCGTTCGCCCTTGGGGCTTGCCGGGGTTTCACCGGTCTCGGGGGTGTCGCTCATGCGCGCGCCGCGGCGGCGAGGGCATCGAAGATGCGGCGGTCGCCTGGGTCGATGAAGAACTCCGGATGCCACTGCACGCCGAGGCAGAAGCGGTAGCTGGCCTCCTCGATCCCCTCGATCACGCCATCGGACGAGGTGGCGTTGACGATGAATGAAGCACGGGGGGCCCGGGGACCGGGCGCGCGGACGGCCTGGTGGTGGGAGGTGTTCACGTTCATGGCCGTGGCGCCCACGATACGATGCAACAGCGTGCCGGGAACAACAGCGATCTCGTGGCCGGGCTCGTTGCGCGGATTCTTCTGCTCGTGGTCCAGCGCGTTCGGGATCGTATCCGGGATGTGCTGGATCAGGGTGCCACCGAGGGCCACGGCCAGAAGCTGCTCCCCGCCGCAGATACCCAGCACCGGCATGTTGCGGGCGAGCGCGCCACGCACCAGCGCCAATTCCGCGGCGGTACGGCCTTCCTTGAGGATCACGGTGTCGTGCCGGCCGGCGTCGCCATAAAGCGAGGGATCCACGTCGAACGCGCCGCCGGTGACGATCAGCGCGTCGATCCGGTCCAGCATGGCTTCGGCGAGGTTGGCGTTGTGCGGCAGGGCCATGGGCAGGCCGCCAGTGGCCGCCACCGCATCCATGTAGTTGGTGCGAAGGGCGTACCAGGGGTATTTCGAGTAGCCCCCGGGCTTCTCGCTATCGAGGGTGACGCCGATGGTGGGGAGGTTGCCCCCTGGCTTGGTAATTGTGCTCATAAGCGGTTGCTACGCCGCGGGGTGCGGCGGTGGCAAGGATGGATCATGAACGCGATGAATGCCGCACTGGATGAGGCGAAGGCGGCCGCCCTGCGCGGGGAGGTTCCGGTGGGTGCGGTTGTACTCGGGCCGGACGGCCGCATCCTGGCGCGGGCCGGCAACCAGGTGGAAGCAGACCACGATGCGGCGGGCCATGCGGAGATGATCGCGCTGCGGGCGGCGGCTAAACTGATGGGCTCGCCGCGGCTGGTGGGGTGCGATCTGGTGGTGACGCTGGAGCCCTGCCCGATGTGCGCGGCGGCGGCGGGGCTGTTCCGCATTCGCCGCGTGGTGTTCGGCGCCTATGACCCGAAGGGCGGCGGGGTGGAGCATGGGCCGCGCATCTATGCCGCCCCGGGCGCACAGCACCGGCCAGAGGTGGTGGGCGGCGTGCGGGAGAGCGAGGCAGCGGCGCTGCTGAAGGATTTCTTCGCCGCGCTGCGCTGATGTGCCGTCAGGAGGCGGAGGTGAAGCCCCGCCGCTCCAGCGCGATGCCCACGGCGCGCACCAGGGTGTAGGTGCCGGTAAGGGAGAGGCCGGCCAGGCGGGTCATGCTGTTGGCCCAGACCCAGACAAGGGCGAGGGCCGCGGCGATCAGGCCCGCGGTGATCATCACCACATCCGCCACGCGCAGCCAGTCGGCCAGCGCCATGCCCTGGTGGATATCACCCAGCACAGACAGGCCGTTGCCCGCGGCGGTGCGCGCTTCGGCGATGCCGGCGGCGAGGCACAGGGAGAGATCGGCGCGGGAAAGGCCCGCGACGGCCTGGGTGAGGTGGCAGGCCGCACCTTCGGGCGGGAGCAGGGAATCGGCCCAGCTTTCCATCGCCGGAACGCCGGCGGTGAAGCTGAGCAGGCCGGTGATGAAGTAGTACATCCAGATGGATCGGTACATGGTTCAGGCGTCCGGCAGGAGGGGCCACGCAGGAATGCGCGGCAGAGGGTCAATTTTTCCTTAACAACGCGCGCAATGTGGCGCCGGGCAGGGTGTGCGGTAGGCAGGGGGTAGGGAATGGCGGGTCAGGCGGTGTGGCTCCTCAGGAACTGGGACAGACCCTGGATCAGCGAGTAGCAAGCCGCGACGACGGCGCTGGCAACATGGGTCATGGCCGTTGCCCAGAGCCAGTTCAGCGCAAGGCCACCGGCCAGCGAGCCGAAGGCGAACAGGCCGATATCGGCGGTATGCAGCAGCTCCACGCCGTGCAGGCCTTCGGCGGTGTGCAGCACCATCTCCTGCGCATGGCCGAGCCAGATCTTGGCCTCGGTGAACCAGACCGCGAGGCAGAGCGGGGCGCGGGCCAGGGGGATGTTGCCGGCGAGCGTGCCGCGGCACATCAGCTCTGCGCCCGGGGCGGCGGTTTGGGCGGCCCAGCTGTCGAAAGCCAGGACGTAGCCGGCCAGGGCAACGGCGCCCAGGGCAAAGAAGAACAGCCAGGTAGCCCGAAAGAAGCTCATGTCCACCACTCCTGGAAAACGGTGCGGTCAAATGGGGTGTCCCGTCGCGCTGGGCGGAAAGGACATTGAAAGAAACGTCTAATAAACCGAACCGTAGATCGCTCTCCGGGCGGAACGCAACAGCACGGCAGGAATTGCGGTAGGCAATTTGTAAGAATTTACAAAAGTGAACATTGTTGGAGATGTTCAGATACAAACACACGAAAACGCCGCTCGGCAGGGCCGGGCAGCGCGGGTGGTGACGGGATCGTGAAACGAGGGGGGGAGGTATCAGCCCGGCGGGATCAGCAGCATGCCGCCATCGGGGGCCGGCAGGGCGCGCTGGTTGTAGAGCATCGCGGCACGGCGATCGCGCTCCGCCTGCGGCAGGGTGGCGGGGTCTTCGGAGAAGCCGGCGCCGGCGGCAAGGCCGCGCTGCACGGCGGGGCGGGCGGCCAGTTCATTGTGCCAGCGGGCGAAATAGGGGAATTCGGCGATGTCCTGCCCCTGCCCCTTCCAGTTCACCGTCCAGGGGAAGCAGATCATGTCGGCGATCGTGTAGCTGTCCCCGGTAAGGTAGCGGCGGCTGTGCAGGCGGTTGTTGAGCACGCCATAGAGCCGGTTCGCCTCATCGGTGAAGCGGCGCACGGCGTAGGACTGGTCGCCCTTGGTGTCGCCCAGGCGGCGGAAATGGCCGCATTCGCCGAGCTTCGGGCCCTGGTTGGCCATCTGCCAGAACACCCACTGCATCACCTCGGTGCGGCCGCGCGCGTCTGTCGGCAGGAACTGGCCGTGCTTCTCCGCCAGATACTGCATGATGGCACCGGATTCGAAGACCGGCACCGGGGCGCCGCCATCCGCGGGCGCGTTGTCCACCAGCACCGGCATGCGGTGGTTGGGGTTCATCTGCAGGAATTCCGGCCGGAACTGGTCGCCCCTGCCGATATTGACCGGCACGATGGTGTAGGGGGCGCCCAGCTCCTCCAGCAGGATGGTGACCTTCTTGCCGTTGGGGGTCGGCCAGTAGTGCAGGTCGTAGTCCATCCTTGGGATCTCCCGGTTGATCAGCCTCCGCGCGTGGCGATCTGGGCAGTGTCCACCAGCTCGTGCAGCAGGGCCAGCGTGGCCGCACCCGAGGCGGTGAAGGGGTCCAGCACCGGCTTTTCGGAATACTTCAGCAGCAGCGCGGTGTTCACGCGGGCAATGTTCACCTGGCCCATGTTCCAGTGGCCGAAGCGGCGCTCGCCGATCTCCTCATAGGAGAGCAGGCGCACGGCGCTGTGGCGGTCGTCGCGCACGATGGTGGCGAACAGGTCGCACACCGGGTCCCGCCCGCCTTCCAGCACCTGGACGAAGACGTCGTCCACGAAGCAGAGCAGGCCGGTGATGCCGCGTGCTGGGTTGTTGCGGCGGGACTGCTCCAGGATCCCATCCACCACAGCAGGGGTGAGAGGCTGGCGGGCGCGGCTGGCGTAGAGGCAGCGGACAAGCATCGGGGGGCTAGGCCTTCAGGTTGATCAGCGAGAGGAATTCGCGCCGCAGCGCCGCGTCCTTGAGGAACGAGCCGCGCATGACCGAGTTGATCATCTTGGTGTTGGTGTCCTTCACCCCGCGCCAGTGCATGCAGAAATGGTCGGCTTCCATCACCACGGCGAGGCCATCGGGGGCCACCTTGCTCATCAGCAGGTCGGCCATCTGGGCGATCGCCTCCTCCTGGATCTGCGGGCGGCTCATCACCCAATCCGCCAGGCGGGCGTATTTGGACAGGCCGATGAGGTTGGAGTGCTCGTTCGGCATCAACCCGATCCAAAGCCGCCCCATGATCGGGCAGAAATGGTGGCTGCAGGCGCTGCGCACGGTGATGGGGCCAACGATCATCAGCTCGTTGAGCTGCTCGGCGTTGGGGAACTCGGTTACCGGCGGGGCGGCGGCGTAGCGGCCGCGGAACACCTCGTTAAGATACATCTTGGCGACGCGGCGCGCAGTGTCCTGCGTGTTGTGGTCGCTCTCGGTGTCGATCACCAGGCTTTCCAGCACGCCCTGCATCTTGCCGGCAACCTCGTCCAGCAGCTGCTCCAGGTCGCCGGGCAGCAGGAACTCGCTGATGTTGTCGTTGGCATGGAACCGCTTGCGCGCACGGCGAATGCGGTTGCGGATGCGGGTGGAGGCAGGTTCGGTGGTGGCTCCCGTCTGGGGGCCCTCATCCTCGGCGTCGGCGGGGGGTGGCGGCATCGGGGATTCCATCGCGGTCGGGGGTCGGCTTGGGCGCTTCGGCGTGAGACATGGGGTGGAGCGCCACACCTGCAACGCTTGTATGGCGCCGTGGGCACCAAGGTGGCCAGAGCGAGCCCGCGGCGGAATGGTTGCCGCATGGCTGGCCTATGAACCATGCATGCCTTACCTATCTGTGAAGCAATGATTGCACTCTCCTGACTGCGGACGATGCGGATGACTCCGGTGCACCCTTGCACTGAGCCCACAAGACCCGGCCGGTGCTGCAGCGGTGATGAAACCGGTATGCTGTCTTTTCGGAAAGTCATTGCTGCACACTGGGGACATGGAAATTCAAAACTTGCGTCTGGTCGCGGAATCGCGCAATTGCGATCTATCTTCACGGAGTGTTGATCAATGGTTAACCGCCTGCCGCTGGCCGCCCCGGTCATGTCCCAAGCCGTGGTGTAGCAACGGCGTGCTGAGCAGCGTTGGCTGCTCGCTCAGGCTGCCATGGGCGGCAAGCTGACGGCGCGATCATCGCCGAGTGTGGCGATGGTTTCCAGTGTCATGTATCGAGCGCGC
>JAPLOI010000039.1 GCA_026400815.1 Alphaproteobacteria bacterium
CCGCCGCTGCCGTGGAGCCGCTCCGGTCGGGCGACGCCCACCCTGCGCGGCTCCACGGCAGCGGCACAACGTGCGTATCAACCGGCAGGCGATCCACTTATCGGAACTGAAACGCTGTAGCGAGAAACCGAGCCAGCTCTTCCAATGGCCGCTGTTCAGCCGCGCCAGCCTGGGCGAAGCCTTACTCGGCTGGCTCCTGCCGCCCCTCCCCCCGGCCCGCTGCGCACCGGGTTCACGCCCGGCCCGCGCCTGCCCCCGCCAGGCCTACCCCAAGGCCGCGCACACCCAAGCCGCGTCCCAAGGGGCCAAATCACCGTCCGTGCCGCCCGTCATCCACACGTGCGGGCCCACCGCGTCCGCACCGCGGTGGCGCCCTACCCACACCCTGGGTCCGCCGGGCATCGCCATACGCCCGCCCATCATCCGTCCCGCGCGCCCGCCGCCGCCCTCCCGCGCGAAAAACAGTCATGTCCCGCAGGGCCGACGCACGCCTTATTTGTTCCGGTATCGTATTTAACGGGGAACCGCCTCTACCGCCGCGAAATGCGCCGCAATCTCCCGCCCTGGCGCAATCCAAACATCCCCCCGCGCCACCGCATGCCCCAGGAACGCCCGCAACAGTCGCAACCGCCCGGGCCGCCCGCTCACCTGCGGGTGCAGCACCGCCGTCAGCATCGCGCCCCAGTCCACGATCTCGTCCAGCTCGTCGCGCCACATCCCCAACACGTCATGCGGCGCCATCACGCTGCGCGGGCTGAACCGCGCGGTCAGTCCCAGCATCCAGTCATCGAAATTCGCACTCACCGGCAGCTCCACCGCCCCGGCCGACCCGTCCCGCAGAAGATGCCGGTATGGCCGCACGTCGTCGCGGAAGGAACTCGAATACACCAGCCCATGCCGCACCAGCGCCGCGCGCTGCGCCTCGCTGAACTCGCCCCCCGGCGCCCGATACCCCACCGGCACCACGCCCAGCCGGCTCTTCAGCGCTTCGAATCCGCGCACCATCTCCGCCTCGATCCAGGGGCTGCCGGGATCGGGCCGCAGATGGTGGTAGCCATGGTGCCCGATCTCATGCCCATCGCGCAGGATCGCCTCGCACATCGCCGGATAGGCCTCCGCCACCCAGCCCGGCACGAAGAACGTCGCCCGCAATCCCAACTGCCGGAACAACTCCAGCATCTTCGCCGTCCCCACCCGCCCCTCGTATCCACCGAAGGAAAGGCTCACCAGATTGTCGGTCCGGGCGGGGTCGTCATCCGTCCACGCCGTCTCGGCATCCACATCCACCGAAAGAAACAACGCCGCCCGCTTTCCCCCGGGCCAAGCCAGCTCCGGCGCCGGCGGCGAAGGGTTGGAAGGCCGCGTCGGAATGGCATCCCAAGGCGCGGTCGGATCGTCATGCGTGCTCATGCCGTGATCATGCCCGAACACACCCCCGGAATCACGATCGGCTCCCGCCATCCTTCCCCGGTGAAGGGGGAGGCGGCGGGAGCCGACGGAAGCCACGCGGCAGGGGCTGGGGCGGTTTGCCTCGCCCCTGCCCGGGGATCAAAATTTCAGCGCGTTGAAGGCGTTGGTCAGCTTGCCAGACAGCGCGGTGAAGGCGGTGGCGAGGCCAACGGCCAGCACGCCGGCGATCAGGCCGTATTCCATGGCGGTCACGCCACGACGGTCGGCAATGGCGGACTTCACGATCTTGAGGGCGGTCATCATGTCGAACTCTCCCGATTATGTTCTGTTTCAGAGCCGGTCGGGGGGCCCTCCGTTTCCGGGAGGCGACCTTGTCTCGGCACGGGGAGAATGCCGCCCAGCCCATTACATCGAACTTACAGGAACGCCATTTTTCGCCATCGTCTCCGTCGTGCGATCAAAGACCCGCGGATGGCGTCGCCCCGCCCGCCCCAGGCGCACCGCGTGAGACAACCCTGTCCACCAGCCGCGCCCAGTTCCCCGCGGCGTGCAGATGGGCATAGACCGGCCCCAGCCAGCCTCGCCGCCGCCAGTCCAGAAAGGTCTCGTCCGCCACCTGGTCCAGCCGCTCCGGCTTCACCAGCTGGAACCCGCGCACCTTGCGCGACCCGCCGCTGTTGAAATTTACCGTCGCTTCCTCCTCCTGCAGCAGCCCGGCCTCCGCCAGCCCGCGCCCGAACGCCGCCGCGGCCGCCAGATTGTCGCGCACCGCGGCACAGAACCGCACCGCCTCGTTCAGGAACGCCGTCGGCTTGCCATCTTCGAACAGCTTCTCGCCCGTCTCCGTCCCCAAACTGGCCGCCCCTTCCTCCATGGCCACGAACGTTTCCTTGCGCGTCTGGTCCTCCACGAACACGAACGGAAAGGCCCGCACATAGGCCGGCACATAGGTACCAGGGGCCCAGGCGCCATCCGGCCCCACGAACAGGTTGCCGCCCTCGTCCAGCCCCACCAACGCCACCGGCGACGGCACCGGCCCGTTGGCGAACACCACGGGGTAGTGCCGCGCCGCCAGCGCCATCTCTCCCAGCCCCAGCGGGATCGACGTCGCCCCCGCCGTGAAGCCGAACCCGGCCGCACGGTCCATCCGCAGGGCGCCGTGGGCCGTGGGGTTCACCCCCACCAGCCTGGTGTAGAACAACGGCAGCGTCGGGTTGTCGGCCATCATATGCTCCTTGCGTCAGCCACGCCCGCCGGCATAGGCGGCAATCCTCTCCCGCAGCCCCGGCACCGCGGCAGACCGCACCAGCGCCGCCAGATCCGCATCGCGCGTCTCGGCCCGCGCCGCCCCGGCCAACGCCAGCGCCGTCGCCCGGTCCACGCGGGCCACCTCGGCGGCGATCGAAGCCACCTCCGCGTCCCAGCCGTCCTGCGCCACCAGCGACGTCGCCAGCCCGCAGGCAGCCGCCGCTTCCGCATCCAGCCCCTGCCCACGCGAGGTCAACGCCAGCACCTGCGCTTCGCCCACGATGGAGGCCAGTCGTCGCGTGCCCAAAACCAGCCCGAACCGTGCACCGGGAAACGCGAACCGCGCCCCGGGATCGGCAATGCGCCAGGTGGCCGCGGCGAACAGATCCGCCCCGGCCCCGAACATCCGCCCATGCCCCAGCGCCACCACCGGCACCGGCGCATGCCGCACCGCCTGCAGCAGCAGCTCGATCGCCACGAAGCGCGCGAGCAGGGAGGCATCATTCTCCGCCTCGATCCCGCCCACATCGAACCCGGTGCACAGCGCCTTGCCCGCCCCGCGCAACACCAGCAGCCGCACCGCGGGATCATCGGCCTGCGCCACTGCCGCCCTGAGATCAGCCACCAGCGCGGCATCCAGTGCGTTGCCGCGCTCCACCCGGTTCAGCGTGGCGGTCAGCACGCCGCCTTCGAGGGCGGTCGAAACCAGGCTCATGCCGAAGCCGGCGGCATGGACCACACATTCGGCACCACATCGGCCGAGTAGCCGGAAACGAAGGTCTTGGGCGCACCCGTCGCCACGTCGAACACGTGCCGGTGCACCATGCCGATATTGGCGCCATAGACATGGATGCTGACCGAAGGCGCATCCGGCACCGCGTTGGACACCACATGGATGTCCCCGATGGTGGGGGAGACGCGGCCGATCATCCCGGGCCGCAGCGTCGCGCTTCCACCGGGCACCAGCTGCCCATCCGCCGCACGCTCGAAATGCGTCTCGGTCTCCGACCCGCGCAGCATGCCGATCAGGCCCCACACCATGTGGTCATGCACCGGCGTCTTCTGCCCGGGGCCCCAGACGAAGCTCACCACCGAGAACCGCTCCAGTGGATCACAGTGCAGCAGGTACTGGGTGTAGCGCTCCGGATTGGGCTGGGCGAAGGCTTCCGGCAGCCAATCGTCATGCGCCACCAGCCCGGCCAGCAGCAGCTCGCCATTGGCCAGCATCGCCGGCTCGTTGCCGTGATGCGCATCGGCCAGCCGGGTGAAGTCCTGGATGAACGTCTTCAGTCGCTCGGTCGTCAAACCACGCCTCCGTCACGAAGAGCCGCGATCTCCGCCGGCCCGAAACCCACCTGCGCCAGGATGGCATCGGTATCCGCCCCCAGCAGCGGCGCCAGCTTGTCCAGCCTGGGCGTGCCATGCGCAAGGGTCACGCCGCTGCCGGCGAAGCGCAGCTTGCCCCAGGGGGAGTCGACCTCTTGGATCAACCCGCGCGCCTTCACCTGGCGGTGCTCGATCACTTCCTCGATCCGCCAGATGGCGGCGGAGGGCGCGCCGGCGGCATTCAGCCGATCCTCCCATTCCGTGGGGGTGGCGGCGGCGAGCTTCTCCTCGATCAGGGCACGCAGGGCGGGCTCATTCTCTACGCGCAGGAACCAGTCGGCGAAGCGCGGATCGGCGAAGCTGTGCTCCAACCCCAGCGCCTTCATCAGCGCGTCGTATTGCTTGTCGTTGTTCACCGCCAACAGCAGCCAGCCGTCCTTGGCGCGGAACAGGTTGGCGGTGGGCTTGCGGCTGACCGCCTGGTTGCCGGACTGCTTCTGCTTGTGCCCCGCCACCGTCCAATCCGCGATCGGGCCGGCGAGGAAGGCCAGCGTGGCATCCAGCATGGAGATATCGACGAACTGGCCGATCCCCGTATGGGTGCGCTGGAACAGCGCACTCGCCACGCCGAAGGCCATGGTCATGCCGGTGAGCGTATCGCACACCGCGAAGCCGGCGCGCACCGGTCCGGTCTCCTCATGCCCGGTGATGGACATGATGCCGCTCATCGCCTGGATCTTGCCGTCATAGCCCGCTTCAGGGCTGTCCGGCCCGGTATGGCCGAAGCCGGAGACGGCAGCGTAGATCAGCTTCGGGTTGATCGCCTTCAGCGCCTCGTAGCCAAGGCCCAGCCGGTCCATCACGCCGGGGCGGAAATTCTCCATCACCACGTCGGCCTCGGCGGCCAGGCGGCGGATGATCTCCTTGGCCTCCTTCTTCTGCAGATCGAGCGTCAGGCTGCGCTTGTTGCCGTTGATCGCCATCCAGCCAGAGGCCATGCCGCGCTCGGCCCATTCGCGCGAGAGCGGCGTGCGGCGGGCATCCTCGCCCTCCCGCCGTTCCACCTTGATGACCTCGGCGCCCATGAGCGCGAGCTGGAAGCTGGCATAGGGGCCGGCGAGGACCTGGGTGAAATCCAGGATCCGCACCCCTTCGAACGGACGGGCGGCCATCTCAGGCAGACACCCGGTTGGCGCGCGCAAGTTCCTTCTGGCGGTCGAACTCGGCGCGGCGGCGGGCGAGTTCCTCCGGCGCCATTGTGGCGACGTTGTTGTAGTCCAGCTTCCACATGCCGTCCTCGTTCCAGCGCAGCGGCGACTTCATCGTGGTTTGCGGGCCCGGGGCGGATTCCAGCAGGCGCAGGGCCAGTTCCAGCGTCTGGTCCTGGGATGCCACGTCGTGCGGCTTGCCGGCGCTATTGCCCAGCGGGAAGTCGCTGAACATGAAGCGCGGGGCGCCAGCGAATTCCACGATATCCTTGGCGCAGCCCATCACCACGGTGGGGATGCCGGCTTCCTCCAGCGCACGGGCCGTCAGCGTGCTGGTCTGGTGGCAGACGGGGCAGTTGGGCACCACCACCACGGCATCCACCTGGTCCGCGAGCGCCCGGCGGACGATTTCCGGCGCGTCGGTGTCGATGGTCACGCGGTGGCTGCGGTTGGTGGGCGCACCCCAGAAGCGCGGCGCCACCTGGCCGATGCGGCCGGCGGCGGCGGCGCGGCGCAGCGCCGGCAGCGGGAACCAGGTGCCGGGGTCGGTGGCCGTGGTGTATTTGCGGTCGTAGCCGATGTGGCTGATGCGCAGGTCGTTGTCGACCGAGGTGTCGCCGTCGTACACCTGATAGAACTTGGCACTGCCGTTATAGGCCGCGCCCGGCCCCTGGTCGCCCTTGTCCGGCTGGAAGGGGGCGGCAGTGGTGACGATGGCCACGCGCGCCTGCGAGAGCGGCTTGGCCAGCCGGGTGAACGGCGCGTCGTTGTAGTGCGCCCAGCGGTACGGCGTGGTGTAGCCGATGGCGATGTAATAGTCGCGCGTGCGCTGCATGTAGGGGATCGGCTGATCGTGGTCGGGCACGAAGCCAAGTGCGTCACTGACTGGCGAATCCATGGGCGTTCTCCCGCATTGGGCGTGGTTGCCGGGATGCTAGGGTCCGGGCCGTGGCTTGTCACGCCACGGGGGGCGGTGGCGCAACAAACCTATGGCGGCGGCGTTGAAAACCTGCGATTGCGCCAACATCTGGTGGGGTTCGCGCTTGGGTAAACCAGGCTGGTAAGGAGGAGACACCATGCCGCACAACATGACTCGCCGCGGGCTGACCATGGCCGCGCTGGCCGCGACCGGTGCCGCCGCGCTGCCGCGCACGGGCCTGGCCCAGGCGATCGAGCAATTGCAGCTTTTCGTCCCCGCGGCCCCTGGCGGCGGCTGGGACCAGACGGCGCGCACCGTGGAAGCGGTGCTGCGCGCCAACAACCAGATCAAGACCGCGCAGGTGACCAACGTTCCCGGCGCCGGCGGCGTGGTGGGGCTGCCGCAGTTCCTGAACCAGTGGCGCGGCCGGCAGAACGCGCTGATGGTGGGCGGCATGGTGATGGTGGGTGCCATCATCGCCAACAAGGCACCGGTGAAGCTGACCAGCACGCAGCCCGTGGCGCGCCTTACCGGCGAGTTCGAGGTGCTGGTGGTGCCGCCGGACAGCCCGTTCAAGACGGCGGGTGACTTCGTGGCCGCGCTGAAGGCCGACCCGGCGAAGGTGCCGGTGGCCGGCGGGTCCGCGGGCGGCACGGACCACATCATGCTGGGCATGATCGGCAAGGCGGTGGGCGTTTCGGCGAACCGGCTGAGCTACGTGGCCTTCGCCGGTGGCGGGCCGGCCCAGGCGGCGCTGCTGGGCGGGCATGTGGCGGCCGGCATTTCCGGCTGGGGCGAGTTCAGCGAGCAGGTGAAGGCCGGCAAGCTGCGGGCGCTGGCAATCTCCGCCGATGCGCGCCAGCCCGGCATCAACATCCCCACCCTGAAGGAACAGGGCATCGACGTGGAGCTGTTCAACTGGCGCGGCGTGTTCGCCCCCCCGGGCGTGAACGCGGCCGGGCGCGATGCGATGGTGGCGCTGATGGAGGCGATGACCAAGTCTGCCGCCTGGCAGGAGGAGTGCAAGAAGCGCGACTGGACCTCCATCCCGCTGTTTGGCGACGCCTATGCCAAGTATGTGGAAAACGAGACCACGCGCATCGAGGCGATCCTGAAGGATCTGGGCTTGGCCTCCTGAAGACACTGGGCCTGACGTGACCAAGCCCCCCTCCGCCGGCCCGGCCTGGCCCGAGACGTTGATCGGGCTTGGCCTGCTGGGCGTGGCCGCGCTGGTGTGGTGGCAAACCGGCGAGATCCGTACCTCGCCGATGTATGCCAAGGTGGGGCCGCGGATCTTCCCCTATCTCACCGCCATCGCCCTCGGCGCCATGGCGGTGGCGATGGTGGTGGCGGGGCTGCGCGGCGGCTGGCAGCCGGACGAGGAGCGCGAGGTTCCCACCGACTGGCGCGCCGTGTTCTTCGTCGGCGCCGGGTTGCTGGCGAATGTGCTGCTGATCGTGCCGGCCGGGTTCACGCTCGCCTCCGTGGTAATGTTCGTGCTGGTGGCGCATGGCTTCGGTAGCCGGCAACCGCTGCGTGATGCGGCGATCGCGCTGGTGTTCGCGCTGTCCGCCTATTTCGGTTTTGCCAAGGCGCTGGGCGTGAATATCGGCGCGGGCGTGATCGAGAAGCTGTTGGGGGGCTGAGGCGATGGAAACCCTGGCCGCGCTGGGCGGCGGCTTCGCCGTTGCCCTTTCGCCTGAGAACCTGCTGTGGTGCCTGCTGGGCACCACGCTGGGCACCGCCATCGGCGTGCTGCCTGGCCTCGGCCCGGCGCTGACCATCGCGCTGCTGCTGCCGATCACCTTCCAGGTGCCGCCCACCGCGGCCTTCATCCTGTTCGCCGGCATCTATTACGGCGCGATGTATGGCGGCTCCACCACCTCCATCCTGCTGAACACGCCGGGCGAGAGCGCCACGATCGTGACGGCGCTGGAGGGCAACAAGATGGCCCGCTCCGGGCGTGCGGGGGCAGCGCTTGCCACGGCGGCGATCGGCAGCTTTGTGGCGGGCACGGTGGGCACGCTGGGCATCACCTTCCTGGCGCCGGTGGTGGTGGATTTCGCGCTGAAATTCGGGCCGGCGGAATACTTCTCGCTGATGGTGCTGGCCTTCGTGACCGTGTCGGCCGTGCTCGGGTCTTCCGCCGTGCGGGGCTTGGCGGCGCTGTTCTTCGGCATCTGGCTCGGGCTGATCGGCATCGACCTGCAGACCGGGCAGGCGCGATTCACCTTCGGGCTCGACGAGCTGCTGGACGGGGTCAACGTGATCGTGGTGGCCGTCGGCCTGTTCGCGGTGGGTGAGACGCTCTACGTGGCCGCGCGGCGCTACACGGGGAACGACGAGATCGTGCCGCTGCGCGGCTCGCTCTACATGACGAAGGAGGAGTGGCAGCGCTCCTGGAAGCCGTGGCTGCGCGGTGCGGCGATCGGGTTTCCGATCGGGGCGATGCCGGCCGGTGGGTCGGAGGTGCCGACCTTCCTGAGCTACTACACGGAGAAGAAGCTCTCCAAGCACCCCGAAGAGTTCGGCACCGTGGGCGCCATCGAGGGCGTGGCGGGGCCGGAAGCGGCCAACAACGCGTCGGCCGCCGGGGTGCTGGTGCCGATGCTGACGCTGGGGCTGCCGACCGGGGCGACGGCGGCGATCATGCTCTCCGCCTTCCAGAGCTACGGCATCAACCCGGGGCCGATGCTGTTCCAGAGCCAGCCGGCGCTGGTGTGGGGGCTGATCGCCAGCCTGTACATCGCCAACATCATGCTGCTGGTGCTGAACCTGCCGCTGGTGGGGCTGTGGGTGAAGATCCTGCGCATTCCCGCACCTTTGCTCTACGCGGGGATCCTGGTGTTCGCGACGATCGGCACCTATGGCATCTCGAACTCGCCGGTGGACCTGGTGCTGCTGTACGTGATCGGGATCGTGGGCTTCCTGATGCGGCGCTACGATTTCCCGACCGCACCGGTGGTGATCGGCATGATCCTGGGGCCGCTGGCGGAACAGGAGTTCCGGCGGGCGATGACCATCTCCAACGGCGACTGGAGCGTGCTGGTAACGCAGCCGCTGTCGGCGACTCTGCTGGCGCTGGCGGCGGTGGCCCTGTTGGGGCCGATGGTTTGGCGGATGGCGCGGCGATAGCGGGCTTGCTCCTCGGTGCGACGGGAAGGATCCCTTCGCACCCCTGCCTGCCCAGCCGTTTCGACCGGAGCCAATCCTGCCACATTTGAGCAGAGTTCAGCGCTGGCGAGGCACGGGCAGGCCTGTGGCGATGCCCTGCGGAATCGGGGTGATGATATGGTGTGAAGATATTATAAATCACTGACATTGGCGATGCTGGGGGCGGATGCGAGGATGCGGTCGGACCCGCAGTTCAGCTTCCGGACCTCCGACGATCTGGTGGCGGAGCCGGACCGGGCCGTGGCCGGCCTGATGGCCGCGCTGCGGGCGGCGGCAGGCGCGGTTGGGACCGTGCTGAAATGAGGCCCCTGCTCGCGCTGCTGCTGGCGGGGCTGGCCGGTTGCGTTGCGGCGCCGGGTACGGTGGAGCCGGTGATCGACCTGGGCGAGCGGCGCTGTGATGCGGCCCCGGTGCTGCAGGGGGCGCTGCCGTTGCCGGCGCGGACCGGCACGGCGTTGGACGGGCGGGACAGGCCGGTGACGTTCGACTTCGATCTGGGCGCGCCCTGCATTCGGCAGGCGGGTGAGCGCGCCGGGCTGTATGCCCCGTTCCGGCTGCCGGATGGGCATGGCGAGGTGATGCTGACGGTGCGCAGCGTGCCCCTGGGCCGGACGCTGCTGGCGCCGCGGGTGCGGCTGCTGGATGCGTCGGGCAGGGAGGTGCGGCGGGTGGAGGCGGATGGCTTCCTGTTCCGCGGGCAGGGGCTGACGGCATTGGTGCGGTTGCGGCCGGAAGAGGTGTTCGTGGTGGTGGGCTCCTCGCCGGTGATGGCGGGCCAGGGGTTCGACCGGTTGCAGACGGATGTGCGGACGCAGGTGATCCCGATCGGGGTGGGCGTGGTGATGATGCCGGTGGGGAGCGAGGCGACCCAGCAGATGATGTTCTCGCACAATGGCCGGGTGGTGCTGGAGACCCGGCCGATGGATTCGGCGACGGTGGGGCGGTAGGGAAGCGGTTCTTTTTTGAAAAAAAGAGCCAAAAAACTTTTACCCGCTGGCACGAATGCCGGATCGTCTGGCGCGGGTGCAAATGGATGAAGTCTTTTTTTCTTCTTTTTATTCAGAAAAAGAAGGGCTCTTTCTTACGATTCCATGACGGCTGTGATCAGCGCCACGAGAGCTGGTTGCGGGGAAGTTTGCCGGTGGGATCGTAGACAGTGACCTTGTGCGGGAGGTTGGGGCCCCAACGCCAGAGCACGAGGTTGTGGTCGTTGGGTGTGGTGCCGTGGGCGAAGCTGGGGACCAGGATGCCGGCGTGGCCTGCGGCGAGGAGGCCGCGGACGATGGGCCAGGTGGCCGGCTCCTGCCCGGCGGCCAGGGCTGCGGCCCAGGGGCACGCGAGGGCTTCCAGGGGGATGCCGAGGGCGGTACGGGCAGGTTCGGTGCGCAGGTCGGCGATGTCGGCGCAGTCCACGTCGTAGCTGCACAGGACGTAGGGGGTGAGGCGGTGGGCGAAGCCGGCGGAGACCTCGCGGAAGACGGTGGTGAAGCTGAGGGAGAGATAGAGGGCCTCCTGGCCCGGCCAGTTGAAGCGGCGGCCCTTCAGCGCGGCGCCGGCGCCGGAGAGGAGGCTCCAGGACCAGGCGGGATCGTGGGCGCGGAAGCATTCGCCTTGGAAGCGCACGGGCGTGGGTGCTCAGGCGTATCCGCCGGTGGCGAGGTGGTCGACATAGTCGCGCACAGCGGTGGCCTGGCCGGACTTGACCAGGGCTTCGGCGGTGCGGCCGGCGAAGGCGGGGATGGGTTCGGCGCGGTACCAGGCCAGGGCCTGGGCGGGGCCGCCGGCCCAGCTCTGCACCAGGGCGATGATCTCCAGCATCTCGCGGACGCGGGTTTGCGCCTTGGGGCTGTCGCGGCGGCTGGCCTTCTGGAAGACCTCCCGCGCGAGGCCGGCGGTTTCGGCGAGCTGGGCCTTGGAGAGGTGGAGGGATTCGGCGGCTTCCTCCAGCTTCACCATGCCGCGGTCATCCAGCACCGTGGCCAGGGAGAGGCGGGCGGGGGCGAGGCGCAGGGCGACTGAGGCGGGTGGCATGGGATGCCGTTCCTTTGACCGGATTTACGGTCAATATGGGGGCAGAGGGTGGGGGATGCAATCGGGATCAGGGTGTGGCCCCGGTGGCGAGCATGGTGGCCCATTTGGGGAAGCCGAGCTCGGCGGCACGTTGGGCGGCTTTGTCCCAATCGTATTCCAGCGCGATGAGGTCGGCAGACCATTTGCCCTGGCGCTGGGTGAGGATGGCGTAGCGGGCGTGGGGGGAGCGGTGTTCGAAATTGGCGGCGGCGGGGACGTCGGCGAAGGCGGGGCAGCCGACGCTGCCGGGGTTGAGGATGACGCAGTTGTCGGGGCCGGTGACGAGGGCCTGGCGGTGGGAGTGGCCGCAGAGGACGACCTGGCGTTGTGACTCGGCGCCGAGGCGGGTGGCGACGGTTTCGCGGGCGGCGGGGGCGAGGCGGCCTTCGAGGGGGTCCTCCAGGAGATAGGACATGTCGTCGGCGGGGCTGCCGTGGCAGGCGAGGATGTCGCCCAGATCGATGGTCGCTGGCAGGGCGTGCAGGATTTCGCACTGGGCCGGGGTGAGGGCGTTGCGGGCGAAGCGGCCGGCGGGGGGCATCTGTTCGTCTGGCCGGTCCACCGCCCAGCGGTCGTGGTTGCCGCGGACGGAGCGGATGCCGAGTTCGGCGAGGAGTTCGAAGGTTTCGCGCGGCCAGAG
Source organism: Alphaproteobacteria bacterium (assembly GCA_026400815.1). Classification (GTDB taxonomy): domain Bacteria; phylum Pseudomonadota; class Alphaproteobacteria; order Acetobacterales; family Acetobacteraceae; genus CAMDGX01. Next base: position 11,996 of record JAPLOI010000039.1, read on the forward strand.
CGGGCCGGCGACCCAGTCTCCGAGGTTGAGGATGTCGTCCACGCCGCGGGTGGTGATGTCGGCGAGGACGGCTTCCAGGGCGAGGAGGTTGCCGTGGATGTCTGAGATGACGGCGAGGCGCATTGGGGTCTCCTTCAGAGGCACAGCCTGCTTGAGAACTCGCTCTGGCGAGTCAGAGGGGCCCGCTTGGGCCCCGGCCGGCGGTGATACGCGAGCACCGGAGCGGAGCGGCCTGATGGCCGTGAGCACCGGAGCGCAGCGGATCGCCGTCGGATGGCCGCCAGAGTAGAGTTATCAGGCAGGCTGTCACCAGCCGCTGATGCGGGGCCACACGGCCACGACTTCGTCGGATCCGTCGACCACGTGGTAGCGGTCGTGGGCGGCGGAGGTCATGCAGGTGTGGTTGGGGGCGACGCGGACGCGCTCGCCGATGCGGAACGGGGCGATGTTGGCCGCGGGGTCGAGGTCGACGACGCCGTGTTCCTGGTTGGCGCGGGCGACGAGCGAGTGGCCGAGGGTGCGGCGGCCGTGGAGATCCAGCACCAGGCCGAACTTGAAGTCGTGCGGGGCGGATTCGGTGGCGCGATCCTTCGAGAGGGCCATGCCGCCGGCATCGATGACGATACGGTTTTCCGCGGGGCGGCGGCCGATGACGGAGGCCAGCACCGTGACGGCGATGCCTTCGGGTTCGACCGTGGCGATTTGGGCCTGGAAGAGATCGCCGAACATGTAGACGCCGGGCCGGGTTTCCGTGACGCCGCCCAGGGCGCGGGCGTGCAGCGCGGTGGGGGAGGAGCCGACGGAGACGACGGGGCATTCGAGGCCGACGGCGCGCAGGCGGCGGACGGCGGTGAGCGCCGCGTTGCGCTCGGCTTCGGCGAGGTCGGCCATTTCGGGGATGGAGCGGCCGGAATAGGAGTGGCCGGCATGGGTCATGATGCCCAGAAGGCGCGGGCCGAGGGCGGCGCCGATGGCTTCAAGCTCCGGTGCCTCGGCGGAGATGCCGCCGCGCATTTCGCCGCAATCGATCTCGATCAGGGCGCGGAGCTTGCCGGGATGGGCGGCGATGGCGCGGGCGACATCCAGGTCATCCGTGATGATCTTCACGTCGGCGCCGGCTTCGTTGAGCTTGGCGACCTGGTCCAGCTTCTGCGGGGTGATGCCGACGGCGTAGAGGATGTCGGTGATCCCGTGCGCGGAGAAGTATTCCGCCTCCGCAAGGGTGGAGACGGTGATGCCGGTGCAGGGGGCGGCCTGGTTGGCCAGCACCATGCGGGCGACGTCGATCGACTTCGCGGTTTTCATGTGTGGGCGCAGGGCGACGCCGAGGCGGCCGACGGCTTGCGCCATGCGGTCGATGTTGCGGGCGAGCACCTGGCGGTCCAGCACGAGGCAGGGGGTGGGGAGGTCGGAGAGCTTCATGCGCTGGCTCCCTCTGGCCACTCCACGTTGCGTTCCAGGGGAATGGCGGGGCGGGGGAGGTTCTGCCAGGGGAAGTGGTGGAGCATGGGGGTAGTGAGGCCCGGCGCGTCCACCTCGATGACCTGTTCGTGCTTGAAAAACTCGTCGAAGCCGCCGCGGAAATGGCCGCGGGATTTGACGACGACGATTCGGGCTTTCGCGAGATCGAGGCCGAAGGATTCGAAGAAGGCGGGGTCGGCGCATTGCACGCGCTGGCTGATGACGACCACCGTGATGCCGCCGAGGTCCAGCGCGGCCGCCTTGCCCACGTCGACGGTGCCGCCGGCGAAGATGCCGCGGCGGCAGGCGATGGGGCCGGGGTGCAGCGCGGTGATGGTGGCGTCGGCGGCGAAGGGCTTGGAGAAGTCGTTCTCGACGCTGCGGTTGAAGCGGGCGGTGAAGCGGGCGCCCTGGCCGAGGGTATGGGCTTCGGCGGCGAGGCCGGCATCGTAGATGACGCCGACGAAGGCATTGCGCACGCCCGCTGCGTGGAAGGCTTCCAGGATGAACATGGTGTTGCCGCGGCCACCGCCGCCGGGGTTGTCGGCCACGTCGGCGAAGATGAGGGCGGGCTTGGTGGGGTCTTCGGTGCCTTTCGCGAGGGCGACGGCATCCGGAAGGGAGGTGAGGGTGGGGAAGAATTTTTCGCGCTTCGCCCAGCCTGCCTTGGCGATTTCCATGGCCAGGGTTTCGGCGGCTTCCTTGTCGGTGGCGGTGACCACCACCGTCATGCCGTTGAAGGGGGTGTCGGCGTAGGCGAAGCCGCCCATGACGGAGACGTTGACGACGCGGCCGGCCCAGGGGGCCTGGTGCATGAGTTCCTGGCCGAGGTCGATCATTTCGCCATAGGGACGGTTGGGGGCGTCCTTGCCGGTGAGCATGGTGACGGTGGGGGCGATGATCGGCAGGCGAACCTTCGCGATGTGGGTCTTCATGCCGCCGATCAACTTGCGCAGGACCTGGGCGGATTCGGCACCGCGCTCGCGCATGTCCATGTGCGGGTTGGTGCGGTAGCCGATATAGGCGTCGATGGTGTCGATGCCGGTGTCTGAGACGTTGGCGTGCAGGTCGAAGCTGGCGACCACCGGCACGTCTGGGCCGACGACGCGGCGGATCATGGCCTGGATGGTGCCTTCGGGGTCGTCGTCGCGCTCGGTGAGGCCGGCGCCGTGCATGACGCAGTAGACGCCGTCGATCTTGCCCGCGGCGCGCAGGCGGGTTTCCCATTCGGCCATGAGCTGGTCGAAGAAGCCCTGCTCGACGGGGCCGTTGGGCTCGGTCATGGCCAGGAGGAGGGGGACGGGTTCCCAGGGTTCGCCCTGGTTCATCTCGGTGATGAAGCCGGGGAGTTCGCCGAGCATGCGGGGGGCGGGGGAGGTGGCGTCTTCCAGGATGGTGTCGCCGCGCATGAGGGTGCGGATGGCGAAATCATGCTCCGTGGCAACGGGGGCGAAGCGATTGCACTCGATCGAGAAGCCGAGGAGGGCGATGCGGGGGCGGTTGGTGGCGGACATCTGGGCGCCTTCAGTGAGCGGGGGCGACGAGCCAGGCGACGATGCGCCGGACCAGGTGGAGGACGAGGAGGAGGACGGGGAAGGCGACGAGCCAGGAGAGCATCCATGCGCCTGGCCAGGCGGCGAAGAAATCAGGGCCGGGGCCGAGGGCGCGCAGCGTGGCGATGGTGGAGACGACGAAGGTCATCAGCAGGGAGAGGACCAGCGGCATCAGCCAGGCAGCGGCACTGGGCGGCAGGATGTGGCGCAGCATTACAGCGTGATGCCGAGGAGTTCGGCGATGCGCGGCGTGGCCTTCAGGCCGGTGCCGGTGAGGACCAGCACCGTGCGCTCGTTGGGGTGGATGGCGCCGGTTTCCAGCAGGCGGCGGAAGGCGGCTTCGGCCTGGGCGCAGGTGGGCTCCACGTAGATGCCGGTGCGGGCGAGGGAGAGGGCGCTGGCGGCGATTTCGTCCTCCGTGAGCATCACCGCGCCGCCGCGGCTGCGGTGGAGGGCGGCGATGACTTCCGCCAGGCGGATGGGCTGGGCGATGGCGGTGCCCTCGGCGATGGTGGGCAGGATGGGGGTGGCGATGCGTTCGTTCTTGCCGGCCATGAAGCTGGCGGCGATGGGGCCGCAGTTTTCCGGCTGGGCGGCGAAGAGGCGGGGGAGTTTCTTGATCGCGCCGGCGTGGAGGAGTTCGTTGAAGCCGATGTCGCAGCCCAGCACGTTGCTGCCGGCGCCGCAGGGGATGATGACGTTGTCTGGCGCTTCGAAGCCGAGGTCTTCCCAGAGTTCGTAGGCGAGCGTTTTGGTGCCTTGGAGGAAGAAGGGGTGCCAGTTGTGGCTGGCGTAGAAAATGGTCTCGGCGCGGGCCTCGGCGGCGTCGGACGTGGCCTGGCGGTTGCCGGGGATAAGCTCCACGCTGGCGCCGGCGGCGCGCATGGCGACGGTTTTGGCGGGTGAGGTGGAGTCTGGGGCCATGATGGTGGCCTTCATGCCCCCGGCAGCGGCGTAGGCGGAGACGGCGGCGCCGCCATTGCCGGAGCTGTCTTCCAGCACATCCGTGATGCCCTGCTGGCGCAGGTAGGTGAGCATCACGCTGGCACCGCGGTCCTTGAAGGAACCGGTGGGCATGAACCATTCCAGCTTCAGCAGCGCGGTGGCGCCGTGAAGCGAGCGGGGGACCAGCGGAGTGCAGCCTTCGCCCATGGTGATGGGATCGGGTGCTGCCATCGGCAGGGCGGCGCGGTAGCGCCAGAGGGAGCGGGTGGAGGTGTCCAGCTGGGCGCGTGTGATGCCGGGCAGGTCCGTCAGGAACAGGGGCGCGCGGTGGGTGCCGCACCAGCGTGGGGTTTCCAGCGGGAAGGTTTCGCCGGAGCGGGGGTCGAGATAGGCGGTGGTCATGCGCGGGTCTCCTGTTGCGGGGAGGCTGGCCTTGGGGGCCGGAATGGTCAACCTTCGGGGTGTGTTGGGTGGAGGCGTGCATGGCTGGGTCTGACTTGGTGCAGTTGGCGGCGGAGCTGGTGCGGATCGACAGCCGCAGCTTCGTCTCCAACTTGGCGGTGGCGGCGCGGATCGAGGCGGCGCTGGGCGGGTTCGAGGTGGAGCGGCTGGATTACCTGGATGCGGCCGGGGTGGCGAAGCGGGCGCTGGTGGCGCATCGCGGCGGCACCGGCGGGCTTGCGTTCAGCGGGCATATGGACACGGTGCCAGACACGGGCTGGACGACCGATCCGTGGGACGGGCGGATCGAGGGCGGGCGGCTGCATGGGCTGGGCAGCACAGACATGAAGGGGCCGTTGGCGGCCTGCATCGTCGCGGCGCAGGCCCTGCCGGCCAGCGTGCCGGTGTCGCTGCTGATCACGACGGATGAGGAGACCACCAAGGCCGGCGCGCGGCTGATCGCGGCGAAATCCGAACTGGCGCGGCGGGCAAAGCCTGCGGCGATCCTGGTGGCGGAGCCGACGGTGATGACGCCGGTGCGCGGGCATCGCAGCTCGATCGCCATCGCCGCGGTGGCGACGGGGGTGCAGGCGCACAGCTCCACCGGGCGGGGGCGCAATGCCAACTGGGACCTGCTGGGGTTCTGCACCGACATGAAGGCGATCTACGAAATGCTGCGCGACGATCCCGCGTGGCACGACAGCGACTACGACCCGGTCTTCAGCGACTTCAACCTGGTGATCGACAATTTTGGCGCGCCGGTGAACATGACCGTGCCGCGCGCCACGGCACAGGTGAAGTTCCGCTATTCCGCCAAGATCGACCCGGAGCCGGTGATGGCGCGGGTGCGCGAGAGCGCGGCGCGGCATGGCGTGGCGCTGACGGCGGTGCCGGAAGGGCTGCCGCCGGAGTTGCCCAGCAACCACCCGCTGATCCGGCTGGTGAGCGCGGAGACGGGCCGCGCGGCGGTGACGGCGCCGTTCGGGACCGATGCCTCCGAGCTGAATGCCATCGCGCCCTGCGTGATCGTGGGGCCCGGGGATATCGGGCAGGCGCATTGCCCAGCGGAATCGCTGGAGATTGCGGAGCTGGAGGCGGCGGTGCCAAGGTTCATGCGGTTGGCGGAGAAAGTGTCTTCTTTTTTCTGAAGAAAAAAGAAGCAAAAAAGACTTCATTAATTTGCGCCCGTGCCGGGTAACGGGCACCCGTGCAAGGTCATAAAAGTTTTTTGGTTCTTTTTTTCAAAAAAGAACCGCTTGCTTATCCTTGGATTGCCGGCAGCCACCCCTGGCCCGGCACGGCGGCAAGCAGCTCCCGCACATAGGGGTGCTCCGGCCGGGCAAACAGCTCCGCAGTAGGGCGAAGTTCGACGATTTCGCCGCGGTACATCACGGCGACGCGGTCGCAGACCTGGGCGGCGACGCGCAGGTCGTGGGTGATGAAGAGCATGGAGAGGTTGAGGCGCGCGCGCACCTCGGCCAGCAGGGCCAGGACCTGGGCCTGGACGGAGACATCGAGCGCGCTGACGGGTTCGTCGGCCACCAGCACGTCTGGCTCCATGGCCAGGGCGCGGGCGAGGCCGATGCGTTGGCGTTGGCCGCCGGAGAATTCGTGCGGGTAGCGGGTGGCGGCAGCGGCATCCAGGCCGACGAGGGCGAGGAGTTCGTCGGCGCGGCGTTCGGCTTCGGCGCGGGGGGTGCCGTGGGCCATGGGGCCGGCGGCGATGATGTCGCCGACGCGGCGGCGCGGGTTGAGGGAGGCGTAGGGGTCCTGGAAGACCATCTGGATGCGGCGGCGATGCGGGCGCAGGGCGGCGCGGCCGAGGGGAACGATATCGGTGCCGTGCAGGCGGATGGCGCCGCTGTCGGGGTTCAGCAGGCGGACGACGCAGCGGGCGAAGGTGGATTTGCCGGAGCCGGATTCGCCGACGATGCCGACGGTTTCGCCGCGGCGCAGGGCGAGGCTGACATCGCGCACGGCGGCGACTTCGGTGCCGCGGCCGGGGATCCAGCTGCGCTGGCGGAAGGTCTTGCGGACCTGCTCGGCCTGCAGGACCACGGGGGCGTCTTCCGGTGGCGGCCGGGGGGCGGCGAGGAGGCGCGGGACGGCGGCGATGAGGCTTTGGGTGTAGGGATGTTGCGGGGCGCTCAGGATCTGGGCGACGGGGCCGGTTTCCACGATGCGGCCGTGCTGCATGACGGCGACGCGGTCAGCCACTTCGGCGACCACGCCGAAATCATGGGTGATGAGCATGACGCCCATCTGGCGTTCGGCCTGGATGCGGCGGATGAGGGCGAGGATCTGGGCTTGGGTGGTGACATCCAGCGCGGTGGTGGGTTCGTCGGCGATCAGGATGTCTGGCCCCAGGGCGAGGGCCATGGCGATCATGACGCGCTGGCGCTGGCCGCCGGAAAGGCGGTGCGGCCAGGCGCTGCGCAGGCGGTCGGGGTCTGGCAGGCCGACGGCGAGCAGGAGTTCGGTGACGCGGGCGCGCAGGGCGGTGCTGCCGAGTGGGGCGTGTTGCTGGATGACCTCGGTGATCTGGGCCTCCACGCGCATGATCGGGTGCAGGGCCGTCATCGGTTCCTGGAAGATCATGCCGAGCTTGTGGCCGCGGAGCGCACGCAGGCGGTCTGGCCTTGCGGCGAGCAGGTCTTCGCCCTGGTAGAGGATGCGGCCGGCGGTGGCGCGGACATGGGGCTGGGGCAGCAGGCCCATGACGGCGTGGGCAGTCATGGATTTGCCGGAGCCGGATTCGCCGACGATGCAGAGGATCTCGTTGCGGGCCAGGGTGAGGCTGATGTTGTCCACCGCCAGGGGGCGTTCGGCGCCCTGGGGCAGGGCGATGGCGAGGTTTTCGATGGCGAGGAGGGGTGTGTCGCTCATGCGCCCCTCTTGCGGGCGAGGCGGGGGTTGAGCGCGTCGCTGAGGCCTTCGCCGACGAGGTTGAGGGCGAGGACCGTCAGCGCGATGGCGATGCCGGGGAAGCAGCTGATCCACCAGGCCTGGCGGATGACGGTGCGCGAGGCGCCGATCATGTAGCCCCAGCTCATCAGGTTGGGGTCGCCGAGGCCAAGGAAGGAGAGGGCGGATTCCAGCAGCACGGCGGTGGCGACCATGAGCGAGGCGGAGACGATGACGGGCGAGAGGGCGTTGGGCAGGATCTCGCCGAAGATGATGCGCCCGCTGCCCTGGCCCAGCACCTCGGCGGCCTGGACGAATTCGCGCGAGCGCAGGGTGAGGAATTCGCCGCGCACGATGCGCGCCAGCGGGGGCCAGGAGACGATGCCAATGGCCACCACGATGGAGGTGATGGACGGGGTGAAGATCGCCACCAGCACCACCAGCAGGATGAAGTTGGGGATGGTCTGGAAGAACTCGGTGAAGCGCATCACCAAATCGTCCACCCAGCCGCCGTGGTAGCCGGCGATGGCGCCGAGGACGACACCGATGGAGAGTGCCACCGCGGTGGAGACGAGGCTGAGCAGCAGGGTGACGCGGGCGCCATGGGCGATGCCGGCGGCGACGTCTCGCCCCAGCGTGTCCGTGCCCAGGAGGAAGCCCATCTCGCCGGGGCGGCGGAAGGGCGGGCCGGTGATCTCCCACGGGTCCTCGGGGAAGAGGAAAGGGGCGAGCAGGGCGAGGGCGACGACGAGGGCCAGTACGGCGGCGCCGATGAGGGCGCCTTTGTTGCGGGCGAAACGGCGCAGGAAATCCCTCATGCGCCCAGCTCGATGCGCGGATCGACGATGGTGTAGATGAGGTCGGTGAGCAGGTTGAAGGCGATGACCAGCACAGAAGCGATGATGAAGATGCCCAGCAGCAGGTTGTAGTCGCGCACCAGCACCGCCTCGAACGCCAGCCGGCCGACGCCGGGCCAGGCGAAGACGGTTTCGATCAGGATGGAGCCGCCGACGAGGTAGCCGGCCTGCAGTCCGGCATAGGTGACGACGGGGAGCAGCGCGTTGCGCAGGATGTAGCTGCGCTGGATACGACCCTCAGCGAGGCCCTTGGCCCGGCCGGTGCGGACGAAATCGAGATCGGCTACTTCCAGCATGGAGGCGCGGGTGAGGCGGGCGTACACGGCCATGAAGAACAGCCCGAGGGTGAGCGAGGGCAGGATGAGGTGGCGGCCGACATCCAGCGCGTGATCCAGCCCGGTGAAGCCGGAGTTGATGGTGTTGGAGCCAAAGGTGGGCAGCCAGCCGAGCTGCACGCTGAACAGCAGCACCAGCATCAGCCCGAGCCAGAATTGCGGCATGGCATAGACCAGCAGCGCCAGGGTGGTGATGGCGGAATCCCACCAGGTGCCGACATGGCGCGCGGCCATGGCCCCCAGCGACACGCCGGCGACAATGGCGAAGGCCAGCGCGGTGCCGGTGAGAAGGATCGTCTGCGGCAGGCGCGCCAGGATCAGGTCCAGGATCGGCTGCTTCTGCCGGTAGGAAAAGCCGAGGTCGAAGCTGAGGATGCCCTGCATGTAGATCAGCAGCTGGCGCCAGACGGGTTGATCGAGCCCGAATTCGCGGCGCAGGTCATCGAGGAATTTCGGGTCCGCTGCGCCGGCCTCGCCGGCCAGCACCAGGGCGGGGTCGCCCGGGGCCAGCCGGATCAGCAGGAAGTTGAGCACGATGATGCCCAGGATGACGAAGACGGCCTTCACCAGCCGCTGCGCGATGAAGCCGAGGCGCCCGCCCATCTCAGCTAGGCCAGATGGGCTTCGTCGAACTCGCTGTTGGGGCCGTTGGCGTCGATGTTGACGTTGCGGAAGCGCTTGTTGATCAGCACCGGGAATTCCAGCTCCGTGAGCCAGACCACGGGCACGTCCTCCGTGAGGATGGCCTGGAGTTCGCTGTACATGGCCTGGGCTTTCGCCGGGTCCGTCTGCTTCGGGGCCTGGTCGAACAGCTCGTCCACGCGCTTGTTCACGTAGCCCATGGTGTTGGTGAAGGGCACGCCCTTGCGGATGTTGCTGCTGATGTAGGTACGGGCAACGCCCATGGCGGGGTCCATGAACTGGCTGACGAAATCGAAGCTGGTTTCGTAGTCCCAGTCGCCGATGCGCTTCACCCAGCCGCCGGCGTCGTTGCTTTCCAGCGTGACATCGATGCCAACGCGGCGCAGGGCCTGCTTGACGTATTCGGCCTGGCGCACCCAGACCTCGCCATAGGGCAGCACCATCATCTTGATGCGGGCGCGCACGCCGCCGGCGCCGGGCTTGAGGCCCATCTCATCCAGTAGCGCCTCGGCCTTCTTGGTGTCGTAGGCGTAGCGCTTGATGGCCTTGGCGTCGTGGAAGCGGGTGGCGGTGTTGATCGGGCCGGAGGCGGCGCGGCCGAGACCGAAGAAGATGTTCTTGACGATGAAGTCGCGGTCGATGGCATGCATCATCGCCTGGCGGAAGCGCTTGTCGGCGTAGGGCGCGGTGCGGTGGTTGATCTCAATCCAGGAAATCGGCGCCACGGTTTCGTAGCCCTTGGTGGAGAGCTCCACGTGCGGCAGCTTGGCGAGGCGCGGCACGTCGAAGGCTTCCACGTCGTTCCCCTGGGCGAGATCCACCTGGCCGGTTTCCACGGCCAGTGCGCGGGCGGCGGCATCGGGGATGACGCGGTAGGTGACGCCATCGAGGAACGGGCGGCCGGGCTTCCAGTATTCGTCGTTGCGCACCAGGGTGATGTGGCTGCCCTTCACCCATTCCTTGAACTTGAACGGGCCGGTGCCGATCGGCGTGGCGTTCTTGGGGTTCGCCCGGTAGTCGCTGCCGTCGTAGATGTGCTTGGGCATCATCGGCGCGCCGGCGGGCAGGAAGGAATAGAGGAAGGGCTCGAACGGCTCCTTCAGGGTGAAAACGGCGGTGAACTTGTCGGGCGCGGTGATGCTGGCGCAGCGCTCGAAGATGGCCCGCGCCCGCGGATGCACCTCGGGCAGGAACTTCGCGCAACTGAACACCACGTCTTCCGCGGTGAAGGGCGCGCCGTCGTGCCACTTCACGCCTTCCTCCAGCTTGAAGGTGTAGATGAGCCCGTCGGGCGAGACGGTCCAGGACTTGGCGAGGCTGGGCAGCGGCTTGAGGGCGAAATCGTAGCGCAGCAGGCCCTGGTAGATCTTGCCGGCAACAAGCTGGGTGGGGGCCTGTTGGTTGAGGCCGAGCACCAGCAGCGGCGGCTCGGGGTTCAGAATGGCGGTGAGCACGCCGCCGCGCTTCTGCTGGGCGCGGGCAAGGCGGGGCATGCCCATGGTGCCGCCGGCCAGAAGGGCTGCCGCAGAGCCGAGAACCTGACGCCTGGAAGCCATGGGTGCTCTCCTTTCGTGGGTGCCTTGCGGCCCGGAAAGGAAAGGCTAGGCCGGGAAGGTTGCTGCCTGCAATCAGCTTGCCGCGTCGTAGCGCCAGCGCCGGTTCCAGAACGGTTGGCCATCCACGGTGATGTCCACTTCCACCGCGGTGTGGTGCGCGGTGGTAACGCTGCGCGAAACGAGCGTGGTGGCACCGACGGGGCGGGCGATGCGCACGGTGGTGGTGGCGTGCATGCGGGCGAGATCGGGCCGGGCGGCAGAGACGGCGGCGCCGTATTCGTGGTCGGTGGCGATCTCCGTCTGCGCGTCGATGCGCACGCGTTCGGTTTTCGTGGCGGAGAGGCGGGCGGTATCGGTCATCAGGTCGCGGGCGAGATCCCAGGTCTGGCTGCCGCCGCGGTCGTTGGCCGAGGCCAGCACCTGCGGTTGCAGCTTGCCCCAGCTCGGCCGGATGTCTTCCGCGGGGGCCGGGCAGACGGGCAAGGTGATGCGGCTTTCGCCATGGAACAGGCGCAGCGTGGCGGGCACAGGGGTGGGCCAGACGCGCGGGAAATCGGCGCAGCTGACGGCCAGGCGCAGGCGCTCGCCGGGCAGCAGGCGGTACGCGGCGGCGCGCAGCGGGACGGTGATGCGGGTGCGCTCGCCGACCTTTGCGTGGGCGGAAAGGTCGGCCCAGCCGCTGGTGATCAGCACGGAGCGGCCATTGGGGGCGACGGCGGAAAGCTTGACGACGAGGTTGAGCGGCAGGGCGCTGGCGGCAACCTCCAGCATCGCCTCCGGCATACCGATCAGCTCCATGGGGGCCGTGAGCGGGGCGGTGGTGAAGCAGAGCGAGCGGGCATCATCCGCCGATTGGTCGTGCGGCAGGGTGGGGTCGATTGCGGTGGTCCAGGGGTCCCAGGCCAGGGAGTGCATGCCGATCGTGGGATCGTAGATGTGCTCGCTGCTGCCCTGGCCGGAGGTGGCCCCGAGGCTGCCATCGCTGCCGAGGGCCATGGGCTGGGGGGTGAGGCGGGCGGGGGGGAACTGGGTTTCCGCGCGCCAGAAGCCCTCGCGGCCCTGGAGGTAGATGGAGACCGGCGGCTCGCTCTCGATGCCGGTGGTGCGGCCCATCAGCCAGCGGTCGAACCAGCGTTCCATGTCGGCCAGGCCGGCGGCGGGGGCTTCCTTGCCGGTGTCGGGGAACTCATGCTTCCACGGCCCCATCAGCAGCTTCTTGGGAGCCGGGATGGCGTTGAAGTCGCGCGGGGTGCAATCGGTGTAGAGGTCGCGCCAGCCGCAGATGTTGAAGCTGGGGCATTCGATCTTCGAGACGTCGGCCACGCGCGATTGCCAGTAGCTGTCGAAGCCGGGATGGGCGGCGAAGGCTTCCACCCACGGGGTATTGCCTTCCAGGTGCTCGGCCCACAGGCGGGCCCAGCGGCCATCGAGATCCAGCCACTGCGGCGGCATCAGGTTGTAGGCGACCATGCGCGGGCCCCAATCCGCGCGCATCCAGAAGCCGCTGTTGGTGCCGCCGAGGGAGACGACGCCGCGATGCAAATCCGACGTGGCATGGATCGGCACGATGGCCTTGAGGTGCGGCGGGCGGGTGGCGGCGGTGGAGAGGGCGGTAATGCCGGGGTAGGAGACGCCCCACATTCCCACATTGCCGTCGCACCAGGGCTGGGCTGCGATCCATTCCACCAAATCGTGCCCGTCCAGCGCCTCGCCTGGGGCAAAGGGGCCGGGCGAGGTGCCGCCGGAACTGCCGAGGCCGCGCAGATCGGCGGTGATGGCGGCATAGCCACGTTCGGCGAAGTGCTGGTGCACCGAGGCGACGCTGGTGCGGCCGCCGCGGCCATCCTTGTGGTACGGGTTGAAGTTCAGGATGGCCGGGGCGCGGCCGGTGGCGGGGCGGACGATGTCCACCGCCAGGGGAACGCCGTCGCGCATCGGCACCAGGGCATTGCGCTCGGTGACCAGGGCGTTGGACATGGTGGCGTTCCCCCTTTGCTGCGGATCAGGCCTCGTAGGTGATCTTCGCCTCGCCCAGGCCCGGGAAGTCTGCCCGCACGGTGGCGCCGGCGGGCACGCGGTTGGCGCCGCTCCAGGAGCCGCAGGTGACGAACTGGCCGGCCTTCAGCCCGCCGGCCCAAATGCTGCCGGTGTTCGCGAGCCACTCCATCAGGTCCATGATGTCGCCGAAGGGGTAGCCGGTGCGCTCGGCATCCAGCGCGCTGTTGACGAATTGCTGGCAGACCTGGGCGGAGAGATCGACCTTCTGCCAGTCCTTCGTGCCGGGGCTGTAGACGAAGCCGCCATGGGACTGGGTGTCGGCGATGTTGGTGAAGAGGTCGAAATCCTTCGGCTCCACGAAGCGGCTTTCGCAGACCTCGATGGCGGCGTGCATCGTGTCGATCGCGGCGGCGACCTCAGCCTTCGTGTAGGGGGTTGCGCGGGGCGGCAGGTCGGCCTTCATGCGGAAGGCAACCTCGGATTCGACCATGCGCAGCGGGTGCTGGGCGGCCGAGAGCGTGGCCGGGGTGGGCTGGATGGTGGCGGCGGGCAGGGCGCCGCAGCATTTGGTGCCGCCGGGGGCGCCAACCTTCCAGCCGCCGATGGTGAAGCTCTTCGCCACTTCCTGCTGCACGGCGACGGCTGCTTCCATGCTGGTGGGCTTCAGGCTGTCCGACAGGGTGGCGATGCGGCCGGCGGCCATGTTGGCGCGGGCGGCGAGCAGCTTCTGGGCCAGCTCGGTGGTGGCGTTGGACATGGTTGGTTCACTCCCGTTTGTCCCCGGCACCTTGCCCGGCGGCCCCGGCTGCGGCAAGGCAGGGCATGGACCTGACCCTGTTGCGCGCGCCCGATCCCGCGATCCGTACCCGGCTGGACGCGGCGATCGACGCCTTCAACGACGTCGCCACCGGGCGGACGGAGCCGGCGCGCCACCTGACCATCGCGCTGCGGGATGCCGCAGGCGTGGTCGAGGGTGGGCTGGTGGGGATCAGCTACTACGACTGGCTGCTGGTGCAGATGCTGTTCGTGCCGGAGGCCAGGCGCGGGCAGGGGCTGGGGGCGCAGCTGATGCTGGCGGCGGAGGCCGAGGCGGTGCGGCGCGGGTGCCGGGGCGTATGGTTGGATACCGGCAGCCCGGCGGCGCGGGGCTTCTATGAGCGGATCGGCTACGGCGTGTTCGCCACCCTTAACGATTATCCGCGCGGGCACACCAAGTGGTTCCACGCGCGGCTGGCACCGCGGTACGGCGACACGGCGGGGCTGGAGATCATCGAGGCGCGCGATCCCGCGGTGGCGCGCGTGGTGGGGGCGGCGCTGACGGCGGTGGCGGATGATCTGTTCGGCGCCGAGACGGGGCGCGAGGCCCTGGCTGTGACGGCGCCGCAGGGCGGCGGGCTGTGGATGCTGGCACGGCGGGACTGGCTGTTCCTGGACCTGTTCGTGCTGCCGGCGGAGGCGCGTCGGCAGGGGCTGGGCAGCCGCATCCTGGCGATGGCGGAGGCGGCGGCGCGGGCGCGCGGCTGCGTGGGGGTGTGGTTGGATACCTACGGCTTCCAGGCGCGGCCGTTCTATGAGCGGCACGGCTACCGGGTGATCGGCGCGCTGCCCGACTTTCCCGCGCCCTGGCAGCGCTTTTTCCTGGCCAAGCGCTTCTAGCCCGCCAGCACCGCCGGGCGGGACGCCACCAGCCGGGCGTGCAGGAACCACAGCGGAATGCCGAGCAGGGCGACAAGTCCGGCGAGCACGAGGGCACCGCCGGGGTCCCCGGCCCAGTCGGCCGCCGCACCGCACAGCGCCGGCATGATGGCCCCGCCGACATAGTAGGTGATGTAGAAAATCCCCATGCCCACGGCCCGGTTCTCCGGCCGGCAGGACAGCGCGCCGAGTTCCACGATCAGGCTGCCGGGCATGGCCGCGATGGTGCCGAAGATGATGCCCCACAGGATCGGCGCATCGATCACGGCGGGGCCGGCCACGGAGAGCGTGCAGACCACGGTGCCGGCGATGAAGATGAAGCTGCGGCCGAAGCGGGCGGCAGCCCAGCCGCCCAGCAGCATGGCGGGGAAATTCGCCCAGGTGCCCAGCGAGAGCACCACGTCCGCCACCCAGGAAGGATGGCCGCGCGCCGCCAGCAGCGAAGGCATCCAGGCCATGAAGTTGAACCAGGCCGCGTTGTAGACCATCCAGATCAGGCCTGCGATTCCGACCAGCGTGGCCTCGTGCAGGCTGGGCCAGGCCAGGGTGCGCGGCGAGGCGTTGGGTGCCTCGGTCCACGCCAGGCTGAAAAACAGGGCGGCGATGCCGGCGATGCCTGCGCCCAGCCAGAACGCAGACGCAACGCCATGCGCGGCCGCGATGGGCGGCAAAACAACCTGGGCAAGCCCGATGCCGATCGGGAAGGCGCCCAGCAGCACGGCCATGGCCGCGGGCAGGTCCTTCGGGCCGAAGCGGTCGGCCGCCATCTTGCTTTGCATCACCGACATGCCGACGGCGCCGATGCCGGCAATGCCGCGGCCGAGGGCGATGGCAAGGCTGCCCCAGTCCTGCTGGACGGCCAGTGCGGCCACCACCCCGCCGAGCGCGATGAGCCAGGCGCTGCCGACGGCCACCAGCCGGTCTCCGAAGCGGCGGGCGAGGAAGCCGCTGGGCAGGGCAACGAACACCCCCGGGGCGAGATAGGCGCCGATCAGCCCACCGAGGGCGGCGAAGTCCAGTGCCAACGCCAGCATGAGGTCCGGCCCCAGCGTGGCGACCGTCTGCAGCTGGAAGCCGAAGGCGATGCGGGTAAGAGCGAGGGTGGCGATGGTGCCGTAGAGCGGCAGCCGGGAGGGCATGGCGGTGGTCCGAACGGTGCAGCCATCAGCAGGCCACAGCTTGCGCCGCCCGGCCAGACGCACGGATCAGGTGAACCAGAGCAGCCTATCCAGCGCGCGGGGCAC
This sequence comes from Alphaproteobacteria bacterium, assembly GCA_026400815.1. Classification (GTDB taxonomy): domain Bacteria; phylum Pseudomonadota; class Alphaproteobacteria; order Acetobacterales; family Acetobacteraceae; genus CAMDGX01. The sequence goes on from JAPLOI010000039.1 coordinate 27,627, forward strand.
CGGGAGGTCTGCCTGGGTGCGGACGGACCAGGTCACGATACCCCATGGTCATGCCTCCCTTGGCCGCGATGGCGCCTGCGAGGAACGGGGGGCGTGCAAAAACTGCTGATCACGACTTCGCGATTGCGAAGGAAAGGGCATTCGGGCACGATGGAATGAACGCCCGCGCCGGGCATGGCGGGATTGCTGCCATGGAGAGTGCGATGGACGAAACGGCACAATTGCGGGTGGACATCACCGTGTTGCGTGCGCGCGTGGACGCGCTGCAGACCGACCTGATGGAGCTGTTGGCCCTGCATGGCCAAACGCTGGAGGCGCTGGCGCAGGTGGCCGGGAAGTGGCCGCGGGTGCCTCAGGCGTTCGGCTCGGGCGCATAACCCCAGCGGCGCTTGATGGGGTGGCGCAAGCCGGCTTAGCCTCGCGCATGATCTATTCTGCAATTGTTCCGCAGCATCGCGGGAGTCGGGTTCGTTGAGCGGGTCGGCGCCGCCTGGTGCCACGCGGGTGGTGGTGGCGCTGGGGATCACCCAGACGCTGGCCTGGGCGTCCTCCTACTACATCCCGGCCGTGCTGGCGGTGCCGATGGCGCGCTCGCTTGGCATTGCCTCCAGCTGGGTCTTCGGCGCGTTCTCGGCGGCACTGGTGCTGTCGGCGCTGATCGCGCCCTGGGTGGGGCGGATGATCGACGCGAAGGGCGGGCGCACGATGCTCACCGCCTCCAACGTGGTGCTGGCGGCCGGGCTTGCGCTGCTGGCCGTGGCCCAGGGGCCGGTAGTGCTGCTGCTGGGCTGGTTGGTGATGGGCCTGGGCATTTCGATGGGGCTGTACGATGCCGCCTTCGCAACCCTGGCCGGATTGTACGGGCGGGCGGCGCGCGGGCCGATCACCGGGATCACGCTGATCGCGGGGTTCGCCAGCACGGTCGGCTGGCCGGTGTCCGCGGTGCTGGAGGAGGTGGTGGGCTGGCGCGGCGCCTGCCTCGCCTGGGCCGGGCTGCACCTGGTGCTGGGGCTGCCGCTGAACCGCTTCCTGGTGCCGCCGGCGCCACCGCCGGAAAAAGCCGCAGCCGCAGCCGAGCCCGATGGGCCGCCCCCCCCGCGCTTCGCCATGCCGCTGCTGGCGGTGGTGTTCGCCACCACCTGGTTCGTCGCCGGCGCCATGGCGGCGCATCTGCCGGTGTTGCTGGAGGCGGCAGGCACAACAACGGCGGTGGCGATCGCGGCCGGGGCGCTGATCGGCCCGGCGCAGGTGGGCGCGCGCATCCTGGAATTCAGCTTCCTGCGCCGCTTTCACCCGCTCGTTTCGGCTAGGATCGCCACGCTGTGCCACCCGATCGGGGCGGCGGTGCTGGCGCTGTATGGCGGGCCGGCGGCGGCGGTGTTCGTGGTGCTGCACGGCATGGGCAACGGCGTGCTGACGATCGCCAAGGGCACCCTGCCGCTCGCGGTGTTCGGGCCGGTGGGCTACGGGGCCCGAACCGGGCTGATCTCCGCCCCGTCGCGCCTGTTGCAGGCCACGGCTCCCTTCCTGTTCGGCCTGGTGCTGGAGGGCGGCGGGGTGGCCTGGGCCCTGTGGCTGACCGCGGGATGCTGCCTGGCGGCGTTCGTGGCACTGCTGCTGCTGCGGGCCGTGCCGCCGCCCGGCGCCGCATTGCCGGAATGACTGCGTCGGTTCCCATAAATGCATGAAACTGTGACTGACAGCCGGTCTCGTCGGTCTCATGGGGGTGGCCGCCATGGGCGGGTGCAGCGCGGCGGGCGTGCCGGAGGAATGGTGCGAGCTTTCCTCGGCGGGGCTTGGGGCCGTGGGCATCATGGGGCTGACGGGGCTGTGGGCGCCGCGGTCCAGGATGAATTGAGCCAAGGGCTCATCAAGGCGCGTTCAAGGCGTTTCCAGCACAAGCGTCGGCCTGCCGCACTTCGCGAGATGGAGTTGGCGGTCAGCCAATCACCACAGGATGTCCTCCCCAGCACTGACCGCGGCGAGCCACCAACCTTCGTTTAGGGTCTTGGGAAGGTTGGTGGGCGCACCAGGGCTCGAACCTGGGACCCGCTGATTAAGAGTCACAGGGGATACAGTTCCGTCTCTCTCCGCCATCCTCCGCCTATCCACGTTAAGTGCATTGAAAGATGGGCTATTTAATGGTTTCCGCTCCCGCTGCTTCCCGGCAGAACCCGCTTGCCTTCGCCCCGTGTGTCCTGTCAATGTCCTGTTCAACGACCCGCTGACAGGACGCGGCGGGAAGGCGGAGGTGGGGCAGATGGCGGCTGCGAAAGAGAAGCTGGCGGTGGTGAGCGAAGGGCCGGTGAAGATCACCAAGGCCACAATCGAGGCCGCTTGGCGGCGCCGGCAGAAGAACACGCGGCTGATCGTGCGCGATGAAACCTGCCGGGGGCTGGCCCTGATCGTGAATCCTGGCGTGATGACGTGGACCTACAGCTACCGGCCACGCGGCGCCGATCCCGTGAGCGGAAAGCGCTTGCCCAACCGCACCGTCACCCTGGGCAACCCGGAGACGCACAACCCCGACCTAGCGCGCGCCGCCGCGAACAAGATCAAGGGCGCCGCCGCCAGTGGCGAGGACCCCGCCGCCGAGCGCAAGGCCAAGCAGCTCGCCGAGCGCAAGCGCCGTGCCGTCATCATGGGCGGGCTGGTGGATACCTACGCCACCGCCCTGCCGACACGCCCGAAGCTGCGGGGCACCGGGCTGCCATCACCCGCCCATGTCGCCGAGGAGGTGGCACAGGTGCGTGCCGCCATGGCGATGATGGACCGCGCAAGCACGCCCATTGCCGACCTGGACGCCAACGATGTGCGGCAGATGCTGGGCAAGCTGGGCGACAAGCCTGCGACCGCCCGCGCCCGGTTCGGCGCACTCTCCCGCTTCTTCGACTGGTGCCAGGACGAAGGGCACATTGCCGCCAACCCCTGCGCCCTGCTGGCCCGCACACGCCGCCCGAAGGCCATTGCGCCGCGCGCACATCATCTGCCGGTCGATGACGTGGTGCGGCTGTGGAAGGCGGCCGAGGCGCTGTCCCATCCCGTCTATCGCGACCTCGTGCGCTTCCTGCTGGCCGTGCCCTGCCGGCGTGGCGAGGCGGCGCGGCTGGATTGGGCACACCTGGACCTTGCCGCCGCCGTGTGGACCATGCCGGGCGCCATGACCAAGAACGGCGACGCGCACCGCCTGCACCTGCACCCTCTGGCGCTGGACGTGCTGCGCGCCCGTCACGATGCCGCCGGCAAGCCGCGCACGGGCCTGGTGTTCCCCGCCCCGAAGTCGGGCGAGGCCATCGACACGTTCTCCGCGATCAAGGCCGATCTGGACGAGGCGGCGGGGCTGACCGGCTGGCGCTGGCACGATCTGCGCCGCAGCTTCGCCACCGCCCTGGCCGAGGCCGGCGTGGCCGAGACGGTGGCCGATGCGGTGCTGAACCACCGGCAATCCGCAACGCGCGGCGGCGTGCTGGGCGTGTATCAGCGTTCCAAGCGCTGGCCCGAACAGATGGAGGCGATGCAGCGTTGGGGCGTACTGCTGGCGAGCAGCATGGCCGACAACGTGGTGAGGATGCGCGCCGCCACGGCATAGGGGGCATAGGGGGCATAGGGTCGCGCCCCAACCACCCCACCATTGCAGAACGCTTCCGCATTCACGCACAGTCGCCGCATGGCCGCAGCGACCACCCCCGAAGCGCGCGCACGACAGAAGATCGACGCCATGCTGGCCGCTGCCGGCTGGATCGTGCAGAGCCGCGCCGACGTGAACCTGCATGCCGGCCAGGGCATGGCGGTGCGCGAGGTGCAAACCCCCACCGGGCCGGCCGACTACCTGCTGTTCATCGATGGCCGCGCCTGCGGGGCGCTGGAGGCCAAGCCCGAGGGCGTCACGCTGTCGGGCGTGGCTGGGCAGGGCGAGGACTATGCCAAGGCGGCGCCGCGCGAGTATCCCAACTGGGGCAACCCCCTGCCGTTCGTCTATGTCTCCACCGGCGCGGAAACCCAGTTCCAGGACGCGCGCGACCCGCATCCCCGCCCCCGGCCGGTCTTCGCCATCCATCGGCCGGAAACCCTGCGCCGCATGCTCGACATGGGCACCAGCCTGCGCCAACGCCTTGCCACCCTGCCGGCGCTGAACGCCACCGGCCTGCGCGACTGCCAGGCCGAAGCGATCGGCGGCGTTGAAATCTCGCTGGCCGCCGGCCGGCCGCGCGCCCTGGTGCAGATGGCCACGGGCGCCGGCAAAACATTCACCGCCTGCGCCCTGGTGCATCGCCTGCTGACGCACGGCCGCCTGCGCCGCGTGCTGTTCCTGGTGGACCGCCTGAACCTCGGCACGCAGGCCGATGGCGCCTTCCGCAACTATCGCCCGCCCGGCGGCACCACGCTGTTCGGCGAGGAGTTCACCGTCCAGCACTTGACGGGCAGCGCGATCAGCGACGCGGCGACCGTCGTCATCTCCACCGTGCAACGCCTCTATGCCGCCCTGCGCGGTGAGGACATTGACGAGGAGGAAGACGAGCGCGGCGGCTTCGAACGCCCGGCAGCCAACGCCGCCGCCCCGGTGGCCTACTCCGCCGCCATCCCGCCGGAGATGTTCGACCTGGTGATTGTGGACGAGTGCCACCGCAGCATCTACGGCACCTGGCGGCAGGTGCTGGACTATTTCGACGCCTTCACCGTGGGCCTGACCGCCACGCCCGGCCGGCATACGCTGGCCTTCTTCGGCCAGAACATGGTCAGCCAATACCCGTTCGAACGCTCGGTGGCCGATGGCGTGAACGTCGATTTTGAGGTGTGGCGCGTGCGCACCGAAGTGGGCGAGCGCGGCGGCACCGTGCCGGCCGGCTACACCGTGCCGCACCGGGACAAGCAAACTCGCCGCGTGCGCTTTGCCGAGCTGGACGACGACCTGCCGTATCTGCCGCCGCAGCTCAATCGCTCTGTGGAGGTGCCGAACCAGATCCGCACCGTGCTGGAAGCCTACCGCGACGCGCTGCCAACGCAGCTTTTCCCTGGTCGCGACGAAGTGCCGAAAACCCTGATTTTCTGCCAATCAGACAGCCACGCCGAGACCGTGACCGCCATCGCCCGCGAAGTGTTCGACGCTGACGCCCGGTTTGCGCAGAAGATCACCTATCGCGTCACCGGCATCGCGCCCAAGGAGCTGATCCAGGCATTTCGGACCGATCACCGCTTCCGCATCGCGGCGACGGTGGACATGGTTGCGACCGGCACCGACATTCCGGCGTTGGAAGTGGTGATGTTCCTGCGCGACGTTCGCAGCGCGCAGTATTTCGAGCAGATGCGCGGGCGCGGCTCCCGCACCATCCTGGCCAGCGACCTGCAACGCGTGACGCCTTCGGCCGCTGCCAAGGATCGCTTCCTGCTGGTGGATGCTGTGGGTGTCAGCGAGAGCTGCAAAACCCCCAGCGAACCGCTGGAACGCGAACGCACCGTGAGCCTGGAAGCGCTGCTGGAGCGGGTGGGCTTCAACCATACCGACGAAGACACCTGCGCCACCCTGGCCGGCCGGTTGGCGCGGCTGGACCGTAGATTGCCACCGGCCGCGCATGCCGAGATTGCCGCCATCGGCAACGGCGCCACGCTGCCGACGCTGGCGCGCGCGCTGGTGGACGCCATCAACCCCGACCGGGTCGCCGACCATGCCGCCGCCACCGGCACCACGGAGGAAGCAGCCGGCGCCGAGCTGCGCGCCGCCGCCTGCCGCCCGCTGGCCGCCAACCCGCCCTTGCGCCGCCGCATCGCCGAGTTGCAGCGCGAAAGCGAAATCGTGGTGGACGAGCTGACGCCCGACCGCGTGCTGTCGGCGGACTTCGACATTCGCCGCGCCACCGAGACCACCGGGCGGTTCCGCGACTTCCTGGAGGAGGAGCGCGACCGGCTGATTGCGCTGACCATCCTCTACAACCGGCCGCACACCGCGCGCCGCCTGACCTACGCCATGTTGCAGGAGCTGCGCGCCGCCATGGCCCGCCCGCCCTGGCAGCTCAACGACCGTTCGGTGTGGGAGTGCTACCGCCGCCTGCATGGTGGCAAAACCCGGCCGGGCACCAGCCTGTTGACCGACCTGGTGGGGCTGGTGCGCTATGCCATCGGCGCGCGCGACGTGCTGGAGCCGCTGGGGCCGGACATCAACCGCCGCTTCGAATTGTGGCTGGGGCGGGAGAAGCGGGCCGGGCGGGACTACAGCGAAGCGCAACTGGACTGGCTGCGGCTGATGCGGGATTGGGTGGCGAACAACGTGGAAGTGACGATTAGCGACCTACGCGACGCCTCCGACTTCACCAGCCGGGGCGGCACCCATCGCGCCCGCCAGTTGTTCGGCGCCGACCGGCTGCCGGCGCTGCTGGACGAGCTGACCGACACGCTGGTGGCCTGATCCATGGACACCGAGAGGCTGCCGCCGGGGTGGACGTGGGCAACGCTTGGTGAATTGGTGACCCGCATCGAGGCGGGAAAGAATGTCACCGCCGCCGGATACCCGCCGACCGGCGATGCGGTGGGAATCGTCAAGGTCAGCGCTGTGACGTGGGGCGAGTTCAACGAGCGCGAGAGCAAGACCCTTCCTCCCGGCGCGGACTATGACCCGGCGCACAGGATCGAAGCCGGCGACTTCCTGATATCGCGCGCTAACACCGTGGAACTGGTGGGCGCCCCCGTGATCGTGCGCGAGTGCCGGCGAAACCTCGTGTTGAGCGACAAGGTGCTGAGGCTGCGCTTCGGTCTGCCGGTGGAGCGATGGGTTGAACGCTATCTGAAGTCGGCTGCCGGGCGCCGCCAAATTGAAGACTTCTCGCAGGGTGCCCAACTGTCCATGCGCAATATCTCGCAGGACAACCTTCGCCGCATCCGCATTCCGATGCCGCCTCAGACTGAAATGGAGCGGAGCGTTGCGGCGATGGATGGCCTGTTCACCGACCTGGACACGGCCGAGGCGGCGTTGGGGCGGGCGCGGGAGGGGGTGGAGCAGTTTCGCGCCAGCCTGTTGCATGCCGCCTGCGCTGGGGCGCTGACCGCCGCCTGGCGCGAGGCCAACCCACCCACGGAAACCGGCGCCGACCTGCTGCGCCGCATTCTCGCCGAACGCCGCGCCACCTGGGAACGCACCGAACACGCCCGCCTGACCGCCAAGGGCACCCCACCTGCCAGAGGAGCGTGGAAGGCTCGATATGTGGAGCCGGTTGCTGCGGACATGACTGCCGCCGCTGCCCTTCCTCAAGGGTGGGCGATGGCTGCCGTGGATGCGGTTGGATCGGTCCAACTCGGTCGCCAAAGAGCGCCCCAGTATCACGCTGGCGACGACATGCGACCATATCTCCGCGTGGCGAATGTGTTTGAGGATCGCATCGACATTTCCGATGTGATGACCATGCAGTTTGATGCCGCCGACTTTGAAGCCTATCGACTTCGGCAGGACGACATCCTGCTCAACGAAGGGCAAAGCGCAGAGCTTGTCGGTCGTCCAGCAATGTTCCGAGGCGAGTTGGCCGATTGCTGCTTTACCAACACGCTCGTTCGGTTCCGCGTCGGGCCAGGGCTCCTGCCTGAGTTCGCGTTACTGATGTTTCGGAGCTGGTTCCGCAATGGGACGTTCCAGCGCATTGCGAAGATCACTACCAACATCGCGCATCTTGGCGCCGGGCGATTCGCGCAGTTGCCTATGCCGATCCCGCCGATTGCCGAGCAGAGAGAAATCCTGGGAGTCGCACGGCAGCTCCTATCGGAGGTCGAAACGCTGGGAACCGACCTCAAGGCCCAGCGCCAGCAAGTCGCGCAACTCCGCCAATCCATCCTCCACGCCACATTCACCGGCCGCCTCGTGCCGCAGGACCCGGACGACGAAACCGCCGTCGCCCTGCTGGCCCGGTTGCGCGCTGCCCCGCCGCCCGCGCGGCGCACCCGTTCGGCCCAGCGCGCCTTGCGGGTTTGACGCGGTGCGTATGACGTACTACATATCGTCATGATCCGCAGCTTTGGCAGCAAGGCGACGGCGCTTCTGTTCCGCGGCGAGGTGCCGCGCGGCATGGCCCGCGACCTCGCCATGGCGGCGCGCCGCAAGCTGCTGATGCTGGATGCCGCCGAAACGCTGGACGATCTGCGCCAGCCGCCCGGCAACCGGCTGGAGGCGTTGCGCGGCGACCGCGCAGGGCAGCATTCCATCCGGGTGAACGACCAATGGCGCCTGGTGTTCACCTGGCGCAGCGACGGGCCGCACGCGGCCGAGATTGTGGACTATCACTAGCGGACTGCCATGGAGGGCAAAGATGCGCCGCACGACCATCGCCCGCACCGACCTGGATGCCGGCCGGATCGACCTTGGCCCGGCGGATGGCACGCTGCCGCCGATGCACCCCGGCGAGGTGCTGCGCGCCGAATTCCTGGAACCACTCGGCCTGACGGCGCATGCGCTGGCGCTGGCCCTGCGCGTGCCAGCCAACCGCATCGGCGCCATCCTGGCCGGCACCCGCGCCATCTCGGCCGACACGGCGCTGCGGCTGGCGCGGCATTTCGGCACCTCGGCCGGGTTCTGGCTCAACCTCCAGAAGTCATACGAGCTGGAGTGTGCGCAGCGGGACTCCGGCGCGCGCATCCTGGCCGAAGTGGCACCGCGCCCGACCATGGCGGCTTGAAGGCATGAGCGAAGATACCTCCCAGCTTGCCGCCAAGGTCTGGAACCTCGCCCATGTGATGAACAATGCCGGGGTGGGTGCCGGCGACTACGTGGAACAGGTGACCTACCTGCTGTTCCTCAAGCTGGACGCCGAGCGCGCCGAGGACGGCTTGCCGTCCCTGGTGCCGGAGCCGTGCCGCTGGGGCGGGCTGGCGCTGTTGCAAGGCGCGGCGCTGGCGAAAGCCTATGCGGCGGCGCTGGAGACGCTGGCGGCGCAACCGGGCCTGGTGGGCACCGTGTTCGCCCGCGCCCGCAACGGCATCGAGGAACCGGCGCACCTGCACCGCCTGGTGCGGATGATCGACGCCGAGACCTGGTCGGCCTTCGGCGCCGACGTGAAGGGCGACATCTACGAAAGCCTGCTGGAACGCACCGCCAGCGATGTGAAAACCGGGGCGGGGCAATACTTCACGCCGCGCCCGGTCATTTCCGCCTGCGTGGAGGTGCTGGACCCGGCACCGGGGCAGACAGTGTGCGATCCCGCCTGAGGCACCGGCGGCTTCCTGCTGGCCGCCTATGACCACATGCGCCGCCGGCCGGAAGCGCGCGACCGCGCCACCGACCGCGCCTTGCGCGAACGCGGCTTTGCGGGGTTCGACATCGTGCCGGGGGTGGCCCGGCTGGCGGCGATGAACCTCTATCTGCACGGGCTGGGCGGAGGGGCGGAAACCCCGATCACCCGCGCCGACGCCCTGGCCGCCGATCCCGCCCGGCGGTGGGACGTGGTGCTGACCAACCCACCCTTCGGCCGCCGCCAATTCGCCCGCGTGTTCACCGGCGACGGCGAGGCGGAGACGGAGCGCGAGGATTACGAACGCCCCGACTTCACGGTGACGACGAGCAACAAGCAGCTCAACTTCATGCAGCACATCATGACCATCCTCGCCCCGAACGGCCGCGCGGCGGTGGTGCTGCCCGACAACGTGCTGTTCGAAGGCGGAGCCGGCGAGCGCATCCGCCGCCGGCTGCTGGAGGCATTCGACTGCCACACGCTGCTGCGCCTGCCGACCGGCATTTTCTACCGCCAAGGCGTGAAGGCCAACGTGCTGTTCTTCGAAGCGCGCCCGACGCGGCGCGAGCCGTGGACCGAGGCGCTATGGGTCTATGACCTGCGCACCAACCAGCGCTTCACGCTCAAGGAACGCCCGCTACGCCATGCCGACATGGCCGACTTCATCACCCGCGCCCGCCTGTCTGACCGGCACCGCCGCGAGGAAAGCGAGCGCTTCAAGCGTTACACATATGCCGAGCTGGCGGCGCGCGACCGGCTGGACCTGAACCTGTCCTGGCTACGGGAGGAGGGTGCCACCGACCCCGCCACCCTGCCGCCCCCCGCCGAGATTGCCGCAAGCATCGCCGACGAGCTGGAAACCGCCCTGGCCCGGTTCCGCGCGGTGGCGGCGCGGCTGGGATAGTGGCACGACGCATCGACCGAGGGCTGCGCCGATGAACGAACCGCCATCGTCCTGGCTGGATGATGACGACGACGACCCGGCACGGTTCATTCGCGCCGAGCGCGCCGCCGATCTGGATCGGCTGCACCGCACGATGTTGGCCACCGGCAATCCGCTCTATGCCTGGGAGGCAATCAAAAGTTGCCATCATCCCAACTACCCGATGGCCTACCCTGAATGGGTCCGGGACTATCTTCGGGATACCGCCATCGAATTGCATGTGCTTGCCCGGCTTTTGGACCCCAACAATTTCCCCGAACGGGGCGAGACTGAGACGGATGCCGACCACATGTCGCGCTTTGAGGCGTGGCAGCGATCGGCACGGGTCACCCCCAATAAGGCCAGCGAGTTGACTGCGCGTGCGCTGGGGCTCGTTCGCCGTGGCTGGAATGCCTATCGCCAGTTCTTTGCCGACAGCGAAGCGTCGATGGCGGCACTTGAATACGAATTTCCAATCGGCATGACCCGCCGTGAGGTGATGGAAGGGATGCTGAACGCCAAAGGTCAGACCGATGAACGGGTGGTGCATCGAAAGCTGACCCGTGGGCGGAGGTTGCTGGAACGCCCGCCGCCTGGCCGATCAAGGACAAAACCAACCCCCTAGGTACAGTCGTGTTCGGCGCTGCGTGGCGTCGTTCATCTTCGCAGGCATCCGAAACTCCACGAACCGGGAACCTGCGGAAGTGAAAAAAACCACGCTGGCACATGCCCCCTCCGACGCGAGAGGCGCAAAAACCTCCCCCCACCCCCTGCCGGTCCGTGTGGACCGCCGTCGCGCCGCCGAGTTGGTGTCGTGCCACTTCTTCCCTGTCTCCCATCGCACGGTTGAGGCGTGGCCGCTGGTGGTGCGCCATGTGAACGGCAAGGCGACGGTGGAGACCGCCGAGCTGTTCGCCTTCGCCCAAGCCAAGCTGGACGCCGCACCGCCGATCCGTGGCGGGCGCATCCGCAAGTCGGTCGCCTGAAGGTGGACGGCGCAGACCTGCGCGACCTCGCCGACCGACTGCGCCTTGTGCGCAGCGGCCGATCCTGGCGCGGCACCTGCCCGGCCTGCGCCTATCCGCGCGCCTTCTCGTTGCGGTTAGGCAAGACGGCACCGCTGGTTTTCTGCGCCAACGGGTGCCGTCATGCCGATCTGCGCGCGGTCCTGGCCGGTGCAGGGGCGACGATGCCGGCCCAAGCCCGCGCGCTACCGCACTCGGGCAATGTGGGCCGGCGTCGGCTGGGTGCCGCCCTGCGGCTCGCCGAGGCCACCCAGCCGGCGGGCGGCACCCTGGCCGACGCCTATCTGACCGGGCGCGCCCTGCCTGGCCTGGCCGCCGCCCCGGCGTTGCGGTTCCTGCGGCAAACTCCGCACCCCGATGGTGGCCGGCTGCCGGCGCTGGTCGCCCTGGTGGTCGGGGCGGATGGCCGCACAGTGGCGGTTCACCGCACCTATCTGGCCGAGGATGGGCAGGGCAAGGCACAAGTGGAGCCAAACCGCGCCAGCCTCGGCCCGGTATGGGGTGGCACAATTCGGCTCGGCGAACCCTCTGCCGATGGCGACGTGCTGATCGGCGAGGGCATCGAGACTGCTGCATCGGCTGGGCGAATGCTGGGGCTACCGGCATGGGCGGCGATTTCCGCCGGCAATCTCGCTCGCGGGCTGGTGCTGCCGCCGACCATCCGCAGCGTTGTCATCGCGGTGGACCCGGACCCGCCCGGCGAGGCGGCGGCACAGGCGGCGGCAGACCGATGGCTGGCGGCAGGGCTGCGGGTGCGGCTGGCGCGGCCGACCGGACATGCGGACTTCAACGACCTCCTCCGCGCACAGGTGGCGTCAAATGCCTGATGATGCCGGCTTCACCATGCAGGACGCACGCCGCCGGCTGCTGGTCGATGAAAGCGACCTGCCCAGAACCGCGCGCGAGGTGGCAGCATTGCTCGCTGCGTCGGGGCAATTCTTCGAGCGTGGCGGGTGCCCTGTCAGCGTCGTGGCGGATGCGCAGACCGGGGCGCTCTTCGCCCGTGCTGCGACACGCGAAACGGTGGTGCGTGCGGTCCACGAGCGGGCGCAGCCCTATGTCTTGCGCACCAAGCGGCGTGGCGAGCCGGAGGAGAAGCCGATCACGCTGCATGACCGCCTGGCGGCACTCTATCTCGACATGGCCGGCCAATATGACCTTCTTCCCCTGCACGGCATCGCCTATGGGCCGCTGCTGGATGTGGGCGGCGCGGTTCACGCGCACGCTGGATATCATCCGCCGACCGGGTTCTGGTGCGCCAGCGTTCCCAACCTGGCTGCATCGCTCCGCACCACGCCTACCCGGCGGGACGCCAAGGCGGCGTTGCTGAAGCTGCGGCGGGTGTTCGCAACCTTCCCCTTTGCCGATGCGCCGCGCCGGCCTGGACCTGGGGGCATCGACCTCGTGGACCTACGCGCGCCACCGGGCATGGATGAAAGCGGGCTTCTCGCTGGGCTGCTGACGGCGATCTGCCGGCCAAGTCTCTCGGTTGCGCCTGGCCTGTTGATCCGCGCACCGAATTTGAGCGGCAGCGGCACGGGCAAGGGACTTCTCGCCAAGGCTATCTGCACCATCGCCTTCGGCGCCTCCCCTGCGGCGCTCACCAGCGGCGGGAATATCAAGGAGCTGGAGGCACGATTGGGCACGGCGCTCATGGACGCCTCACCGGCGGTCTTTCTCGACAACTTCAACGGGGCGACGCTGCAATCCGACATGATGGCGAGCGTTCTGACGGAGCGGCGGGCAAAGGTGCGCGTGCTGGGCCTGTCGAAGGACGTATGGCTGAACCCGTCATGCTTTCTGGTGGTGGCGGGCAATGCGGTGATGCTGTCGGAAGACCTGGTGCGCCGGTTCTTGGTCGTGGAACTGGATGCCAGGACCGAGGACCCGGAGGCACGGCCATTCACCGGCGACTTTCTGGCCGAGGTACAGATGCGTCGCGCTGAACTGCTGGGCGCTGCTCTGACCATATGGCGCTGGGCGCAGTTGCATTCGGGCAGGATCGCGCGCGGCCTTGCCCTGGGTAGCTATCAGCAATGGTGCGGCTGGGTGCGGGACGCGCTGGTGGCGCTGGGCGCTGCCGACCCGGTGGCGCGTGTCGCCACGATCAAGGCCGCCGATACAAAGCGGCAGGACACCGCCGCGTTCTTCGGCGCTTGGCACGAATGCCACGGCGACCGGCCGATGAAGGCCACCGAGGTGGATGCCGAGGTGGTTTCGATCATCAACCCCCACGGGCGGAGCCGGCAATTCATCGCATCTGAGTTGGCCAAGCTGGTCGGGACACGAGTAGCAGGGTTGATGCTGACCCGCTCCAAACCTTCCGGCCGGTGGTCAACTGCCACCTATGCGGTAACGCGACCCCTGCCGCTGGAATAGGCCCCCCTATGGTCCCTATGCCCCCTATGCCAATGAAGGTTCAACGCGCAAACCTGCGACGGCCGCACGCGCGAATGGCTCCAAACTGAACGCCTCTAGACTGCCGACAGGACGGGCTTTCGGCCCTCGCGTCCTGTCAATGTCCTGTTCATTCGCAGCACTGTCGCGGCGGGAACCAAAAAACCTCTTGCAAATCAAGGGGTTGTTTGGTGGGCGCACCAGGGCTCGAACCTGGGACCCGCTGATTAAGAGTCAGCTGCTCTACCAACTGAGCTATGCGCCCGCCACCGACAAGGCGTTGGCCCGTCGGGAGGCGGCGCTATAGCAAGGGTGGGGGGGCTTGTGAAGGGGCCTACAGGGAACGATTTGCGCGGGCCAGCACCGCTTCGAACAACACCTGGGTGCCAGCGGCCGCTTCCTCCGGTTCGATGCTCTCGGCTTCGTTGTGGCTGAGGCCGTCCTTGCAGGGGGTGAAGATCATCGCCGTGGGCACGTGGCGGGCCACATACACCGCGTCGTGGCCCGCGCCGCTCACGATCTCCCGCGCGGACAGGCCCAGTTTTTTCGTCGCCTGGCGCACGAGATCGACGCAGGCGGGATCGAAGGGCTGCGGCGGGATCTGGAACAGTTCCGTCAGGTTCCAGTCGATGCCACAGGAAGCAGCAATGGCGGCAGCCTCGCGCGGGAATTCCTCGGCGATACGCGCCACCTCCGCCCCATCGGGGTGGCGGAACTCCACGCTGAAGCGCACCTCGCCGGGCACCACGTTGCGGCTGTTCGGCGCCACGTGAAGCTGGCCCACGGTGCCGCGACCATCCTCGCCCCGTGCGCGCATCATGCGGTCCACCAGGTCGATGATGCGTGCAGCGCAGACCAGGGCATCGCGCCGTGCGGAGGGCGGCGTGGTGCCGGCGTGGGAATCTTGGCCCGTGGCCACCGCGTCGTACCACACCTGCGCCTGCGCGCCGGTGACGATGCCGATGGGCTTGCCCTCCCGCTCGAGGATAGGGCCCTGCTCGATGTGCAGCTCGAAATAGGCATCGGCCGGGAAGGGCCGGGCCGGCTCGACACCGCGATAGCCGATGCTGTCCAGCGCCTGTTCCACCGTCACCCCCTCGATATCTGGCAGGGCATAGGCCTTGTCGCGGCTGTACACCCCGGCCCAAACGCCGGAGCCCATCAGCGAATGGCCGAAGCGGCTGCCTTCCTCGTCGGTCCAGTTCACCAGCTCGATCGGCGCCTCGGTGGCGATGCCGAGGTCGTTCAGGCTGCGCATCACCTCCAGCCCGGCGATCACGCCCAGCGCGCCGTCGAACTTGCCGCCGCTGGGCTGGCTGTCCAGGTGGCTGCCCATCAGCACCGGCAGGCGCGCGGGGTCGCGGCCTGGTCGGCGGGCGAACATGTTGCCAATCTCGTCCACGCGCACGGTCAGGCCCGCGGCCTCGCACTGGGCGCGGAAATGGTCACGCCCCTGGCGGTCGATGTCGGTGAGGGTGAGGCGACGCACACCGCCCTTGGGCGTGGCGCCGAAGCGGGCCATGTCCATCAGGCTGTCCCACAGCCGCTTGGGGTCGATGCGCTGGTTGGTCTGTCCGCTCATCGTGCTCTCCGGATTCGGCGGCATCTTGCCCGGCGGGGTGGTTCCTGCAAGCTTCGCCGCCCCGGAGGTTCCCCCCATGCGTGCAGTTCTGGCGGCCCTGTTCATGATCGCGCTGGCGGGGTGCACCCTGGTGGACCAGCGCACCTTCCGCGCTGAGGGCGCCGCACCAGGCGCGGAGGAGGTGGCCCGCGCGGCGGCGGCGGCCCGCCAGGTGGCCTCGGTCCGCATGGGCGATCCCGCCGAGGCCTGGCGCCGCGTGGTCGCCGATGCGGTGCAGGCGGCCGAGCAGCGCGCGCCGGGCGGCGTGTTCGAGGTGATGGCGCTGGTGCCGCTGCAGGCCGCGCCGGCAGAGCAGGATCGCCGCGTGGCCGAAGCCTCGCGCGATGCCCGGGCGGTGGCCGAGGTCCTGGGCGCAGCGGGCATCCCGTCCGAGCGCGTGCGGCTGGGCCTGCAGGGCGACGGGGGCAACCCGGCACGGGATGTGCGCGTGTTCCAGCGGTGAGGGTGTCTGACCTGATGGACCGCCCGACGGTCCGGCTGAACCCGAATGCCGACAAGCGGCTGCGCGCGGGCCACCCCTGGGCGTTCAGCAACGAGATCCGCATGTCCCCGGAATATCGCGCCTGGGAGCGCGGCATGCCGGTGAAGCTGGAGAGCGCCGATGGCTGGCGCTACGGCACCTTCATGTTCAACCCGCACAGCCTGATCGCGGCCCGCCTGCTGGACCGCAACCCGGAGGCGGAGATCGACGCCGCCTGGGTTGGGCACCGTATCGCCCGGGCCGCCTCGCTGCGGGCACGCCTCGCGGACCCACGCTTCCACCGCCTGGTGCATGCCGAGGCCGATGGGCTGCCCGGCCTGGTAGTGGACCGCTACGGCGACGTGGCCGTGGTGCAGGCCAACACGGCGGGCATGGACCGGCTGCTGCCGGACATCACCGCGGCGCTGGTGGGCCAACTCGGCCTGCGCGCCGTGGTGGCACGCAACGATTCCGCCGCGCGCGAGCAGGAAGGGCTGGCCCAGGAAATCCGCCTGCTGCACGGCACCGAAGCGGCCACGGTGGCCCAGGAAGCCGGCGTGGTCTTCCCGATCGATCCGCTCGGCGGCCAGAAAACCGGCTTCTTCTACGACCAGCGGCCAAACCGTGCGGTGGTCGCCGGGCTGGCCAAGGGCGCGCGGGTGCTGGACGTGTTCTGCCACCTGGGCGCCTTCGGCCTGGGCTGCGCGAAGGCCGGGGCGAAGGAAGTGGTGCTGGTAGACAGCTCCGCCCCGGCCCTGGAACAGGCGCTGGCCGCGGCGGCAAGCAACGGCCTGGCCGGGGTATCGGCGAAGCGCGGCGACGCCTTCGACGTGATGGCCGAGCTGGCCCAGGCCGGCGAGAAATTCGACATCGTGGTGGTTGATCCGCCCGCCTTCGCCAAAACCAAGAAAGACCAGCCGAACGGCCTTCGCGCCTACAGCCGCATGGCGCGGATGGCGGCGGCGCTGGTGGTGCCCGGCGGCTTCCTGTTCGCCGCCTCCTGCAGCCACCACGCGCCGCTGGACCTGTTCGCCGCGGCCATTGGCGAGGGGCTGCACCGGGCCCGGCGCGAAGGGGCGGTGGTGTTCACCGGCTTCGCGGGCCCAGACCACCCCGTGCACCCCCAGGTGCCGGAAAGCGCCTACCTCAAGGGACAGCTGATACGCCTCGCCTGAGCCCGGTAGCCACCATGGCGAGCGGCACCGGGTTGGAGCGATAGGCGGCCAGGCCCCGGCCCATCATGCCGTTGGCGGCCGGCATCATGGCCACCTGGTCCGCCCCGTTGGACAGCATCTGGCCACCACCGCCGGGGGCGGCCGCCGGCACCGGTGGGCGGGTGGGCGCCGTGGCGCCGGGCGGCAACCCCGCCAGCGCGGCCTGCACGCGGTTGCGATAGGGCTCCGCCCGCTCCGGCGTTTGCGAGTGGTAGAAGCCGACCGCCTTGTTCCAATCCCCGCCCGCCGGGCCCTCCTTCAGCTGCTTCAGGAAGCGGGCGGCATAGTCGGCATTGGCCATCGGGTCGAAGCCATGCTCCAGCGAGGCGAAGGCGTTAGGGTGATGGACGCGGTTCACCTGCATGCAGCCGATATCGATCGAGCGCATGCCGGCGGCTTCGGATTGGCGAACGAAGGCCAGCGCGGCCTCCCGCGTGTCCAGCAGGGCGCCACGGCCCTCGGCATTCACCGCCCAGGGCCACGGGTTGCGCTGGCCGGTCGCGGGGTCGGTGCGGCCGCTCTCCACCAGGCCGATGGCGAGCAACAGGCCCTGCGGGATCCCATGGGCGCGCTCGGCGGCCAGGATTGCCGACCGGCAAAGCATGCCGGGCGCCTGCGTGCCGGGTGGCGCGGCCGGGGCCGGCGTGGCCGAGGCAGCGGTGGTCGAACCCGCGGCGAGGGCGGGCGGCACCGGCGGTGGTGGCCTGGGCACGTGAAACAGCGTCTGGAAGCTGCCTATCCCCCGCATCGGGGGCACAAGCGGCCCGCCCTGGCCACCCTGGGCGAGGGCCGGGGCCAGTGGAAGGGCGCAGAGCAGGCTGGCGAGGGCGAGGAGGGCATGGAGGAGGCGCATGCGGCCTGCAATGCATGCGGCGGGCCAGACTGCGCCGCCCCCTCCCGGGCGGTGGCGTGGAGCCTTACTGCGGCTTGCGGCGCGCGTTGGCCACGGCGGCCACCAGGGTCGGCAGGTCCACCGCGCCGGGCAGCACCTGCTCGCCGATGACGTAGGCGGGCGTGCCCTGCAGGTCGAGCTTGCGGCCGAGGGCGAGGTTGTCGTTGATCCGGCCCATGATGTCCGGCGCGGTCATGTCGCGCATCAGCCGCTCGGCATCCAGCCCGGCGCGGGTGGCGGCGGCGCGCAGCGTGCCCTCGTCAATGGCGGGGCCGCCGGTCATCAGGATCTGGTACATCTTGTGGTAGCCGCCCTGCTTGTGGGAGGCGAGCAGCGCGCGGGCGCCCAGCGTGCTGGCGGGGCCGAGGATCGGGAAATCCTTGAACACCACGCGCACGCCGGGGTCGCGGCGGATCAGCTCGTTCACCACCGGCACCATGCGTCGGCAATAGGGGCAGCGAACGTCGTAGAACTCCACGACCGTCACGTCGCCATTGGGGTTGCCGGCCACGGGGTCATCGGGGTTGCGGAACAGGGCCGGTGCCAGCTCGCCGATCGCGCCGCGCGCGGTACCCATCTTCTGGCGCTCCTCCTCCTCCTGCAGGGCGGAGATGGCATCGCGCAGCAGGCTGGTGTCGTTGCGCAGGGCATCGCGGATGATGGCGATGATCTCCTGGCGCTGCGGGGTGGTGAAGCTGCCCAGCGGCGGCAGCGCGGCAGAGGGCGGCGGCGCGGGGGCCTGGGCCAGGGCCGCACCGCTGCCGAGCAGCGAAACGGCCAGGACCAGAAGGCGCAGCAGGGAGGAAAGGCGCATGCGTCAGAAGCCCTCGCGGTTTTCTTTGCGGACGGCATTGCCCACATCCACCGCGCGCTGGCGCGACGGACCCTGGGGCAGCTGCTTCTCGGCCCGGCGCGCGAGCGTGCGGGCGCGGGGAATGTCCCCTAGCACCAAAGCCTCCTCCGCCAAAGCGAGATCGGCCTGGCCCATCTCGCCCAACCGCCCCCAGGCAATGCCGAGGCTCCGCCATGATTGGGAGTCGTCGCGTTCCCGCGCCAGGGCGGATTGCAGGTGGCCGATCGCCAGGCGCAGCTGGCTGGAATCGTTGGTCTCGATCATGGCCCGCGCCAGCGCGGCGCGGATCGGCGCCCAATCCGGCGCCAGGCGGGCGGCCTCGCGGTAGGGCGGGATGGCGGCGGCGCCACGCCCGCCTTCGAACAGCACCTGGCCCTTCAACTCGTGCAGCCAGGGGTTGCTTGGCTGCTCGGCCAGCAACCCATCGATCAGCCGCAGCGCCTCGTCGGTGCGGCCGAGGCGATACAGCGCGATGCCGCGGGCATAGCGGGCGGCTGGCGCGCTGTCGTTCTCCCGGATTCGGCGCAGCGTGACGGTGCTGGGCTCCAGGAAGCCGCGCAGCTTGGCGCGCACCATCTGGAAATTCGCCTCGAAGCCGGTCGGCAAGGGGGTGTTGGTGTACTGGCTGCGGGCCAGATGCGCCGTAACCGCCTCGATCCGGTCCCGCGTCAGCGGGTGGGTGCGCAAATAGGGGTCCTGCAGGTCGTCGATCAGCGCATCCTGGTCCTGCATGCGGCGGAACAGGGCGGTAAGGCCACGGGCCGACCAGCCAAGCTGCTCCAGCGCATACAGGGCGGACTGGTCGGCCGCGTTTTCCATGCTGCGGGTGAAGCTCATCAACCCGCGCTGGGCCAGTTGCTGGCCGCCGAGCATGGCACCCATCCCCGCCTCCCCGCTGCGGCCGGCCACGCCGGCGGCCACACCGATCAGCATGGCGGCAACCGACTTGATCATCGCCTCGCGCATCATCTCCGGCAGGCGGGCCAGGTGGCCGCCGCGGATATGGCCGGCCTCGTGCGCCAGCACGCCGATCAGCTCCAGCGCGGAATCGGCCTTGGCGATGATCCCGGTGTTGACGAACAGGCGGTTGCCGGTGCTGACGAAGGCGTTTAGAGCGTCATCGCGGATCAGGATCGTGCGGACCGAAGCGGGGTCCACCCCTGACGCGCGGAACAAGGGGTTTGCGAAGGTGCGCAGCAACGTCTCGGTCTCGGCGTCGCGGATGGTCACCAGGGTGGGCGCGATTCCCTGCGCGGCTGCTGGTGGCGAAACGGCAGCGGCAGCCAGTGCGACGGGCGCGCCAAGCGCGGCGCCCAGCACCGCGCGGCGATGCCAGGTGGAATGGGAGCAGCCGAAGCGTGTGCAGCAGGTCATGAAGCGGGCCATGAGCCATATTCTACCAGCCCGTGCGCTGGCCGTCCTGCTTGGCGTGGCGCTGGCCACCACCGGCTGCAGCACCCTGGAATCGATGGCCGACAAGATCATGCCGTCCAGCAGCAGCAAGCCGCAGGAAGGCACGGCGGGCTTCATCCCGGGCTTCCTGGGCGGCGCGGTGGCTGATGAGCCGCAGGCGGCGCTCGCGGCCCGGGCGATCCTGTCGGCCGGCGGCACGGCGGCCGATGCCGCGGTGGCGGCCGGGTTCGCCCTGGCGGTCACGCTGCCGTCCCGCGCCGGCCTGGGCAGTGGCGGGGCGTGCCTGGCGTTCTCCCCCGCCTCGCCCACGCTGGTGGCCGATGCGGTGATGTTCCTGCCGGTGCCCGGCGGCGGCGGCGGAGACCGTCCGGCCGCGGCGCCGATGCTGGCGCGTGGTCTGTTCGCGCTGCATGCCCGCTACGGCAGGCGGCCGTTCGAGTCGCTCGTCTCCCCGGCGGAGCAGCTCGCCCGCTTCGGCGCGCCGGTCAGCCGCGCCTTCGCGCGCGACCTCGCCGTGGTGGCAGGGCCCCTGGCGGGCGATCCCGAGGCGGCCGCGATCTTCCTTCCCGGCGGCCGGGCGCCGGCCGAGGGCGACATGCTGATGCAGCCCGATCTCGCGGCCACGCTCGGCCAGATCCGCATTGCCGGCGTGGGCGACCTGCACCAGGGCGCCCTGGCGCGCCGGCTGACCGAAAGCAGTGTGCTGGCTGGGGGCGGCATCACGCCCAAGGCCCTGCGCGCCGCCCTTCCGCAATACCTGCCGGCGCCGCGGGTGGACCTTGGCGGCGGCCTGCTGGTGGCCGTGCTGCCCACCGATGGCGGCGTGGCGGCCGGTGCCGCGATCCGCGCGCTGTGGTCCAGGCCACAGGCACTCGACGTAGCGGCGGCACGCGCGGCCGGCGTAGCCGCCGCATGGCGCCGTGGCGCGTTCGGCGGCAATGCCCAGGCGGCGGTGGATTCGTCCGATGTCACCGGCGGCGCCCTGCCGCCTTTGCCGGCCACCACCGGGTTCACCACCATGGACCGCGAGGGCAATGCCGTGGCCTGCGTGGTCAGCATGAACAACCTGTTCGGCACCGGCCGCGTGGCGCCGCACACCGGCATGGTGCTGGCCGCCTCGCCAGCCTGGATGCCGCCGGCGATGCTCTCGGCGGCGCTGGCCTATGCCGGCGGCACCAGCACGGCCTTCGTGGGCGCCGCCACCGGCACCGGGCAGGAGGGGGCTGCGCTTGCCACCGCGGTGGCCCTGGCACAGAGCGGCGCGGCGCGCCGGGCCCTGCCCACACCGGTGCCGGAGCCCGGGCGGGCCAACGTCCTGCTCTGCCCCGGCGGCCTGCCGACCGATCCCGCACGATGCAGCTGGGCCGCGGATTCGCGCGGCAGCGGTCTGGCGGTGGGCGGCAACTGATGGCCCTGAAGGTTGGCCGGGGGGCGGCGGCGCCGCCCTTCATCGTGATGGACGTGATCACCGCGGCGAACGCCCGCCAGGCGCAACTGCCGCCCGGCGCCCCGCATGTGATCCGCATGGAAGTGGGCCAGCCCGGCACCGGCGCCCCCGCCGGTGCGGTGGCTGCCGCGCAACGCGCGCTCTCGGCCGGCGCGCCGATGGGCTATACGGAAGCCTTCGGCCTGCCCTCGCTGCGCGCCCGCATCGCCGCCCACGGCCGCGCCTGGTACGGTGTGGACGTGCCGCCCTCCCGCGTGGCCGTCACCGTGGGGGCGTCCGGCGCCTTCCCGCTGGCCTTCCTCGCCGCCTTCGACCCCGGCGACCGCGTGGCGATGGCCACCCCGTTCTACCCGCCCTACGTCAACATCCTCACCGCGCTCGGCATCGAGCCGGTGATGCTCGAAACCGGCCCGGAAACCCGCTTCCAGCCCACCGTCGCCCTGCTGGAGGCGATGGACCCGCGCCCGGACGGCCTGATCGTCGCCAGCCCCTGCAACCCCGCCGGCACCATGTTGGCGCCAGAGGAACTGGCCGCGATCGCGCGCTGGTGCCACGCCAACGGGGTGCGCCTGGTCTCCGACGAGATCTACCACGGCCTCGCCTACGACCAGACCCAGGCCAGCGCCGCCGCCTACAGCCCCAGCGCCATCGTGGTGAACTCCTTCTCCAAGTATTTCTCCATGACCGGCTGGCGCATCGGCTGGCTGGTGCTGCCGGAGGATCTGGTGCGCCCGGTGGAGTGCCTGGCGCAGAACATGTTCATCAGCGCGCCCCACATCGCCCAGATCGCCGCCGAGGCCGCCTTCGACTGCACGGAGGAGCTGGAGGCGAACATCGCCCGCTACCGCCGCTCGCGCGACCTGCTGCTGGCCGCCCTGCCGAAGGCCGGCTTCCCGCGCATCAGTCCGGCCGAGGGCGCCTTCTACCTCTATGCCGACGTGTCCGACCGCACCAACGACAGCCGCGACTTCTGCGCCCGCATGCTGGCCGAAGCCGGGATCGCCGCCTCCCCTGGCGTGGATTTCGACCGCAAGCGCGGCCACCACTTCCTGCGCTTCAGCTATTGCGGCCCGGAGGCGGACATGGCGCAGGCCGCCGAGCGCCTGCAACGCTGGCGCTGACACCCTGAAACGAAAACGGCCGGCCCTCCTGGGAGGGCCGGCCGCATCGTCTGGATCGGTCGAAGCCTTAGAGCAACAGCCGATCGGATGGAATCATCCGATCGGCTTAAGTTGCTCGCCAAAACAAAGAGCTAGAGTGGTGGCCGACCGTCTATCGGGTCGGCTCCCGCTCTAGAGTGCCGCGAGCACCGCTTCGGCGCGGCTCACGTCGAAGCCACCGGCGGCCTCAACGGCCAGGTGGCTCACCTTGCCGTCGTCGATCACCATGGCAAAGCGCTGGCTGCGCACGCCCAGGCCGCGGGCCACCAGGTCCAGCTCCAGGCCCATCGCCTTGGTGAACGCGGCGGAGCCGTCGGACAGCATGGTGATGTTCTCGCCCACGCCCTGGTCCTTGCCCCAGGCGCCCATGACGAAGGCGTCATTGACCGCCATGCACACGATCTCGTCCACGCCCTTGGCCTTCAGCGCATCGATGTTCTGCACGAATCCCGGCAGGTGCTTGGCGCTGCAGGTGGGCGTGAAGGCCCCCGGCACCGCGAACATCACCACCTTGCGGCCCTTGAAGATCTCGTCGGTGGTCACCGGCTTCGGGCCCTCCGCCGTCGCCTTCGTGAGGGTCATGGAAGGAATCTGGTCGCCTACCTTGATCATCTGGCCTGTGCCCCGTTTGTTGTTTTGCCGTGGCGGCATGGGCCGCCGCCGGGCCGCTTGCGTGCCGGCCCGATCCGACCAACATAGAGGACATGGCACGCAAATCCACCCCTGCCGCAACTGAAGCCAAAGAGGGCGAAGCCAAAGCGGGCGAGGCCGAAGCGGGCGGGCCCTGGCTGACCGGGCAGGTGCTGATCGCCATGCCCGCCCTGGCCGGCAGCGTGTTCGCGCGCAGCGTCATCTACCTGTGCGCCCACACCCCGGATGGCGCGATGGGCCTGATCCTCAACCAGCCCCTCGCCAGCCCCAGCTTCGAAGACCTGCTGCAAACCCTCGCCGTGGAACCGCGCCCGCCCGCCCGCAGCATCCGGCTGCATTCCGGCGGCCCGGTGGAAAACGGCCGCGGCTTCGTGCTGCACAGCCGCGACTGGACCGGCGAAGGCAGCCTGCTGGTCGATGACCACGTGGCCCTCACCGCCAGCCTCGATGTGCTGAAGGCCATCGCCGAGGGTGGTGGGCCGGAACAGGGCCTGCTCGCACTCGGCTATTCCGGCTGGGGCCCCGGCCAGCTCGATCGCGAGATCCAGGAGAATTCCTGGCTCTCCATCCCCATGGCCGGCGACGACCTGCCGTTGCTGTTCGATTCCGACCACGAGAGCAAATGGCGCCGCGCCATGGCCCGCCTGGGCGTGGACCCCATGCTGCTCTCCGGGGTCGCCGGCCGCGCCTGAGCCGGGCGCCAAGCCCATCGGGAAACCACTTGCATCCCGGCCATGCCGGGGCGCAGGCTCGCGCCATGCGCTGGTTGGGCCTGCTCCTCCTGATCGCCTCCCTCGTGCTGCCGCGCCCCGCTGGGGCAGGTGAGCGCACCGTCGATCTCGCCCTGGTGCTGCTGACGGACGTCTCGCGCAGCGTGGACCAGCGCGAATACGCCCTGATGAAGGAAGGCTACGCCGCCGCCCTCACCGACCCGCGCGTGCTGGCCGCCATCGCCGGCGGCGAACATGCGTCGGTGGCCATCCTCTACGTGGAATTCGCCGGCGCGCATGAGGTACGCACTATGGTGGACTGGACCGTGGTCCATGATGCCGCCTCCGCCGCGGCACTCGCCGCCCAGGTCAAGGCCGCCCCGCGCGCCTTCTGGGGCCGCACCTCGATCTCCGCCGGGATCGAACATGCCATGGCCGCATTGGAACGTGATCTCGCGGCCAAAGGCATCGAGGCGGTGCGCCAGGTGATCGATGTCTGCGGCGACGGCACCAACAACAGCGGCCGAGAGGTCGGCACGGTGCGGGATGAAGCGGTGGCCGCCGGCATCACCATCAACGCGCTGGTCATCCACAGCGACCCCGCCAATGCCTGGATCGCCGCCCATGTGAACCCGCCCGGCGGGCTCACCCACTGGTTCCGCGAGAACGTGATGGGCGGCATGGGCGCCTTCGTGCTGGAGGTGGAGGATTTCGACAGCTTCGGCCACGGCATCACCC
Organism: Alphaproteobacteria bacterium; assembly: GCA_026400815.1. Lineage (GTDB taxonomy): Bacteria > Pseudomonadota > Alphaproteobacteria > Acetobacterales > Acetobacteraceae > CAMDGX01. Next base: position 52,354 of record JAPLOI010000039.1, read on the forward strand.
GCAAGCTGATCAGCGAGATCGCCGGCCGCGCCCGCCCCGGCACCCGCTTCGCACTACTCCCCGCGCGCTGACTCACCTTTGACCCGGCGCGACCCGCGCGCGACAGTGCCGCCCTCTCGCAAAGGGTAGCACCACATGGAAATCCGCAATCTCGGCACCTCCGGCCTGCGCGTCTCGGCGATCGGCCTTGGCTGCAACAACTTCGCCGGCCGCATCGACCTGGAGGCCACGCGGCGCGTCATCCACAAGGCCCACGACCTCGGCATCACCCTGTTCGACACGGCGGACGTCTACGGCAACCAGGGCGGCAGCGAGAGCTTCATGGGCGAGGTGCTGGGCAGCATGCGCCAGGAGATCGTGCTCGCCACCAAGTTCTGCATGCCAATGAGCAACGACGGCCGGAAGCAGGGCGCCTCGCGCCGCTACATCATGCAGGCGGTCGAAGCCAGCCTCACCCGCCTCAAGACCGACTACATCGACCTCTACCAGGTGCACCGCTTCGACCCGCTGACCCCGATCGAGGAAACCCTGCGCGCGCTCGATGACCTCGTCCGCCAGGGCAAGGTCCGCTACGTCGGTTGCTCCAACTGGGCCTCATGGCAAATGACCGAGGCCGCCTGGATCGCCCGCGGCGCCGGCCTCAACCACTTCGTCTCCTGCCAGGACGAATATTCGCTGGTCGTGCGCGATGCCGAGAAGGAGCTGATGCCCGCCGCGCGCCACCTGGGCATGGGCCTGCTGCCCTATTTCCCGCTCGCCTCCGGCCTGCTCACCGGCAAATACCGCCGCAACGCCCCGATGCCGGAATCCTCGCGCCTCACCACCACGCAGCGCCTGGTGGATCGCTACCTCACGGACAAGAACTGGGTGATCAGCGAAAAGCTGATCGACTACGCCGAGGCGCGCGGCCACACGGCGCTGGAACTGGCGTTCAGCTGGCTGCTGGCCCAGGCCCCGGTGTCCAGCGTGATCGCAGGCGCCACCAAGCCGGAGCAGCTGGAACAGAACGTCACGGCGGGCGGCTGGAAGCTCTCGGCCGATGAACTGGCCGAGATCGACCGCATCACCACCGGCTGATACGCCCAGGGATGCGAGGGCGGGGCCATTTTGGCCCCGCCTGCCACCCTGATGCTCAGGCCGCGGCCGCGGTTTCCGCGCGGTCGGGCTTGCCCTTCAGCGCGGTGGCGATGTAGCCGCGCAGATCGTTCAGATAGTCATTGCCACGGCGGGTGCGGGTCACCAGCACCGAACGGCGGTCGCGCGGATCCGGCGCACGCTTGGCCAGGCCCAGCTCCGCCAGCCGGTCCAGCGAACGCGTGATCGCGGGCTTGGACACTTCCAGCCGCGCGGCCAGGCCACGCACGGTGTGCGGGCCGTCTTCCAGATAGGCAATCAGGAACACGCCGAACTGCCGGGCAGACAGGTCGGGCCCGTCGCGACGGACAGTTCCCACGATGGTATCACGTAGAATTTCCAACAGTCGTTCCGGAGTCATGATGGAGGGCACGGAGAATCTCCTTTGGGGATGAGCACGCACGAGTCAAAGCGGTCGCTTATCCAGTCGAGAAGGTCTGGCAGCGGGCATCGTTTCGTCCGTCGGCAAAATGCCGTATGCAGCAACGAAAATCTAGCGTCAAAAAATCGTTAATTCTTAATTAAGGTTTCCGAATTAGGTGGCATATCGCAATGTCTTCAGGCGGGGTTGAGCCGCTCATGCACCGAAACGGAGGCGAAGCTGCACCGGTTCCGGTGTCCATCTTATGAATCGCATCACAAACTGTGTCCGCGACCCGTCTTGCCGGCGCGCCGCAGGGCGGTAGGATCAGGCCACCCCAGCCGGAAGGACCCCCCGCATGGCCGCCTCCGTGCCCACCGATTCGCCGCAGACCAATGCCCCCCTGGGCGCCCACGAATTCCTGCTGCGCCGCACGCCGGATCAGATCCTCGGCCCGTTCTACCCCGTCCGCCGCACGCCAGACCGCAGCGGCGACCTCACCCAGGGCGGCCGCGCCCAAGGCCTCATGCTCCATCTCTCAGGGATCATCACCCGGCTGGACGGCACGCCGGTGGAAGGGGCAGAGGTGCAGGTCTGGCAAGCCAACCAGCACGGCCGCTACCTGCACGACGGCGACGTGAGCCCAGAGCCCCTCGACCCGCATTTCGAAGGCTTCGGCGAACTCGTCACGGGGGCAGATGGCCGCTACGCCTTCACCACCATCAAGCCGATTGCCTACCGCACCAGCCCCACCACCTGGCGCCCGGCGCACATCCATTTCCGCGTCACCACGCGAATGGAGCAGTTCGTCACCCAGATGTATTTCGAGGGCGACCCCTACAACGAGACCGACCCGTTCCTGCGCAGCGCCCGCCGGCCGGAAGCACTGCTCGTCTCCCTGCTCCCACCCGGCCCCGGTCAGGCCCCCGAGTCGCGCCGGGTGGAATTCAATATCGCGCTGGCGACCGGCTAAACCCTATTGGCTCGCCCAAACGATGCGATGCATCCACACCACCTCGGAAAGATCGAACGAATAATCGGGATAGGCCGGGTTCAGGCTCTTCAGCTCGATCTTCCGCGCCGAGCGCCGCGCCAGCTCCTTGGCCATCACCTCGCCACCATGCGTCCGCGCCACCACCCGGTCGCCGCGGCGCAGCGGGGCCGCCGGTGAAACGATCACCAGATCCCCGTCGCGATACACCGGCTCCATCGAATCGCCGCTGATCTCCAGCGCATAGGCATTCGGGTCCGCCACTTCCGGCAGCCCCACCTCGTCCCAGCTGCCGCCCACCGGAAAGCCGCCATCGTCGAAGAAGCCCTCGCCACCGGCCTGGGCCAGCCCGATCAGCGGAATCCGCCGCGAGGTCACCGAGCGCGCCGGCATCGCCCGCGCCCCGCCCACCAGGGCTGCGAAGCTATCGAACCCCGCCCCCACCGCATCCAGCGCCTTGGCCACGCTCTCTGTGCTCGGCCAGCGCGCCCGCCCATCGGGCATGATCCGCTTGGACGGATTGAAGGTCGTGGCATCCAGCCCGGACCGCTTCGCCAACCCGGAGGCAGAGAGCCCATGCTCCGCCGCCAAGGTGTCCAGTGCCCGCCAAACATCGGCATGTTTCATCGCAATTCCCCTGCCCGCTGCGGCCTGCCGGGCCGAATCGATGAGCGAATTCAATCTATAGGAATGGGTCCTGGATTCGCTAGGAAAAAAACACCGAAAACGGGTTGCAACGAACACCGGTCGCTGCTTTTATGTTCACGATATGTTCCAATTCCTAGGAAGGACGCCATGAACATGCCCGCAACCCCCGGTTTCCGCGCCTTGCAGGCCTCCCGCCCCGCCCCCGTCCCCGCCCCCGTCCCCGCCGGCGCCTTCCGGCAGCCCCAGCCGCCGTGCCCCATGCCCGCCGCCGCCCCACGCCACGCCGATGCCTGCCTGCCCCTGCCCCTGCGCCCTGCCACCGCCTCCCGCCGCGCCGTGCCGGCCATCCCCGGCACCGTGCCGTTCGAAGATGCGGCCCAGGCCTGGTTCTGGACCGTGGCCTCCCTGGCCGCCCGGCACGGCGCCGGCCTCGGCCGCGGCACCCAGGGCGGCCAGGGCGGCGTGCGTATCGCCCGCCCCTGCGACCCCGATGACGTGATCCGCGCGCTCGATCTGCTCTACCGCCGTGGCGGCATCGGCCCCACCCACGCCCGTGTTCTGCGCCGCTGGGGCGAACGCTTCACCGTCCCCGCCCCCGGCGGCACCAGCGCCGAAGATGCCCTGCTCTGGTCCGAGGCGATGGCCCAGCTGGATGGCGTGCTGCGCCCCAAGGGCATTTTTCTCTGACAATTTGAAAAGAAAAAGAAAATAATCCTTGACTCCCTCACGTCCCCCGGCTAACCTTCCCCCATCGCCGAACCAGCTTCGCCGAAACGTCCCCCCTCACCACGGGCCGCGTTCCTCCAAGGGATCGCGGCCCTTTTCATGTCCGGAGCACACCATGGATTTCACGCTGCGCAACCTCTCCGTCCTCGCCTACGCCCAGGGCTTCACCCTCTGGCATTACCGTGCCGCCGCCGCCCCCGTGGCCCGCGCCACCGCCCAGGGCTTCTTCAACCCCGCTTCCGACATGATCGCCGCCGGTGACATGGTGCTGGTCTCCGCCGCCGATGGCGGCCGCGTCCTCTTCGTCTCCAGCGCCAGCGAGGCCGGCGGGATCGCAACCACCAGCCTCGCGGGCTGAACGCTTTCCAACCGGCCGCAATCCCGGCACATACGGCGGATGCACACCGCCCTCACCTCCGCCCTGATGCCGCTGCTGCGCCAGCTGGACCCGGAGACCGCCCACAACCTCGCGCTGCGCGCCCTGGAACTGAACCTGGCCGGCCGCAGCGCGATCCCACCCTCCCCGCGCCTGGCCGTCCGCGCCCTGGGGCTCGATTTCCCCAACCCGATCGGGCTGGCGGCAGGGTTCGACAAGAACGCCCGCGCCCTGCCGGCCCTCGCCCGCCTCGGCTTCGGCTTCGTCGAGGCCGGCACCGTCACCCCCCGCCCGCAGGAGGGCAATCCACGCCCGCGCCTGTTCCGCCTGGAGGAAGACCGCGCGGTCATCAACCGCATGGGCTTCAACAACGAGGGCATCAAGGCCTACATGCCGCGCCTCGCCGCCGCCCACCCCGTGGCCCGTGCCATGGGCGTGCCCGTCGGCGCCAATGTCGGCATCAACAAGGAAGGTGCGGACCCGGAGCGCGACTACCCCGCCCTCGTTGCCGCCGTCGCCCCCCACAGCGACTACGTCGTCATCAACGTCTCCTCCCCCAACACCCCCGGGCTGCGAGACCTCCAGGGCGAAGCCCGCCTGCGCTCGATCCTGCGCGCCATCGCCACGGAAGTGTCCTCCCGCCCCAAGCTCCTGGTGAAGGTCGCCCCAGACCTCTCCGAAGACGGCCTGCGCAGCGTCGCCGACACCGCCATGGAGGAAGGCGTCGCCGGCCTCATCGTCAGCAACACCACCATCCGCCGGCCAGACAGCCTGCAATCCCCCCAGGCCACCCAGGCCGGCGGCCTCTCCGGCCAGCCGCTGAAGCTCTTCGCCGAACAGGCCCTGCGCACCGTCGCCCGCCATGCCGGCCCCCGCCTGGTGCTGATCGGCGTCGGCGGCATCGCCACCGGGGAGGACATCCTCGCCCGCATCCGCGCCGGCGCCAGCCTCGTCCAGCTCTACAGCGAATTCGCCTATGCCGGCCCCGCCCTCATCCCGCGCCTCGCGCAGGAGCTGCTCGCCGCCATGGACCGCCAGGGCATCACCTCAATCGCCGACGCCGTCGGCGCAGACCTCTAGCGACGACAGGCACCCCACCATGGAACACCTGCGCGGCTTCGAATCCCTGGCCCGCCGCCACAACGGCTTCATCCTGGATCTCTGGGGCGTCATCCACGACGGCGTCACCCCCTATCCCGGCGCCGCCGATTGCCTCGCGCAGATCCGCGCCCTCGGCAAACCCGCCGTCCTGCTCTCCAACGCCCCCCGCCGCGCCCACGCCGCCCAGGCCGCCCTGCGGGCCATGGGCATCGCCGACGACCTCTACACCGGCATCCTGACCTCCGGCGAAGCCACCCACATCGCCCTGCGCGACCGAACCGATCGCTGGTTCGCCCTGCTCGGCCGCCGCATGTACCACCTCGGCCCAGACCGCGACCGCAACGTCTTCGACACGCTGGACCTCGACATCGTCGACCATCCGGCCCAGGCCGATTTCGTCCTCAACACCGGCCCAGACGACCTCGCCGGCCCCACCGAGGTCGCGGACTGGGACTCCCTGCTGCGCTCGTTCCGCGCCCATAACCTGCCGATGGTCTGCGCCAACCCAGACCTCGAAGTCATCCGCGGCGGCACCCGCGTCATCTGTGCCGGCGCCCTGGCCCAGCATTACGAGACCCTCGGCGGCGACGTCCGCTGGATCGGCAAGCCCGACCCCGCCATCTACACCCCCGTCCTGGCCATGCTCGGCACCACGCCAGGCGAAACCCTCGCCGTCGGCGACTCCCTGCGCACCGACATCGCCGGCGCCAAAAGCCGCGACATCCCCTCCTGCTGGGTCCTCGGCGGCATCCACGAAGCCGAACTCGGCGGCGATCCCCAGCGCATCGAAGCCGCCGCCGCAGCAGCCGGGCTCGCGCCGGCGGCGGTGTTGCCGCGGTTTGTCTGGTAAGGAAGCAAGCGGTTCTTTTTTGAAAAAAAGAACCAAAAAACTTCCACTCCTTGCACCCGTAGCCCGCGCCTTGGCGCGGGGTCCCCCGCCCTACCGCCGGCAACCACCTCGCCATCCCATGCGAGGCGCCAAGTCAAAAAGTCTTTTTGCTTCTTTTTCTTCAGAAAAAGAAGAATCCTTACTTACTGAAAACCCGCCCCAACCAAGCACAAGCCTCCCGCATCGCCTCCGTCGCCGCATCCACCTGGTTCACCCAGAACAGGAACCCGTGGTTCATCCCGTCCCAGCGCGACAGCTCCGTGGGCACATGCGCGGCAAGCAGCCGCTCGGCATAGCGCACCCCCTCGTCGCGCAGCGGGTCGTATTCCGCCACCTGGACCAGCGCGGGCGGCAGGCGGGAGAGATCAGGTGCCACCAGCGGCGCCGCGTGCGGATCGGTGGCGGCCGAGGGATCGGCATAGTGCCCCCAGAACCATTCCATCGTGGCGCGCGTCAGCCCGTAGCCCACGGCATTCTCGGCGTAGGAGGGCATGTCCGCGCTGCAATGCGCCGTCGCGGGATAGAGCAGCAACTGCCCAACCAGCGCCGGCCCACCCTCATCCCGAATCCGCAGCGCGGTCACCGCGGCAAGGTTCCCCCCGGCGCTGTCCCCGGCCACCACAATCCGCGCCGGGTCGCCCCCCAGTTCGGCCGCATGCGCAGCAGCCCAGCGCGTGGCCATCAGGCAGTCTTCGGGTGCCGCGGGAAAGCGGTGCTCCGGCGCCAGGCGGTAATCCACCGAGATCACCAGCGCACCGGCGCCGCCGCACAGGTTGCGGCACATGCCGTCATGCGTATCCAGGCTGCACAGCACGAAGCCGCTGCCATGGAAGAACACCACCACCGGAAAGGGCCCGGTCCCCTCCGGCGTGTAGAGCCGCAACGTGAGCGGCCCGCCGGGCCCGTCGATCACGCGCTCCTCCACCCGGGCGACGGGGGCCGCGGGCGGCAGCACCTTCACCAGCGCATCGTAGCGCGCCCGGGCCTCGGCCACGCTCAGCGTATGGGTGCCGGGAAGATGCGCGGCACGGTCCAGCATTGCTTGGATCTGCGGGTCAACGGGCAAGGTGGCCTCCCAGGAGTTGTTGTTGCTGGGCCGTGCGATCGGCGCAGGCGGCACGCCGGAGCCGTGAATCGCCCGGCCGCTACCAAATCGTGTAACCGCCATCGATCAGAAGCGCGCTGCCGGTCATGTAGCGCGCGGCATCGCTGGCCAGATACACCGCCAGCGGCCCCAGATCCTCCGGCTGCCCGGCCTCGCCGATCGGCACGGAATCGCGAATGTTGTCGACCATCGCGGGGTTCTCCCGCGCCCAGCGCTTGTTCGGCTCGGTCATGAAGAACCCGGGCAGGATCGCATTCACTGTCACCCGATGCGGCGCCCAGTCGGCCGCCACCGCCTTGGTGAAATGGATCACCGCCGCCTTCGCCGCCTCATAGTGCCGCCCGCCAATGCCGCGATTGGCGATCAGCCCGCTCATGGAGGCGATGTTGATGACCCGCCCCGCCACCGCCTCGCCCGCCTTGGTCCGCGCCACCATCTGCCCGCCAACCAGCTTGGTGCACAGGAACGTGCTGGTCAGGTTCAGGTCGATCATCGCCTGCCAGTCCGCCAGCGATTGCGCCTCCACCGGCACGTTGATCCGCCGCCCGCCGATATTGTTGATCAGGATATCGATCGGCCCCAGCGCCAGCGCCTCGGCGCAGGCCCGCTCGCAACCCTCCGGCGTGCCGGCATCGCCCGTCAGCGTCCAGCACTGCCGCCCGCGCGCGCAAATATCGGCGGCGGTGGCCGCCAGGCTGTCGGCATCGCGCCCCACCATCACCACGTCCGCCCCGGCCTCGGCGATGGCCAGCGACATCTCGCGGCCCAGGCCACGGCTGCCGCCGGTGATGAACAGGCGCTTGCCATCAAGGCGGAAGCGATCGAGCACAGTCATGGCATTTTCTCCCTGCCGCGACAGAAACACCGCGAGGCTGCGCTGGCAACCAGAGCCCGTCTGAGAACGCGCTCTGGCGAGTCAAACGGGCTCACAGATACGGCAGCAGCAGCCGGCAGGCCGCATCGCGCAGCCGCACCGGCACCGTCCGCGCCAGCAACTCGCGCAACGTGGCCGGGCGCGTCGGCGTCTCGTCGATCAGGGCATCGATGCGGGTGGCCAACGCGGGGTCGAGCATCTCCACATTCAGCTCGAAATTCAGGCGCAGGCTGCGCATGTCCCAGTTGGCGCTGCCCATCAGGCACCAGGCGCCATCCACCGTCATCAGCTTGGCATGGTTGAACGGCGGCGCGCTCCACAGCACGTGGCACCCGGCCCGCACCATGGCGAGCAACCCGTCGCGCATCGCCCAGTCCAGCACGCGGTGATCGCTGCGCTCGGCCACGATGATCTCCACCCGCACGCCACGCAGCGCGGCCAGCGCAAGCGTGCTGGCCAGCGCGTCATCCGGCAGGAAATACGGCGTCACGATGCGCACGCGCCGCTGCGCCGTCGTCACCGCAGACATCTTGAGCATCTTGATCCGCTCGATGTCGTGATCGGGGCCGGAGGTCGCCACGCGCGCAAAGGCCTCGCCGGCGGCGCCGGTCGCGGGGAACCAGGCGGGGCCGCGCAGCTTCTCGCCGGTGGCGAACTCCCAGTCCTCCGCGAAGGCGGCCATCATCTGCGCCACCACCGGGCCCTGGCAGCGGAACTGCATGTCGCGAATGCCGCGCCGCCGCGGTCCCACCAGCAGGCGCCGCCGCAGCGAAGGCCCGGGCACCTCCAGGTTCTCGTCGCCGATGTTCAACCCGCCGACAAATCCCACCACGCCATCCACCACCAGCAGCTTGCGGTGCGAGCGCAGGTTGAGCAGCGGCATGCGCCAGGGCAGGTGGGAGTGCAGGAAGCGCGCCGCCGGCACCCCCAGCCGGCGCAGCCGGTGATAGGCACCGGAATTGAACCACCCACCGCCGATGCCGTCGATCAGCACGCACACCGCCACCCCGCGCGCCTGCGCCCGCGCCAGGGCGGCGATGAAGGTGCGGCCGGTGCGGTCGTTGCGGAAGATGTAGCTGCTCAGCGCAATCCCGGTCCGCGCCGCCTCGATCGCCTCCAGCATGGCTGGGTAGGCGGCATCGCCATGCGTCAGCGGTTCCACCATGTTGCCCGCCAGCAGCGGCCGCCGCGTGATGCGGGTCGCCGCGCGCTCCAGCGGCATCAAGTGCGGCGGGCTCAAGGCGCAGCAGGCGAACTGGTCCGGCGCCGCAAGCTGCCGCCGCCGCAACCGCAGCCCTCGCCGCTCGATCCGGTTCACGCCCAGCAGCACATACAGCGCCGCGCCAAAGCCCGGCGCGAGCCACGCCAGCCCGATCCAGGCGGAGGCCGAAACCGGCGCGGGCCGGCGCAGCAGCACATGCGCCGTCACCGCGGCGGAGCCGGCCACCTGCAGCACCGCCAGCGCCGTCCAGGCGTAATCCCAATCCAGGGTCATCCACGCCACTGGCGCGAAAGGCTCAGCCCTTGCGCAGGTTCCAGAACAGCGGCCGCGCCGCGCGCAGGATGCCCGTCACATTGCTGCGCCGCGCAATCGGCGAGCGCCACATGCCGGTCGGCACGAACGGCACCTCCGTCAACGCCAGTTCCTGCATCTCCCGCCCCAGCCGCTGCTGCGTCGGCAGGTCGGCCGCGTCGTACCAGGCATCCCGCAGCGCCTCCATCGCAGGCGAGTTGTACCACCCGAACCAGGCCTTCTCTCCGGTGCCCCACAGCGACGTGTAAACGGCCGGGTTGGAAGAGGTGAAGCCACCGCCGGAAGTGCAGAAGATGCTCCAGCCCCCCTTCTCCACCGGCTCGCGTGAGGCGCGCCGCTGGATCAGGGATCCCCAGTCGGTGACCACGAACTCCACGTTCAGCCCAAGCTGGTTGCACAACGCCCGCGTCACCTGCGCAATCGCATTCAGCGTCGGGAAATCCGTGGGCGCCATCAGAACCAGGCGCTCGCCCTTGTAGCCGCTCTCCGCCACCAGCCGCTTCGCTGCCGCCAGGTCGCGCTTGCCGGTGATCTTCTCCATCCCCGCATCGCTGGCCAGCGGCGTACCCGGCGTCCAGATGCCCACGGGTTGCGTCGTGAACGGGCTGTCCGGCCCCATCACCGCGGCCAGATAATCCTTCTGGTCCGCCACCATCAGCAGCGCCTGGCGCAGCTTTACGTTGTTGAACGGCGGATGCAGGTGGTTCGGCCGCACAATGCCCAGCTCGCCCAGCAGGTCGGTGTTGTCCACCACCACGTCCCGGTTGCGCGACAGCACCGGGATCAAATCGGCCAGCGGCCGCTCCACCCAGTCGATCTCACCGGTCTGCAGCGCCGCCGCCGCCGTGGCGGGGTCCGGCATGATGATCCACTCAACCCGATCAACATTCACCACCTTCGCCCCGGCCATATTGCTCGGCGCCTCGGAGCGCGGGATGTATTTCTCGTTGCGCAGATACACGGCACGCGAGCCGCTGACCCATTCCTCCTTCACGAAACGAAACGGCCCGCTGCCAACGTATTCCGTGATCTGCTGGAAGGCGTCGGTCTTGGCGATGCGCTCCGGCATGATGTGGCAGTTATTGGCCAGCGCCATCGGCAGCAGCGGGAACGGCTTGCTCAGCACGATATCGAAGCTGCGGTCGTTCACCACGCGCATCTCGTTCAGCTGGCTGGCGATGCGCTGCCCCATGCCATCGCGCTTCATCCACCGCGAGAGCGAGGCGATGCAATCCACCGCCCGCACCGGCTCGCCATCATGGAACGCCAGCCCATCGCGCAGCGCCAACCGCCAGGTCAGCCGGTCATCGCTGGTGGTCGCCCCCGCCAGCATCTGCAACCGCGGCAGCATCTGCTCGTCGAAGGTCCAAAGCTGGTCCCACACCATGTGCGCATGGTTCGCCGCCACCGTCGCCGTGGTCCACACCGGATCGGCATTGGCGAGATTGGCCTGCGGCACGAATTTCAGCACCCGGGCCGCACCCTGGGCGATCGCCGGGCGGGCCAGCTGGGCGGTGGCGCCCAGCGCGGCGGCGCCGGCAAGGAGGCTCCTGCGCTTCATCGTCTGCTCTCCTTGAAGCGCCCGTCATCCGGGGCGCGCATCAGCCTAACGCAGGCCGGGCGCCAAAGGGAACGACGACGTGCGCGTTGTCCCTGGCCGCCGCAGCATGCATGCTCCGTCCCATGTTCGGCCCCATGGTCGGTAACGTCAGGAGAATGCGATGAGGATCACGGGATCAGCGATGCGGCTCGCGGCCGCGGGGCTTGCAGCCATCGGCCTGTCGGCGGCCGTGCCGCAGCAGGCGCACGCCCAGGCCCAGGCCCCGGCCAACGTCCTGCGCGTGGTGCCGCATGCGGACCTCACCCTGCTCGATCCCGTCTGGGCGCCGATCGTCATCACCCGCCAATACGGCCTGATGGTGTTCGAACAGCTCTTCGCCTGGGACTCCAAGCTCGAAGCCAAGCCGCAGATGGTCGAAAGCTGGACCACCACGCCCGACGGCCTGGCCTGGCGCTTCGTCCTGCGCGACGGCCTGAAATTCCATGATGGCTCCCCCGTCACCTCCGCCGACGCCGTCGCCTCCCTCAAGCGCTGGATGGGCCGCGACCTCGTCGGCACCAAGCTCGCCTCCTACGCCTCGGGCGTGGAAGCGATCGACGGCAAAACCTTCGAAATCCGCCTGAACAAGCCCTTCCCCGGCATGCTGTTCGCGCTCGGCTCCGGCGTTGCCATGATCCCGGTGATCATGCGCGCCAGGGATATCGAGGCCGACCCCACCAAGCCGGTCATCACCGCCATCGGCAGCGGCCCGTTCCGCTTCAACCACGCCGCCCGCGTCTCCGGCGCCCTCACCGTGTTCGACCGCAACACGGATTACGTGCCCCGCAAGGAAGCGCCAGACGGCCTCACCGGCGCCCGCCTCGCCAAGGTGGACCGCGTGGAGTGGAAGGTCATCCCCGACGCCTCCACCGCCGCCGCCGCCCTGCAGGCCGGCGAGGTGGACATGTGGGAACAGCCGGCGCTGGACCTGCTGCCGGTTCTGGAGCGTAACCGCAACATCAAGCTGCAGAAGCTCACGGAGATGTCCAACGTCGCGCTGCTGCGGCCGAACTCGCTCCACCCGCCCTTCAACAACCCCAAGGCCCGCCAGGCCCTGGCCTACATCATCGACCAGCGCGACGTGATGGCCGCCGGCTTCGGCGACGAGAAATACTGGAAGACCTGCAACTCCTTCTATGTCTGCGGCGGCCCCTACGGCAGCACCGCCGGCGCCGAAGGCCTCGGCCAGAACTTCGAGAAGGCCCGCCAGCTCCTGAAGGAAGCCGGCTACAACGGCGAGAAGCTCACCTACATCGCCACCACCGAAATCGCCTGGATCGGCCGCCAGGCCGAAGTGATGGCCGATGCCATGCGCAAGGCCGGCATGAACATCGACCTGGTGATCGCCGACTGGGGCACCACCGCCGGCCGCCAGTCCAACAAGGGCACCCCGGCCCAGGGCGGCTGGCACCTGCTCAACACCGGCTCCTCCGGCCCCACCATGCACCACCCGCTCACCAATATCGGCACCAACATGGCCTGCGACGGCCGCAACTTCGCCGGCTGGCCGTGCGATGAGGAAGCGGAAAAGCTGCGCCAGGCCTTCCTGGACGCGACCGACGCCGAACGCCCCGCCGCGCTGGAACGCCTGCACCGCCGCCTGGCCGAAATGCAGCCCTACCGCGTGCTCGGCCAGTACGACCAGCCCGTGGCCATGCGCACCAACGTCAACGGCATGCTCAGCTCCGCCGTGATGGTCTACTGGAACATCGCCAAGCAATAGGAGCCCGTTTGAGAACTCGCTCTGGCGAGTCAGAGGCGGCCGCTTGGCCGCCGCCCGGCGGTGGTTTTCGAGCACCGGAGCGGAGCGGCCCAGGGGACAAACATGTGGCCGTGAGCACCGGAGCGCAGAAAACCGCCGTCGGATGACCGCCAGAGTAGAGTTATCCAATGGGCTCCAGGCGGCGCGGCTCGACAGGCCCTGCCGCTTTGCTACCGTCGCCGCTCCCGAACAGGAGCGGCGACAATGGCACCCATCTGGCAATGGTCCGCGGTGGAAACCGCCCACGCAATCCGCACCGGCCAGATCAGTGCCATGGAGGTCGTGGCCGCCCAACAGGCCCGCCTGCGCGCCGCCAACCCGGCCGTCAACGCCGTGGTCGTCGACCTCTCCGACGCTGCGCTGAAACAGGCCGAACAGGCCGACGCCGCCCGCGCCCGCGGCGAGGCGCTGGGGCCCCTGCACGGCGTGCCCGTCACCATCAAGATCAACATCGATGTCGAGGGCCAGGCCAACTCCAACGGCATCCCAGCCTTCAGGAACAATATCGCCCCGGGCGATTCCCCCGTCACCGCCAACCTGAAAAAAGCCGGCGCCATCATCCTCGGGCTCACCAACACGCCTGAATTCTCCATGCGCGGCTTCACCGACAACCCGCTGCACGGCCAAACCCTGAACCCATGGAACCCCGCCATCACCTGCGGCGGCTCCTCCGGCGGCGCCGGCGCCTCGATCGCACTCGGCATCGGCGCCATCGCCCATGGCAACGACATCGGCGGCTCCCTGCGCTGGCCCGCCTTCTGCAACGGCGTCGCCACCATCAAGCCCACCCAGGGCCGCATCCCCGCCTTCAACCCCTCGGCCACCGCCGAGCGCCCGCTGATGGCCCAGTTCATGTCCGCCCAGGGCCCGCTCGCCCGCAGCGTGGCCGATGTGCGCCTGGGCCTGGAGGTAATGAGCCAGCCCGACCTGCGCGACCCCTGGTGGGTCCCCGCGCCCCTGGTGGGCCCCCGGCCCCCCACCCCCATCCGCGTGGCCCTGGCCAAGCTCCCGGCCGACATGCGGCCCGATCCGGCCATGATGGCCCTGCTGCGCCAGGCCGCCGACCACCTCGCCGATGCCGGCTATGCCGTGGAGGAGGTGGACGTGCCCGACCTCGACGGCACCTGGAAGCTCTGGGCCGACCTAATCCTCACCGAGCTGGCGGTGCTGCAGAAGGCGCAGATGTGGGAGGTCGGCAGCGACCGCTTCAAGGCGGCGCTGGAAGGCTTCCTCGGCCTCGGCACCATCCTGGACCAGGAAGGCTACATGAAGGGCATCGCCCAGCGCTCCCGCGTCATCCGCAATTGGCTCGCCTTCCTGGAAACCTATCCGGTCCTGCTCACCCCGCTCAGCATCGCCCCGGTCCCCGGGAAAGACGCCGATTTGGGCGGCGCCGCCGCGGTGAAGCAGCTCTTCCACCACGATTTGCGCTTCATGGGCGCGATGAACCTGCTGGGCCTGCCCGCCGCCACCGTGCCGGTCGGCCTGGTCGGCGGCGCACCGGCCGGGCTACAACTGGTTGCCTCCCGCTACCGCGAGGACCTCTGCCTCGATGCCGCCGCCGCCATCGAAGCCCGCGCCGGCACGCTGGTGGCCCAGCTTTGGGCCCGCGGATAGGCACCAAGAGGCGGGGTTGCGCGGTGGCTGCTTGACTCACCCCCGCCCCCTCGCCATAAGCCCGCCTTCCATTCGCTGCCCGTTTGCCGGGCGGCGCCCTACACCTTGAGGATCTCACGATGTCCCGCCGCTGCGAAATCACGGGCAAGGGCGTGCTCTCTGGCAACAACGTCAGCCACGCCAATAACAAGTCGCGCCGTCGCTTCCTGCCCAACCTGCAGGAAACCTCGATGCTCTCCGACACGCTGGGCTCCAACGTGAAGATGCGCCTCTCCACCCGCGGCATCCGCACCGTGGAGAAGAACGGCGGCATCGATGCCTTCCTGCTCAGCACGCCGAACTCCCGCCTGCCGGAACCGGCGCTGGTGGTGAAGCGCCAGATCATGAAGGCCGCGGCGAAGAAGGCCGGCGCTGCCTGAGGAAACCGCGGGGCCCCACGCTCCGCTGTTGATCATGCCCCGTTGTTAACCCGGGGTAAGCGACTCCTGGGCCATACCGGGCGCCATGGTCCTTGATCTCGCCCCCTATGCCGGCCTGCTGATTGCCCTGATCGCCTGCGTGGCGCTGGCTGCCCGGATCGGGTGGCTGCGCCACGATTTGGCGCGCGCCACGGCCATGCGCGAAACCGCCCAGGGCGCCGAACAAACCGCCACCCGCCTGCTGCGCCTCGCCGCCCACGAACTGCGCGGCATCGGCATGACCCTGCACGGCCATGCCGACCGGCTCGCCGCCCCGGAAGGCCAGGCCCAGATCGGCGTCCACGCCATGGGTCTCGCCGCCGCCTCCGCCCAGGTGCTGGGCCTGGCGGATGAGCTGCAAGACCACACCATGCCCGATATCGGCACCCAAGCCCTGCGCGAGGAACTGATCGACCCCGGCGAAGCCCTCAACGCCGCCGTCGAGGCGGCCGCCCTCGCCCTGGAACCCGGCCGCCGCCACTGGCGCGTCTCCGCCACCCACGGCCACTACCTCTGGGGCGACCGCCGCGCCGTGCGCCACATCCTCGGCCGCGTCCTGGGCGACGCCGCCCGCAACACCCGCCAGGATGACGTGATCGAACTGCGCGTGCTCCCCCACGCCGAAGGCCTCTGCCTGCAAGTGGAAGACGAAGGCACCGGCCTCGCCCGCCCGGAACCCACCGCCGGCACCCCACGCGACAGCCGCGGCATCGGCCTGCGCCTCGCCCTCGCCCACTCCCTCATGCTCGCCCACGGCGGTAGGCTGGAAGTCGAAGCCGCCGCCCAAATCGGCACCCGCATCCGCCTCATCTTCCCCGCCACCCGCCTGCGCGACGCCAACGGCCTCCCCGTGGCGACCCCCGCTCCGGCAATGGCAGGGTAGTGGAAGGCGAGGGCTCTGCCCTCGACCCGCTGGGGCCTTAGGCCCCAGACCCCTTGGCCTAAGTCAGAACACCTCTCACAATCTGAATACGTACGGGATAAAAAACCTTTTCCACCGGTGTTGCGTTTGGCATAGTCACCGGTGATGCCACATCCCGTCGCCGCTCCGAACGAAGCCGACGCCCTTCGCCGCTTGGCGGAGGCGATGAATCGCGTCCATTTTCCGGCGCCCCTCCTGCATCTGCTCCTCGCCCTGCTGGCGTTCCTCTCGGGGAACAAGGCGGTCATGGCCCAACTCACCCTGGCCACCCCATCCGCCCGCACATGGCGCACCCCCTCCAGGGATTGGCAATTCTCCCCCCCCGGCGAAACCATCGACGACCTCGCACCCGTACTCCACCCGCGCGCCCTGCGTCGCCCCCGCCGCCAATGCGCCGTTCCGGCAACCGCGCGCCCGAACCTTCCCCCGCCTGTACCGCCCGCGCGCCGCCCTAGGCGGCCGCGCGTCCCCTATCATCATGAAGCCGTCTTCTTGCCCCCGCGTTTCGCGGCGATGACTCATGTCTTGAGTAATGTGGGTCCAGGGACCTCAGGTCCCTGGCGGGTCCAGGGCAGAGCCCTGGCCTTACCCCACCAGCCGCCGCAACTCCGCCACCGTCGCCGCGCCGGCCCAATCGATCGCCCCTTCCACCCGCCCGCGCTCGCGCCCTTGGCGGTCGATCACGATCGTGGTGGGCAGGCCGCGCGCCCCCCAGGCCCGCCCGGCTTCGCCGCGGGGGTCGAGCAGCACCGGCAGCGCCTCGATGCGGTTGGCGGCGTAGAAGCGCCGCACCACCTCCGCCCCGCCGCGGTCGCTGGACAGCGGCAGCACCAGGATCCCATCGCCGGCCACCTTGCGGGCGAGGTCCTGCAACTCCGGCATCTCGGCCACACAGGGCACGCACCAGGTGGCCCACAGGTTCACCGGATCGCGGGTGGGTCGGTCCGCTTCAGGTCGGCGATGGTGCCGATCTTGATCGGCGGCGTACCGGGCACCGCGGAGGGCAGCAGCGTGTGCACCGGCGGCGCTTCGGGTTTGCGCAGGAAGGCCACGGCGGCTACGGTCCCCGCCGCCACCAGCCCGCCACCGGCCAGCAACGCACGGCGGGTTGTGACATTCATGCCAAACGCCCCTTCAAGATGAGTCTGACCCGGTGACCGATACGCCCGACCTGCGCAATGCCCAGTCCAACGTCCAGTGGGGTGGCCGCTTCGCCGCCGGCCCCAGCGTGGTGATGCAGGAGATAAATGCCTCGATCGGCTTCGATCGCAAGATGTGGCGGCAAGACATCCAGGGCTCGCTCGCCCATGCCGCCATGCTGGTCAAGATCGGCATCCTGACCCCGAAGGACGAGAGCGACATCCAGGGCGGCCTCACCCAGATCGCCGCCGAGATCGAGGCCGGCGCCTTCCCGTTCAGCGAAGCCCTCGAAGACATCCACATGAACATCGAGGCCCGCCTCACCGAGCGCATCGGCGATGCTGGGCGGCGCCTCCACACCGGGCGCAGCCGCAACGATCAGGTCGCCACCGATTTCCGCCTCTGGGTGCGCGACGCGATCGACGGGATCGATGCCCAGCTCGCCGACCTCATGCAGGCCCTGGCCACCCGCGCCGCCGCCCACGCGGCGGATCCGATGCCCGGCTTCACTCATCTGCAAACCGCCCAGCCCGTCACCTTCGGCCACCACATGCTGGCCTATGTGGAGATGCTGGCGCGCGACCGTGGCCGCCTGGCCGATTGCCGCAAGCGCCTCAACGAATGCCCGCTTGGCTCCGCCGCCCTCGCCGGCACCTCCTTCCCGCTCGACCGCGAGATGACCGCGAAGGCCCTCGGCTTCGACCGCCCCACCGCCAACTCGCTCGACGGTGTCTCGGATCGCGACTTCGCCCTCGAATTCCTCTCTGCCGCTGCCATCAGCGCCATGCACCTCTCCCGCTTCGCGGAGGAGATCGTGATCTGGTGCAGCGCCCCCTACCGCTTCATCCGCCTGTCGGACGCGTTCACCACCGGCAGCTCGATCATGCCGCAGAAGCGCAACCCCGATGCCGCCGAGCTCGTCCGCGCCAAAACCGGCCGCATCAACGGCGCCCTGGTCGGCCTGCTCACGGTGATGAAGGGCCTGGCGCTCGCCTATGCCAAGGACATGCAGGAAGACAAGGAACAGGTCTTCGACGCCGCCGAGGCCTGGGCCCTTTGCCTCGCCGCCACCGCCGGCCAGGTGCGGGACATGACGCCGAACACCGAGCGCATGCGCGAATTCGCCGGCAGCGGCTTCGCCACCGCCACCGACCTCGCCGACTGGCTCGTCCGCGTGCTGAAGCTGCCCTTCCGCACCGCCCACCACGTCACCGGCCGCCTCGTCGCCACCGCCGAAGCCCGCAACATCGACCTCAGCCACCTCACCCTGGCCGACATGCAAGCCGAGGAACCCGGCATCACCGCCGACATCTTCAACGTCATCACTGTGGACGCCTCCGTCGCCTCGCGCTCCGTCTACGGCGGCACCGCCCCCGCCAACGTGGCTGCCCAGGCAAAGAGGTGGCTGGAGCGGTTGGCGTGAGAGCCTCGCTTCACGATCCCGCAGGGGCTCTGCCCCTGCACCCCGCCAGGGACCTGAGGTCCCTGGACCCGCATATGTTTGTTCCGCTTTCGGCGGGGAGGGGCCGTCTCGCGGGTTCGATTGGCCTCGATGGCCCCTCCCCGCCGAAGGCGGAAAAGGTCCGGGGTTCCAAGGGCTCAGCCCTTGGTAGGGGTCCAGGGGGCAAAGCCCCCTGGTGGGGTCGAGGGGCAAAGCCCCTCGCCTTCCTGCTTCTCGCCACTCTTGCCCTGGGCGCCTGCGGCCGCAAAGGCCCGCCGGTGCCGCCGGGTCCGCCGGACCAGGTGATCTACCCGCGGAGCTACCCGGCGCGCTGAGCGTCGGCCGGGAGCATGGCTTCGGCCATGGGCTTGGGCTCCAGTTTCACGCGGTAGCACAGGGCGTAGAGGGCGGGCAGGAACACCAGGGTCAGCCCGGTGGCCGCGGCCAGGCCGCCGATCATGGCGATGGCCATCGGCCCCCAGAACACGTTCAGCGACAGCGGGATGAAGGCCAGGATGGCGGCCAGCGCCGTCAGCACCACCGGGCGGGCGCGGCGCACGGTGGATTCCACGATGGCTTCGGCCATGGAGTGTCCGGCGGCGAGGTCCTGCTGCACCTGGTCCACCAGGATGATGGTGTTGCGCATGATCATCCCGGCCAGGGCGATCACGCCGAGCAGCGCGACGAAGCCGAAGGCCGCGTCCGTCAGCAGCAGGGCGGCGACGGCACCGATCAGGCCGAGCGGCGCGGTGGCGAGCACCAGGGCGACGCGGCCGAGATTCTGCAGCTGGATCATCAGCAGCAGGACCATGGTGGCGATCATGATCGGGAAGATCTTGGCCAGCGACGCATTGGCCTTGGCCGATTCCTCCGCGGCACCGCCGGTCTGGATCGTCACACCCGCCGGCAGCTGGATCGCCTGGATGCGCGGCAGCGCGGCGGCGGTGACATCGGGTGCCTGCAACCCGTCCTGGATGTCGGCGCGGACCGTCAGGAAGGAGGCCCGGTCGCGCCGCCACAGGATCGGCTCCTCGGCGGTGGAGACGATGCGGGCGAGTTGCGAAAGGGGCAGGGGCCCGGCGGGCGTCATCAGCACAAGGTCGGCAAGGCGGTCGAGATCCAGCCGTTCCTCGGGGGCGGCGCGCAGCACCACGTCGATCAGCTTGGTGCCGGCGCGGAGTTGCGTGGCGGTGGTACCGGAGATCTGGGCCTGCAGCGCCTGGGCGATCTGCGCGGGGGAGAGGCCGAGCGCCTTGATGCGGGCCTGGTCGAGTTCCAGCGTCAGGCCCGGGGCGCGTTCGCCCCAGCCGATCTCGGCACGGCGGGTGCCGGGCGTGGCGCGCAGCGCGGCCAGCACGTCATCGGCCACGGTCCGCACCGCCTGCATGTCGGTGCCGACCACGCGGAACTGCACGGGGAAGCCCACGGGCGGGCCGAGTTCGAGGCGGGAGACGCGCACGCGGGCTTCCGGCACGCCCTCATCGGCGAAGAACTGCATCAGCCGGGCACGGGCGCGTTCGCGGCCTTCCATGCCGCCGGCAGTGGTCAGCACCATGGTGGCGACGGCGTCGTTCGGCAAAGTGGGATTCACGGTGAGCTGGAAGCGCGGGCCGCCGCCGCCGACATAGGCGGTGAACCAGCGCACATCGCGCTTCAGCTCGGGGTCCGATTGCAGCCTGGCCTCGATCTTGGCCACCGCGGCGGCCGTGGCGGCATGGCTGGCGCCCTGGCGCAGCGTGATGTCCAGCAGCAGCTCCGGCCGGGCGGAGGAGGGGAAGAATTGCTGCTTCACCATGCCCATCCCGGCGCCGGAGAGCACCAGCAGCGCCACGGTGCCCAGCACCACGGTGCGGCGCCAGCGTATGGTCCACTGCACCACGCGACGCAGGGTGCGGTAGAGTCCGGTTTCGTACATGTCGTGGTGAGTGTGCGCGCCGGGCTTGGGCGCCGGCAGCAGCAGCACGCCCAGGAACGGCGTGAACACCACGGCCACCACCCAGCTGGCGAGCAGGGCGAGACCGACCACCCAGAAAATGCCGCCGGCATATTCGCCGGTGGTGGAGTTGGCGAGGCCCACGGGCATGAACCCGGCGGCCGTTACCAAAGTGCCGGAGAGCATCGGGAAGGCGGTGGAGCTCCAGGCATGGCTGGCGGCGCGGACGCGGTCCCAGCCTTCCTCCAGCTTCACCACCATGGTCTCGATGGCGATGATCGCAT
Organism: Alphaproteobacteria bacterium; assembly: GCA_026400815.1. Taxonomy (GTDB): domain Bacteria; phylum Pseudomonadota; class Alphaproteobacteria; order Acetobacterales; family Acetobacteraceae; genus CAMDGX01. Next base: position 73,250 of record JAPLOI010000039.1, read on the forward strand.
CGTCCACCAGCAGGCCAAGCGAGAGGATCAGGGCGCCGAGCGAGATGCGCTGCAGCTCGATGCCCCAGGCCTGCATGATGATGAACACGATGGCGAGCGTGAGCGGCACGGCGAGCGCCACCACCAGCCCGGCGCGGAAGCCCAGCGAGGCGAAGGAGACCAGCAGCACCACGGCCAGGGCGGCGACGAACTTCATCAGGAACTCGCCGACCGCTTCCTCCACCACCTGCGGCTGGTCGGCGATCTGCTGCAGATCGAGCCCCAGCGGCAGGTCGGCCTGGATTCGGGCAGCCTCGGCCTGGAGGGCTTCGCCGAAGGTCAGCGCATTGGCGCCCTTGCGCATGGACATCGCGATCACGACGGCCCCCTGGCCGTTGTGCCGGACTTCGGACAGCACCGGTTCCTGGTAGCCCGCCCGCACGCTGGCGATCTCGCCCAGGCGCAGGGTGCGGCCCTGGGAGGGGACGGGCACGTCGAGCAACGCGGCCACCCCGCCATCGGCGCCGGCCGCGAAGGCCCCCGTGGTGCGCACCGGCACGCGGCTGCTGGCGGTATCCACGATTCCGGCGGGGGTGAGCAGGTTCTGGCGCGCGAGGGCGGCGGAGATTTCCTCCACCGTGACGCTGAGGGAGGCGAGGCGGGCCTGGTTGAACTCCACGAACAGGGTGCGGGGGATTTCGCCGAGGATGTTCACCTTCTCCGCGCCGGCCACCTTCAGCAGCCGGTCGCGGATGCGTTCGGCGTTGCGCACCAGGGTGGCGTTGTCCGCACCCGTAAGGGCGAAGACGGCGCCGTAGACGTCGGTGAACTCGTCGTTGGCGAAGGGGCCTTGCACGCCCTGGGGCAGGTCGGGCTTGAGGTCATCCAGCCGCTTGCGCACCTGGTAGAACAGGGTGGGCACCTGGGCCGGCGGCGTGTCGTCACGGAAGCTGACCATGGTGGCGACGAAGCCGGGGCGGCTGTAGGTGTCGAGATGGTCGAGATACGGCGTGTCCTGGAGCTTGCGCTCGATGCGCTCGGCCAGAAGCTGCTGGGTTTCCGTGGCGGTGGCGCCGGGCCAGACGGCGGTGACCACCATCAGCTTCAGGGTGAAGGAGGGGTCCTCGCCACGGCCGAGGCCTCGGTAGGCGAGCAGCCCGGCGATGAAGAGCAGCGCGATCAGGAAACCGGTGAGGCTGCGATGCGCCACCGCCCAGGCGGAGAGGTTGAAGCGGGACATGGCGCTATTCCCCCAGGCTCGCGATGCGCACCTTCGCAGCCGGGTCGAGCTTGTGCCCGCCCAGCGCCACGATGGTCTCGCCGGGGGCCACGCCGGTGACCAGCGCGCGGTCCTGGCGGAGCGCCACGATCTTCACCGGGCGGGCGGTGACCGTGTTGCCGTCGATCACCCACACGATCGGCCCCTGGCCACGATCGGCCAGCGCGGCGGCAGGCAGGGTGGCGAGCCCATCTGGCAGCTTGGCCTGCAGGGTGAGCGTGGCGCTCATGCCGATGGCCAGCCAGGGCGGCGGGGCGGCGAGGCTGAAGCGCGCGGCATAGGTGCGCAGGCCCGGGGTGGCGGCGGCGGCCAGTTCGCGCAGATTGGCGGGCACCGGGGCTTCCGGCCGGGCCCACAGCGCCACCTGCGCCGCGGCACCCTGAACCTCGGCCAGGGCGGTTTCGGGCAGTTGCACCTCCACCTCCAGGCTTTCGCTCTCGGCCAGGCGGAGCACCGGCGCGCCCTCGGCCACCACGGTGCCGCGATCGGCCAGCACGGCCGTGACCACGCCGGCGCTGGGCGCCTTCAGCACGGTGTTCTCCAGCTTGTTGCGGGCCAGCGCGAGGTTGGCCCGCGCCGATTCCACCCGCTGGACGGCGGTGCGCGAGGCGGCCTGCTTCTGGTCGTCCGTTGAGAGGGAGGCCCAGCCGCCGGCGGCCAGGGTGCGGCTGCGGGCTGCCTCGGCCAGGGTGAGGGCTGCGTTTGCTTCCGCGCTGGCGAGGTCGGCTTCCGCCGCGCGGACGCCGAGGGCGATATCGGCATCGTCCAGCCGCGCGATGACCTGTCCGGCCTGGACGCGAGCGCCGACATCCACCTCGCGCGCCACGATCCGGCCGGCGGCGCGGAAGCCGATATCCGCCTCCCGCCGCGGCTTCACCAGGCCGGGGTAGTGGCGGGGCATCGTGTCTTGCGCGGCCTGGACCTTGATGGCGAGCACCGGGCGCACCGTCTGTTCCACGGTGGCCTGGGCACGCTCGAAGCAGCCGCCGAGCAGGAGGGGCAGCAGCAGCAGGGAGGAACGGGCAATCGGTCGCATGAGAGCACGCATGGGGGCCACCTCGTCGGGTCGCTGGCAGAAGGGTGGAGCTAAAACTGACGAATGTCAATATTCGTCAGAACGACATCCGATGTTATGGGCGCAGGGCCCGCAGCACGAGTTCGGCCATGCCAGCCGCCATGGCGGGCAGGTCTTCGTTGACGCATTGCTCGATCAGGGTCGGGTGGCAGAAATGCACCGTGGTGGCGTGCACCAGGTGGGAGAAGACGTGGGGGTCGAGCGTTTTGTCGAACACGCCCGTCGCCTGGCCATCCAGCACCACGTGGCGGATGGCGGTATCGATGTCGTGCACATAGGCGTCCACCACGCCCCAATGCTCCTGCATGGCGGCGCCGACCATGTCGTGCATGCGCTTTTCGTTGAAGAAAAGCTGCACCATCTTGCCGTGAAGGGATTGGAATATCTCGCGAATCCGGTCCTGCGGCGAGGCGGGTCCGCGGGCGATGGCCCAGATGTGCTCCGAGAGCGTGTTCAGCAGGCGCGTGGCGATCGCCTCGTTGATCGCGGCCTTGCTGGGGAAGAAGCGGTATACGTTGGCCGGGGACATGCGCAGCTCGCGCGCGATGTCGGCCACCGTGGTCTTCTGGTAGCCCATGCTGCGGAACAGCCGCTCGGCCGTCTCCACGATCGCGGTGCGCGTGGCGTCGCCCTTCAGGGCGCGGCCGGTATCGGCCCGCGGGTTGCGGGGCGTGTCGGAGGTGGAAGCGGGTGCGGAGGCCATGCCTGACATATAATGGAATTCGTCAGTCGTTTACAGCCCCTTGTTGGGCTACTCCGCCTTGCTGTCCTGGAACCAGACCTCGACGGTGCCGGACAGCTTCATCGTCATCGGGTTGCCCTTGCGGTCCACCGTCTTGCCGATGGCCATCCGCACCCAGCCTTCGCTGATGCAGTATTCCTCGACATTGGTGCGTTCCACGCCCTTGAAGCGCACGCCTACGCCGCGTTGCAGCAGGGCCTGGTTGAAGAACGGGCTGCGCGGGTCGGTGGACAGCCGGTCGGGGGGAGTATCGGATTCGTCGCTCATGCCGCCGGTATAGCCCGGCAACCGCCCGCCCGCCTATCGTCCGCCGCATGGCCCGTTCCACGCCCCTCGCCCTGCTGCGCCGCCACGCCCTGGCGGCGGCGTTTCCGCGCCCCGCGACCCTGCCGGCGGCGCTTGATGCCATGGGGTTCGTGCAGGCGGATCCCATCCGCGCCCCTGCCCGCGCGCAGGATCTCATTCTCCGTCATCGCGTGCGCGGCTACCGGGCCGGGGACCTGGAGCGGCGCTATCCCCGGCTCGGGCTGGAGGAGGGATACCTGCATGTGTACGGCTTCATGGGCCGGACGCTGCACGAGTTGCTGCATCCCCGCTGCGACGCCGCGCTGCCGGACGGGCAATTGGTGCCGGACGAAGCCGCCGCCGACGTGCTCGCCTATGTGCGCGCGAACGGGCCGTCTCATCCGGCCGAGGTGGCCGCGGCGCTCGCCCATGGGCCCACCCGCAATGCCTGGGGCGGGCAGAGCCATGCTTCCACCCGCGCGCTGGACCTGTTGCAGCATCACGGCCTGCTGCGCGTGGCCACCCGGCGCGCAGGCATCCGCATCTACGCGGCCATCGATCCGCCGCAGGACCGGCTCGCCCCCGCCGCGCGCCTGGAAGCGCTGACGATGCAGCTGGCCCGCCTGCTCGCCCCGGTGGCGCAGCCGACGCTCACTGGGTTGGCCGCCAAGGTGGCCCGATTGACCGTCGGCGCGCAGGAGCGGCCCGGGCCCGTGGCCGCGCTGCTGGCGAAGGGCGTGCTGGAGGCGATCGAGATCGACGGCGAGCGCTTCCTGTTTCCTGCCGACGCCCCGCCGCCCACGTGCAGCCAGCCGGGAACCCTTCGCTTCCTCGCGCCCTTCGACCCGCTGGTGTGGTGCCGCCGCCGCTTTGGGCATCTCTGGGGGTGGGAGTATCGCTTCGAGGCCTATACGCCGGCGGCCAAGCGGGTGCGCGGCTACTACGCGCTGCCGTTGCTCTGGCAGGACGAGGTGATCGGCTGGGTCAATGCGGCGCGCACCCGCCATGGGCTGGATGTGCAACCCGGCTTCATCGCCGGCCGGCCGGACAGCCCGGCCTTCGCCCGTGCCTTCGATGAAGAGGTGGCTGCCATGGATGCCTTCCTGGGCGGCGACACCGATCCCCCCAGCGCAGGAGCCCCGCCATGACCGAGCCGCTCACCATCATCGGCACCCCGGTCTCGCCCTATGTGCGCAAGGTGCTCGCCGTGCTGGAGCTGAAAGGGCTGGACTGGCGCATCGACCCGCTGGTGCCGTTCCTGGGCAACGATGAGTTCACCCGGCTTTCCCCGCTGCGGCGCATTCCGGTGTTGATCGATGGCGACCTCGTGTTGTCTGACAGCAGTGTGATCTGTGAATACCTGGATGAGCTTCACCCCGGCACCGCGCTGATGCCGCGGGGCGCGGCCAACCGGGCCCGCGTGCGCTGGCTGGAGGAATTCGCCGATACGCGGCTGGCCGACGTGCTGATCTGGGGCATCTTCGGGCCGGCCATCACCCGGCCGGGCATCTTCAAGTCCGCGCGCGACGAGGCCGCCCTGGCGCGGGTGATCGCCGAGGACCTGCCCCCGGTGATGGACCTGGTGGAGACGATGGCGCCCGAGGCTGGATTCTATGCCGGCGACCTCACCACCGCCGACCTCGCGGTGGCGGTGCATTTCGCCAATCTGCGCTGGTCTGGCGTGGCCGTCGACCTCGGCCGCTGGCCGCTTGCGGCTGCCTGGATCGCGCGGATCGAGGCGGCCGAGCCGCTCCTCCGCCTCAATGCCCTTGGCGAACGGGCGCTGACCGTGCGCTATCCCGATCGTGCGGCGCTGTTCGCGGAGTATGGCATCGCGCTGGTGGATGCCGGTGTCAGCGGGCGCGAGGCGCGGCGGGGGCCGATGACGACGCTGTAAGCAAGCGGTTCTTTTTTGAAAAAAAGAACCAAAAAACTTTTATAACCTGGCGCGGGGGCCATTCATAAAAGTCTTTTTGCTTCTTTTTCTTCAGAAAAAGAAGATTCTTGCTTCCTGTGTCTCCGCGCTCCGATCCGCTGGCAGCCGGCCACAAAGCTGTCATATGCTGCCGCCACCATGGCCCATCCCGCTCCCGTTTCCGACCTTCCCGACCCCAGCGTTGCCGAGCTTCTCGCCGCGCGCCCGCATCTGACCATGCACGCCCAGGACGGGCTGGTGCTGGAAGGCGTGCCGCTGAAACGCATTGCCGACGTGGTCGGCACGCCCGCCTGGGTTTATGGCGCCGGCACCATGCGTGCGCGCCTGGCCCAGCTGCAGGCGGCGCTGGCCGGCACCAACGCGCATCTGCACTACGCGGTGAAGGCGAACGACCACATCGCCGTGCTGAACCTGATGGCCCGTGGCGGCGCCGGGGCGGACGTGACCAGCGAGGGCGAGCTTCGGCGCGCGCGGGCCGGTGGGGTGGCGGCGCAGGACATCGTGTTCTCCGGCGTCGGCAAGACGGCGCGCGAGATCCGGCTGGCGATTGGCGAGGCGATCGGCCAGATCAACGTGGAGAGTGCGGCGGAGCTGGAGGTGATTTCCGCCATTGCCAGTTCCATGGGACGCACGATGAAGGTGGCGCTGCGCATCAACCCCGATGTGGATGCCGGCACCCACGCCAAGATCACCACCGGCAAGGCCGACAACAAGTTCGGCATCGCCTATGAGGATGCCCAGGCAGTCTATGCCCGTGCGGCGGAGCTTCCGGGGGTGGAGCCGGTGGGGCTGGCGCTGCATATCGGCAGCCAGATCCTGTCCATCGCGCCCTACCGGGCGGCCTATGCGCGGACGGCAGATCTTGTTCGGTCCTTGCGTGCTGCCGGGCACACTGTCTCTCGCGTGGATTGCGGGGGCGGGCTGGGCATTGGGTATCGCGACGACCCCGGCGCGCCGGTGGAGGCGTTTGCCGGGGCGGTGCGGGCCACGTTCAACAATCTTGGCGTGCAGGTGATGGTGGAGCCCGGGCGCTGGCTGGTCGGGCCGGCCGGGGTGCTGCTGGCCGAGGTGGCGATTGCCAAGGGCACGGCGGAGACGCGCCGCTTCCTGGTGATCGATGCGGCGATGAACGACCTGGTGCGGCCGGCGATGTACGACGCCTATCACGGCATCGTGCCGCTCTCGGCCGCCGATGCCGCGGCGCCGACGGAGCTGGTGGATATCGTCGGGCCGATTTGCGAGAGCAGCGACACCTTCGCGCGCGACCGCACCTTGCCCCGCCTTGCGCAAGGCGCGCGCGTGGCCATCCTTGATGCAGGGGCGTACGGCGCGGTGATGAGTTCCACCTACAACACCCGCCCCTTGCTGCCGATCGTGATGGTGGATGGCGACCAGTGGGCGGTGGTGCGCGACCGCCAGCTGCATGAGGAACTCTGGGCCGGGGAACGGATCCCGGGCTTCTTTGGCACGTAACCCGAGGCACAAGGCATGATCATCCCCCCGCGGCCGCAGGACAGTCTTGAGACGCTGCTGCGCGGGGTGGCGCAACGCCGCCGCGTGGCGATGCTGGCGCTGTGGTTCGAGCGCGCCTGGCCCGCTGCGATGCCGCTGCTGAGCGTGGCCGGGCTGTTCCTGTGTGCCGCGCTGGTGGATTTGCCGCGCAGCCTGCCGGGCTGGGCGCATGCAGTGTTGCTCGCCGGCTTTGCTGTGGCCGGTGCGGCGGCGTTGCTGCATGCCGTGCGCCGCATGGCGATGCCGGAGCCGGAGGCCGCCGACCGGCGCATGGAGAAGGCCTCGGGCCTCGCCCATCGGCCGCTTGCGGTGCTGACCGACCGGCCGGCGCAACCCGGCACGGATTCGCTCTGGCAGGCCCATGTCACCCGCGCCATGCGCCAGGTGGGGCGGCTGCGGATCGGCACGCCGCGGCCGGGCATGGCGCTGCATGACCCGCGCGCCCTGCGGCTTGGGCTTGTGGTGCTGCTGGCCGCAAGTTTTGGCATCGCCGGGGAGCAGGCGCCCGGGCGGGTGCTGCGTGCCTTCCAGCCGGTGTTCGGCGCCCAGCCGGTGCCGCCGGCCACGCAGTTGCAGGCCTGGATCACGCCACCGGCCTATACCGGGCTCGTGCCGGTGTTCCTGAAGGCGGAGGGTGGGGCTGTCTCCGTGCCGCAGGAGTCGCGGCTGGTGGTGAACGTGACCGGGGGGACCGGTGAGCCGGCGCTGGTGCTCGGTGGCAAGAGTCTGCCCTTCGCCCGGCTCGACCCCACCAGTTTCCAGGCCGATGAGGCGCTGGGCGAGTCTGGCCGGCTGGCCGTTTCGCGTGGCGGTGCTGCGCTGGCGGCCTGGGACGTGACCGTGGTGCCGAACGTGGCGCCCGTTGTCAGCTTTCCGGAGCCGCCAACCGGGCTGCGCAGCCGGGTGCCGCAGACCCGCATTCCCTGGCAGGCCGCCCATGCCTATGGCGTGGTGTCGCTGCAGGCCGAGCTGACCCTACGCGACCGGAAGGAGGCCGCGCCGCTGTTGGTGCCGATCCAGATCCCGGGCGGCAGCACGAAGACGGCGAAGGGCGTGCGCTTGCAGGACCTCACCGCCCATCCCTGGGCCGGGCTGATGGTGGAGGCGAAGCTGGTCGGCAAGGATGCGACGGGCCTCGCCGGCAGCAGCGAGAGCATCGCGTTCGAATTGCCGGAGCGGCGCTTTCAGCACCCCGTCGCCCGCGCCATCCTGGAAGTGCGCAAGGGGCTGTCGTTGCGGCCGGAGGAGCGCGGGCCGGCGATCCTGGGGCTGGAGCAGCAGGCCAAGCTGGACGAGGTGTGGAAGAACGATACCGGCGGGTTGCTCAACCTGGAAAGCATCCTCACCCAGTTGCGGCGCGACCGTGCGCCCAACACGATCGAGGAGGTGCAGGCGCGCATCTGGCAGCTTGCGTTGCATCTGGAAGAGGGCGCCCCCGAGCGCACCGCCCGCGCGCTGGAGCAGGCCCGCCAGGCGGTGCGCGAGATGCTGGAGGCGGAGCGGCGCGGCGAGGAGGTGGACAAGGCCGAGCTGGATCGCCGCATGCGCGAGCTGCAGGAGGCGCTGCAGCGCCATATGGAGGCGCTGGCCGAGCAGAACCGCCGCGACCCCGCCAACCAGAGTTTCGACCCGGAGCGCCAGAACCGGCTCGACGCCCAGGACATGAAGCGCGCCACCGAGGAGATGCGCGACGCCGCCCGCGAGGAGCGCATGAACGAGGCGCGGGACAAGATGGCCGAGCTGGATCGCATGATGGAAGACATGCAGAACGCCCGGAAGGAGCGCGGCCAGCAGACCGAGCGCCAGAAGGCCCGCGCCGAGAAGCGCCAGCGTGGCGAGCGCCAGATGAACGCAGTGCAGGACATGATCAAGCGCGAGGGCGCCCTGCTGGACAACGCGCAGCAGCGCGGCGGCCTGCCGGAAACACAGCGCCCGTTCATGCAGCCGCGCCAGCGGGCACAGGCGCCGCAGGACCAGCAGCCCAGCCAGGAGCAGCGCGCCCAGGACCAGCGCATCCAGCAGGCCCTGCGCCGTGCGCTGGGTGAGCTGATGCAGCAGCAGGGCGACCTGACCGGCAAGATCCCGCCCCAGCTCGCCGAGGCCGATGCCGCCATGCGCGACGGCGTGGCCGCCCTGCGCGACGGCCGTGACCCTGCCGCCGCGCAGGCAGCCCAGCGCGCCATCGAGGCGCTGCAGAAGGGCGGCCGCGAGATGAGCCAGGAGATGGCTGCCCAGTTCGGCCGCGGCGGCGAGGAAGATGCCGAGGAAGAGGGCGACGAGTCCGGCGAAGGCAGCATGATGGCCGAGGGCGACCAGGACGGCATGGGCAACGGCCCCGGCAGCCAGCAGATGGGCCCCGCCGACCAGCGCGGCGAGCGCCGTGGCGAGCGCGGCTATGGCCGGGGCCGCGACGTGACCCGCCGTGCCGACGAACGCCGCGACCCGCTTGGCCGCCACCTGCGCGAAGGCACCTCCGGCAGCGACGAAAGCGGCGATGTGCAGGTGCCGGAGCAGATGGAGGAGGCGCGCACCCGCGCCATCCAGGAAGAACTGCGCCGCCGCGGCGCCGATCGCGGCCGGCCGCAGCCCGAGCTGGACTATATCGACCGGCTGCTGCGCCAGTTCTGACCCCGCCGGCGGCCCCGCGCCGCCGGCCCTGCCGGCCCATCGCCTTCAAAACGGCGCGAGGTCGCGGCAGGCCACGCATTCCCCCCTGGCTGAATCCGGTACGTCCATCCGCTTTCGCTGCGCATGGGCGGCGGGTCACATGCGGACGTGCCCGATGGAAGTGTAAAATACACCGACACCACATGCCCTGATATTCAACGCGCTCGAAGTTTTACTATATAAATTAAAATCGCGTTCGATCTGCACGTATTGTTTGAATACTACTTCGGATTTGTCCTGTGCAACTACGCTATGCTATCGACATTGGCGTTGGGGGCATCCCAGGGAGATTTCGCAGATGTTTGGTACCACCGTTACGTTTAACCGGGCCGTCGCAGGAGCAGTGCTCCTCACGGCCAGTATGGCGTCCACCGCCGAGGCCCTGCCGCAGTTCTCGTTCAACCCGGGTCCGGTCGGGCTGAACGGCGGCAGCTTCACGGCCGACAACATCAACATTTCCAACTTCAGCACCGTGGTGATCACGCCCGACGGCAAGGGCGGCGCCACCTTCACCGAGACCGGCGTGCTGCCGGTCATCGGCTTCCAGCTGGGCAATACCAATGTGGGCTCTGCCGGGCTGAACAGCACCTATGGCCTGTATTTCGGCTTCGACGGCACAGGCGTGCAGAACACCCCGACCTTCACCAGCGGCACCAGCGGCACCTTCACCACGCTGAACTTCACCATGTTCGGCTACAACGTGGTGGGGCCCCCGGCCGGCGTGACCTATGCGTCGACCAATGCGCCGCCGACCAATTCGGCGAACCTCGTGGCGCTTGCCACGGGAACGCTGATCGGTGGTGGCGTGGGTTCCACGACGATCCCGACCCCCGGCGGGCCAATTCCGGTGCCGAATGCCAACACGCTGTTGACCTTCGCGCCGACGGTGGCCGGTGCCTCGTTCTTCGTGAGCCCGGACCCGTTCTACCAGGCGGTGTTCTCGGCCTTCACCAACAACCCGTCGCAGATCACCACCACGGCGAACGGCTTCGTCATCACCCAGGGTGGCGGCAGCGCCAACTTCCTGGAAACGCCGACGCCGGAACCGGCCTCGATGGCGCTGTTGGGCGTCGGGCTGCTGGGCCTTGGCTTCCTGCGCCGCCGCATGGCTGCCTGACCGGCCCGCACGTGTCGCAGGGCACAATCGGCCCTCGGGATAGCTCGGAGGAAGGCGGCGCCTCGGCGCCGCCTTTTTCTCGGCCCGAGTCGACCCAGCCGGCGGGGCAGAATGCCCCATTCGACTACGCCTCCGCCTTCGGCCGCCACCTGGGCTGGACCACGGAGTGGGAGCAACTGGCCCTGCGCGCCCGGCGCGTTGCCATTGCCGGGCTCGGCGGTGTCGGCGGCTTCCATCTGCTGGCCCTGGCCCGCCTGGGCGTCGGGCAGTTCCACATCGCCGACCTCGACCGCTTCGGCATCGAGAACATGAACCGCCAGGCCGGCGCCACCATGGCCACGCTCGGCCGCCCCAAGGTGGAGGTGCTGGCGGGGATGGCCCGCGCCATCAACCCCACGCTGCACCTCACCCTGTTCCCCGATGGCGTGCAGCCCGGCAACATCGATGCCTTCCTGGATGGCGTGGACCTGTTCGTGGACGGGTTCGACTTCTTCGCGCTCTCCATCCGCGCCGCCGTGTTTGCCCGCTGCGCCGAGCGCGGCATCCCGGCCGTGACCGCGGCACCCATTGGCATGGGGGTGGGCTTCCTCGCCTTCCTGCCCGGGCGGATGACCTTCGAGCAGTATTTCCGCCTCGCCGGCCAGCCGGAGCCGGAGCAGTACCTGCGCTTCCTGATGGGCGTCGCCCCCGCCGGGCTGCATCGCCCGTACCTGGCCGATGATACCCGCGTGGACCTCGCCGGGCGCCGCGGCCCTTCCACGGTGGCCGCGTGCGAGCTGTGCGCCGGCATGGTTGCCACCCAGGCGCTGAAGATCCTGCTGGGCCGCGGCGGCGTGCCGCACGCCCCCACCCACCTGCATTTCGATGCCTATCGCGGCAAGCTGGCCCGCAGCTGGCTGCCCTGGGGCAATGCCGGGCCGCTGCAGCGCGCCAAGCTGGCCATTGCGCGGCGCATCTATGCCGGCATGGCCCATCTTGCGGCCGCATCGCCGCCGGTGACGCAGGCGGACAGGCTGCTCGCCATCCTGGACCTCGCCCGCTGGGCCCCGAGCGGCGACAACACCCAGCCCTGGCGCTTCGAGGTGCTCGGCCCGCGCGCCGTGCGCATCCATCTCGAAGCGCCGGACCCGGCCAACCCCTATGAATACCGCGGCGGCGCGCCGATCCTGCTCGCTGGCGGCATGCTGCTGGAAAGCATCCGCATCGCCGCCCGGTCGGAAGGCTGGGCGATGGCCTGGCATGCCGAGCTCGGCGGGCCGCCCTGGCGGTGCGACGTGTCGTTCGAGGACGCCACCTCCGATGCGCCCGCCCCTGCGGACAACGTTGCCGCCCTGCTGCTGCGCACCGTCGCGCGCGGCCCGCTCGGCCATGCCCCGCTCACCGCCACCCAGAAGGCCCGCCTTTCCGAGGCGCTCGGCCCCGAACTGGCGCTGGAGTGGCACGAGGCCCTGCCGGCCCGGCTGCGCCTGGCCCGCCTCGGCGCGATGGCCACCGGCATTCGCCTGCGTGCGCCGGAGACCTTCGCCGTGCATCGCCGCGTGGTGGACTGGACGCGCCCGCGCAGCCCGGATGGCCTGCCGCAGGGCGCGATCGGTCTGGACCGCCCGACGCGCGCGGTGATGCGCTGGGCGATGCGCGACTGGCAGCGGATGCGGCGCCTCAACGCCACGCTCGGCACCGCCGGTGCGGCCTGGCAGCTGGATTTCCACCCTGCCATCGCCAGTGCCGCCTTCTTTGTGATCCGCACGGCAGGCCAGGACCATGGCACGGAGGCGCTGCTGCGCCACGGCATCGCCCTGCAGCGATTCTGGCTGGCCGCCGAACAACTCGGCCTTGGCCTGCAGCCCGCGCTGGCCACGCTCATCTTCGCCCATCACGGCCGGCATGGCACCGCGTTCACCACGGAGGCGGCGCTCCGTACCCGCGCCGCCGGCCCCGCCGTGCGCTTCACCGCCCTGCTGGGCGATCCCGACGCTGTGGTGTTCCTGGGTCGCCTCGGCCAGCGCCACCCGGGCGCACCCGGCCCGCGTTCCGTTCGCCGCCCGCTGGAGGAATCGCTGCTCCCTGCGGGCGGATAGGAAGCTCAGCCGAAGTGCCGCGCCGCCTGTGGCTGGGCTGCGATCCGCTCCTGCCAGAGCGCGCCGTCGCCGGTGATGAACGACCATACCTTCGGCTTCTCGGCCCGGATGCGGCCAAGCACCGTTGAGATGGAGCCTACCGCCGGCTGGCGCGTGCCGTGGTATTCCACTGTCGGCCCGACCGGTTCGAAGTGGATCGCGGTGGCGCGCAGCAGGCGCAGCAGGCTGCGTTCCATGATGGCGCACCAATGCGTGAGGTCATGGGTGCCGCTGACTGTCACGATGCCTCGCATCAGGAACAGCCGCATCAGCGCCGCCGCCGCCGGGCTCACCCCCGGCCTGTCCCGTGTCAGGGCGAAGCGGGAGATCTCGCCGGTCGCCATCGCAGGCAGGGGAGACAGGACGTAGCGTTCGCATACACGATTCATCGGAAAACTGGTTGCGCCGCTTGCCGCGCATCCGATAACCACGCGCACCGTGCCCAGCACCTGGCCGCTCCGGCGGGAGCGCACCAGCACGTGGCGCGACACGTGATCAAACTCGTCCTGCTCCAATCCGTTCTCACCGGGCTCGAAGCCACGTTCCTCGCAATACACCTTGTAGCGTAGCCTCTGCGCTGCCTCGATCTGTGGACCGCTCGTGGCGATCTCGGTCTCCAGTTCGTCGCGGGCTGCCTCGAGCGCTGATTCGATCGAGCATTCCATTGACGGTATCCTCCAGCGGGTCTGTCGTCTCCGACTACCCCGGCCAGGATCGGCGCCAGACGGGTCGATCCTTAGTAACCCGCACTTGATGGCCAGGTCATCAAAATCATAAATCGCAGAAGCAGCCAAAAATACTGAACATAGGTACAATGTTTCGCCGTCATGTGGGTCTTCACGTCTCAATTTTCGTGTATAATCGCTGTGGCGTAATACTTGTGCCGACACGCCGGAAAAATGCGTTTATGTCGCCCCAGAAGGGTCATGCGCGGCACAATAATGAGCAAAAATAAATTAGAGCAGAATCCTATCAATCTGGCTCATAGCCTGTCGCCGGGAAATAGTTGGCGCATTCCTGTGGCGTGAAGGCGTCCAAGGCATCGCGGATCGCGTCCCATAGCTCGCTGATGCTGCGTGCGGCGGCCTTTCGGAGGAACGCCTTGAGCTTGGAGAAGGCGTTCTCGATTGGGTTGAAGT
>JAPLOI010000002.1 GCA_026400815.1 Alphaproteobacteria bacterium
CCGACGTCGTCGTCCTCGGCGACGGACCAGGAAGAGAGCCGCGCGCCGTGGTGATCGAGGTCAAGCTGAGCAGGGACCCGTCGTACCTGCACCGGGGATTCGATGAGGCGATCGGATACGCGGTGGACTACGCCCGACACCTGTCAGACTTCGCGGGCTCGGTGCTGGTGACACCCGGGCGCCTGCGCGGCGCGCCGCGCCCGGACGACAAGGTCGTGGCGATCGGCTGGCCTGACTGGCTGCGCCCACACGTCGTGCACGACGCGGTGCTCGCGACCATCGGTGGCGCTGCGGGGAATGCCACGGACCCGTACCCCGCGAGGAGCGAGTCCTTCAGCCCGTAGCCGCCGCCCCCCCTCGTCCCCCGTCGCCCTCAATCTCCGCGCCTCCGCGTCTCCGCGTGAAATCCCTTTCCTGCTCCCCCCACCCAGAAAAATTTCTTTCCAACGTCCATTTTTTCCTTGCCGACCACCGCATTCCCCGATAAGAACGAATCATGAACATTTCCGCAGCACACCAGGCCGCCCCCAAGGGGCAGGGCCATACCCAGGCGCGCCACCGCGCGCCGGAGGTGGGTCTGCACGCGCCGCAGCCGGGCGCCTGGCTGCAATTCTTCCTCGCCTTCCTCCTCCAGCTCGCCGGCCTCCTCCCGCCCCCCAACACCCCGGAAGGCCGCGAAGCCGCCCAGGCCGTGCGTGAGCTGCAAGACCTCATCGCCCGCTACGCCCGTGGCGAGCTCACCCCCCACACGCGCCACCACGCGGCCGAGCTGCGCCCGCGCCTCCCCCGTGCCCAGCGCCGCATCCGCCTCACGCCCGGACTCTACGCGGCCCTCTTCTTCACCCCCCGCGCCGCCACCGCCGCCCGCTCCCGCATCGCCGCGCGCACCGGCCAGCTCACCACCGCCCTCCAGGCCCTCTCCCGCTTCCCCGTTTCAATTTTCGGCCCCTCCCCCCACCTGCCGACTCACGCCCATTTTGTTTCGTTATCGTAATATTCTCGGCATCTTCTCCCAACCGCCTGCCGCGCCTACATTCCCCGGATGAAAAACGCCGCCAGATCCCCCTACGACATCCTCGGCGTTCCCAAATCCGCCACCCCGGATGAAATCCGCACCGCCTATCGCCGCCTGGCCAAGAAACACCACCCCGATGCCAATCCAGACAAGCCAGACGCCGCCGAGACCTTCTCCGCCATCTCCTCCGCCTACGCCCTGCTGTCCGATACCGAAAAACGCGCCCGCTTCGACCGTGGCGAGATCGACGCCGCCGGCGCCGAAGCCCGCCCGCAATGGCGCGATTTCAGCCAGGGCCGCGGCGCCGACCAGGGCTTCGCCACCGATGACCTGGAGGAACTGCTCCGCCAAGCCATGGGCGCCCACGCCGGCGCCCGCTCCCGCCAGGGCTTCGCCTCCCGCGGGGAGGATGCCCGCTACACCCTGTCCGTCACCTTCATGGAAGCCGCCCTCGGCACCAAGCGCCGCATCACCCTGCCGGATGGCAAGTCCCTCGATGTCTCCATCCCCCCCGGCCACGGCGATGGCCAGGTGCTCCGCCTCCGCGGCCAGGGCCACCCCGGTCGCGGCGGCGCCCCCGCCGGCGATGCCCTGATCGAAGTCGCTGTCACCCCGCACAAGTTCTTCCGCCGCGAAGGCGACGACATCCACATGGACCTCCCCGTCACCCTCCAGGAAGCCATCCTCGGCGCCAAGGTCGAAGTCCCCACCCTCACCGGCACCGTCGCCCTGGCCATCCCCCCCCGCTCCGGCCCCGGCACCCGCCTCCGCCTGCGCAACCGCGGCCTCAACGGCGGCCACCAATACGTCACCCTCGCCATCGCCCTGCCCACCGAGCCCGAACCCGCCCTGGAGGAGTTCCTCCGCAGCTGGGCCCCCGACCACCCGCAAGACCCCCGCCACGACCTCAAGCCATGACCGGCCTGGAGGGTATCCTCCGCACCAACCCCCACCTCGCCAACTTGCTGGACGATTTCGCCAGCCTCGCCCTGCCCCAGGCCTGGCTCGTCGCCGGCGCCCTCGCCCAGACCGTCTGGAACCACCGCTACACCCTGCCCCCCACCCACGGCATCGCCGATATCGACATCGTCTATTTCGACCCCGACCTCTCCGAAGCCACCGAAGCCGCCCACCAGGCCCGCCTCGAAAACCCCGCGATCCGCCTCGACGTGAAGAACCAGGCCCGCGTCCACCAGTGGTACGAAGCTAAGTTCGGCCGCCCCCTCGCCCCCTACCCCTCGGTCCCCGCGGCGATCGCCACCTACCCCACCACCGCCACCGCGATCGGGGTGCGCATGCAAAACGGCACGATGGAACTCTGCGCGCCCTTCGGCACCGCCGACCTGTTCGCCGGCATCGTCCGCCCCAACAAGGCCCTGGTCACGGAAGAGGTGTACACAGCAAAGGCGGCGCGTTGGCGCCGCCTCTGGCCGGAACTCCAGATACTGCCTTGGTAGACTACCCGCGCAGGTGGCAGGAAACCTGGTGCCGCCCGCCCGCGCTCTTCAGCACCGGCACGTCCGTCTTGCACCGCGCCTCGGCGATCGGGCAGCGCGTATGGAAATGGCACCCGCTCGGCGGCCGGATCGGGTTCGGCACGTCGCCCTGCAGCACGATCCGCTTGCGCTTGATCTTCGGATCCGGGATCGGCACGGCCGACAGCAGCGCCTCGGTATAGGGGTGCAGCGGGTTGGCATACAGCTCCTCGCTGGTCGCCACCTCCACCACCCGGCCAAGATACATCACCGCCACCCGGTCGCTGATATGCTCCACCACGCTCAGATCATGCGCGATGAACAGGTAGGTCAGCCCGAACTTCTCCTGCAGATCCTCCAGCAGGTTGATCACCTGCGCCTGGATCGAAACGTCCAGCGCCGAGACCGGCTCGTCGCACACGATCAGCTTCGGCTCCACCGCCAACGCCCGCGCGATGCCAATGCGCTGCCGCTGCCCGCCGGAGAACTCATGCGGGAAGCGCCGCATATGCTCCGGCCGCAGACCCACCGTCTCCAGCAGCTGGACGACCTTGTCCTCCATCTCCTGGCGGCCCTTCACCAGCCCATGGATCGTCAGCGCCTCGCCGATGATCCCGCCCACGGTATGCCGCGGATTGAGCGAGGCGAACGGGTCCTGGAAGATGATCTGCATGTCGCGCCGCATCGCCCGCAGCGCCTCGCCTTCCAGCGCCGTCACGTCGCGGCCCTGGAACCAGATCTCGCCGGAGGTCGGCTCGATCAGCCGCAGGATGCAGCGTCCGGTGGTGGACTTGCCGCAGCCGGATTCCCCCACCAGCCCCAGCGTCTCCCCGGGTGCGACATCCAGCGACACGCCATCCACGGCATGCACCCGGTCGATCTCGCGCGCCAGCAGGCCGCCGCGGATCGGGAAGTGTTTCTTGAGGTTGCGAACCGACAGCAGCGGCTGAACATCCGTCGCGGCGTCGGGCGTGGTCTGGATCACGGTGCTCACAGGATGCAGGCCACCTTGTGGTCGGGTGCTACGGTACGCAGGGGGGGCTCGGCGGCGGTGCAGGCATCGATCGCGAACTTGCACCTGGCGGCAAAGCGGCAGCCCGGCGGCGGATTCAGCAGGTTGGGCACGGTGCCCGGAATCTGCTCCAACCGCTGCCGCCCGCCGGCGCGGGCATGGCCGGCAATGTCCACCCGCGGAATGGAGCGGATCAGCCCCTGGGTGTAGGGGTGGCGGGGGTTGCCGAACAACTCCTCGACGGAAGCTTCCTCCACCACCTTGCCGGCATACATCACCACCACGCGCTGGGCGTTCTCCGCCACCACCCCCATCGCGTGGGTGATCAGCATGATGGCCATGCCGAACTTGTCCTTCATCTCGGCCATCAGCTCGAGAATCTGGGCCTGGATGGTTACGTCCAGCGCCGTGGTCGGCTCGTCCGCGATCAACAGCTTCGGCTTGCAGGCCAGCGCCATGGCGATCATCACGCGCTGGCGCATGCCGCCGGAGAACTGGTGCGGGTAGTCGTTCACCCGGCTGCGCGGATTGGGGATGTTGACCAGCCCCAGCATCTCCACCGCCCGGTCGATCGCCGCCTTCTCGCCCAGCTTCTCGTGCGTCTGCAGCGCCTCGGCGATCTGGTGGCCCACGGTATAAACCGGGTTCAGCGACGTCATCGGCTCCTGGAACACCATCGCGATCTCGCGGGTGCGGATCTGGTCCATCTCCTCCATGGGCAGCGGGATCAGGTCCCGCCCGCGCCACAGGATGGTGCCGGATTCGAACCGCCCGGGCGGCATATCGATCAGCTTCAACACCGATCGGGCTGTGACGGACTTGCCGCAGCCGGATTCGCCCACCACCGCCAGCGTCTCGCCGGCCGCAATGGACATGGACACGCCATCCACGGCACGGACCATGCCGTCATCGGTCTTGAACCAGGTGCGAAGGTCGCGGATCTCGAGAAGGGGATCAGACATGCTGTGCCTAGACAACGCGGCGCGGATCAAGGGCGTCGCGCAGCCCGTCGCCGATGAAGTTGATCGACAGCACGGTGAGGAAGATCATCATGCCGGGGAAGATCGCCCAGTGCGGGGCGATGTCGAGGTAGTCCTTGGCGTCGAACAGCACGCGCCCCCAGGTGGGGATGTCGGGCGGGAAGCCGAGGCCGAGGAAGGAGAGTGTGCTTTCCGCGATGATCGCCGCCGCCACGTCGATGGTGCCGGCCACGATCACCGGGCCCATGGCGTTGGGCAGGATGTGCATCACCACCAGCCGGACGCGCGAGGCACCGAGCGCGCGGGCCGCCTCCACGAATTCCTTCTCGCGCAAGCTGAGGAACTGGGCGCGCACCAGACGGGCCACCGGCATCCAGCGCAGGCCGCCGATCACCAGCACGATCAGGATGAACACGCCGCCCTCGGGGCCGAAGGCGCTCTTCAGCGCATCGCGGAACAGGTAGATCACCAGCAGCAGCAGCGGCAGCTGCGGCAGCGAGAGGAACAGGTCGGTGATCCACATCAGCACCGCATCCACGCGCCCGCTGGACATGCCGGCCAGTGCGCCGATCACGACACCCACCAGCACCGCCACCACCATGGCCGCAAGACCCACGGCGAGCGAGATGCGTCCGCCATAGATGATGCGTGCCAGCACGTCCTGGCCGAGGTCGTCGGTGCCGAACGGATGCTCACCGGAGGGCGGCTTCAGCTTGGCGGTGAAGTCGATCTCGTTGATTGGCACGGCCCACAGCCAGGGGCCGGCCAGCACCAGGAACACCAGCGCGCCCAGGATGAACAGGCTGGCCACCGCGAGCTTGTGCTTGCGGAACCGTCGCCATGCCTCCGCCGCCGGGGTGACCGGCTTGGTGGCGCGGGAAGCGGAGGCGGGTGCCTCAGCGGAAAGAGATGCGGGGGTCGAGCCAGCCATAGAGGATGTCTGCAATCAGGTTGAAGAGGACGACAAGGCAGGCGAACACGAAGGTCACGCCCATCACCACCGGGGTGTCGTTGGCCAGGATGGAGGTAATGAGGAGGGAGCCGATGCCGGGCACGCGGAAGATCTGCTCGGTCACGATGGCACCGCCGAACACGATCGGCATCTGCAGCGCCACCAGCGTCACCACAGGGATCAGCGCGTTGCGCACCACATGGCGGATCAGCACCTTGCGCTGGCCGATGCCCTTGGAGCGGGCGGTGACGACGTAGTCGAGCTTGATCACATCGAGCACCGAGGAGCGCACGTAGCGCACCAGCGAAGCGCCCTGGAACAGGCCGAGCACCATCACCGGCATGATCGACTGCTTGATCTGCACCCACCACCAGGCCCAGCCGGTCTCGCGCAGGGTCGACTGGTACACCATCGGCAGCCAATCCAGCTGGATGGAGAAGAACAGGATCAGCAGCAGGCCGGTGAAGAAGGTGGGCAGCGAGAAGCCGATGAACGCCATGGTGTTGGCGATCTGGTCGAACAGCGAGTAGGGCCGGGCCGCGGCCAGCACGCCGATCGGCACGGCGACCAGGATGGCCAGCACCTGGGAGGTGCCGATGACCGCCACCGTGGTGGGCACGCGCTGCAGGATAAGCCGGTCCACATCAATGCGGCTGACGAAGGAGAAGCCCCAGTCGCCCTTCAGCATGGCGAACAGCCAATGGAAGTAGCGCAGGTACACGGGATCATCCAGGCCAAGCGAGGCGCGCAGGGCGAGGCGCACTTCGGGCGGGATGTTGGGATTGAGGGTGAGTTCCTCAAACGGATCGCCGGGCGCCATGGCCAGCACGCAGAACAGCACGACGCTGATGCCGAGCAGGCTGGGGATGGCCAGGAGGAAACGGCGCAACAGATAGGCGCTGGACAAGCGTACGGCTCCGCTGGGAAAAATTCCGTCGGGACGCGGCGGGTTTCGCCGCATTCCGACGGGAAGCCAAGGCGGGGAAGGCCCCCGCCGGGGTCAGTCGATCAGGCGGTGTACCAATCGGCCAGATCGTAGAGGTTGCTGTCCCAGCCCGAGAGGTTGATCTTCAGCCGCTTGCTGACGCCCGAGACGGTCGGGCGATAGACGATCGGGATGAGCACCACGTTCTTGATCACGAGGTCGTTGCACTGGATCAGCAGGGCAACGCGCTTCACCGGATCGAGCTCGGCTTCGGCCGCGGTGTGCAGAACGTCGTATTCCTTGCTGATCCAGCGGGTGGTGTTGCGGCCCTGCCACTTGTTCTCCTTGGAGGAGATCTCGGTGGAGAGGAACATCTGCAGCCACACGCCGGGGTCCGGGCGGCCCGGGCCGGTGTTGTACATCTGCAGGTCGGTGTAGAACTTCGGGTAGGTGTCCGGGTTCGCCACGTCGGAGGAGAAGAACACCGAGGCGACGACCGACTTGATCTCGATGTCGATGCCGGCGCGGGCGCAAGCCTGCTTCACGATCGCCTGGGTCTTCTGGCGCGGCTGGTTGATCGAGGTCTGGTAGACATACTTCAGCTTCGCGCCGCCCTTGGCGCGGAAGCCGTCGGAGCCACGCACCCAGCCGGCGCTGTCGAGCAGGGCGTTGGCCTTGTCGACATTGAACTCGTAGCTGGTGTTGGGCGAGCGGAAGCGCGGCGGGTTGTTCACCCAGTTCGCGGTGGCGATGCCGGTGCGGCCATAGATGTGGTCCTGAACCGACTTGCGGTCGATCAGCAGGGCCAGGGCCTGGCGCACGGCGGGGTCGGTCAGCGAGGGGTGCGCCTTCTTCAGGCTGGAGCGCTCGCCGTCCACTTCGGTCCAGGGGTCGGTGTTGTTGAGCTGGAGATGCTCGCAGCCCGCGCCCTCGGTGATCTCAACGGCACCCTTGCCGCCGCGCTCCAGGCGCTGCAGCACTTCGTCTTCCACCTGCAGGTTCCAGGCGAAATCATACTCGCCGGTCTGCAGCACGGCGCGCGCCGCGGAGACGGCATCGCCGCCGCCCTTCATCTCGATGCTGTCGAAATACGGGCGGTTGGCCACGTGGTAGTCCATGTTGATGTCGCCCAGCACGGTGTCGCCGGGGCGAAAATCCTTGAACTTGTACGGGCCGGTGCCGACGGGCTTCAGGTTCGCGGGGGCCTCGCGCGACTTGGCGCCCATGAAATCCTGGAAGAGGTGCTTGGGAATGATCTGGCCGGTGGCGCCCACGAAGGCGTCGGCCCAGAAGGGGTTCGGCTTGTCGAACATCACCTTCACGGTCAGGTCGTTGACCTTCTCGCACTTGATGTCCTTGTAGCTGCCGCTGGTCACGGCCGCGGTGGCCGGGTCGGCGGCGTACTGCCAGTTGAACACCACGTCATCGGCGGAGAAGGGCTTGCCGTCGTGCCACTTCACGCCGGGCTTCAGCTTCCAGGTGACGGACATGCCGTCGGCGGCCACGCCACCATTCTCGCGGGTCGGGATCTCGGCGGCGAGCACGGGCTTGAGGTTGCCGTCGGCATCCCAGGCGGCCAGCGGCTCATAGAACACGCGGCTGCCGTCCTGATCCTTGGTGCCGGTCGCGAAATGCGGGTTCAGCAGGGTGGGGGCCTGCCACCACAGCACCTTCAGCACGCCGCCGCCGCCACGCTTGGTGGCCTTGGAGGTGGAGGGCACGGTGGAGGCGGACTGCGCCATCGCCACGCCGGAATGCATCAGCAGCTGCGTGGCCATCGGCGCGGTGATGCCGACCACGGCCAGGCGCTTCACGAATGCCCGGCGGGCCATACGGCCGGCACGGACCTCCTCGATCATCGTACGAAGGTCTTGCTCGTTCATGTGAGCCCCCACATTCCTTGTTCCGCCGACCCCATGACACGCGGTTCCCGCGCATCTCCCAGAATGGTGCCAGCCATGCGTGAGGCGCATATTGCGCCGTAACCCGGGCCCGTCAACAGCAAGGGACGCAACGAATCCAGTTCCGAGCGGAGTTTTTTTGCGCAAGCCCGCCTCACGCGGCCCCCGCGACGTGGCTGTGTCCTTAACAAATGCTTAACGGTCAGATGCTTGCGGTGCCGTGCTACGTTTCTTCAGCAGGACGGAAGATCGGCAGCACCGGCCCCTCCCCTTCGCGCTCGTACCCGAGCGCCACCGGCAGGCCCAGGCGCAGGGCCTCGGCCGGCAGCCCGCGCAGCTGGCCCTGGGCGCGCACGCCCTCGGCGAGGTCCACCGTGAGCAGGGTGTAGGGCGATTGCGCCTTGAAGCCCATGTGGAACGGGTGGTGGCAGACGGTCCAGGAATGCACCGTGCCGCTTCCGCTGGCGGCCACCCACTCATGCGCCATGGACCAGCAGCCATCGCACACCGGGCGCGGGTAGTGGCGCAGCTTGCCGCACTCCTTGCAGCGCTGGATCAGGTACTCGCCGCGGGCCAGGCCATCCCAGAAGGGCTGGGTGTCTGGCGTGGGGTGCGGGATGGGCTTGGTGAAGCTGTCGGACATGGCTCAGCCCCTCCGCATGATGGCGATGGAGCCGTCGCCCATGTCGCCGTAGCCGGTGACGAGACCGAGCGTGGCACCTTCCACCTGGGCGGCCCCGCCCTGGCCGCGCAGCTGGCGGACCAGTTCGACGATGTGGTTCATGCCGGCGAGATGCGCCTGGGAGAGCAGGCCGCCATGGGTGTTCACCGGCAGGCGGCCGCCAATCCCGAGCGCCCCGCCCTCCACGAAGGCGCCTCCCTCGCCTGGCTTGCAGAAGCCGATCTCCTCCAGCTGGCGCAGCACCACGTAGGTGAAGCAGTCGTAGATCTCGGCCACCTGGATGTCGGACGGCGTCACGCCGGCCATGGCGAAGGCGCGCGGGGCGGCCTTGGCCAGGCCAATGCGCAATATGTCGGGCCGTTGGGTGATCACGCTGGGGCTGTCCGGATGGCCCTCCGCCGCGCCCATCACCAGCACGCGGGGCTGGCGCAGGTCGCGGGCGGCCTCGGCGCTGCTGACCACGACCGCGGCGCCGCCATCGGATTCCAGCGAGCAGTCGAACAGGCGGAACGGGTCGGCGATCATGCGGCTGTTCTGGTGGTCCTCGATAGTCAGCGGCTTGGTCATGCCCGCGTTGCCGTTGAGGATGGCGTGCCGGCGGGTGGTGACGGCGATCTCGGCGAGCTGGCGGCTGGTGGTCCCGTAGAGCTCCATGTGGCGGCGGGCCATGGGGGCGTAGATCTGCGCCGGCGCCACGTTGCCCAGCGGCAGCTCGAACTCGCCGATGGTGCGGAACTGCGGCATCTCGTGCACCCGCGCGCCGATGCGCGTGCCGGAATAGCCGGTGCGGCCGATGGGCAGCAGGACATGCCGGCAGATGCCGGTGGCGACCGCCGCCGCGGCGGCCTGGATGGCGGCCACGCAGCTGGCCCCGCCCATCGGCGTGGTGGCGGAGAACCTGAGATCCGGGATGCCGAAATTGGTGATGAAGTCCTCGGCCACCGCGACCCCTGTGGCGACAGGGATGACGCCGTCGATATCGCGCGGGGAAAGCCCGGCATCGGCAATGGCGGCAAGCGAGGCCTGCATCTGGAGCGACAGCGCGCTGCCCTGCTGCAGGCCGCGGCCATGGGCGGTTTCACCGATGCCGGTGATGGCGGCTTTTTCGAACAGGGACATCGGCGCCTCCCGCAATCATAGGAAGAAAGAAAGCGAAGCGGTCACAGAGAACACAGAGGGCCACGAAGAACACAGAGAAAGAAGAGGTGGTTGATGCTCTTCTCTGTGACCCTCTGTGGTCCTCCGTGTCCTCTGTGACCCCTTTGCTTACTACCCCTTGTAGTACCCCCTGCCCCTCAGAAAGTCTTCTGTCTCCTTCGCCGCCGCATCCAGCGCTGCCTTCACAGGCATTTCGCCAGTGACGGCCTGGATGACGCGCCGGGTGATGAATTCACCCACGGCGTAGAATTCGGGGATCGCCGGGAACGGCAGGTTGGTTTCCATCGCCGCCGATGCCGCGGGGTAGAAGCGGTGCTTCTGCTGCAGCTCGGGGTCGTTGAGGATGCTGGCGCGCGGCGGCACGGACAGGGCCGCGCCCTCGCGCGAGTTGGCCTGGTTGGTGGCGCCGGCGATGATGCGGAACAGCATCTCCGGGTCGTGCTTGGTGAAGGTGGAGATGCCGTAGCCGTCGCCGGAAAGGCGGGCGCGGCCGCCGGGGGCGGCGACCCAGTCGATCTTGCCGACCACGCGGGACTGGCGGGCGTCGTCCATGCTGGCGGCGCGGGTGGCCCATTGCAGGCCCATCGTGGCGGCATCCTGCTGGAAGGCGATCGAGCATTCGTCGTTGGCGGCGGCGGTGTAGGCGCGCTGGGCGAACTTCACCGTTTCCTTCAGCGCCTCGATGGCGGCCACGCCCTTCGGCTGGTTGAAGATCGGGCGCCAATCCTTGTCGAACCAGCCATCGCCGAGGGCGTTGAGGTACCAGTGCGCCTCGTTCAACCCGGCATCCACGGGCTTGAGGCAGGAGACGGTGCCGGAGCGCAGCGGCGAGTGGAACTTCTTCGCCAGTTCCTGGAACTGGGCGATGGTGGTGGGCGGCTTCACCCCGGCCTGCTCGAACAGATCCTTGCGGTAGAACAGGAACATCACGTTCAGGTTCGCCGGGATGATGTAGAGCTTGCCCTGGTAGCTGAACTTGTCCAGCACGTGCTGGGCGTAGTCATCCAGCTTGAACTCGGCCTTGAACTTGGCCCAGAGGTCATCGAGCGGGCGCAGCCAGCCATTCTTGGCGAAGGTGGAAACCGTGGCGTCCGACGCATAGGCGATGTCCACCGTATCCGCCTTGGCCGACAGCGCGATGGTGAGCAGCTCCAGCGCCTTGTCGAAGGGCATCAGCTGGGTGTTCACCTCCTGGCCGGGGATGGCGGTTTTCATCTTCGCCGCCCAATGCTCCAGCGCCGGGTAGCGGTGGCTGATCATCTGCACCGGGCGATTCTGCGCGATGGCCACGCCCGTGCCGGCCGCCGCCGCGGTGCCCGCAAGCGCCGCCCCCTGCATGATCCGCCGCCGGCCGATTTCGGTTCGACTCATGGCCCATTCCCCCTTCTGGCGCGCCGCTGGCTGCGGCGCTGCGTGTTGGGCGAGAGTTTAGGGGGTGGCGGGGGTGGCCCGTCAATCTTCCGGGATGGGATTGGGCAGGGGCTGGCCGGCGAAATGCGCCAGCAGGTTGGCGATCACCATGTCCGCGCATTCCTCCCAGGTCTCGATCGTGCCGCCGCCGCGGTGCGGCATGAGCACTGCGTTGTCGAGCGCCATCAGCGCGGCGGGCACCGCGGGCTCGTGCTCGAACACGTCCAACCCGGCGGCGGCGATGGTGCGGGATTGCAGGGCGGCGATGAGGGCGGCCTCGTCGATCACGGTGCCGCGGGCGATGTTCACCACGATGCCGCGCGATCCGAGGGCGGCGAGCACCTCGGCGTTGACCAGGTGGCGCGTGGCCTCCCCGCCGGGGCAGGCAACTACCAGGAGTTCGCAATCGCGGGCCAGGGACAGCACCGAGTCGCGATACGCATACGGCACGCCCGGCACGGGGCGGCGGTTGTGGTAGAGCACCGGCATACCGAAGGCCTCGGCCCGGCGGGCGATCTCGCGGCCGATGCGGCCCATGCCGAGAATGCCCATGGGGCGCGAATGGATGCGCGGCATCAGCGGGAAGGCGCCGGCCGGCCATTTGCCCGCGCGCACGTAGCGGTCACCGGCGGCGATGCCGCGGGCGGCGGCCAGCAGCAGGGCGAAGGCCATGTCGGCCACACAGCCATCGGTGGGGCCGGGCGTGTTGGTGATGGCGATCCCGCGGGCGCGGGCGGCTTCGCGATCGATCTTGTCGTAGCCCACGCCATAGACGGCGATGTGGCGCAGTTCGGGCAGCGATTCGATGATCGCGGCGGTCACAGGGGCCTTGGCGATCAGCGCGGTGGCATGGCGGCCGGGGAAGGCGGGATCGTCCTGCCAGGGGTGCAGCGCAACGTGCTCGCGATAGCGCGTGGAGCACAGCGGCACCTCCGCGCCCACATGGACGACCGGCGGCATTTGCGTAGCGTTCATGACCAACCCTTATTTTGCCTCTTTCCTCGTGACAGGGTATCAGCAGCATCAACATGCTGCACTGCAATAAGGACCAGACATGCGTATCGGCGTTCCCAAGGAAATCAAGACCCACGAGTACCGCGTTGGGCTGACGCCGATCGCGGTGCGGGAATTCGTGGTGCGCGGCCACCAGGTATCCGTGCAGCAGGGCGCGGCCAGCGCGATCGGGTTCACCGACGATGCCTACCGCGCCGCCGGCGCCACCATCGCCGCCGATGCGGCCGAGGTGTTCGCCAACTCCGACATGATCGTGAAGGTGAAGGAGCCGCTGGCACCCGAGATCGCGATGCTGCGCGAGGGCCAGGTGCTATTCACCTACCTGCATCTGGCCGCCGACAAGGAGCAGACCGAGGGCCTCATCAAGTGCGGCGCCACCTGCATCGCCTATGAAACCGTGACGGACGCGCGCGGCGCGCTTCCCCTTCTCGCACCGATGAGCGAAGTGGCCGGGCGCATGAGCGTGCATGTGGGCGCGCATTGCCTGGAGCGCGAGCAGGGCGGCGCCGGCGTGCTGCTGGGCGGCGTGCCGGGCGTGCCGGCTGGGCAAGTGGTGATCATCGGCGGCGGTGTTTCCGGCACCCATGCCGCGATGATGGCCGTGGGCCTGGGCGCGCACGTGACCATCTTCGACCGCTCCCTGCCGCGGCTGAAGGAGCTGGACGTGCAGTTCGGCAGCAAGGTGCAGACGCTCTATTCCACCACGGCCGCCATCGAGGCAGCTGTGTCCGCGGCGGACCTGGTGATCGGCGCCGTGCTGGTGCCGGGCGCGGCGGCGCCGAAGCTCGTCTCCCGCGACATGGTGAAGAAGATGCGCCCGGGCTCGGTGATGGTGGATATCGCCATCGACCAGGGCGGCTGCTTCGAAACCAGCCGGCCGACCAGCCATGCCGCCCCCACCTTCGTGGAGGAAGGCGTGGTGCATTACTGCGTCACCAACATGCCGGGCGCCGTGGCCCGCACCTCCACCATGGCACTGGGCAATGCCACCCTGCCCTTCGCCCTCGCCCTGGCCGACAAGGGCTGGCGCCAGGCGCTGATCGACGACAAGCACCTGCTGGCCGGGCTGAACGTGCATGCCGGCCACGTGACCTTCGAGGCCGTCGCGCGCGACCTGAACCTGCCGTTCACGCCGCCCGCCTCCGTTCTGGGCCGCTAATCCACCAACCGTTAGCCTGGGTGCCGCAGGATGCACCCAGGCAACAACATGAGGGTGCCATGACCGATCAGACCATCTGGGTGCTCTGGGGTGGCGTGTTCACCAACACCGACTTCAAGACGCTGGAAGGCGGAACCGAGGAACTGCACGGCCCCTACCACAGCGAGGCCGAAGCAACCCGCGCCTGGCAGGAGCTGATGCGCCGCAAGATCGACATCGCCACGCACCGCCTGTTCGTGATGCAGGCGGCCGCCGGCGGGCAGCCGGCTACGCTAGCCGCCTGATCAAATCGGCCCAGCGATCCAGCTCCGGCAGGATCGCGTCGGCCTTCGCACTCTCCAGGCTGATGATCACGCGCACCACGCCCAGGCTGCGGTCGCGCTCCAACATCGCCATGTCTTCCTTCGCCCCCCAGATCGTGACCGGCAGGCTGGCCGGGTCGCGGCCGGCTTCGGCCAGCAATTCGTTGTACTGCGGAATGAGGTCGGCCACGTTCGCGTAGGCCGGGCGCACGCGATGCGGCATCCAGCCATCGCCATACCGGATCGCCCGGCGCGGGCCATAGGGGAAGGCGCCGCCCACGAGAATGGGCGGGTTCGGCTTCTGCACCGGCTTCGGCCAGGCCATGATCGGGTCGAAATTCACCATCTCGCCGTGATACTCGGCCTTCGACTTCGTCCAGATCGCCTTCATCGCCTCGATGCGCTCGCGGGCCAGCTTGTGGCGGGATTTGAACGCGGTGCCATGGTTGGCCATCTCGCCTTCATTCCAGCCATTGCCCACGCCGAACAGGAAGCGGCCCTGGGAGATCTGGTCCAGGGAGGCCACCTGCTTGGCGGTCTGGATCGGGTCGCGCTGCGGCACCAGGCACACCCCGGTGCCCACCAGCAACGTGGTGGTGGCCACCGCCGCGGCGGTGAGGGTCACGAACGGGTCCATCGCGTCGTAGTATTTCTTCGGGATCTCGCCGCCGGTGGGAAAGCCGGAGGCGCCCTGCACCGGAATGTGAGAATGCTCCGGCGCCCAGACGCTATCGAAGCCGCGCTCCTCCAGCGCCCGGGCCAACTCGCCCGGAGCCATGGAATAGTCGGTGAAGAACATCGCCGCGCCGATTTTCATGGAAGCCCCCCAAAAAGAATCTTCTTTTTGTGAACAAAAAGAAGCAAAAAAACTTCATTCGTTTGGTGCGGAAAGACAGCGTTCATCCGCATCGACCGAACAGACCTGCTTCAAAAAAGCACGCCTTTCTTCAGCATCCCGTGCACGCCCTTCTCTCCGTTCACGGTCTGCGTCACGCGGAAATCCACCGCCAGCGAGCAGAACTGGTAGGCCTCTTCGCGGGAAAGGTTGGAGCGGGCGCAGATGAACACGATCATCTCGCGCAGCGCCTGCTTCATCGCCTGGTCGAGATCCTCGTTCAGGCCCATGGAGACATAATGCGTCGGCGTCTCGGCGCGCGGCATCGCCTGGCCCGTGGCCTTGTGCAGATGGAAGGTGAAGGTGCCGTTCAGGCACATCTCCAGCGCCGTCACGCACACCTCGCCATCGCCCTGCACGCCGTGGCCGTCACCGACCGAGAAGTTGGCGCCGGGCACCCAGACCGGCAGGAACAGGGTGCTCCCGGCCGTGAGCTGCTTGTTGTCCATGTTGCCGCCATGGATGCGCGGCTCCTTGGACATGATGGTGCCGAAGGCCGGCGGCGGCGCCACGCCCATCACGCCGAAGAACGGCGCGAGCTGGAGTTCCGTGCCCCAGGGCAGGCGGCAGGTGCCAGCCACCTTGTCCACCGCGATGTGCATCAGCACCCGGTCGGGGAAATCCTCCGGCAGGGTGCCCATCAGCGGGGCGATGGCGTTGTAGCCCCAGTTGGCACCGGGCTCGATCGCGTCGATGCGGATCTCCAGCGTATCGCCTGGCTCCGCACCGCGGATCGCGATCGGGCCCGTCACGATGTGGCCCGGGATGCGCTGCCCCCCGACGGAAGCCAGGATGGCGGCCAGGGCCTCCGGCACCTCCATCCCGCTGCCCGGCGGCGGCAGCACCTCCGGCCGGCCGGAGACGCATTGCACCTGCACCGTATCCCCCGGCGCGATGGTCAGCACCGGCGGGATGCGGGCATCGAAGACGCCCAGGCGAACCGTCTCCGGGCGGGCCTCCAGCCGGTGCGTTGCCATGGTTCAGGCCTTCTTGTTGCGGTCGGGGTAGGAGCGCCCCATCCCTTCGCGCACATCCATCTGGATGCCGTATTGCGGGAACGGGTAGCGCAGGCCGTTCTTGGCCAGTGCTTCCATGCCCGCGATCGCCTTGGCGATATAGGCGGGCGGCAGCGCCATCAGCATCTCATCATCCAGCACGCCACCGTAGCGGCGCTCGGCGAAGCAGGGGATGGAGAGTGAGGGGGTGCGGGTGGAAAGTGCGCGGCCCCAGCTATCGGCGCAGGAGCTTTCGCCCACCACGCCCCATTCGAAGTTCTTGTAGCCGGCCCATTGCAGCCCGTTGATGAAATACATCATCGCGCCCGGCGTGGCGTAGAACAGCGCGATATCCGGCGGGTTCAGCCGCCCGGCCGAAAGCGGCGAGACGGCCAGCGCTTGGTATTGTCCATCGGGCACCACCGCCATGCTGGCCTGGTGCGCGGCGGCATCCTCCGGCGTGGAATACCAAACGCCCACCATCGATTGGCCGGACTTCCAGGTGGCGTCCTTGGCCATGCCGAGGCCAACCACGGCGCGGCACTGGGCGCCGACCAGATTGTCCCCGGTGATGCCCACGGTCCAGCCGAGGCGGGCGGCCTGCGCCACCACCTGGTCCAGCGTGTGCACCTTGTCCGGCCGGCGGATGCGCGGGATCGCCTCCATCTCCGCCGCATCCTCGAACAGCTTCATGCCGAACGGCGCGTTGCGCAGCCGCAGCAGGCGCATCAGGTCGTCGGACAGCTTGGCGAGATCGAGGCTCTGCGCAGAGAGATCATCGGGCATGGCGTTTCGCTCCTGGACTTTCACCCAGCCTAGGACGGTTGCGCCGCTTCGCCAACGCAGCGAGGCTGGGGGCCCAGCATATGGAGACGCACGATGGCCCTGCCGGTCACGCTCACATTCGCGGATTATCCGCGCCTCCATTTGCTGGCCACCGGGGCGGTGCAGCCACAGGGGATCGACCTCACCGTGGCGCTGGGCCGGCACGGCAGCTGGGCCGACCGGGCCGAGGCGCTGCGCCGCGCCGGGCAGGACCCAACGGCGACGGGCGGCGAGTTCTCCATGGCCCAGTACCTGTATCGCATCGACAAGGGCGACCGCTCGCTGGTCGGCCTGCCGGTGTTCCCGCTGCGCAACCTCGTGGGGCGGGACCTCTACGTGGCCAAGGACGGCAGGATCAAAACGCCTGCGGACCTCAACGGCGCGCGCATCGGCATGTATGCCTGGGGCGCCAGCGGCTCCGTCTGGTATCGCCATTTCCTGCGCTTCCTGGGGGTGGACCCCGCTGGCATCAGCTGGACCATCGGCAACCCCGATGAAGGCTGGGGCAGCGCCGCCGCCCCGGTGCTGCCGGAAGGCGTCGCCTATGCCGGCGGCCGGGCGCTGAACGAGATGCTGCTGGCCGGGGAGCTGGATGCCGTCTACGCGCCGCCACGCCCGAAGCTCTACCACCCCCAGAACGGCCCCATCATCCGCCTGCCGCCTGATTTCCGCGCCCGCGAGCAGGCCTATGTCCGCGCCACCGGCGCCTACCCGCCGCAACACCTGGTGGTGCTGAAGCGCGCGGCGTGGGAGGCGAACCCCTGGATCGCCAAATCCCTCACCGAAGCGCTCACCGCCGCGGAAGACGAATTCATGGCCGCCCAACACAGCTACCCCTACTCCACCCCGTGGGAGGAGGCGGAGCTGGAGGAGATGCGCGCCCTGATGGGCCCGCGCTACCACGCCCACGGGCTGGAGCAGAACCGCGCCCAGATCGAGATGTTCTGCGAGGAGGCGCACCGTCTCGGCCTCACCTCCCGCCGCGTGGCGGTGGAGGAATACTTCGCCGACTACCTCGCGAGCTGACTGCGCCGAAAGGGGAGGAAAACATATGAACATCACCCGCCGCCTGCTGGCCACCGCCGCTGCCTGCCTGATCGGCCTGCAGGCCCATGCCGCCGAACTGCCAACCTCTACCGCCGAAGACGTCGGCATGGCCCGGCTGGACCGGATCGACGCGTTCTTCCAGGCCGAAATCGCCGCCAAGCGCCTGCCGGGTGCCGTGGTGATGATCGCGCGCGAGGGCCGCGTGGTGCATCACGCCGCCTATGGCCTGCGCGATCCCGCCACCGGCGCGCCGATGGGCAAGGACAGCATCTTCCGCATCTACTCCATGACCAAGCCGGTCACCGCCGTGGCCGTTCTGATGCTGATGGAAGAGGGCAAGCTGCGCCTTTCGGACCCGCTCTCGCGCTTCCTCCCCGCCTTCGCCAAGCCCCGCGTCTGGGCCGAGGGCGGCGACGTGCCGGCGGCGCGCGAGATCACCATCCTCGACCTGCTGCGCCACACCTCCGGCATGACCTATGGCGTGTTCGGCAACACGCCGGTGGACCAGGCGATGAGGGCCGCCGGCCTCAACGACAGCGCCATGAAGCATCGCCTGACCGACATGCAGGTGGCCGAGGCGATGGCCAAGCTGCCGCTGCTGTACCAGCCCGGCACCCAGTGGCAGTACGGCCGCTCCACCGACATCCTGCTGGCGGTGGTGGAAGCCGTCAGCGGCATGCGCGGGGATGCCTTCTTCCAGCAGCGCATCTTCACCCCGCTCGGCATGGCCGACACGCACTTCAACCTGCCGCCCGAAAAGCTGAACCGCATGGCCGAAGCGGGGCCGGACCCGGCAACCGGCCAGACCTCCGCGCTGACCGATGTGCGCCAGCCCCGCCTGTTCCTGGGCGGCGGCGAGGGCCTGCTCTCCACCGCCGCGGACTACATGCGCTTCGCCCAGATGCTGGCCCAGGGCGGCAGCAGCCTCGATGGCGTGCGGCTGCTCTCGCGCAAATCGGTTTCGCTGATGTCCGCCGACCACATGGGCGCGGAGATCGGCCGCGGCCCCTTCTACCTGCCCGGCCCCGGCCATGGCTTCGGCCTCACGGTTTCGGTGCGCACAAGTGAGGGACAGGTGAGCACGCCGGGCAGCGTCGGCGAATTCGCCTGGGGCGGCTACGCCGGCACCCAGTTCTGGATCGACCCGCAGGAGCGCCTGGTGCCGATCATGATGATCCAGGCCCCCCAGCAATCGCGCCAGGTGCGCGGCGCCTTCCGCGCGCTGGTGTATCAGGCGCTGGAGGACTGATACCAACCCGTTCAATGGCTGACCCTACCAGTCATTGCACGGGTTGGTATCGCGCGCGGGGCTGGCCGGTGGCCGCGCGCAAGGCAAATAATCATAGGCTTGCCACGGCTGCGCCTGCCCCCGAAACTCGGCGCAAACACGGAGGAAACACCATGCTGCACGAACTGCGCACCTATACCTTCTACCCCGGCAAGCTCCCGGCCTACCTCAAGGTCGCCGCCGAGATCGGCCGCCCCGTGCGCGGCAACGACTACGGCGTGAACCACGGCTACTGGACCACGGAATTCGGCCCGCTCAACCAGGTCTGGCACCTCTGGAGCTACGAGAGCTTCGAGGAGCGCGCCCGCCTGCGCGCCGCTCTGTCCCAGAACGAGCGCT
The DNA here is from genome assembly GCA_026400815.1 of Alphaproteobacteria bacterium. GTDB lineage: Bacteria > Pseudomonadota > Alphaproteobacteria > Acetobacterales > Acetobacteraceae > CAMDGX01. Next base: position 19,375 of record JAPLOI010000002.1, read on the forward strand.
GGACCAAGGAATACGTGCCGGCCATCCGCCCGCTGATCGAGCGCCAGGACATCCGCCTGCTAAAGCCCCTGAAGCCGCTGGGCGAGCCGGTGAAGGAAGGCGGCATCTACGAGCTGCGCATCTACCGCCAGAACACCGGCAAGACCGGGCCGATGGGCGAGGGCTACGCCAAGATCATGCCGGTGCGGGAGAAATACTCGCGCAACATCGGCCTGTGGACCGGCGAGGCGCCGCAGCCGAACGAATTGCTGCATATGTGGAACTACGAGAGCTTCGAGGCCCGCAAGGAGCAGCGCGCCGCCCTGTTCCGCGACCCCGAGTGGCTGGATTTCCTCAAGCCGATGGATGGCTGGAACGCGGAGATGACCTCGCTGCTGATGCTGCCCACCAGCTACTCCCCGATGAAGTGAGCCGGCGTCTCCCGGCCGGGGTGCGCCTAGGCCGGGAGGGGCACCAGCGCGCCCAGGAGATAACCGAATTGTCATCAATTCGGGGCGCCGCACGCCACATTGTGACCTTTCTTATCCGGGAAACTCTCCCCACGTTAACGTCAGGTGCTCTCATCCAGGGGCACCCCGCCGGGCGAAAGGCGAGGAGACTGCAACGATGTGCCTCGACCAGAGCTGCCGCATGGACTTCGAGACCCTGATGTCGGACCCGCTGACGCGCGCGCTGATGGACAGCGACGGCGTGAGCGAACTCGATCTGGTGGCAGTACTGGAACTGGCGCGCGACGCACGGATGGCCCAAGCCGCCGGCTGATCGCCCCGATTGCAAGCCGTCGCCCCGCGCCGCATATGAGGCGGGCATGTCCCCGCCACTCCGCATCGAAACCCTCACCGCCGCCCGCGCCACGCCGTTGATCCCGGCGCTGTCCCGCCTGCGCATGGCGGTGTTCCGCGACTGGCCCTACCTCTACGACGGCTCGGCGGAGGAGGAAGCGGCCTACCTCGCCCCGTTCCTGCGCAGCCCAAGCGCGGCGCTGGTGGTGGCCTTCGATGGCGCCGAACCAGTCGGCTGCGCCACCTGCCTCGCGCTGGCGGAAGCGGATGCGGACATCTCCGCCCCGTTCCGCGCCCTGGGGCTGGACCCGGCGGAGCATTTCTACTTCGGCGAGTCCGTGCTGCTGCCGCAATACCGCGGCCGCGGCGCTGGCGTGGCCTTCTTCGCCGCGCGGGAAGCCCATGCCCTGGCCGCCTCCGCCAGCCTCTTCGCCACGTTCTGCGCCGTGCGCCGCCCCGCGGACCATCCGCTGAAGCCGCCCGGCGCCGCCACGCTGCACGATTTCTGGCGCCATCGCGGCTACACCCCGGTGCCCGGCCTGGCCTGCACCATGACCTGGAAACAGGTGGACACGGAGGGCGAGGTGGCGAACACGCTCGATTTCTGGCGCCGGCGGATTCGCTGATGGCAGCTGTAAAAGTCGGCGCGATGGCCTGGCGCGTGGGGCGCGGCGGGCTCGATCGCTGGGGCAAGCGCTTGGACCGCGAGGTGGCCCAGGCCGCCTGGGCCGGCGCGCAGCTGCTGGTGATGCCGGAATATGCCGCGCTGGAACTCGCCCTCGGCGATGCGCCCGATCTCACCGGTGAACTCGCGCGCGGCATCGCGGCCGGGGAGGCGGCGCTGGGCGTAATGCGCGCCGTGGCGCAACGCCATAAGGTATGGCTCGTGCCGGGCACCCTGCCCTTCGCGCTCGATGGCCGCGTGGTGAACCGCGCCCCGCTGGTAGCCCCCGATGGCAGCCTCGCCTTCCAGGACAAGCACGTGATGACGCGGTTCGAGGCGGAGGAATGGCACATCGCCCCCGGCGCGCCCCCTTGCGTGTTCGAAACCGATTTCGGCCGCATCGGCATCACCATCTGCTTCGATGCGGAATTTCCGCCGCTGGTCCGCACGCAGGTGGAAGCCGGCGCCTGGATCATTCTCGCCCCCACCTGCACCGATACGGCGCACGGCTTCAGCCGGGTGCGCATCGCCGCCCGGTCGCGCGCCATGGAGAACCAGTGCTTCGTCGCCGTCGCCCCCACGGTGGGTGAGGCGCCCTGGTGCGGCGCGCTCGATGCCAATACCGGCCAGGCCGGCATCTACGGCCCGGTGGATCGCGGGTTCGCAGCGGGCGGCATCGTCGCCGAGGGCGAGATGAACGAAGGCGGCTGGGTCTTCGCCGATCTGGACCCGGCCCGGCTCGATGCGGTCCGCCGGGAAGGCGCGGTGCGCAACCACCTCAGCTGGCCCGCCCCGCCACCGCCCGCCCAACCGGCCCGCTTCGGGTGACGCTGGTCTACCTCATCGCCGGCGAGGAAAGCGGCGACGTGCTCGGGGCCCGGCTGATGGCCGCCCTGAAGGCCGTCCGCCCCGGCGTCACCTTCGCCGGCATCGGCGGGCCGCGCATGGCAGCAGAGGGCCTGGCCCCGCTCTTCCCGCAGAAGGAACTGGCGATCATGGGCCTGCTGGAGGTGCTGCCCCGCATCATCCAGCTGCGCGCCCGCCTGCGCCAGACCATCGCCGATATCCTGGCCCGCCGCCCCGCCGTGCTGGTCACCATCGACAGCCCCGGCTTCACCCTGCGCGTGCTGCGCGGCATCGCCGACCACGGTATTCCGCGCGCGCATTACGTCGCCCCCCAGGTCTGGGCCTGGCGCGAAGGCCGGGTGAAGCATTTTCCGGGACTGTGGGAGGCGCTGCTCTGCCTGCTGCCCTTCGAGCCCGCGTTCTTCGCCCGGCACGGTCTGGCGGCGCGCTTCGTCGGCCATCCCGTGCTGGAAGCCGGGCTGGACCAGGGCAATGCCGCCCGCTTCCGCGCCACGCACGCGCTCACGCCGGACCAGCGCGTGGTGATCGTGATGCCCGGCAGCCGGCGCAGCGAGGTCGGGCGCCTGCTGCCGATCTTCGGCGCAACCCTGCAACGCCTTGCCGCGCGGCTGCCCGGACTGGTGCCGGTGGTGCCGGTCGCCCATTCCGTGGCCGAGGCGGTGCGCGCGGCCACCGCAACCTGGCCGGTGAAACCGATCCTGGTCGCGGAAACCGACGAGAAGCACGACGCGTTTGCCGCCGCAGACGCCGCACTGGTGAAATCCGGCACCTCCACGCTGGAACTCGCCCTGGCCGGCGTGCCCATGGTGGTCGCCTACCGCGTGAACCCGCTCTCGGCCGCCATCGCCAAGCGGCTGGTGAAGGTGAAATACGCCGGGCTGGTGAACCTGCTGGCGGGCCGAGAGGTGGCGCCAGAGCTGATCCAGGACCGCTGCACCCCCCCCCTGCTCGAAGCCGCGCTGGGCCGGCTGCTGACCGATCCCGTGGAAGCCGCCGCCCAGCGCATGGCCTTCCGCGACATCGCCGCCGGACTGGCGCCAGAGGGCATGGCCCCCTCCGCAGCCGCGGCGGCCGAGGTGCTGGCCCTGGCGGATCGCGGCCGGGTTGGGGCGCGGGCCTGACAGGAAGGCTGGGCTCGGGGTCTCGCTCGCCCTGGCCGTGGTGATGATGGGCGCCGCAAGGGTCATGGGGTGAGCACCAGCCCTGCCTGAGACGCGGTTCGACCGCGGGCGCCCGCCGGGATAGGCTTCCGCCATGTCCTCCCGCACGAAACCTGCCACCGATGCCGTGGTGCTGCCCGGCCTGCCGCCCATGCCCTGGGCGCTGCTCGCGGCCGGGTGCCTCGGCATGTTCGCCGCCTCCTGCAGCGGCACCACCCGCGCGCCCTTCCTGATCGACATGGCGCGCGACCTCGCCACCACCGTGGCCTATGTGGCCAACCTGATGGCGATGACTTCCATCGCCTGGGGCGTGGCCTCCATGGCCGCCGGCGCGGGGTCGGATCGCTGGGGGCGCAAGCCGTTCCTGATCGGCGGGCCGCTGGGCCTGGCGCTGTGCATGGTCGGCGTGTCGCATTCCGAAACCTATTTCACCGTGGCGGCCTGGGCCACGGCGGCCGGCGGCTGTTCCGGCGCCTTCACCGGGGTGATCATGGCCGAGGCCGCCGCCCGCACAGTGGACCGCCAGCGCGGCCGGGCACTGGGCTGGATCATGGCGGGCCAATCCATGACCCTGCTGGTGGGCGTGCCGATGGCAGCCTGGATCGGCAGCTTCGTGGGCTGGCGCGGCGTGAACGTCACCGTGGCCGGGATCGCGCTGCTCGCCGCCCTCGGCCTGCTGGCCAGCACCTGGGGGCGCGACGGCGGCAAGCTTGCCGCCGGCAGCAAATCGGTCTCTCTGCGTGCGGCCATGACCGGCCCGGTGATGCGCCTGCTGGCGATGGGGATCGCCGAACGCGTCTGCTACGGCCTGACGGCGGTGTATTTCGCCACCTTCCTGCAGTCCACCTACAGCCTGTCGCTGAAGGGCGTGGTGGTGCCGCTGGCCCTGTTCGCCGGCGGCAACATCCTGGGCACGGTGCTGGGCGGGCAGTTGGCAGACCGGCTGCCGAACCGGCTCCACACCTTCGCCGCCGCCATGGCCGGCTCCGCCGCGGTCGCGATGGCGCTCTTCCTCTGGACCCCGGGGCTCGCCACCAGCGTGGCGCTCGGCTTCGGCTACGTGTTCGTGAACGCCATCGCCCGCCCCAGCCTGATGGCCGCCCTGGCCAACGTGCCGGATGCGGTGCGCGGCACGGTACTGGGCCTGAACGTCACCTCGGCCAGCTTCGGCTGGCTGGGTGCTGCCGCCCTGGGCGGCTGGATGATGACCTCGTTCGGCTTCGGCGGCTTCGGCCCCCTGGCCGCCGGCGTGGGCCTGGTGGGCGCAGCCCTGGCGCTGGTCGGGCGCAAGTAGCGATCAACGTTGCGCGAGCGGGCCATGATGCGCCACCTTCGCCATGGACCCTTCACCTTGTCATCACGTTTCTGCCGCAGATGGCGGGCAATGTGCCTGCACAGCGCGGGCCCGGCCCGCGCAATGCTGCGGAGGATCCTGCGATGAAAACGATGCTCACCACGACCCTGCTCCTGGCGACCCTGGCCCTTGCGGCCTGCGGCCAAAGCACCGGCGACCGCGCCGTCTCCGGCGGCTTGATCGGCGCCGGCACCGGGGCGGCGATCAGCGGGCTGACCGGCGGCAGCCTGGGCACCGGCGCGCTGATCGGCGGCGCGGTGGGCGCGGTCGGCGGCGCGGCAACGTCCGGCCGCGACGTGAACCTGGGCAAGCCGATCTGGCGCTGACCACCCCTCACCACTGAGGCTTGGGGCGGCGGGGCAACCTGCCGCCCCTTTCTGCGTCAGCCCGGCAGTGCGGCCTGGGCCGCTTCGGCGGCACGGCTGGCCTGGGCGACGATATCCGCCAGCAGGGCCGGCTCCGTGTGGTGCACCATGTGCCCATCGGCTGCGACCGGGTGCAGCCGGCTGTGCCGGATCTCTTCGTGCAGGCGGCGGGACTGGGTGTCGAAATCGACGAGCCCATCCTCCACCCCGCCCACGATCGCCACCGGCATGGCCAGCTCGCCATAGTGGCGCGACAGCAGCGCGGTGCCGGGGATCATCGTCGCCGTGTCCTGCGCCACCGCGCGCAGCTGGGAAGGCCGCAGCGCCATCCCCACCGGGAACCGATCCTGGAAGCCAGCGGTCACAGGGGCCGGCGCGAACAGCGTGCGGAACACGCCGCCACGGATCAGCCACAGCAGCGGCGGCAGCACGGTGTGGCGCAATACGTCGCCCAGTACCGGCAGCGCCGAGAGCGAGACCAACGGCACGTCCAGCCGCAGCGTGGGGTGGTAGTAGCCGCCCACCAGCACCAGGGCCCCGACCTTGTCCGGATGCCGCCGGGCGAGATCCAACGCCACCATCACGCCCCAGGAATGGCCCAGCACCACCGGCCGCTCCACGCCCAGCCGGTCCAACGCCGCGGCGATCAGCTCCGCCTTGGCATGCGCCGTCCAGAGCTTGCCGTGCGACCGTGGCGTGTGCCCGAAGCCCGGCCGGTCCGGCACGATCACGCGATGATCGGCCGAAAGCCGCTCCACCAGGCCGCTGGCCACGAAATCCTCCGCCATGGCGCCGTTGCCGTGCAGCAGCACCACCGGCGGCCCGCTGCCCTCATCCAGCACGTGCAGCCGCGTGCCCGCGATCTCCAGGAACCGCCCACGCGGCGGGTGGCGGCGCTCCGCGGCGCGGGAAGCGGCATGATTGGCCACGGCCAGCACGCCGAGCCCGAGCAGCGCCGGCCACAACCAGGAACGTGGGGGCCGGGCGGGGGCCGGGCGCATGCGAGAGATGGGCGGCATCGGCGAAACTCCTGTCCGGGACCGGGAAATGCCGGCCCCGCCGGTCGGTTGCGTCCGCTACCGCGCCACGTCCTCCGCGATGATGCCGAAGGCGGCCATGCCCTCCGACAGCAGGTCGCCCAGCATCTCCATGCCCACCAGGTAGTCGGCCGTGGAGCCCTCCGTGTTGCGCTCCCGGGCCAATGCGACGGTCTCGTCCCACTCGCCGGGCTCGCGATCGCCACGGCCGATCCAGGTCAGCGCGATCAGCGCCGCCTGCTCGTCCTCGTTCAGGTCGTCGATCAGGCCACGCAAGGCGCCCTCCAGGCCCTGGGGGTCGGACTCCTCGGGGGTATCGGCGTCTTGCATGTCCTCGTTGAGCTCGTCCTCCTCCAGTTCCTCCATCGCACGGGCGGCATCGATGATGCCCGCCAGCAGGTTGGGGGCCACGGGCAGTTCGAAATCGCTGAAGACCTTGCTGGCGGCACGGTCGCTCATGGCGGTTCCCCCGTCGGATTGCGCGGGGGCAACGCGCGGCTGGCGATCCGGTTTCACACCACGGCGAAACAGCTCAGCCGGAGCGGAACCGCCAGCCCGCGCCATCGGCCTCCGCGGTGCACCCGATGGCCCGCACCCGCGGCGCGCCGGAAAGGTGACCCTGCACGAGGGACAGTCCGAGCCCCGCCAGCGGTGGCTCCGTGGGCAGGCCGAACGCCACCACCTCCTCCACCGGCTGGGCAGCATCGATCTCCCCGGTGTGCTGCACGGCGCGGCCGAGCGGCAGCAGATGGCCTTCGCGGCCGAAGACCGGCATGCGATCCAGCTTCAGGCCGGCAAGCCGCAGCAGGCGCCCACCCTCGTGGCGCTCGCCGGTCCAGAAATCGTACCAGCCGCCCGCCGGCAGCCACAGCTCCGCGATGCCGCCCGGGCGCAGGATGGGGGCCACCAGCAGCGCCGGGCCGCAGCAGAACTGTTCCTCGAAGCCGCGCGCGGCACGGTCATCGGGGAAGGCGAGCGCCATGGCCCGCATCACCGGCAGCCCGGTGCTTGCGGCATCGCGGGCCACGGCGTGCAGGTAGGGCACCAGCAGCATGCGCAGATCGAGCCATTGCCGCGCGACGCTTTCGGCGTCGTCGCCATACGACCACGGCTCGCGCGGGCCGATGCCGTGGAAGCGGAAATGCGAGCTGAACACCGCAGCGCCGAGCCAGCGCAGGAACAGCTCCGGCGCGGGCTGGGTGCTGCCGTAGAAGCCGCCGATGTCGCTGGCGTGGCAGGGCACGCCCGTCATGCCATGCGAAAGCCCGCCGCGCAGGCTCGCGGCCAGGCCCTCCCAATCGCTCTGCGGATCGCCGCCCCACTGCACCGGTTGGCGCTGGGCCCCGATCCAGCCGGCACGGCCCCAAACCACGGGATCCCCGGTGAACTTCGCCGTCGCCTCGTACACGCAACGGTTGTAGAGCGCGGGATAGGCGTTGTGCAGCCGCACGCCGCTATCGCCGTTCGATGCCCGCGCCTCCTCCGGCACCTGCTCGCCGAAATCGCTCTTCACCACGTCCACGCCGAGCGCGAACAGCGCCGCGTGCCGGTCGCGCCAATCGGCATAGGCGCCGGGGTGGGTGTAGTCCGGCAGGCCCGAGGCGGGCAGCGGGGTGAGCACTTTGCCGAACGGCGAGCTGCCCGGCGTCTTGTCCCAATCGAACACCAGCGGCTGGCCTGCATCGTCCGTCAGCAGGAACCCCTCCTCCGCCAGTTCGGGGAAGAGCGCGCCCTCCACCGCCACGGGCGGGTATTCCCAGACGCAGATGCGGAAGCCCTGCGCCTTCAGCGCATCGATCACCGGCTTCGGGTCCGGATAGCGCGAGGGGTCGAAATGGAAGTGGAAGCGCGTCGGCGTATCCTGCCAGGCGCGGCCGTCGAAGGTGATCACGTCGCAAGGCAGGCGCTTTTCGCGCACCGTGCGGGCGGCTTCGAGGATTTCGTCGGCGGTGCGGTAATAGGCCTTGGAGAGCCACACGCCGAAGGACCACAGCGGCGGGGCGGCGGGCGCGCCGGTCAGCGCGTGATACTGGCGCAGCAGCGCCCCGGGGTCGGGGGCAGCGAACAGGAACAGGTCCAGCGCCTCGTCGGCACAGACGATCGCCAGCGTGCGGTGCGACCAGGCCGGATGGCCGCAGCCGAACCACACATCCATCGGCGTGTTCACCAGGATGCCCCAGCAGGTGCCATCCGGCGTGAAGCCCCAGGCGAAGGGGCATGGCTTGTAGGTGAGGCCGGTATTCACCCCCAGCGCGTCGTCCACGTGGCAGCGCACCAGCTGGCCACGCTTATCCAGCGGGCCGAACTGTTCGCCCAGGCCATACACCGGCAGCCCGCTGTCGAGCGCGAAGGCGGCGGACCAGAACCCGTCCGCGCCACGGCCGAAGGCGGGCAGCCGCGTCCAGCCGCGGAAATGCTCGTCCGTCGGTGGGCCGAGCACGAGGCGACCTTCGGCATCGCGCAGCGTGGCGGTCACCGGGGCACCGCCCAGTTCCGCATCGGCGGGGGCGAAGCCGGTGGCGTCGACGAAGCCGTAGTCGGGCAGCGTGGTTTCGCCGAGGGTGAGGCGGGTGACGCCACCGCTTGCGGCCACGCGCAGCCGGCCGATGGAGGTCTCGAACGCCCCTGCCCCGCGCGGCGTGAGGCCTTCGGCGCGGGCGTGCTTGGTCGGGTCGGTCGGCATGCTCAGCCCTTCACTCCGCCGGCGGTGAGCCCGCCGACCACGCGTTCCTGGAAGATCACGATCAGCAGGCATACCGGCACGATCGCCACGATCAGCGCGGCCGAGATGATCGGCCAGGGGAAGGCGAACTCGCCCTGATACAGCGTAATCCCCACCGGCACGGTGCGCGCCGGCACGCGCGGCGAAAGCGTCAGCGCCAGCAGGAACTCGTCCCACGCATTCACGAAGGCCAGGATCGCGGCTGTGAAGATGCCGGGCCCGGCCAGCGGCACCACCACGTGCCACATCGCACCCAGCCGCGTGCAGCCGTCGATCTCCGCCGCGCGCTCCAGATCCTGCGGAATGTCCTGGAAGAAGCTCGCCAGCACCAGGGTACACACGGGCATGGAGAGCACGGCGTATGGCAGAATGAGCGCAGGCCAGGTGTTGAGCAGTTCCACCGTGCGCATGATCTGGAACAGCGGCACCATCAGGCTGATCAGCGGAAACATCGAGACCAATACGATGGCCGAAAGAATGAGCGTGCCCATCGGCACCCGCAGCCGCACGATGGCATAGGCCGCCAGCGCCGAGACGAACACGCAGAGCAGCGTGGAGAGCGTGGCCACCGCCAGCGAGTTCCACAGGAAGGTGAGCATCGGCTGGTCGACGAACACGCGCACATAATTGGCGAGGGTCGGCGTATCCGGCAGCACCGTGATCGGCACGCGCATCAGCTCCGTCTCGGTCTTCATCGAGGTGAGCAGGATCCACAGCGCGGGGATCACGCCATTGGCCACGATCAGCAGCGCGGCGAGCGCGCGGGCCTTCTTGAAGCTGGGCATCAGCCGGTCCCTTCGTCGCGCCGCGTCTGGCGGATGTAGAGCGAGGTCAGCGCGAGGCTGAGCAGGAACATCAGGGCGGCGAGCGCGCTGCCATAGCCGAAATCGAGCACGTCGATGGTGGTGCGGTGCACGTACATCGCCAGCGTCTCCGTGCTGTGGCCCGGCCCGCCGCCGGTCATGGCGTAGGGGATGTCGAAGGTCTGGATCGCCGTGATGGTGCGGAAGATCAGTGCCACCACAATGGCCGGGCGCAGCATCGGCAGGGTCACGTGGCGGAAGCGCTGCCACGCGCTGGCGCCGTCCACCGCGGCGGCCTCATAGAGCGAGGACGGGATCGCCTGCAGCCCGGCCAGCAGCACCAGGGCCACGAAGCTCGATGATTTCCACACGATCGCGGTGGAGGTGGAGATGAAGGCAAGATCGGGGGTGGAGAGCCAGCGCAGCGGTTCCGCGCCGAACAGCCGCAGCACCGCGTTCACCACCCCCTGCTCGTATTCAAAGAACCAGCGGAAGATCAGCCCGGCGAACACCAGCGGCAGCGCCCAGGGCAGCAGCAGGCCGAGCCTTACCGGCCACTTCACCCGGAACGGCAGGTTGGCCAGCAGCGCCAGGCCCAGCCCGCACAATATCGCGCCAGGAACGGTCACGCCCACATAGATCAGCGTGACGCCAAGCGCGGACCAGAAGCGTGGGTCGTCCATCGCGCGGTCGTAGTTCTCCCAGCCCACGAACCCCTCCAGCCAGGGTTGCGCCAGATGCAGCTGCTGCGTGCTGGTCCAGAGCAGCGTGGCGATGGGATAGAGCACCACCGCCGAGAGCAGCAGCAGCGCCGGGGCCAACAGCGCGTAGCCGAGCCGCCGCTCCGCGCGCTCCAGCGGGCCGACGCGCAGCCGCGCCATAGGGCTAGCGCAGCACGGGGGTCAGCCGCTGCGTCATGTCCGCCAGCGCCTGGTCGGCAGTGCGGGTGCCGGCGAGGAAGCCGTTCATGGAGGTGCGGATCGCCTCCGACACCTCGGCATAGCGCGGCGTCACCGGGCGGGCGCGGGCGCCCAGCACCACGGCGCGGGCATCGCGGAACCAGGGGTTGGCGGCCAGCACCTCGGCATCCTCGTACACCTCCGGGAACACCGGCAGGTGGCTGGCGGCAATGGCCTGCATCTTGGAAACCTCGGGCGAGGACAGGAAGCGCACCAGCTTGGCCGCCGCTTCCTTGTTCTTGGAAAACGCGCTCACGGCCAGCTGCCAGCCGCCGACGCAGGTGGCCGGCGCGTTGCCCGCAAAGCTGGGCAGCGGCACCACGCCGATGCGGTCCTTCACCTGGCTGTCGGCGTCGTTCTGGAAGCGGTTCCAGGCGTAGCCCCACTGCATGGCGAAGATCAGGTTGCCGGCCTGCATGTCCACGCGGATGCGGTCGGTGGCGATCTCGGCGAGGTTGGCGGGCGTAACGTTCTTCGCGCGCAAATCCGACCACAAGGCGAGCGCGCGCTGGGCCTGGGCCGGGTTCAGCGCCAGCTTGCCTTGCGCGTCCGTCAGCGTGCCGCCCATGCCCCAGAGCGGCACCAGGAAGCTGCACACCGTGCCCTCGATCGGCGCGCCGGCGGTGGCGAAGCCGCGCAGGCTGGGGTTGGCGGCGGCCTCCGCGGCCAGGATTTTCTGCGCGCCGGCAGAGAGTTCATCCCAGGTTGTGGGCGGCGCCACCTGGTGCTTGGCCAGCAGGTCGCGGCGGAAATACAGGAACTGCGCATCGGCGAAATACGGCAGCGCCATCACGCGGCCGCCGACGATGTTGGCTTCCCGGTAGGCCGGCAAATAGCGGGCCATGATCGCGTCGCGCTCGGCGCCGAGATAGGCATCCAGCGGCTCCGCCCAGCGCGCTGCGGCCCATTGCGCCGGCCGGATCACGTCGATCAGCACCACGTCCAGCGCGGAATCACGGCTGGCGAGCACGGTGTTGAGGTATTGCTGCTGCTGGTCGGAGGTGGCGCCGCCCACCTCCACCTCGGCGCGGATGCCGGGGTTGCGCTCCTGGAACACATCCAGGATGCGGCGCATCACATCCGGCCGCTGCTGGCCGCCGGTGAACAGGCGCAGGCTCACGGGGGCCTGGGCGCGGGCCGCCGGTGCCACGGCGGCTCCCGCCAACCCTGCCAGTGCCGCGCGCCGCCCGATCCTGTTGCTGGTGCTCATGGCATATTCTCCCGCTTGTCGCCGTTGCCGGCCGTTGGCGCGATCATGCCAAGGCCGGGACATGCCGGGCAAGCAGCGCCTCAGCGGAACCAAACCCCGCGGGAGATGGCGGTCACCACCGTCACCCCATACACCACCAGCCCCAGCGCCAGGGCGGCGAACAGCGCCATCAGCGATCCGGTGAGATGCAGCGCCAGCCAGCCGCCACCCACGGCCACCAGCAGGCGCAGCATCCCGCCCGCCAAGGGCCAGAACAACCGCCCCGCGCCCTGCGATGCGAAATACAGGCACAGGCCGAGGCCAAAGAAGCCATAGGTGGGGCCGACGATACGCAGATAGGCGGCGCCGGTTTCAACGGCGGCGGGATCATGGGTGAACAGGCCCAGCCACGCGGCCGGGAACAGCGCGGCGGCCAGCCCCACCGCCTCTGTCAGGCCGAAGGCCAGCGCCCCGCCGGTGAGGGCAATGCGCAGCGCCCGGTCGCGCTGGCCGGCGCCGATATTAGTGCCCACCAGCGCCACCAGCGGCGCGCCAAGGCCGAAGACCAGCGGCACCAGCAGGTATTCCAGCCGCGCCCCGGTGCCGTAGCCCGCCACCGCCGCAGGCCCGGCCGCGATGCCCACCAGCCCGGTGGTCAGCGCCACCGTGAGTGTGGTCTGCAGCGTGCTGATCGCCCCCACGGCGCCTACGCGCAGGATGTCGGCGAACAACGGCCAGCGCAGCGGCACCAGCACCGGGCGCACCACAGCACGACCGGCCAGCAGGTACCAGGCCATCACCGCCGCCGTCATTGCCGTAGTGCCCACCACCGCCCAGGCACCGCCGGCGATGCCCATGGCCGGGATCGGGCCGAGGCCGAAGATCAGCACCGGCGACAGCGGCACCAGCACCACCACGCTGAGGCAGATGGCCAAAGACGGCACCAGCATGTTGCCGGTGCCGCGGATCACGCTGGCCAGCGCATTCATCACCCACACCAGCGCCACGCCACCGAACACGATGTCGGAATAGGCCAGCGCCGCTTCCAGCGACCCGGCCCGCCCGCCCATCGCGGCGTAGAGCGGCCGGCCGAAGCCCAGGAACAGCGCGGTGCACAGCAGGCCCAGCCCCAGATTCACCACCAGGGCATGCAGCACGAAGGCGTTGGCATCCTCCCGTCGCCCGCTGCCGAGCGCACGTGCCACGGCGGAGGAGATGCCGCCGCCGATGGCGCCGCCCGAGAGCATCTGCATCATCATGAAACCCGGGAACACCAGCGCCATGCCGGCCAGCGCATCGGTGCCGAGGAAGGAGATCCACCAGGTCTCGATCATCCCCACCGCGGCCTGGGCCAGCATCACCAGCACGTTCGGCCAGGCCAGGCGAAGCAGGGTGGGCACGATCGGTGCCTGCAGCAGCATGCGCGTGCGCGGGTTCATCGCCGCCGAGGGAGCGGCAGCCGGCGGGTTGGCGCTCATGCCGAAATCTCCTTACGGCCCAGCAGGTCCCGCGGCCGCTCGCGCGCCAGCCGTGCCTTCATCCCGCGCCCGGCGGCGGGGCCGGCCACGAGGCGGAATTCCGGCGCCTCAATCGGGCGCAGCGTGGCGCGATCCACCAGCACCGGCTCGGCCGGCGCACCGGTGGCGGCATCGACGATCTGCACGCTCGGCCCCTCCGGCGCGAAATGGCGGTTGCCCCAATCCAGCAGGGTAAGAAGCACCGGGCGGAAATCCTCGCCGCGCGGCGTCAGCACGTATTCCTCGCGCGGCGGCGTATCGCTGTAGCGCCGGCGTTCCAGCAACCCGGCCTCCACCAGTGCCACGAGGCGGCGGGAGAGCATGCCGGGCGCGATGCCGAGGCTTTCTCGGAACTCCTCGAACCGCGTCATCCCCGCGAAGGCGTCGCGCAGGATCAGGATGCTCCACCACTCGCCCACGCGGTCCAGCCCGCGGGCGATGGGGCACGGCATGGTGCGGAAGCTTTTGCGCTGCATGGCCGGCGCCTCGCTATCATCATGGAAGTCAGTTCCATATTAGTAGCTACTGCGCCACCACCCGCAAGCACGCTCAGCGAAGCGTGAGGTGCAGGCCGTTGACGCAGCCCCGCGCGGCGCGCCAAGTGCGGCCATGCGCCCCCCTGCCCTTCTCGCCATGGCATTGCTCGTGCTGGGCCTGGCCGCCTGCGCCACCCGGCCGACCGCCCCGCCGGCGCCGCAAGGCCTGCCACCGCCGGCCTATCCCGCCGAGGCCCGCGCCCGCCTGCTGCGCCTGCTCGATGGCGAATGGCGCGAATGGGGTGGGCGCGTGCTCGATGCGCGCACCGTGGCCGTGCGTGACGACCAGCAAGGCCCGATGGCCGAGCAGGACCCGGCCGCCTTCACCAAGGTGCTCGCCTATTGGTCCGCGGTCGGCTGGGCCGATGAGATCGCCCGCAACAAGCGCGCCTTCACCCTGGGCGAGGCCACCGCCTGCACCAGCGGCGAGCTCGCCGGTGGCGGGCGCTCGGCGCTGTGGGGCTGCCAGCCCTGGTCCGCCGCCTTCGTCTCCTTCGTGCTGCGCGCCACCGGCATCGACGCCGCCGAGTTCCCGCCCGCCGCGGCGCATTGGCAGTATATGGATGCGCTGATCCTGCAGGGGGATCGCTGGGGCGGCCGCGCCACCTTCCTGGCCCACGAGATCGAAGACTACGCCCCCGCCCCCGGCGACCTGGTGTGCGCCGACCGCAGCCGCCGCCCGCTCCCCAGCCTCGCGGCCCGGCGCGCGGAGATGGGCACGGGCCGGCCGATGCATTGCGACATCGTGGCCGAGGTGCTGCCCGGCGAGATCGTGGTGATCGGCGGCAATGTCGCCCAGGCCGTCACCGCCGTGCGCTACGCCACCGATGCCGGCGGAAGATTGCGGCGCAATACCCGGCCCTGGTTCGTGGTGTTCGAGAACCGGATGGGCCGCACCCAGGCCGTGGCGCTAAATCCCTAGCTTCTCCGCCAGACGGGCCCGCAGCCAGGCCGCCCCTTCCTCCGGCGTGACCAGCGGGGCGGCGGGATCGCGCCGGCGCAGGACGGTCATCAGGCTGCAATGCCGCCAGGTGATCTCCCGCGCGCCGTATTCCACCGCCAGCGCGCGGCGATCCATCGTCACGTCGTAATGGTCGCCCTGATACCAGCGCCGCTCGATGCCGATGCGCGCGGCCATGTTGTGCAATTCCTCCTCCGTATCCGCGATCATGTGGCACATGATGTGCCCGCGGAATGCGGCGCGCATGTCGTCGACGTAGACGGTCACTTCTGCTCCTGGCCAGACAGTGGCCCACGATGCCGCCATCCCACGCGGCTGCAAACCCCACCAGCCCACGGGTGCGCGCTGCCGCCGCGCCGGCCTTTGCAGCAGCTCAAGCCCGATCAGGCACCGCGTGTGCTGAAATGAATCTGTAGGGGCTTCGGCCTAGGATCGAGGGCACGTCGCATCCGGCGTTGGAGTGCACACCGTTGCGCAAATTCATCGTTGGCGCCTACTGGGGTGGATTGCTCGCCGTCGCCATGGGGTTGCTGCCGATCATCGTGTTCAGGCCACGGCTGCTGCCGCTCGGCTCCATGGAGGATCTGCAGCAGCTCACGCCGATCCTGCTGCTGGCGGGATTTGCCTTGCTCACCTCGGTGCTGGCGGCAGGGACCATGGTGATTCTGCGCGAGATCGCCGCCGTGCGTACCGCGCTGGAACGGGCCGGCAGCAATGCCAACGGCCTCCCCGCGCGGCTGTCCGGCTGGGCCGGCAAGGCGCAGGGCAATGGCGGGCTGATGGGCAAGGCCACCGCGCCCTGCCACGCCTGCGGCCGCACCAACTGGTCGGATGCGTTCTCCTGCGTCGATTGCGGCGCCCCGCTGGCCTGCGACGGCCCCGCCGCCGCGCATTGAGGCGGCGGGCGACCTGGCTTCAGGCCCACTCGCCTCCGCGCATCACTGGCACCGCCGATCCGTCGGCGCTGATCCCGTCCACATCCACTTCGGCCGAGCCGATCATCCAGTCCACATGGATCAGGCTGCTGTTGCCGCCGCGGGCGGTGAAGCCGGCCTCGTCCAGCGTGTCCCCGTCCACGAAGCACTTGCGATAGGCCTGGCCCAGCGCGATGTGGCTGGCCGCGTTCTCGTCGAACAGCGTGTTCAGGAACAGCATCCCGCTGGCCGAGATTGGCGAGGAGGCCGGCACCAGCGCCACCTCGCCCAGCCGCTTTGCACCCTCGTCGGTGGCGATCATGCGCTGCAACACTTCCTGCCCGGTGCTGGCATGCGCCTCCACCAGCGCCCCGCCTTCGAACCGCACCCGGATGTCGCGGATCAGCGTGCCGGCATAGGAAAGCGGCTTGGTGGCCGCCACCGTGCCTTCGGTGCGCGCGGCATGCGGCGTGGTGAACACTTCCTCGGTCGGGATGTTCGGGTTGCCCACCACGCCGTTCAGCGCCTTGGATTGCCCGCCCATCCAGGAATGCTGGTCCGCCAGCCCCACCACCAGGTCGGTGCCCGGGCCGCGGAAGCGCAGTGCGGAGAAGCGCCGCGCATTGAGCATCTCGCGGCGCGACATTAGCTTGGCGTTGTGCGCCGCCCATTCCGCCACCGGATCGGCCGTGTCCACTCGCGTGGCCGCGAACAGCGCATCCCACAGCTTCGCCTGCGCCTCGGCCTCCGGCAGTTCCGGGAACACCGCCTTCGCCCAGGCCGGCGCGGCATAGGGCACCAAGGTCCAGTTGATCGCGGATGACGTGATCAGCTCCAGCGCCGGCTTGTAGGCGGTGGAGCGTGCCCGGTTCGCCCGCGCGATCAGCGCCGGGTCCTGCCCGGCGAGCAGCCCGGGATCATCGCCCACGATCGCCAGCCGCGCCGCGCCGCGCTTGAAGGCCTCGGCCATGCCCTCGAACAGCCAGCCCGGCGCGGTGTCGAACGCCTCCGGCGGGGCGTTGCGGTAGCGAGACAATGCCTGCTCGTCGTCATGGAACAGCGTGGTCACCAGGCTTGCCCCGGCGCGATAGGCGGCATCGGTGATCAGCCGCGCCAGCGGCAGGGCGTCGATGGAGGAGGTCATCACCAGCTCCTGCCCGGCCTGCAGGTTCAGCCCCACCCGCACAGCCACATCGGCCAGCCGCGCCAGGCGCTCCTGGTGGCTGTCATTGGCGCCGTGCTGCTTGGTTCCGTCCATCGGCCTCTCCTCCTCAACGCAGGGAGCGGGACTTTACCGGCCCGCCCCGCCCCCGCGCCACCCCTTGCCTAGCCCGCCGCCGCCACGATGCGGCAAGCCTGATCGATGGCTGCCAGGTAACGGTTCTGCCCGCGCAACAGCTCAGTCTGCGCCATCTTGCGCATATGCCCTTCCGCGAACTCCGGCAGTTCCGCAGCCACGGCCAGCGTGGGCAGCGGCGGGACCGTGTAGGCGGGGTCGTGGCGGAACCGCGCCTCCCGCGTGTAGTTCACCGGCACCAGCACCCGCGCCAGTTCCTGCAGCGCCGCGTTGCGCTTCTCCACCGGCGCGGCCGACAGCCCGGCCAGCGCGGCCTTCAACGCCTCCGTCGCCGCGCGCGCCGGGCCGAGATCGGCCAGCCCCTGGCTCGCCTTCTCATAGCCGGCGATGGTGGCCAGGAACTCATCGCAGGTGGCCGACCAATCGAACGGCAGCACCTCGGCATTCGCCACCCGCAGCACCGACAGAAGATAGATCTTCATGTCGGTCATCAGGATGTTGCGGTCCGCGATCTCCAGCTGGTCGTTCTCGGTGTGCCAGGCGATGTTCGCCCCGCAACCAGACACGTCGTAGTAGCCTTTCTCCGCCCGCAGCGCGTCCGGCATGGTGGAGCTGAGCATGAAGAAGCTCGGCAGGCCGATATTGTTGAAGCTGTAGTCACCGGCCTGCGGCGGGCGATGGATGGCCACCACGGCATCCGGCACGATGTCGCGGATCGCCGCCTCGGTCAGGGAGGCGCATTCGCTGAAGGCGCGCGTGTCGTGGTAACTGGTCGCCCAACGGCAGCCGGGCGAATCGCAGTTCACCTGCGCCACGCAGTTGCGGTCCAGATCCATGGCGAAGGCATCGGTGAACCAGGTGGAACCGGCATAGCGCCCGGTGGAATGGCCGGGCCACCAGGCGATCTTCACGCTGCGGCGCAGCCCGTCGCGATGCTTCCAGAACACGCGGGCCAGTTCCAGCAGCGTGGCGTCGCCGGTGGCGTTGTCGCCCACGCCCACATCCCAGCTGTCGAGATGCCCGTGCACCATCACGAACTTCTCCGGCTCCACCGTGCCGGGAATGGTCACCACCGGGATCTTCTGCGCGAACCAGCCTTCCACCAGGTCGGTGCGGATGGTGGCCTCCCCGCCCTGGTCGGCCAGCGCCATCAGCTTCTGCCCGTCCGGGTTGTTCACGGCCACCACTGGGATCTTCGGCTTGCGGCCCCAATCCTGCAGGTCCGGGCTGCCCCAGATCGTGGTGCAGGTGCCCCAGTGGATGTCCGTGCCGGGGTTCACCGCGATCAGCCCGATGCCGCCCCATTCCTCGATCAGGCTGGTCAGCGCCGGGTTGCCGAAGCCCTGGATCACCACGATGTTGCCGCCCACCAGCGCACGCACCTCCTCCACGGAGGAGATGGAGCCGCCGAACAGCGTCTTGATGTCGCGGTTGTAGCTGCGCAGCGCCTTCGGGTTGGCCGTCAGCTTCACCAGCTTGCCGGTGCGCCCGCCCGGCACCGGCAGGGCCGAGGAGGGCGGCTTGGCGCGATAGGTGATCCCGCCGGCGCTCACCGAGGCGGCGTAGGGAATCGAAAGATAGATCTCCGGCTGATGCACCTCAACCGGAATGCCCTCGCCGCGCAGGCGTTCCACCAGCGCATCCATGCCGCGGTTCACGTCCTCCGGGCGCCAGCGCGGCATGCCGGAGAAATGCTCCACCAGCCCCCAGGGCAGGTCAATGGTTACTTCGTCCACGAAACGGCGTTCGGCTTCACTAATTGGCATGGGGGCACTCCAACTTCTGCATCGCAATGGCTACACTGATTCCGTGTCGCAGCAAGATGGGGGCTTGCGGGGCGGCGCAGGCGCGCGTTGAATGCAGTGCAACATGAACCTTGCAGGGGGTCTTTTGATGAAGCGGCACGTTGTCGCGGCCATGGCGGTCGCCGGTTTGGTCACCTCCCTGCCGGTCTCGGCGCAACCGGCGGGCGACCCGGTCCGCACCCTCGTGCTGCTCGCCCAGCCCCAGGCCGCCCTGCCGCAGGAATACCAGGCCGCGGAACTGATCGCCGCCGCGTGGCGCCAGCTGGGCCTGCAGGTGCAGATCCGCCCGCTGCCCAGCCAGCAGTTCAGCCAGATCGTGTGGTACGAGCGCCAGCGCTGGGACACCACCACCTGGCAGATGGTCGGCCGGCCCGAGCGCAGCGACCCCGATGAGCTGACCTACAACCTGTTCCTGTCGGCCAACATCGCCAACGGCTACAACTTCGTCGGCTACAACAACCCGGAATATGACCGCCTCGCCAACGCCCAGCGCGAAGAGCTGGACGTGGCCAAGCGCAAGCAGCTGATGATCCAGGCGCAGGAACTGGTGAACCGCGACCAGCCCTACGGCTTCATGGTGCATCCCAAGAACGTCGTCGCGTTCAACAAGAACGTGTGGGACGAGAAGAGCATCGTCGACCAGGCCGGCATCGGCGCGCGCAACACCTGGACATGGCTCTCGATCGCCCCGCTCGGCGCCCAGCGCGACATCATCCTCAATTCCGTCTCCACCCCCACCAACCTCAACCCGTTCAATATTTCGGGCGCGCAAGGGTCCTGGGCGGCGGAGATCACCTGGGACCGTTTGATGCGCATCGGCACCGACGGCCTGCCGCAGCCCTGGTCCGCCGAAGCCGTGACCCGTCCGGATCCCCTCACCGTGGACGTGAAGCTGCGCGCCGGCATGAAGTGGAGCGACGGCAGGCCGATCACGATCGAGGATGCCGTGTTCAGCCTCGTGGCCCCCGGCATTGGCGATAAGTCGCCGATGTACAAGCCCTTCGTGGCCAACATCGCCAGCGTGACCGCCACCGGCACGGATACGCTGCGCATCACGCTGAAGAAGCCGGATGCCGCCTTCCTCGTCTCCTCGCTCGCCAAGCTCAACCTCGCGCCAAAGCATGTGTGGGAGCCGATCTTCCAGTCGCTGCAGGGCAAGCCCGAAACCGCCGAGAGCGTGATGGAAAGCACCCCGGTCAGCTCCGGTCCGTTCCGCATGGTCAAGGCCAAGCTGAACGAGGAGATCGTACTGGAAGCCAACCGCGACCATTGGGCCGCCCCCAAGGCCGCGCGCTGGATCATGCGCATCCAGCCCAACACGGAAGCCGCCCTCGGCGCCCTGCGTTCCGGCGAGATCAACTTCCTCGCCGACTACAACGGCGACCCGCAGATCCTGCGCGACATCGCCAAGGCCGATCCCAAGATCAAGATCGCCGAGGCGCTGGACATGGGCTTCAAATTCATCGCCTACAACCATCGCCGCCCGCCGTTCAACAGCACCCCGTTCCGCCAGGCCCTGTCCGCCTCGATCGACCGCGAGCTGCTGGCCGAGGATGCCTGGGGTGGCGCGGCCGTGCCCTCCAACTCCTGGGTCTCGCCGGCACTCACCTTCTGGCACGACCAGGGCATCGAGAAGCGCGTGCCCGGCGGCAATGTGGAAGCGGCCAAGAAGATCCTGAAGGATGCCGGCTTCGTGCTGGTCAATGGCCGCCTGCACTACCCCGCCGGGGTCAAGGAAACCACCGCGCCGTTCCAGTGATCGCCGCACGATGAACAGCCCCTTCCGCCCGGCCCCGCACGGCACATGAGCCGCTCCGGCTTCCTGCGCCTTGTGGCCGAGCGGCTGGGGTTCCTGGTGCTGACGGTGTGGATCACCACCACCGTCACCTTCCTGCTCTTCCGCCTGATGCCGGGCGACCCCACGCTCGCCTACCTCTCGCCCACCTTCAACGAGGAAACGCGCACCGCCCTGCTGCGCAGCTTCGGCCTCGACAAGCCGCTGTGGGAGCAATACCTGATCTACATGGGCCGCTTGCTGCAGGGGGATCTCGGCACCTCGTTCCTGCAGCGCGTGCCGGTCTCCCAGTTGCTGGCCGATGCGCTGCCGAACACGATTATTCTAACTCTGGTGGCGCTCTCCATCGCCTACGCCTTCGGCATCGTCGCCGGCGCCTTCCTCGCCTTTCAGCGCGGCCGCGGGATCGAGGGCTTCGCGATCCCCGCCGCCCTGGCCACGCGCTCAGCCCCGGAATTCTGGCTCGGCATGCTGCTGCTCGCGGGGCTCGCCTTCCAGCTCGGCTGGTTCCCCACCGGCGGCGCCGTGCCGCCCGGCTCCAACCTCGGCGGCATCGGGGATCGCCTCGCCTCGCCGGAGTTCTGGCGCCATCTGTTCCTGCCCGCGCTCACCCTCGTGCTCTACCTCCAGGGCCTGCCGCTGCTTCTGATGCGCGCCACCATGCTGGAGGTGATGAACGACGAGTTCATCGTTATGGCGCGCATGAAGGGCCTGTCGCGCTGGTCCATCGTCATGCGCCACGCCGCGCGCAACGCGCTGCTGCCGGTCGTCACCGCCTTCGCCCTCGGCCTTGGCGCCAGCGTGGGCGGCAATGTGGTGGTGGAAACCGTGTTCGCCTGGCCCGGCGTCGGCCGCGTGCTGGTGCAGGCGGTGCAGGGCGCCGACTACCCCGTGGCGCAGGGCGCCTTCATCCTCATCTCCGTTGTGCTGGCCACCATGAACACCGTCGCCGACCTGCTCTACGCCGCGCTCGATCCCAGGGTGTCCGTCGGTGCGCGCCGCTAGGGCCGCGTGGCGCTTCCTGCGCAGCGAGCCCTTCGCATTCGTGGGGGCGGCGATCTATGCGCTGATCGTGGTCACCGCCATCTTTGCCGACAAGCTGGCCCCGCATGATCCGCGCGAGATCCTGCGCGTCGGCCGGCGCGTGGCGCGCTACCTGCCGATCTCGCCGGAGCACTGGCTTGGCACCACCTCCAGCGGGCGCGACGTGCTGAGCCAGCTGATCTGGGGCACCCGCTCCGCGCTGCAGGTCGGCCTCACCGCCGCCATCGTCGTCGTCGCCATAGGCACGCTGATGGGCCTGCTCGCCGGTTATCTTGGCGGCTGGGTGGACAAGCTGATCACACGCTTGGCGGACATCGTGCTCAGCATGCCCTTCCTGCCCTTCATGCTGGTGCTCGCCGCCCTCACCACGCCCGGCACCACGGTGGTGGTCGCCTGCGTCGCCCTGCTGCTCTGGCCCAACACCGCCCGAGTCATCCGCAGCCAGGTGCTGTCGCTGCGCGAACGCGCCTGGGTGGAAGCCGCGCGCGTGACGGGCTGTTCCAACACCCGCATCATGTTCGTCCATATCCTGCCGCAAGTGCTGCCGCTCGCGGCCCTCTATGGCTCTGTGGCGATCGGCTGGGCGATCCTGGCCGAGGCCTCGGCCAGCTTCCTCGGCTTCGGCGACCCGGACACCATCAGCTGGGGCGTGATGCTGCAGGAGGCCTACGCCAACCAGGCCCTCGGCCGCGGCGCCTGGAACTGGTTCACCCCGCCCGGCCTGGCCATCGTCTCCATGGTGCTCGCCGGCTTCATGATCTCCCGCGGCTCCGAAAAGCTGCTGTTCCCGAAACTGGCGGATAAATGAGCCTGCTCAGCGTCGAGAACCTCCAGGTCCATTACCGCACCGGCGCCGGCCCAGTGCGCGCGGTGGATGGCGCCACCTTCTCCGTGGCCGCCGGCTCCATCCTCGGCCTCGTCGGCGAATCCGGCTGCGGCAAGTCCACCCTGGGCCGTGCCATCATGGGCGTGTTGCCCGATGCCGGGCGCATCGCCGGCGGCAGCGTGGTGTTCGAAGGCCGCGACCTCGTCGCCCTCACCGAAGCCCAGCGCCGCGAAATCCGCTGGCGCCGCCTCTCCTTCATCCCGCAAACCGCGATGAACGCGCTGGATCCCGTGCAGCGCCTGCGCGCCCAGATGCTGGAAGTGCTGATGGAACGCGGCGGCCTCGCCCGCGCCGCCGCCAACGATCGCGCCGCCGAGCTGTTCCGCATGGTTGGGCTGGATCCCGTGCGCCTGGCCGACTACCCGCACCAGTTCTCCGGCGGCATGCGCCAGCGCGCCTCGATCGCCCTCGCCCTCGCGCTCAATCCCGCTTTGGTCATCGCCGACGAACCCGTCACCGCGCTCGATGTCATCGTGCAGCGCCAGGTGCTGGATGTGATGCGCGACCTGCAATCGCGCCTCGGCCTGGCCATGATCCTCGTCACCCACGACATGGCCGTCGTCGCCTATGCCTGCGACCGCGTGGCGGTGATGTACGCCGGGATCGTGGTGGAATCCGGCCCGGTGCGAGAGGTGCTGGAACGCCCGCTGCACCCCTACACCATGGGCCTCACCCACGCCTTCCCCGATGTCCACGGCGAAACCGGCGAGCTGGTGCCCATCGAGGGCTCGCCCCCCAACCTGCTGCACCCGCCCACCGGCTGCCGCTTCGCCGCCCGCTGCCCCTTCGCGCAAACCCGCTGCCACGAACAGGCCCCGCCCGCCGTCACCGAGGGCGAACACATGGTCGCCTGCTGGCGCGCCGACGAAGCCTCGGCCCTGCGCACGGCCGCCGCCAGCCCCGCCACCTGGGCCGCCGTGGTGCCCGCATGAGCGCCGTGATCGAAGCCCGCGGCCTGGGCAAAACCTTCCGCACCGGCCGGCGCACCGTGCACGCCGTGCAGGACGTTTCGCTCGCGGTCTCCGCCGGGGAGGCGCTGGGCATCGTCGGCGAATCCGGCTGCGGCAAGACCACCACCGCCCGCATGCTGCTGCGCCTGGAGGAACCCACCGCCGGCCAGGTGATCTTCGAAGGCGAGGACATCACCCACCGCCGCGCCGCCGCGCTGCTGCCCTTCCGCGCCCGCGCCCAGCTCGTGTTCCAGAACCCGTTCGATGCGCTGAACCCCCGCTTCACCATCCGCCGCACCCTGGCCGAGCCGCTGCGCAATTTCGGCATCCCCGAAGCCGAGCACGCAGCCCGCATCGATGCCGTCATGGGCCGCGTCCGCCTCACCCCCGCCAGCGCCTGGCTCGATCGCTTCCCGCACGAACTCTCCGGCGGCCAACTCCAGCGCGTGGTGCTGGCCCGCGCCCTCATCCCCGGCCCGCGCCTCATCGTGGCGGATGAGCCGGTGTCGATGCTCGATGTCTCCGTCCGCGCCGGCATCCTCAACCTGCTGCGCGCCGCCCGCGACGAACTCGGCCTCGCCGCCATCTACATCAGCCACGACCTCGCCCTGATCCGTTACGTCTGCGAGCGCACCGTCGTGATGTATCTCGGCCGCATCGTGGAGGAAGGCCCCACGGCGGAACTCATCTCCTCCCCGCGCCACCCCTACACCCGCGCCCTCGTCGCCGCCGTTCCGGTGCCGCGCGTCGATCAAGACCGCGCCGCCCTGCCGATCCGCGGCAGCCTGTCCGACACACCGCAAGGCGGCACCGGCTGCGCCTTCCGGGACCGCTGCCCACACGCCATGCCCCGCTGCGAGGCGGAAGCACCCGCCCTGCGCGAAGCCGGCCCAGCCCGCCGTGTCGCCTGCCATCTTGAGGAGGGAGCCCCATCGTGAGCACCTGCGACCCCATCACGCTGGAAATCATCCGCGGCGCCGTCCGCGCCGCCCAGGCCGAGATGGAGGCGCTGCTGGAGCGCACCGCCATCAGTGCCTTCATCCGCGAAAAGAAGGATTTCTACACCGCCCTGCTGGATGCCGACGGCGTCATGGCGGTCGGCTCCAACGTGCCGGTCTTCGGCGATGTCTGCGGCCCCGTGCTGAAGAAATTCCCGATCGAGACCATCAAGCCCGGCGACCTCTACTGGTATTCCGATTGCTACGGCAGCCGCGGCGCCGTCTCCCACACCAACGACCAGGTCTTCCTCGCCCCCGTTTTCGTCAACGGTGAGCGTTGCGCCTTCGTCATGGGCTGGGCCCATTTCTCCGATGTCGGCGGCCTGCGCCCCGGCTCCATCTCGCCCGATGCCACCGACCATTTCCAGGAAGGCATCATCATCCCGCCCACCAAGCTGATCGACCAGGGCACCACCAACACCGCCGCCCTCGATATCTTCTACCGCAACTCCCGCTACCCCGAGACCTGCAAGGGCGATACCCGCGCACTGATGGGCAGCGTGGATCTCGGCGTGCGCCGCATGCAGGAAATCGCCACCCGTTTCGGCACCGATATCCTGGCCGACGCCCTGGCCCAGCTCCTCGCCCGCACCGAAGCCCTCGTCCGCCAGCGCCTGCGCGAAACCTTCCCGGTCGGCACCCACAAATTCACCGATGCGATCGACAGCGACGGCCACGGCACCGGCCCGCTGCACATCCGCTTCGCCCTCACCCGCACCCCGGATGACCGCTTCATCCTGGACGCATCAGAGACCGACGACCAGGCCCCTGGCCCGGTCAACTACCTCATGAACCCCGACATGCCCGGCACCGCCTTCGCGCTCACCTTCCTCGGCGGCGATCCCGGCCAGGTCTGCAACGCCGGCGGCGCCCGCGCGCTGGATGAGGTGATCCTGCGCGAAGGCTCCCTGCTCTACCCCCGCTCCCCCGCCCCCTTGGGCATGCGCGGCATGACCATGATGCGCGTGCTCGCGGCGCTGAACGGCCTCATCAACGTCGCCGGCTCCCCGGCGCCGGCCGCCCATTCCGCCTACATCATCATCCTCATGCGCGGCACCGCCAACGGCAAACCCTTCCTCCTCAGCGACGGCCTCGGCGTCGGCTACGGCGCCCGCCCCACCGCCGATGGCATCGACGCGGTCTACTTCGTCGCGCAGGAGAACTACCCGGTCGAGTTCCTCGAACTCGGCTACCCCGTCCGCCTCAACACCTACGCCATACACCGCGACAGCGGTGGCGCCGGCCGCCAGCGCGGCGGCTGCGGCATCATCCGCGAATACGAAGTGCTGGCCGACGAAGCCGTGCTCGCCGTGCGCATCGACAGCGTGGTCTGCCCCCCCTGGGGCACCCAGGGCGGCCTCTCCGGCGGCACCGGCCGCGCCATCGTCAACCCCGGCCGCCCCAACGAACGCCTGCTCCGTCCGCTGTCCGATGGCAACAAGGTCAAGAAGGGCGACATCCTGCGCATCGAAACCGGCGGCGGTGGCGGCCACGGCCACCCCTATGACCGCCCACCCGAAGCCGTGCTGCAAGACGTGGCCGACGGCTTCGTCTCGGTCGAAGCCGCCGCCCGCCTCTACGGCGTGATCATCCGCGAAGGCGTGCCCGACCCCGCCGCCACCGCGGCCGCCCGTGCCACAAGGCCCGCCAGCCGGGCGTTCCATCGCGTTGAATATGTCGACGCACTTGTTTGAAACAGAAAGAAAGAATCTTCTTTTTCTGAAGAAAAAGAAGCAAAAAGACTTTTGTTCATTTGCGCCCGGCCCTCACGATCAGCAAACGAATAAAGGTTTTTTGGTTCTTTTTTTCAAAAAAGAACATCCTTCCTGTCTTCCCGGAAAGCGCCTCCCATGACCTCACTCTCCGTCGCGGTCGACATCGGCGGCACCTTCACCGACGTCACCCTCCAGGATGCCGCCTCCGGCCAGGCCTGGCGTGCCAAAACGCCCTCGGTCCCATCCGACCCAAGCCTCGCCTTCATCACCGGCGTGCGCCTTGCGCTGGAGGCCGCCGGCCGCCCGGCGCAGCAGGTTACCCGCGTGCTGCACGGCACCACGGTCGCCACCAACCTCATTCTGGAGGGCAAGGGCGCCACCGCCGCCCTGGTCACCACCGCCGGCTTCCGCCACGTGCTGGAAATCGGCCGGCAGGACATTCCGCGCCGCGCCAACCTCTATTCCTGGATCAAGCCCGCCCGCCCCGTGCCGCCCTCCCGCATCCTGGAAGTGGTGGAGCGCGTCGGCCCCGGCGGCAGCGTCGTCACCCCGCTTGATGAGGCCTCGGTGGCTGAAGCCGCCGAAGCCTGCCGCCGCCTCGGCGTCTCCGCCGTCGGCGTCTGCCTGCTGCACAGCTTCGCCCACCCGGCGCATGAACTGCGCGTGGCCGAGTTGCTGCGCGCCGCCCTGCCCGGAATCGCCGTCACCGCCTCGGTGGATGTGCTGCCCGTGGTGCGCGAATACGAACGCAGCCTGGCCACCATCCTCAACGCCAGCGTCATGCCCGCCGTCTCCACCTATGTCGCCCGGCTGGAACAGCGCCTGGCAGAGGAAGGCATCGCCGCCCCGCTGCTGCTGATGCAATCGAATGGCGGCGTCGCAGGGGCTGCCACCATCCGCCGCGCCCCCGCCGTCACCGCGCTGTCCGGCCCCGCCGCCGGCGTGGTGGGCGCGCTGCAGGTCGCCCAGGTGGCCGGGATCGGCAACATCATCACCGTCGATATCGGCGGCACCAGCGCCGATATCTGCCTGATCAAGGATGGCCGGATCGGCCTCACCCAGCAGGGCCGCGTCGGCGAATGGCCACTGCCCCTGCCGATGGTAGACATGATCACGGTCGGCGCCGGCGGCGGCTCCATCGGCCGCGTGGCGGATGGCGCCCTCACCGTCGGCCCCGCCAGCGCGGGCGCGGAACCCGGGCCAGCCTGCTACGGCCGCGGCGGCACGCTCGCCACCACCACCGACGCGCATGTCGCCCTCGGCCACCTGCCCCCTTCGCTGCTCAATGGCCGCATGACGCTGGACACGGGCAAGGCCGAAGCCGCCATCCAGGCCAACGTCGCCACCCCGCTCGGCCTGCCCCTGCACGAAGCCGCCCGCGGCATGCTGGCGATCCTGGACAGCAACATGGTCGGCGCAATCCGCGTGGTCAGCGTCGAACGCGGGCACGACCCGCGGGACTTCGCCCTGGTCGCCTTCGGCGGCGCCGGCCCGCTGCATGGCTGTGCGCTCGCCGACCTGCTCGGCATCACCCGCGTGCTGGTCCCCCCCGCCCCCGGCGTGCTCTGCGCCGAAGGCCTGCTCGCCGCCAACATGCGCACCGAATTCCACCGCACCCTGCCCACCGCCGGCCTGCCGCCGGATGGCACCGCGCTCGCCGTCCTCGCCGCCCTGCACGCCGACGCCCAGGCCTGGTTCGCCGCCGAACAGGTGCCGGAGACGGATCGCCGCACAGAGGAAATGGCCCTGCTGCGCTACGAAGGCCAGGGCAGCGAGCTCACCGTCCCCTGGTCCGGCACCGTCGCCGCCACGGTGGAAGGCTTCGCCGCCGCCCACAAGGCGCTCTATGGCTTCACGCTCGATGCCCCCGGGGAACTCGTCACCCTGCGCGTGGAAGCCATCGGCCGCCTGCCAGACCCGGTCATGCCCCAGCTCGGCGCCCTGCCCGCCCCCACGCCCGCCAGCCACCGCACCGTCCATTTCGCTGCCGGAACGCGGGAAACCCCGGTGTTCGACCGCGCTACCCTCGGCGCCGGCCTGCGCCTGCCCGGCCCCGCCATCGTCACCCAGCTCGATGCCACCACCCTCGTCCCCGCCGGCTGGACCATCGCGATGCACCCCTCCGGCGCCATGATCCTGGAACGCGCCTAGACGTGTCCGCCGTCCGCCCCGCGCCCCGGCAGCGCCGCCACACCGGCCGAACGCTGCTGGAAGTCGCCGCCTTCGCCGCGATCGCCGTGGCACTCGCATGGCTCGTCGTGCGCGGCGCCGGCGCCATGCCCTATCGCTGGCAATGGGAACGCGTGCCCAGCTACCTCTACAAAACCTATGACGGCGCCTTCTATCCCGGCCCGCTGCTGCGCGGCCTCGGCGTCACGCTCTGGATCTCCGCCGCCGCCTTCGCCACCACGCTGGCCGCCGGCCTCGCCGCCGCCATGCTCGCCCTCTCCCCGTCGCCGGTCGGAAGGGCACTATCGCGCGGCTATGTGGAGCTGGTGCGCAACACGCCGCTGCTGGTGCAGATCTACCTGTTCTACTTCGTCCTCGCCCCCATCCTCGGCATCGGGCGGGAGGCCACGGGCATCCTCGCCCTCGGCCTGTTCGAAGGCGCCTTCGCGGCCGAGATCATCCGCGCCGGCATCGCCGCCGTGCCGCGCGGCCAGCGCGAGGCCGCGGAAAGCCTCGGCCTCTCCCCCTGGCGCGTGCAGCGCCACGTCATCCTGCCGCAGGCGCTGCGCATCGTGCTGCCGCCGCTGGCCTCGCTCGCCATCAGCCTCGTCAAGCATTCCGCCATCGTAAGTGCCATCGCCATCTTCGATCTCGCCAACGAGGCCCGCTCGATCATCGCGGACACCTTCCTCACCTTCGAGATTTGGCTCACAATCGCCGCCATCTACCTGGTCGTCACCCTCATCCTGTCCGGCCTCGCCCAGCTCCTGGAGCGGCGGCTCGCGACCGGACGCCACTGAAAGCATCCCGCATGAAGCGCCGCTCCCTCCTGCTCGCCACCCCCGCCCTGATCCTCGCCGCCCCCGCCCTCGCCCAGGCCCCCGCCGCCATGGTGGACGAGGTGAAGAAGCGCGGCGTGCTGCGCTCCGGCCTGTCCACCTTCGTGCCCTGGGCCATGCGCGACAAGAACGGCGGCCTGATCGGCTTCGAGCTGGATGTCGCCCGCCGCCTCGCCGAAGACTGGGGCGTGAAGCACGAGCCGGTGCCCACCGCGTGGGACGGCATCATCCCCGCCCTGCTGGCTGGCAATTTCGATGCGATCATCGGCGGCATGACAGTCACGCCCCAGCGCGAAGCCAGCGTGGACTTCACGGAGGCCTATTCCTTCACCGGCGTGCACTTCGCCGCCAACAAGAAGGTCGCCCCCGGCCTCACCGCCATGGAGGGCCTGAACAAGCCCAGCATCACGCTCGCCGCCCGCCGCGGCACCAACGCCGCTACCGTGGTGCAGCAGATGCTGCCGCTGGCCACCCTGCGCCAGTTCGACGACGACGCCCAGGCGCTGCAGGAAGTGCTGAACGGCAACGCCGCCGCCTGGTTCACCTCCACCCCCAAGCCCGCCTTCGCCGTGCTGGACAACCCGGACACGCTGTACCTCCCGGTCGCCAAGCCCGTCGTCGGCCAGCGTGATGCCATGGCGCTGCGCAAGGGCGACACCAAGTCCGTCGCCGCGCTCAACGAATGGATCGCCGCCCGCAAGGCCGATGGCTTCCTGGCCGAGCGCTTCAGCTACTGGTTCGAGAAGCGCGACTGGCGCGCCCTGGTGCAAAGCTGAAGCGCCATAAACTAGGCTGGCTGGACGCCGCGCTGCTTCTCCTGCTCGCGGCGGCCGCCTTCCTGATCGCCTGGCGCGTCCAGGCGGTGCTCAACTACCGCTGGAACTGGGCGCCGATCCCCAACTGGATCATCCGCTGGGATGCGGAGCGTGGCTGGGTGGCCAACCTGCTGCTGCAGGGGCTGCTAAACACGCTGCGCCTCGCCCTCTGGGGCATGCTGCTCGCCACCCTCTTCGGCCTCGTCGTCGGGCTTGCCCGCACGGCGCGGTCGCTGCTGCCGCGCCTGCTGGCCGGCAGCTACGTGGAGCTGATGCGCAACACCCCGCCGCTGGTGCTCATCTTCGTCGGCTACTTCTTCGTCTCCAGCCAGATCATGCCGCTGCTGGGCATCGATGCCTTCCTGGCCTCCGCCTCGCCCGGCACGCTGGCCGCGGTCTCGTTCGGCTTCGGCGACCCGCGCCTGCTCAAGAACTTCCTCTCCGCCCTCATCGTGCTGGCCCTGTTCGAAGGCGCCTATATCGCGGAGATCCTGCGCGCCGGCATCCAGTCCATCCCGAAGGGCCAGTGGGAAGCCGCCGCCGCGCTTGGCCTCACGCGCACTCAGATCATGCGCACCGTCATCCTGCCCCAGGCCCTGTCGCGCATGCTGCCGCCCTTCGCCGGGCAGTTCATCTCGCTCATCAAGGACAGTTCGATCGTCTCGCTGATCTCGGTGCAGGACCTCACCTTCATGGCCAACGACATCGCGGTCTCCACCGGCCGCGTGTTCGAAACCTGGATCACCGCCTCGGCCTTCTACCTCGTGCTCTGCCTCGGCCTCTCGCTCGCCTTCCGCCGCCTGGAGCGCCGCGCCACAGGCTAGGCCGGCTCGCTCAGCCGCCCCGAGAGATACGCCGTCACCTCATCCGCCGGCCGCACCCCCGTCACGCCCTCGGCTAGCGTTTCCCCGATCAGCGCCGCCAGCTTGAACCCATGCCCGGAACACGGGCTCGCCAGCCACCCGCGCGCACCCAACGGCCGCACTGCGAAGCGCTCGTCATCGGTCACGGCATAGAAGCAGGATTTCGCCTCCACCAACCGATAGCGCTCGAACCCCGCGATCGCCATCGCACCGGCCTCCATCAGCGCCGCCAGCCGGTCCTGGTCCACCACCCGCGGCCCATCAGGATCACCGGCAAAGGTATGCGAGTAATCCCCGATCTTCAGCCGCGTCCCCGCCAGCGGCGGCAGCACATAGGCCCCACCCGCCGCCCCCGGCAGCCGGTTCAGCAACAGGGGCGCCTTCGCCCAGGCCGCCTCCATATCCGCCGGCGGCTCCAGATAGGCGACCGTCTGCAAGGAAGCCCGCGGGTTCTCCGGCAGTGCCCCCAGCAGCCGGTCCACCCAGGCCCCGGCCGCCACCACCACCGCATCGCCTTCCCACTCATCCAGCCGCCCGCGCTCGGCATCCACCCGCGCCACTCGCGTATGCGGCCGCAATTCCACGCCGTTCGCCGCCAGATGCGCCGCCAGCCCCGCCACGATCCGGTCCGCCAGCAGCAGCCCCGCCCCCTGCGTCTCCACCACCCGCAGCAACCCCTCAGGGTTCACCATCGGCAGGTCGCGCGCCACCTCGTCCATCGGCACATCGCGAAACGGCACGCCCATCCGCGACAGCGAATCGCTCACCGGCCCGTACCAGTCGAACGCCATCCGCAGGCAATAGGTCGCCGGCGCCGCCACATAGTGGCTGGTGCCCAGATCCTCCCACAGCCGCCCCCAGGCCGCGAACGCCGCCGGCATCATCAGCGCATAGCCACGCATCGCCCCATAGGCATGCCGAATGATCCGGTGCGAGTCATACGAAGAGGAAACCGGGTTCGGGGTCGTACCCTGGTCGAACACCGTCACGTCATGCCCACGCCGCCGCAGCGCCCAGGCGGTGCACAGCCCCATCACCCCCGCGCCGAGCACACCAATCTTCATCCCGCCCGCCGCGCCGCGTTCTTCGCCAGCGTCGCCAGCACCGTGCCCGAAGCCACCATCGCCCGCTCCGCCTCCGAAATCCGCGCCTCGCGCAAGGCACGCGAACACACGTCAGAGGTGAAGATCGGATAATCCGTCCCGAACATCACCCGCTCCGCCCCCAGCACCGTCACCGCCATCTCCAGCGCCCGCGGCCCCAGCGAGGCGCAGTCGAACACGATCTCCCCCAGCATCTCCGAAGGCCGCGGTGCTGCGGGATCGCGCGTCATCACGATGTGGTCCATCCGCTCCACCACGAACGGGAACGTCCCACCCAAATTCACCACCTGCCAGGTGACATGCGGATAGCGCTGCAGCGCCCCCGAATGCATCAAGGAGATCAACGCATGCGTAATCCCCGCATGCAGCTCGATGGTCGAAGCCCGGTGCATCGCCAGATCCGGCCAGGGCTTCTTCTCCAGGCTCTCGTCATGCCGCTGCCCGGGATGCAGCATCAGATGCGCGCCCACCTCGTCGGCCGCCTCCAGCACCGGCGCCAGCGCCTCCACCCCCGCCAGCGAATGGAAATAGTTGCTGGGAATGATCGCACCCACATGCCCCAGCTTGCGCACCGCCCGGTGCAACTCCTCGGCCGACCGCTCCAGATCCGCCAGCGGCAACCCCGCCAACGCCGCGAACCGGTCCGGATGCGCCCGGCACGTCTCGCCCAACTCTTCATTCACCTCGCGCACCAGGTCGAGCGATTCCCCGATCGGCAGCACATCCGGCCCCAGCGCCCCGGGAAAGGTGATCAACTGCCTGTCGGTCCCCTGCCCATCCATCCACGCCAGCCGCTCCGCCAGGGAGACGAACCCGCCCACCAGCGGAAACGCGCTGGTCGGCGTCACCATCCAGCGCTGCCCGTCGCGCAGCTCCACCTTCGGCACGCCCGCGCGCGCCGCCATGTGGCGGAACAGCGTCTCGCCGTAGAAATGCGCGTGCGTGTCGAAGATCACGCAGCACCCTTCTGGCGATAGGCAAAGGCGGCATCGAAGCGGGACTGCACATACTCCCCGCAAGTCACCGGCGCATACTTCGCCGCCTCGCCCGCCCGCAGCACGGGATCGATCACCGTATCCCGGTCGGGGTCGACAAACGCCGCCACCGAATACCGCGCCCGGCCGGAGCGGTTCACCACCCGATGCGGGTTGGAGGTGAACCGGTCATTGGTCCAGCGCGCCAGCAGGTCACCCACATTCACCACGAAGGTCCCGGGGATCGGATGCGCCGTCACCCACCCGCCATCGCGCCCACGCACCTCCAGCCCCCCGGCCTGGTCCTGGTACAGCAACGTCAGGCAGCCCCAGTCGGTATGCGGCGAAACCCCGAACTGTTCGTCATCGAGATCCGGCGGCTGCGGCGGATAATAGATCATCGTCCCGCGCGTCGTCGGGTGCGTGATGGTGCGCACGAACCGGTCCTCCGGCTCGCCGATCGCCACCGCGAAGGCGCGCAGCAACCGCCAGCCCACCGCGTTGGTCTCCTCGAAATACCGCACCAGCGTCGGCCGCAGCTCCGGCATGAAGCCCGGCCACCGGTTCGGGGCCACGCCATGCGCATCCGGCGCACCGGCATCGGTGGCGGTATCCAGCCCCCAGACGAAGCTCTCCTTCAGGTCCGGCCGCGCCCCCTGGTACATCTTCGCCTCGCCCGCGCGCACGAAGCCGCGATGCCAGGCATTCACCACCACCTGCTTCTTGTCCTCGTCCGCCCGCGCGTAGAACGCCTGGGACAGCGCGAACACCTCGTCGATCAGCGCCTGGTCGATCCCGTGATTGCGCACATAGAAGAACCCGCTGCTCTCCGCCGCCGCCAGCATCTCCTCCGCCACCGCTGCCAGCCCGGCCGCATCCCCCCCGGCCAGGCGCCCGATATCGATCACCGGGATCTCATCCACCGCAATCTGCCGCGCCGCCCGCACACTCATCCCGCCGCTCCTCATCTCGCTGCGCGAGAATAGGCCCTGCCCACGAACACGCAACACACCGCGCCACCCCCAGCGGCTGAACAGGTCGCTGGCGGTGTCGCGGGGCAACAGGCCCGCCCACTGGCATCCAGTGCTCAGCGCCTGCACCACGCCATACACCACCGCGCGCGCGTTCAGCGTCCGCTTGTTCCCGGACGGTCACCAACAGCATCACCGTCTCGTTGAACGCACGGGGCGCCAAGATGGTCATCGCCCGGCAACAACGCCGCACCAATATGCGAAAAGTGGATCACCCGATCCACAACGCCCGAAATCAACCTTTGCTTGTTTTCATCTCACAAAACCCGCGCGCCCTCTCAAAAAATAGCAATCCCCTCCAACGCATCGGCGCAACCATCTCCCGCACGCTCGCCGCAGCCAATTTAAATTGAAATTCTATAGAACCCACAAGATGGCACCACACACGCGTCGGCTCGAGTGTATTCGCATAAATAATGCGACAATTTGCATCTTATGCACGCTTCCACATCGATATATTATGTTACTCCACAGACACGCACCAAGTATATCAGGCACACCAACGTTGACTACGGAATAATACCGCCAACTGCCGAATTCTCCACTTCCAGCGTGCGGGTGCGAGCAGAGGCGGGAACCCATTTTGTCGGTCTGATGATCGATTCGCTGCCGGTCAGCACAACGCCGCATCACACCGCCAACGGCCTGATGATCCCCCTGCCCCCCTCCGTGCGCGATTCGCTGCCACACGCAGTGGAGGTCGTGCTGGAGGTCGGCGGGATCGAAGTAACGCTGCGCGAGGAGATGCAGTCCCACTACATCGGCAACCTTGAGCGTGTGGACGACCAGGTGAGCGGCTGGATCTACGACACCTCCGACCCCCATCGCAGCGTCGTGCTCGAGGTGGTTCTGGATGATGCCATGATCGGCACCTGCGTCACGGGAATAGAACGGCAGGACGTCACCGCCTCCGGCCATGCCGTCAAGCGGCCGGGTTTCGACATGCAACTGCCGCAGCGTTCATTGACCGCGCCCGCCACCCTCTCTCTGCGCGTCGCTGGCACCGGTTGTGCCCCCTTCGGCAGCACGCTCATCGGCGTCACGGTTGCAAGCTACGGCATGCTGG
The DNA here is from genome assembly GCA_026400815.1 of Alphaproteobacteria bacterium. Lineage (GTDB taxonomy): Bacteria > Pseudomonadota > Alphaproteobacteria > Acetobacterales > Acetobacteraceae > CAMDGX01. The sequence continues at coordinate 54,555 of JAPLOI010000002.1, forward strand.
CGAACACGGTGGACAACCCGGTCCTGGCGCTGCTGCATGACCGGGTGGCGATGCCGGCGCTGCTGGCCGTTGCACGCGGCCATGCCCCAACACTGTCAGTGCCCATGGGCGCGGTAGCGCTGGCAACGCGCACCCAGGAACGGATGGGCCCGCCCGTCATCGACGTGGTGATCCCCGTCTATCGCGGCATCGAGGAAACGCTGGCCTGCGTAGAGAGCGTGATTGCCGGCCAGGCACGCATCGCCGCCAACATCGTTGTCATCTTTGATCGCGGGCCAGAACCGGCACTGGCTGAAAGCCTGGCCGCCCTCGGCGAGGCCGGCGAGATCCTCTATCTGGAAAACGCCAAGAACCTCGGCTTTGTCGGCACGGTGAACCGCGGCATGCGGCACACCACGACCAATGACGTGGTGCTGCTGAACTCCGACACCGTCGTCCCGCCCGGATGGCTCGACCGGCTCTACGCGGCAGCCCATGCGGATGAGCGGATCGGCACTGTCTCCGCGATGTCCAACAACGCCACCATCTGCAGCCTGCCGCACATCGGCGGCGTGGATGGCCTTCCCTACCGGTCAACCCTCGAGGACATCGACCGCATTTGCGCCCGGGTCAATGCCGGCGTCACGGTGGACCTGCCGACGGCACATGGCTTCTGCATGTACATCAAGCGGCGTGCACTCGAAGATGTCGGCTTCTTCGATGCCGAGGCCTTCGGCCGTGGCTATGGGGAGGAGAACGACTTCTCCTTGCGCGCCGCGGCCCGGGGCTGGCGCAACGTCGTCGCCTGCGACGTCTTCGTGCAGCACAAGGGGTCGGTCTCGTTCCAGGCCTCGGCGGAGGAACAGACACAGAAGAACCTGCGGATCATCGATCGGCGCTACCCGGATTACCATCGCCAGGTGGTGCAGTTCACCCAGGCAGACCCGCTGCATGCAGCGCGCAACCGCGTGCAGCTTGCCTTCTGGCAGGGCCGGGATGCCGTTGTGCTCATCTCGCTCGCCATCGGCGGCGGCGTGGGCCGGCATATCGAAGAGGCAGCCGCCCGGCTGGAAGCCCAGGGCCTGCTGGTACTGCTGTTCACCCGCGCCGTGGCCCCAAGCCCCTATGCCTGGCAGTTGTGCGCCTGGCGCCAGCCGGAGGAGAGGCTGGTCTATCCTGCAGGGCCCCGATCCATGGCGCAGGCCATGTCGGATATCGTGGCCCTTGGCCCCCACTTCCTGCACATTCACCATTTGCTGGACCTAGATGCCACAATGGCGGCCATGGTCATGGGCAGCGGCCTGCCCTACCAGGTAACGCTGCACGACTTCTTCTACATCTGCCCCCGCGTGACCCTGCTGGATGAGAGCGCGACCTATTGCGGGGCGCCGAATGCCGCGAAATGCACACGCTGCATCTCCCGCGCCGGGCCGCACCCGGCGCTGCATCCCTCAATGGCGAACTGGGCAGCCGATGTGGCGCACTGGCGCACACGCTGGGCGGGCTTCCTGGCCGGCGCGGCGCAGGTCTTGGCGCCCTCTGCCGATACGGCCAGCCACTATGGCCGCATCCTGCCCAACCTTGCCATCACCGTGCATCCGCATGAAGTCGCAGCACCCCTCGCACCTGCCTGGCAGGCGCGGCCACAGCCGGCCCTGATCAAGGTCGTGGTCCCAGGGGCCATCGGCCCGCACAAGGGTGTCGAGCGACTGCTGGACCTGGTGCGCCACGCGGAGCGCTGGGCGGCCGACCTGCACTTCATCATTGTCGGCTTCACCAGCCAGGACGACAAAGTCGCCCACTTCGCCAACGCCACCATCACCGGCAGCTATGCGCAGAAGGAGCTGGCCGCGTTGCTGGCGCAGCACGGCGGGCATGTGGCGCTGTTCCTCAGCCCATGGCCAGAGACCTATTCCTACACCCTGTCCGAGGCATTGGCGCATGGCCTAACGCCGGTCACCTACCAGATCGGCGCGATCGCGGAGCGGCTCAACCAGTTGGGGTGCGGCGTTCAGCGGCCGGTGGATGCGCCCGCGGCGGAGATGATCGAAGCAATCCGGATCGCGGCAGGCCAGGCCACCAGCCCCATCGGCTTCACGGTGATCGATCCCCCGCTGCCGCTGGAAGGACAGCCCGCGCAATGGTCGCCACGCGGAAGGCAGCAAAGCGCAGCGCTCCTGCTGCAACCCGCAACCGGCTGCTTCACGGATGGCTGGGTGGAACGCAGCGTGGTCTGGCACTTCCATTCGACCTTGCCGCTCGAACAGTTGGAACTGGAGTTCTGGGCCCCTGCGCAGTTTGCCGGCCAGCATGTAGCGGTGAGGGTCAATGGCAGCCGCATCGCCCGCGAACCGATCCGGCCAGACGACATCACCTGCCTCCTGCTGCACCTCCACCTGCGGCCCGGCCTGGTGGAAATCTCGTGCCACTTCGACTTCGACGCCCCGCCCAACGGCTCCGACCGACGGCGCTGCAGTGCGGTGCTGACAGGTTTGGTGCTGCGCGCGGGATCGAAGACCAGCATCTGGCGGCCTTCCGGTGAGGTGAGCAACCCTGACAGGCTTGGCACCGTGAGCAGGATCGAAGATCAGTACCTGGCAGCCCTCCGATAAGGGGATAGCGGCAGAAACAGCTGCATTCGCGCCGGCCAGCGCCCGCGGATCGCAAAGGGGCAACGCATGCGCATCACACTCACTCCGCAGCTGATCGAACGCCTGCATGCGATGGGCGTCGAGACGCTGCATGGCGGGGATGACGGCGCCCTGCTGCCCGCCGATACGCAGTTCGAGCCTCCCTGCAGCTTCAAGTGGATGCAGATGGACCATGCGGCGAAGATCGGCGCCTTCAGCTACGCTGTCTCCGGCTATTTCTTCGCGACGACGACTGGCCGCTACACCTCAATCGGGGAGCAGGTGCAGGTGGGGCGGCAGGACCACCCCATGGACTGGCTCAGCACCAGCCCCTTCCAGTACCTGAACGATAAGCTGTTCAACGTCGGGCATGACTGGCCCGCGGCGGCGGCATTCCACGCCTACCAAAGCCATCTGGTCGGCAAGGTGCCGGGCACCGTGCTGCGCCCCGTGCAAATCGGGCACGATGTCTGGATCGGTCATGGCGCCATGATCCGTGCCGGCGTATCGGTGGGCAATGGCGCGATTGTCGCCGCCGGCTCCGTGGTAACCGCGGATGTCCCGCCCTACGCAATCGTCGGGGGCAATCCCGCCCGTGTCATCCGGCTGCGCCTGCCGGAAAAGACGGCGGAGGCGCTGCAGGCGCTGGCGTGGTGGCGCTTCGCCCCCTGGCAACTCGGTGCCGCACCGTTCCACCAGGTGAACGAATTGGTTCCCTACCTCCGCGACCTGATCCCGAACCTATCGGAATACGCGCCGGCGCTCATTGATCTGCGCAACCTGGCAAAGAACGCCTGATTATACCACGCCCCATCACTCTCCTGCACTGGGATTGACCCGGTTTAGTGGACACCCTGAGACTTTCACCAGAGGTGCAGCCGACCTGGTCGACCGCAACTTCACGGCATCCGGCCCGAACCAGTTGTGGGTTGCCGACATCACCTACATCCCGACAGCCGTGGGGTTCGTGCATCTTGCCTTGGTGCCCGATGCCTTCAGCCGCAAGATCGTGGGCTGGGCGATGGCCAACAACCTGCGCGCCGAACTGGTGCTTGACGCGCTCGAGATGTATCCATCCGGCGGGCACCGCAGGCGATATGATCAGGCCGCAGCTTGTGACCGGGCGGCCATCCAGTTCCAAGGCAGGAGGTCGACCAGGCGCGCGGCCGGGTGATCGTTGATCCGCGCCAGGACATCGGCGAGCCAGG
>JAPLOI010000025.1 GCA_026400815.1 Alphaproteobacteria bacterium
AGCCACCAGTCTGGATCGAAGGTCATTGGAGAGTGGCTTGCCCATGCATACTGGCCCCCTGACCAGCCTGCACGGTGAATCACATCTCAACCGCGTCGGGGAATCCAATCTGATTCATATCGGACGGCTTTTGCTCTAGTTCGGATCTGCCGCTGTAGGAGTCATGGCCGAGATTGTGGAGTAGGCCAATCTCCTCGATATGCTTGCGATCTTTACTAGCTGCCTTAATGAGCCGAACGGGGTTGCCTAACCCGAGCGCCAAACCAATTTCGAAAGTCACATTGTGATTGGGTTCGGAGATGTCGGCGATAAGCGCATTTGCGCTGCCGACCCAACTTTGTACCGATTGGCCTATGGGCTTGCCAGATGTATCGTTCCGGTTCCAAGGAACAAAGCTGAACTCGGCTGATCGTGCCCCGTCGCACGCGGACGTGATAGTGTCAGCGAGCAGAGGGTCTGAGGACGAGAAGGCTATGAAAGTCGTATGCGGCATCGTCGATTCGCGCCCTCGTGAGTGAACGAACAGATATAGATTAACTTCTTCATGCAGACTGCGCCACAGGTTTTCCAAAAGCCATAATTGCAAAACAAGATCGTTATGGTGTTTGCGCGTCATTGTATTCTCGGAGCAACCTAAGGTTGTGCAATCCCGCCCATCCAGGCACACTTCTTGCAGCACCCCCGCCACCTAACGCTCACTCTAAGGCCCCAGCCCCATGCGCCTAGGCGTCTTCCTCTTCCACGAATCCCGCAACCCCGGCGCCGACCACGCCACCATTCATGAGGCGGTCGCCGAGGCCCAGCTCGCCGAGCAGCTCGGCATGGATGCCGCCTTCCTCGCGGAGCACCATTTCGACGGCAACTGCGTCTACGTCGATCCACCCGCCTTCGCCGCCGCCCTGGCCATGGCCACGAAGCGCATCAAGATCGGCTTCGCCGTCCTGCAAACCTCGCTCTACCACCCGCTGCGCATGGCCGAGCAGCTCTCCCTGATCGACAACCTGTCCAACGGCCGCCTCATCGTCGGCCTCGGCCGCGGCTCCATGGTCAACCTGCACGAATACGCCGGCTACCAGATCGATCCCGCCACGGCCCAAGACCGCTTCGAGGAGATCGAGCAGATCCTCCTCAAATGCTGGAACGGCGAGAAGGTCAGCCACCAGGGCACCTACTGGAACTTCGATATCCCGATGCTCCGGCCCCGCCCCTACACCAAGCCCCACCCGCAGATCCTGCGCTCCGTCGCCTCGGAAGCCTCCCTCGCCGCCCAGGCGCGCCAGGGCCGCCCCGTCATCATGGCCGCCGCCACCGCCAAGGGCGCGGCCCGCAGCATCGCCACCTACCGCGAAGCAGCCAGAGAAGCCGGCTTCACCACCCAGCAGATCGACCACGCCATCTCCCAGTGCTGGGTCGCCCGCACCGTCATCCTCGCCCCCACCGATGCCGAAGCCAACGACGTCGGCCTGCCCTATTTCAGGCAGATGCAACAATACCGGGCAGCCCAATCCACCGCCTTCGAAGCCCGCGTCGCCGAGCAATCCACCAAATCCGCCCCGCCCGTCCTCTGCGGCGCGCCAGACACCATCCGGGAGGATTTCACCTCGCTCGCCGCCACCGGCATCGGCGGCTGCATCATCCGCTTCCGCACCGGCCCCATGCCCGCCGAATTCTCCCAGCGCGCCCTCAGCCTCTTCATGTCCGAAATCGCCCCCGACCTCACCCGCCAACCCGTGCCCGCCTAACCTCTCCGCACGAACCCCGTAGCCCGCATCTTGATGCGGGTCACGCCACCACCCCCAAAAGAAAAAGGCCACCGGGCACAAACCCCGGTGGCCTTCACCTTCAGCGCAGAAACCCGCCGGTCAACCAGCCCGCCCCCCACACCAACCACGCGCCCTCACGCCGCCAGCGCCATCCCCTGCTCCGGCACCACGGGCGCCGCGGCCGTATCGGCGCGCATGTCGGCCAGGAACTGCCCCACCTCCGCGTCCAGCGTCTCCGCCACCGCCGCCAACTCCTCCGCGGTCCCCAGCACCACCCGGCTCTGCTGCCCCGTCTGCTGCGCGATCCCCGCCACCTCGGTCAGGGTCGCGTTCGTGGCCGCATTCGCCCGGTTCACCAGCTGGATCGTCGAAGCGATCTCGCGCGTCGCGTTTTCCTGCTCCTCCACCGCCGCCGCGATCATCGCCGCCACGCCCTCAACCCCGCGGATCGCCTTCACCAGCCGCGCCATCTCCGCCTCGGCCGTGCTGGAAGCCTGCCGCACGCCGTCGATCCGCTGGCCGATCTCCGCCGCCGAGCGCGTGCTCCGCTCCGCCAGCGCCTTCACCTCGCCGGCCACCACCGCGAAGCCCCGCCCCGCCTCCCCCGCCCGCGCCGCCTCGATCGTCGCGTTCAGCGAAAGCAGGCTTGTCCGCGCCGCAATCTCGGTAATCGCGCCCAGGATCGTCTCGATCTCCCGCGCCCGGCTCGCCAGCCCGCCTACCTCGCGCTCGGTCGCACCCACGCTCGCCGTCGCCGCCCCGATCTGCTCACTGGCATGCCCCACCTGGCGCGTGATCTCGTTCACCGAGGCACCAAGCTGCTCCGCCGCGGCGGCCACCGCCGCCAGGTCGCCGCCCACACGCTGCGCGTCCGCCGCCGTCACGCCCACCGCCTCGCCAGACCGCGCCGCCTGCGTGTGCATCTGCCGCGCCGCCGCGTCGATCCCGCGCGAAGCCGCGCCCAGCCGGGCCAGAATCCCGGCGATGCTCTCGGCGAACCGCGCCGTATGCTGCTCCATCGCATCCTGCCGGGCCTGCCGCTGCACCTGCGCCGCCGCCGCCGCCACCGCCATCCGCTCGTTCTCGATCAGCGCCTCACGAAACACCCGCGTGGCCTCGGCCAGGTCGCTCATCTCGTCGCGCACCGGCCCGGCATCCGGCAGCGCCACGTCGCGCCGCCCCTGTGCCAGCGCCTCCACCGCATCCACCATCCGCGCCACCCGCCGCGCGATCGCCCGGCCGATCGCGATCCCGCTACCCGCCATCGCCAGCAGGGCCACGGCCAGCCCCACCAATGTCGCCCACTCCAGCCACGATGTCGTCCGGTCCGCCTCCGCGCGCAGCGCCGCCACCCGTGCCGCATTGTGCACCAGCAACGCCTCCATCGCGTCGCCGAGCCGTGCCGCCTGGCCGCGCTGCTGCTCGATCTGGTTCGGCAGCTCCACTTGCACGTCGGCAAAGGCGCGAAAGGCGCTGCGATACGCCGCCAGCCCCGCCTCCAGCGCACCACCCTCTTCCTCGGTCAGCCCCGCCGTCTCCAGCAACTCGCCGAACAGCCCCATCGGCCCCACCATGCCGGCGGCATGCACGGAATCCCCGGTGCGCCGGAAATCGCGCTCATGGCCGCGCATCTGTGCCACCGCCAGCTGCAGTCGCACCACCCCCGGGCTGGGCGGGTCGCTGGCCAGCGCCAGAACGTCTAGCCGTTCCTCCAACCGCCCAGCCGCCGCCTCCAGGGCCACCTCAAGCCCAGGTGCCTCCGCCGTCCCCAGCTCAGCCAGCGCCGCCCGCACCGTCGCGAAATCGCGGCTGTACACCTCCACCAGCCGCCGTAATTCGGCGATCTCGCCAGCCATGCGCGCGTCTCCGCCCGCCTCCTGCGCCGCGGTGAGCAACGCCAGCGCCTGCGCCATCGCCTCGCCCTCGCCCCGCGCCAGCTCCGGCCTGCGCTCGGCAATGAAGCGCTGCCCCAGCCCCCGTGCTGCTTCGAAGGTCAGGCCAGCCCGTGTCACCTTCAGGTTCGCCTCAAGCGCCTGCTCCTGCGCCGCCCGCGCGTCATCGATCGATCGTTGGTTGAAGGCGGCGAAGCCCCCCACGAGCAGAAAGGCCACAACCCCCACCAGGGAAATCGCAAGAACCTGAAATCGCAACGGTATCGTATATTGTCGAGACATTTTGCGGCCCTTGTAGAGGCCCCTAATTTTTCACGCGGCGCTTACTGGATTCTAAAAATTTATCCATGATTTTATGAAAAAGACATGACAAGACACTGTGTATAAATTAATACAGGCGCCAAACGAATGACATGGCCACACAATGGCAAGCATCGCGCCGCGGCACTAGCCGTCCCCCGCCTCACCCGCCGCGGCCCGGCCCACCAGCCCTGTCCCTGCGGCGCCGCGGTGCCAAAAGGCAGAAGCGGGTGGCACTTGGGGGGCTGGCGACATCCCTATGGCGAAATTTTTTCTAACTACCCCTTGCAGCGGTCAGTCGCTGGGCGTATATTCCCATCCATGACATGGGCATGGCACAACCCCGTACCGGTTGCACACGACCACCCACCCCACCCGGGGCTGGACCTGATCGCACGCCTGGAATCCGTCTTTCTCCCCCTGCTGCTGCGCATCGCCACCTTCGCCAACCTCCTCCCCACCCAGCCCCATCTCGCCGTCCTCACCCCCGCGCCCCTCCTCATGGCGCGTATCCTCCTGGCCCGCGCCCGCCTCGCCCGCACCCACGCCCGCATCGCCGCTCTCCTGCACCGCCTCATTGAAGGCACCTGGCAGCCCCCGCGTCCGCACACCCCCCGTGCGTCCCGCAAACGCGCCCCCTCCCCCTACCTCCCCCGCCGCCCCGGCTGGCTCGGCCACGTGACAGACCACCACGTCCGCGCCCATGCCAGCCAGCTCACCCATCTCCTCAACGATGCCGGCACCCAGGTCATCCTCGCCCACGCCCCCGCCCAGGCCCGCGCCTCCCTCGCCCGCCTCCTCCGCGGCCCCACCCGCCTCCTGGCGCTCGATCTCCCCACCCAACTCCAGTTCCACGGCCCCCCGCGCCCGCCCCGCATCCGCAAACCGACTCTTCTCTCCCCTCGCCGCAGGCGGGGGGAGCCGGAGGGGGGCTCTTGCTTGCTCCCCACCGACCGCCCCATCCCCAAAAACGCCCTCGCCTTCGCCCGCTACAACCGCCGAAGATTCGGAAAAGGCGCCTGAGCCACCGCGCCAACCCACGACTCATTCATTCCACTATCAAAATTACCCCACAAATCCCCTCGCCAACCGCCCCCCAATGCCCCAAATCCCAGGGCGGGAGGCCCCAATGACCGATATCCTCATCGCCGCCGGCGACGCGCCCTGCCTGCTTCACCTGCCCACCGCCAACCGCCACGGCCTCATCGCCGGCGCCACCGGCACGGGCAAAACCATCACCCTGCAAGTGATGGCCGAAGCCTTCTCCGCCGCCGGCGTCCCGGTCGTCTGCGCGGATATCAAGGGCGACCTCTCCGGCATTGCCATGCCCGGCAAGCCCAACCCAAAACTCGAATCCCGCGCCGCGAAACTGGGCGTGACGGATTTCGCCTACCGCGCCTCGCCCGTCGTCTTCTGGGATGTCTTCGGCCAACAGGGCCACCCCATCCGCGCCACCATCGCCGAAATGGGCCCCACCCTCCTGGCCAGAATGCTGGACCTCACCGAAGCCCAGGAAGGCGTCCTCAACATCGCCTTCGCCCTGGCCGACGACGAAGGCCTGCTATTGCTGGACTTCAAGGACCTCCGCGCCGTCCTCTCCCACGTCGCCGAACGCGCCAGCGAACTCGGCACCGAATACGGCAACGTCAGCAAGGCCAGCGTCGGCACCATCCAGCGCAAGCTGCTGATGCTGGATCAACAGGGCGGCGAAACCTTCTTCGGCGAACCCGCCCTCGAACTCGCCGACCTCATGCTACTTACGCCGGATGGCCGCGGCGCCATCAACGTCCTGGCCGCCGACAAGCTCATCCACTCGCCCCGCCTCTACGCCACCTTCCTGCTCTGGCTGCTCTCGGAACTCTTCGAGGAGCTGCCGGAAGTCGGCGACATGGAGAAGCCCAAGCTCGTCTTCTTCTTCGACGAAGCCCACCTCCTCTTCAACGACGCCCCCAAGGCCCTCGTCGAGAAAGTCGAACAGGTCGTCCGCCTCATCCGCAGCAAGGGCGTCGGCATCTACTTCGTCACCCAGAACCCGCTCGACCTGCCGCAAACCGTCCTCGCCCAGCTTGGCAACCGCGTCCAGCACGCGCTGCGCGCCTTCACCCCCGCCGACCAGAAAGCCGTAAAGGCCGCCGCCGAGACCTTCCGCACCAACCCCCGCCTCAACGTCACCAGCGCCATCACCGAACTCGAAGTCGGCGAAGCCCTCGTCTCCCTGCTCGATGGCAAAGGCATCCCCGGCATCGTCCAACGCGCCAAGGTCGCCCCACCCCGCGGCCGCATCGGCCCCGTCACGTCAGAGGAACGCGCCGAGCTCATGCAGCGCTCCCCCCTCGCCGGCCGCTACGAACAGGCGCTGGATCGCGATTCCGCCTACGAGATGCTCAACGGCCGCGCCCACACCGTCGCCGACGCCGCGCCCCGCCTGGTCGCCTTCGACCCCTCCAACCCCTGGGGCACCATGAGTGCCCCAGCCAGGGAATCCTCCCCCTGGGGTGCCGCCACCGCCCCGCCGCCCAGCCGCGCCCCCTACGAACCGCCGGCTCGCCGCGCCCCGGCGCCGCAGCAGGATCCGCTGATGGCCATGCTGCTGGGTGACGGCAGGCGGGAGGGCATCGCCCAAGCCTTCGCCAAATCCGCCGCCCGCTCCCTCGGCGGTTCCGTCGTCCGCGGCCTGCTCGGCAGCATCCTCAAGCGCTGACCAGCACGCCCTTCCCCGCCAACGCCGCGATCTCCGCGGCGGAGAACCCGGCCTCGCCCAGCACCTCCGCGTTGTGTTCCCCCACACGCGGCGGCTGGCGCTGCAACGTGCCGCGTGCCCGCTCTGCGCCGAACTCCACCGGCAGCGCGGGAATGCCCGCCTTCACGCCGCTCTCGCCGCCGATGCGGCTGACGAACACATCGAGCAGCCCGCCAGTGGCGAGCAGATGCGCATCCTCGAACAGGTCGCCAGGCTTGCCCACCGGGGCCCAAGACACCCCGCAGCGCTCCAGCCGTGCGGCCACTTCCGCCGTTGGTAGCTGTGCCACCACCGTCTTCAGTTCCGGCACCAGCCAGCCGCGCTCCGTCACCCGCATCACGTTGGTCGCCAGCCGCGGATCGGCGGCCAAGGCCTGCAGGCCGAACTCCTCCGTGAAGCGCGCCCATTGCTGGTCGCTGGTCACGCCGATGAACAACTGCCCGTCTGATGTCGGGAACACCTCGTAGATCGCCCAGGCGCCACGCCGCTCCGGCATCGGCGGCATATCCTCGCCGGTGATGGCGATGCCCGCCATGTGGGAGGCCATCAGGAACGCCGCACTCTCGAACAGCGCGCTGGATACACGCTGCCCCTTTCCCGTCACATCCCGCTCCCGCAACGCCGCCTGCACCGCGACCACGCCGAACACCGCACCGAGGATATCGATCACCGAAGCCCCCGCCCGCAGCGGCCGGCCATAAGGCCCGGTCATGTGCGCCAGCCCCACATGGAACTGCACCACCTCGTCCAGCGCCGGCCGATGCGCATAGGGCCCCGCCAGATACCCCTTCAACGCGAGGTAGATCAGCCGCGGATTGCGTGCCGCCAGTGCCTCATAGCCGCAGCCCAGCTTCTCCATCGTGCCCGGCCCGTAATTCTCCAGCACGATGTCCGCCCGCTCGGCCAGGCGATGCACCGCCGCCTGGCCCGCGGCCTGCTTCAGATCCACCGCGATGCTGCGCTTGTTCCGGTTGAAGGCGGCGAAGAACCCGGCCGCGAAGCCGCCGAGGCCGCGGGTGTGGTCCCCGTTCGGCGCCGGCTCCACCTTCACCACGTCGGCCCCGAGGTCAGCCAGCACCAGGCCCGCCGTCGGGCCCATGATGGTGTGGCTGAACTCCAGCACCTGAAGCCCCGCCAGGGGCCGGGCCGAAACCGTCATTCCGCGGCCACGCGCCGGAAGGCGCCGAGGCTGCCGGCGTGGATCAGCTCGCTGGGCAGGACGTGGCCGACGATCTCTTCGGCCATGCGGCCGACCTCGATCAGCGCATCGAGATCAACGCCGGTTTCGATGCCCATCTCCTCGCAGAGCAGCACCAGCTCCTCGGTGCAGATATTGCCGGCGGCACCCTTCTGCCCCGCGAAGGGGCAGCCGCCGAGGCCGCCCACGGTGCTGTCGAACTGGTCGATGCCCATCTTCAGCGCCGCATGCGCGTTGGCCACCGCCTGGCCGCGCGTGTCGTGCAGATGCAGGCCAATGCGCATCTCCGGCCACTTGGCGCGCACGGTGCCGATCACGCGCTCAATGCGCGGCGGGATGGCCCAGCCCATGGTATCGGCCAGTGAGAAGAACTCGATCTTCGCCCCGGCTTCGGCGGCGATGGCCATGCCGTCTTCCAGCGTCTTCACCACCTGTTCCGGCGAGATGTCGCCCTGGTAGTTGCAGCCGAAGGCGGCCATCACGCCGATGCGCTTCACCGCGATGCCGTGGCTGAGATGCAGCGCCGTCTGCTTGCGCATCGCCGCCAGGTTTTCCTCATGGCTGCGGTTAAGGTTCTTGCGCGTGAAGCCCTCGCTGGCGGTGAGCGAGATGGAGCCGGTCATGGTGAGCTTTTCGCGATAGGCGAGCGCGCGTTCCAGACCGTTCGAGTTGAACCACAGCGCGGTGTAGTCCACGCCCGGCTTGGGCTTGAAGCCTTCTACCACGGCTTCGGCATCCGCCCAGCCCGGCACGAGGCGGGTGTTGACGAAGGAGCAGGCCTGGATGTGGTGCAGGCCGGTTTCGGCCAGGGCCTCGATCAGCTTGATCTTGTCGGCCGTCGGGATCGGGCCGGGCTCGATCTGGAAGCCCTCGCGGGGGCCTTCCTCATGGACATCCACGTGGCGGGGCAGGTCGGTCATGGGTGGCGCTCCTCTTTGGGAAGCAGTTTACCGGGGGCGTTTGGCCGCGCCAACAGGGAAGCAAGGGTCTTCTTTTTCTGAAGAAAAAGAAGCAAAAAGACTTTCGGATCTTTGCACGGGGAAGCAGCCGAGTCGCAGTGTCCCTTGCCCGGGCGCCATCAAATGAAGTTTTTTTGCTTCTTTTTGTTCACAAAAAGAAGGTGCTTCCTTCCCCTTTTCCCTTGTTCCAGTATCGCCACGGAGGTGGGCATGTACGACGTTGCGATCGCGGGCGGTGGCTCGGCGGGGGCGGTGCTGGCGGCGCGGCTGAGCGAGGTGCCCGGCCTGCGAGTGATCCTGGTGGAGGCGGGGCCGGGGATCGACCCTGCCAATGTGCCGAAGGTTCTGGCGAGCCAGTATGCCGGCCGGGCGCAGTTCAACCCGGATTGGTTCTGGACCGAGCTGAAGGCCACGTTCGGCGAGCTGAAGTCGAACCAGCCTGGCGCCAAGCGCGGCTACGAGCAGCCGAAGGTGCTGGGCGGCGGCAGTGCGGTGAACGGGATCGGCGCCAACCGGGGGCAGCCGTCAGACTACGAGGAGTGGGTGGACCAGGGCGCCGCCGGCTGGGGGTGGGATGAGGCGCTGCCCTATTTCCGCAAGCTGGAGCGTGAGCTGGTGCATGGGGGCGAACTGCACGGCAAGGATGGGCCGCTGCCGATCCAGCATATTCCGCGCAGCCAGTGGACGGGGTTCACCCAGGCGGTGGCCGAAGCGGTGAAGCCGGAGGGGCTGGACTTTGCCGAGGACCAGAACGGGCCGTGGCGGACCGGGATCATCCCGACCTCGATCAACGTGGACGAGCGCGGCCAGCGGGCGAGCACGGCGGTGGCGTATCTGACGGACGCGGTGCGGCGGCGGCCGAACCTCACCTTGCTGCCGATGACGCAGGTGCGGCGGGTGGTGGTGGAGAATGGCCGCGCCGTTGGGCTGCGCGTGGTGGTGGATGGGGCGGAGCAGGTGATCCGGGCGCGCCAGGTGGTGGTGAGTGCCGGGGCGATCGGCTCGCCGGCGCTGCTGATGCGCAGCGGCATCGGGCCCGGCGGGCATTTGCAGGCGCGGGGTATCCCGGTGGTAGCCGACCTGCCGGGGGTGGGGGAGAATCTGCAGGAGCATCCGGCGACCGGGGTTTCGGCGTTCCTGGCGCCAGGCGCGCGGGGGCAGGGGGGGGAGCGGTATCATTTGCAGACGCTGGTGCGGTGGTCCTCCGGGTTGGAAGGCACGCCGGAAGGGGACATGCACTGGGCGGTTTCCACGCGCAGCACCTGGCATGCGGTGGGGCGGCGGATCGGCGGGTTCTATGGCTGGGTGAACAAGAGCTATTCGCGCGGCAGCGTGCGCCTGGGGGCGGAGGTGGAGGGCGTGCCGGAGGTGGATTTCCGCATGCTGTCCGACCGTCGGGACCTGCTGCGGCTGATGCAGAGCTTCCGGATGAGCGTGCGGGTGCTGGAACGGGTGAAGGCTTCGGGCGCGGCGCTGGAGATTTTCCCGAGCAGCTATTCCGACCGGATCAAGGCGCTGGCCAAGCCGACGGCGCAGAACGGGCTGGTGATGGGGATTGCCGGGCCGATCATGGATGCGAGTGCGGTGCTGCGCCGGCGGATGCTGGCGGTGGCGACCGAGGATGCGCCTGCGCCGGGGTTCCTGGCGGCGGAGGATGACCGGCTGGAGGAATACCTGCGCCGGGTGGTCGGCGGGGTGTGGCACCCGTGCGGCACCTGCAAGATGGGCGCGGCGGGCGATCCGATGGCGGTGGTGGATGCGGCTGGGAGCGTGCGCAGGCTGGAGGGGCTAAGCGTGTGCGATGCCTCGGTGATGCCGACCATTCCGTGCGCGAATTTGAACGTGCCGGTGATCATGATTGCGGAGAAGATCGCGGATGGGTTGAAGGCGCGGCTGGGGTAGGGAGGAAGGAAAGGGAACTGCCAAGGCGCCAAGGACGCCAAGACGACGCCAAGGGTGCACCTCTTCTTGGCGCATCCTTGGCGAACTTGGCGCCTTGGCGGTTCTCTTGCTTCCTTATCCCCCCGCCACCTCGGGATAGCGCACTTCGAGGATCTCGATCTCCTCCCAGCCGCCCGGCGTCATCATCCGCACCGCCTCGCCCACCTTCGCGCGCAGCAGGGCGCGGGCGATGGGGGAGTGGAGGCTGACTTCGCCGCGGGTGATCTCGGCTTCGTCGACGCCCAGGACGGTGACGGTGCGTTCCTCGTCGCGGCTGTTCACGAAGGTGACGGTGGCGCCGAAGAAGACGCGGTCGCGCTGGGTTTGCTGGCTGGGGTCCACCACCTCCGCGATGGCCAGGCGCTTGTGCAGGAAGCGCACGCGGCGGTCGATCTCGCGCAGGCGCTTCTTGCCGTACTGGTAGTCGCCGTTCTCTGACCGGTCGCCGTTGCCGGCGGCCCAGGTGACGATCTCCACCACCTTGGGGCGTTCCAGCACCCAGAGCGCGTGCAGCTCCTCGCGCAGGCGGGCATGGCCGGCGGGGGTCATGTAGTTCTTGGTGCCCGGGGGGAGGGGCGGGCCTTCCTCGTCATCGTCATCATCCATGGCGGCAGGGTGCCCCATGGCAGGGGGCAGTGCCAAGCAACCCGGCCATGCGGCGGTGGACGCAACCGGGCCGCGCTTGTACCCAGGGCGGATGTTCCGCTATTTTGAAAACCTGCTGCGCCCGACCGAAGTCTCGCCCGAGGTGCCGCCCACCGAGGGCGGGCGCCAGGGGTTGGTGCGGTTCTACCTGCACTTCATCCGCCAGGTGCGCGGGCTGTTGGTGGCGCTGTTCTTTGCCGGGCTGCTGGTGGCGCTGATGGATGTGACCATCCCGGTGATGATCGGGCGGGTGGTGGAGCTGGTGGGGCGGGCGGAGCCGGCGGTGATCTTCCGCGACCATTGGCATGAGATGCTGGGCATGGCCGGCGTGATGCTGGTGCTGCGGCCGGCGGCGCTGCTGCTGCGGGTGCTGATCACCAACCAGGCGGTGAATGCCGGCATGACAAACCTGGTGCGCTGGCAAAGCCACTGGCACGTGGTGCGGCAGAGCTGGGGCTTCTTCCAGAACGATTTCGCCGGGCGCATCGCCAACCGGGTGATGCAGACGGGGCCGAGCCTGCGCGAGAGCGTGGTGAGCGCCACCAACGCGGTGTGGTACATCATCGTCTATGGCACCAGCGCCGTGGGGCTGCTGGCCAGCATCGATCTGCGCCTGGCGCTGCCGATGCTGGGCTGGTTCTGCGGCTATGTGCTGATGCTGCGCTACTTCGTGCCGCGCATGCGAGACCGTTCGCGCGCGATGAGCGAGGTGCGATCGGCACTCACCGGCCGGATCGTGGACAGCTACACCAATATCCTAACGGTGAAGCTGTTCGCCCGGGCGCGCGACGAGGACGATTTCGTGCGCGAATCCATCGACGAGCACACCACCACGTTCCGCCGCCAGCTGCGCATGACCACGCGCTATATCCTGACGCTGAACCTGATCAATGCCTGCCTGATCGTGGGCACCGGGGCGATGGCGATCTGGCTGTGGCGCATGGGCGAGGTGAGCGTGGGCACGGTGGCGATGGCGCTGCCGCTGGCCTGGCAGATCAGCAACATGGCCGGCTGGGTCGGCGACAACGTGACCATGATCTTCGAGAACGTGGGCGTGGTGCAGGAGGGCATGCGCTCCATCGCCGTGCCGCGGCAGATGCCGGATGCGCCTGATGCGAAGGAGCTGGAGGTTTCGAAGGGCGAGATAAGGTTCGAGGCGGTGCGCTTCGGCTACGGCACCGAGCGCGGCGTGCTGCACGACCTCAATTTGCATATCCGGCCCGGGGAGCGGGTGGGGCTGGTGGGGCATTCCGGCGCGGGTAAGTCCACGCTGGTGAACCTGCTGCTGAACTTCCACACGCCGGAGGCCGGGCGGATCGTGATCGACGGGCAGGATATCGCCCGTGTGACGCAGGAGAGCCTGCGCACCCAGATTGCGATGGTGACGCAGGATACCTCCCTGCTGCATCGCTCGATCCGCCAGAACATCGCCTATGGCCGGCCCTGGGCGAGCGATGCGGAGGTGCGCGCGGCGGCGGACCAGGCGGAGGCGACCGAGTTCATCGAGTTGCTGGAGGATTGGGGCGGGCGGCGCGGCTTCGAGGCGCATGTGGGCGAGCGCGGCGTGAAGCTGTCCGGCGGGCAGCGCCAGCGCGTGGCGATCGCGCGGGTGATCCTGAAGGATGCGCCGATCCTGGTGCTGGACGAGGCGACCTCGGCCTTGGATTCCGAGGTGGAGGCGGCGATCCAGGGCCAGCTGGAGACGCTGATGAAGGGGCGCACCGTGATCGCCATCGCGCACCGGCTTTCAACCATCGCGCGGATGGACCGGCTGGTGGTGATGGAGCAGGGCCGGATCGTGGAACAAGGCACGCATGCGGAGCTGCTGGCGGCCGGCGGGGCCTATGCGCGGATGTGGCTGCGCCAATCCGGCGGGTTCGCGGAAGCGGCTGAATAGCGCTTGGCGCTTGCCAAAGCCGGGCCGGCGGTGCAATTGCGTGATGAGATCGTCCGGGAGGTGCCCGGCGGCGCAAGAGCGGAGCCGAACGGCTTCGACGCAGGGGAGGCGGCTCAGGCCCATGGCCACGGTTTCGGTGCGTTCGGTGCGCAAGGCCTTCGGCAGCGTGGAAGTGCTCCACGGCGTGGATGTGGAAGTGGAGGACGGGGAGTTCGTGATCCTCGTCGGGCCCTCCGGCTGCGGGAAATCGACGCTGCTGCGGATGATCGCGGGGCTGGAGAACATCACCCGCGGTGAGATCGCGATCGGCGGGCGGGTGGTGAACAATGTCGCGCCGAAAGAGCGCGATATCGCCATGGTGTTCCAGAATTACGCGCTGTACCCGCACATGACGGTGCTGGACAACATGGCGTTCTCGCTGACCCTGCTGAACGCGCCCAAGAGCGTGATCGAGGAGAAGGTGGGGCGCGCAGCCGCGATCCTGGGGCTGGAGCCGTATCTGGCGCGCTATCCCCGCCAGCTTTCGGGCGGGCAGCGCCAGCGCGTGGCGATGGGGCGCGCGATTGTGCGCGATCCGCAGGTGTTCCTGTTCGACGAGCCGCTGTCCAACCTGGATGCCAAGCTGCGCGTGCAGATGCGGGCGGAGATCAAGGAGCTGCACCAGCGGCTGAAGACCACCACCATCTACGTGACGCATGACCAGATCGAGGCCATGACCATGGCCGACAAGATCGTGGTGATGAATGGCGGCAACGTGGAGCAGATGGGGGCACCGCTGGAGCTGTACGACCGGCCGCGCAACCTGTTCGTGGCCGGCTTCATCGGCTCTCCGGCGATGAACTTCGTGAAGGGCAAGATCGAGGGCGGGGTGTTCCGCGCCGGCGACATCGCCCTGCCGCTGCCCACCGATCCCGGCACGGCGCAAGAGGGCCAGCCGATCGTGTACGGCATCCGGCCGGAGCATCTGCGGCTGGATCCCAACGGGGTGGCCGCCACGGTGCACGTGACGGAGCCGACGGGGTCTGAGACCCAGGTGATCATGCATCTCGCCGGCTCGCAGGTGGTCGGCGCGTTCCGCGAGCGCATCGCGGAGAAGCCGGGCCAGCACCTGCACATCGCACCGGATCCCGCGCTGGTGCACCTGTTCGACGAGCAGACGGGAACACGGCTGAACTGAAAGACTGCAACGCGCGGCCCCAGGCCGCCTCAGGGAGGACCAACACATGGATCGCTTCACGCGACGGGATGCGTTCAGGATGGGGGCCGGCGCTGCGCTCGGCACCGCCGCCCTGGCTGGCGAGGCCAGCGCCCAGGCCGGGATTCCCACCATGCCCGCCACCGCGCCCAGCCTGCCGCTGGAAGCCGGGGCCACGATCCGGGTGATCCGCCCGACCAAGTTCGTCGATGCCGACGAGGTGGTGTGGAACGAGAACCAGGCGAAGTTCATCAAGGCCACCGGCGTGCAGGTCCGCACGGACTACGTGGGCTGGGAAGACATCCGCGCCCAGGTGGCCGTGGCCGCGCGCACCGGCGCTGGCCCGGATGTGGTCGCCGGCTGGGCCGCCGATCCGCATCTGTACTACGACAAGGTCCTGGATATGACGGACCTCGCCGAATACCTCGGCAAGAAGTACGGCGGCTGGGGCCCGCTGCCGGAGCGGTTCGGCAAGCGCTTCGGCACCAACAACTGGATCTCCATCCCGATGGGCTGCGGCGGCGGTGCGCTGGTGTACCGCAAGAGCCTGCTGAACTCGGTGGGCTACGCGGCACCGCCGAACGAGCTGGACCGGTTCCTGGACATGGCGCGCAAGCTGCAGAAGGCGGGCAAGCCGATCGGCTTCGCGCTGGGCAATGCCGTGGGCGACGGCAACGGCACCGCCAACTGGCTGCTGTGGGCGCATGGCGGCTACCAGGTGGATGAGAAGGGCGCGGTATCGATCAACCGCAAGGAGACGATCGAGGCCCTGAAGTATGGCGCCGAGCTGTACAAGACCTTCATCCCCGGCACGCTCTCCTGGCTCGACCCCTCGAACAACAAGGCGTTCATCTCCGAGGAAATCAGCCTGACCGGCAACGGCGTGTCGGTGTACTTCGTGCTGAAGAACGACCCCAAGACGGCGGCGATCGCCCAGGACACCCAGCATGCCCGCATGCCGGGCGCGCAGGGCACCCGCTATCCGGAAACCGCGAACGTGCTGAACGCCATGGTGTTCAAGCACACGAAGTTCCCGAATGCGGCCAAGGCCTTCATTCAGTTCATGATGGAAGCCGACCAGTACGACCCCTGGCTGACCAAGTGCCTGGGCTACTGGGCGCACCCGCTGCTGGCGTTCGACAAGAGCGCCGCGTGGTCGGACGATCCGAAGGTGCTGCCGTATCGCGACGCGCAGAAGATGCCGTACTGGGTTGGCTACAAGGGCCCGATCTCGGCCGCTTCCGGCGCCGTGGATGCCGAGTACGTGATGGTGCAGATGTTCGCCAGCGTGTGCTCCGGCCAGGCCACTCCCGCCGATGCGGCGAAGGAGGCCGAGCGCCGCGTGGCGCGCATCTACCGCCGCGCTGCCGGCTGATGACTGCGATGGGTGCCGCCGGGGGAGACCGTGGCGGCACCCATGACTTTTCCGTGCCCGCGAAAGGATGACCATGGACGCCTCCACCTGGGTGGCGAAGCGCCCCGAGCCGACCGCGCTGGCGCGGCTGTTCGACTACAAGCCCTTCCTGATCGCCGTCTGCCTGTTTCCGGCGGTGGGGCTGCTGATGGCGTTCCTGACCTATCCGCTGGGCCTGGGCGTGTACCTGGCCTTCACCGACACGCAGATCGGCGGCAACGGCAAGTGGGTGGGGCTGGAGAACTTCATCGACCTGATGGAAGACCCGATCTTCCTGCAGAGCGTGTGGTGGACCTTCGTCTATACCGCCATCGCCACGGTGGGGAAGTTTGCCCTCGGCCTGTGGCTGGCGCTGCTGCTGAACGACAATATCCCGTTCAAATCCGCCATCCGCGCCATCATCCTGCTGCCCTACATCGTGCCCACGGTGCTGTCGGCCATTGCGTGGTGGTGGATCTACGACCCGCAATTCTCCATCATCTCCTACGTGGTGGTGGATCAGCTTGGGCTGCGTGACCGCTACTATGATTTCCTCGGCGAGCCCTGGCCGGCGCGCTGGAGCCTGATCGTGGCCAATATCTGGCGCGGCATCCCGTTCGTGGCGATCACGCTGCTGGCCGGGCTGCAGACCATCTCGCCCTCGCTGTACGAGGCCGCCATGCTGGACGGTGCCTCTGGCTGGCAGCGCTTCCGGCGCATCACCGCGCCGCTGCTGATGCCGATCCTGGCGATCGTGATGACCTTCTCCGTGCTGTTCACCTTCACCGACTTCCAGCTGGTGTATGCCATCACCCGCGGCGGGCCGATCAACTCCACCCACCTGATGGCAACCCTGGCCTTCCAGCGCGGCATTCCCGCCGGGCAGTTGGGCGAGGGGGCTGCGATCGCGGTGGCGATGATCCCGTTCCTCGTGTTCGCAACGCTGTTCAGCTACTACGCACTCGGCAACCGCAAGTGGCAGCAGGGCTCCGACAATGACTGACGCCCCGAAGCCGCTTTCCACGATCAACGCCGCCAACCTCAATACCAGGGTCGATTCCGAGGTTCATGGCGGCGTGACCGAGGCCGAAGGGCCGCAGCTGATGAGCTGGGACAGCCACACCCGCCGCTGGGTGGTGGTGTATATCCCGCTGATGCTGTTCCTGTTCGTGCTGTTGTTCCCGTTCTATTGGATGGGCGTTACCACCTTCAAGCCGGACAGCGAGCTGCTGGACTTCAAGAACAACAACCCGTTCTGGGTGACCAGCCCGACCCTGGCCAACATCAAGAAGCTGCTGTTCGACACCGATTACGGCCACTGGCTGGTGACCACGATGTTCGTGGCCGTCGGCTCCACCTTCCTGTCCATCCTGGCCAGCGTGCTGGCCGCCTATGCCATCCAGCGGCTGCGCTTCCGCGGCTCGGAATATGTGGGCCTGGCGATCTATGCCGCCTACCTGGTGCCGCCCTCCATCCTGTTCATCCCGCTGGCGCAGGTGGTGTTCGAGATGGGGCTGTACGACACCTCCTTCGCGCTGATCCTCACCTATCCCACCTTCCTGGTGCCGTTCTGCACCTGGCTGCTGATCGGCTACTTCAAGTCGATCCCGTATGAACTGGAGGAGTGCGCGCTGATCGACGGCGCCTCGCGCCTGCAGATCCTGCGGCGGATCACGCTGCCGCTGGCGGTGCCGGGCCTGATCTCCGCCGGCATCTTCGCCTTCACGCTCAGCTGGAACGAGTTCATCTACGCGCTGGCCTTCATCAGCTCCACCGAGAACAAGACGGTGCCGGTGGCGATCCTGACGGAGCTGGTTTCCGGCGACGTGTACCACTGGGGCGCGCTGATGGCCGGGGCGCTGCTCGGCTCCCTGCCGGTGGCGATCTTCTACATGTTCTTCGTGGAATACTACGTCTCCAGCCTCACGGGCGCGGTGAAGGAATGAGCGTGGTTGTCCGCCCCGCGGGGCCGGATGACCTTGCTGCCGTGCTGCACCTGCTGGGGCAGCTGAACCCGGCGGACGAGGCGCTCGACCCCGGGCTTGCCGCCGAGACGTGGCGGGAGATCCTGGGGCGGGCGGGCGTTCATACGCTGGTCGCCTGCCTCGACAAAGCCGTGGTGGCGTGCCTGACCGTGGTGGTGGTGCCGAATCTGTCGCGCGGGGCCAAGCCCTATGCGCTGATCGAGAACGTGGTGACCGACGAGGCGCATCGCGGGCGGCGGATCGGGCGCACCCTGCTGGATGCCGCGCTGGAGCTGGCCTGGGGCGAGGGTGCCTACAAGGCGATGCTGATGACGGGGTCGAAAAAGGACTCGACGCTGGGGTTCTATCGCGCGGCTGGGTTCACCGATGATAAGACGGCGTTCCAGGTGCGGCGGGTGGCTTACGCAAGGTAAGCAAGCGTCTTCTTTTTTCTGAAGAAAAAAGAAGCAAAAAACACTTCCTGAATGGCGCCTCGATCAACTGGCCGAGGCCCAGGTTACAAAAGTTTTTTGATTCTTTTTTTCAAAAAAGAACCGCTTACTCCCTTCTGCCTGCTGCACGTCTAAGCCTAGCCTTGGGCTGAGGCGTAGTGGCATCCAGCACCGCGTGCATGGTGGCGATGGTTTCCGGCGGCAGGCGGGCGATCACCTGGGCCATGCGGTTGGCGAGCGCGGTCTGCTCGGGCGTAAGGCCGGCGGTATCGACCACCACGCGGGGGTGGGAGAGGCGGGCGAGTTGGGCGAGTTCCTCGGCTTCGTCCCAGATCAGGCCGAAGGCGTCGCAAACCTGGTGCACCAGGCCACCGCTGGGGGCGCCGCGCTTGCCGTGTTCCAGGGCGGAGAGGTAGGCGGCGGAGACCTGGAGTTGGGCGGCGAGGTCGCGCAGGGTCATCCCCCGCGCGGCCCGCAGCGCCCGCACCCTGGCGCCGAATGGGGTCATTCGGCCGTGTTCAGTAGGCGCCCGCCCAGCCGTCGCGGCGGGGGTCGGAGCCGGCCTGGCGGATGCCGTTCTCCAGCACACGGATGGTCTGCATGGCGCAGGGGCCGCCGAGATGCGGGACCTTCTTGATCTCATGCCCGCGGGCGGCGAGGTCGGCAAGGATCTCGGGGCCGAAATCCTCCTCGATGGTCAGCGCGCCGTCGCCTTCGTGGGGCCAGTTGGCGCCCTGGCCGGCCTGGCTGGAGGTCCAGCGCGGGGATTCCAGGGCGGTTTGCGGATCGGCGCCGAGGTCGATCATGGCGGTGAGGACCTGGGTGTTGACCTGCACCTGGTTGTCGGCGCCGGGGGTGCCGAGGGCGGCCCAGAGCTTGCCGTCCTTGAAGACCATCGGCGCGTTCATGGTGTGGCGCACGCGCTTGCCGGGGATGAGGCGGTTGGCGTGGGTGGGGGCGAGGTGCCAGTAGGCCATGCGGTTGTTCATCAGGATGCCGGTATCCCCAGCGGTGATGCCGGAGCCGTAGCCGGAATTGAGGCTCTGGATGCCGGAGACGCAGTTGCCTTCGCTGTCCACCACGCAGAAATAGGTGGTGTCTCCGGCGGCCATCGGCACGTTGAGGTCGACGGTGCTCGCCTGGGTCATGCTGATGGTGGCGGCCTGGGCGTCGGCATGGGCGTCGGACAGGATGCGGTCCAGCGGGACGGTTTCGAAGCGCGGGTCGGCGCCGTAGCGCTCGCGGTCGGCGAAGGCGCGCTTCTTGGCTTCCACCAGCACGTGGATGCGCTCGGCATCGGACAGCTTGGCGAGGTCGAAGCGCTCGGCGATCTTCAGCGTTTCGAGCATGACGAAGCCGGTGGAGTTGGGCGGGGTCTGCGTCACCTCATAGCCGCGATAGGTGATGGAGATGGGGGTGCCGGCTTCGGCGTGGCAGGCGGCGAGGTCGGCTTCCGTGACCATGGCGCCGCGCTGGGCGAGGCCTTTCGCGAGCTGCTTGGCCAGGGTGCCGCGGTAGAAGGTCTCCCAGCCCTCGCTGGCGATGATTTCCAGCGAGCGGGCGAGCTCGGGCTGGACGACGAGGGCGCCGAGCTGGGCGTTCGCCATGTCCTTGCCCAGGAAGACGCGGGTGCTGTCGGGGTCGGCGGAGAGCAGGGGCTTGCAGTCGCGGGTGATGTCGCGGTGGCGGTGGGTCACGGCGTAGCCGTCGCGCGCATACTCGATGGCGTGCTGCACCAGCCTGGCCCAGGGCAGCTTGCCGTGGGCGGCGTGCATGGCGCCGATGCCGGCGAGCTTGCCGGGGACGGAGATGCTGAGCGGGCCCTTGATCTCGATGCCCTTGGCGAAGCGCTCGGCAGTGGCGGCGGCCGGGGCGGGGCCGGTGCCGTTGAAGACGAGCTTCTTGGATCCGTTGGCGATGAACACGTTGTAGAAGCCGTCGCCGCCGAGGCCGGACATCATCGGTTCCACCACGCCGTAGGACAGTGAGATGGCCACGGCGGCGTCGATGGCGTTGCCGCCGGCGCGCAGGATGTCGAGCCCGGCCTGGGTGGCCAACGGATGGTTGGCGCCGACGGCGCCGTTTCGGCCCATGATCAGCGGGCGGTGGGTGCGGGGGATCAGGTACATCGTGCGGCTCCCGGACAGGAAGAATGTTCTTTTTTGAAAAAAAGAACCAAAAAACTTTCATCCATGAGGCCCGGGTGTTTCCACCGCAAACGGACAAAAGTCTTTTTGCTTCTTTTTCTTCAGAAAAAGAAGACGCTTCCTTTCGTGCTAGAGGTTTTCATGAAAGTAGGCGGCCACGGCGGCATAGACCCGCCGGCGATGGTCCGGCCGGATGAAGCCATGCCCGGCGTATTCGAACTTCTCGTATTTCACCTTCATCTGGCGTTCCTCCATCGCGGCCACCATCGCGTCGGACTCGGCCATCGGCACGCGGGGGTCGCGATCGCCGTGCAGGAACAGGGTGGGGGTTTTCACGCGGTCCACGTGGCGGATGGGGGAGATGCGGTCGAACAACTCGTCGTGCTGGCCGGGGAAGCCGTATTCGCGGGCGCGGTGGTCGCGGCGATAGGCGCTGGTGTTGTTGTAGAAGGTCACGAAGTCGGAGATGCCGTAGTAGTTCACGGCGGCCTTCCACAGCTCCGGCTGCAGCGCGATGGCGGCGTTGACGGCCCAGCCGCCATAGCTCTGGCCCATCACGCCGATGCGGCTGGCGTTGATTTCCGGGCGGGCGGCAAGCCAGGCGCGGCCAGTGGCCATGTCTTCGATGTAGTGCTCGCGCAAATGCAGCTCATCCGCCTCCATATAGGCGCGGCCGTAGCCGGTGCTGCCGCGCATGTTGGGCAGCAACACGGCAAAACCCTGGTCCAGCAGCATCTGCGTATCAGGCCGGAAGTTGGCGCGGGTCTGGCTGGAGGGGCCGCCATGGATCCACATCACCACGGGGTAGCCGCCCGGCGGCGCCGGCGTCTTCGGCAGGGCGTAGAAGGCGGGGATGCGGGTGCCGTCGAAGCTCACCCATTCCACCAGCTGCATCGGCACCAGCGCCTCGGGCGAGAGGCTGGCGGGCGTCAGCGTATCCGGCAGGTTCACGCGCGTGGCGCGGCCCTCGGCCACGGCGAACAGCGTGGCCGGGTTGGTGGGGCCCTGGGCCGTCACGATCAACTGCGACGAATCCGGCTTCCAGGCCATCTCGGCCACGATCCCCTCCGGCAGGCCGGTGATCGCCGGCCGGTTGATGCCGATCGGTCCGACACGCAGCGTGGCGTAGCCGCGGTCGTTTTCGATCGTGGCCAGCGTTTGCTTGTCTGGCGCCAGGGCCCAGGCTTCCACTTCGCGGAACAGCGGGGCAAACACCGGGGTGGCCGCCCCCGTGGCTTCATCGATGCGGCAGAGCTGCAGGAAATCGGCATCCGGCGCATCGGTGATCGCCATCAGCTCGCCGGCCGGCGTCCAGCGCAGCGCCTGGTAGCGGGTGGGG
Source organism: Alphaproteobacteria bacterium (assembly GCA_026400815.1). Taxonomy (GTDB): domain Bacteria; phylum Pseudomonadota; class Alphaproteobacteria; order Acetobacterales; family Acetobacteraceae; genus CAMDGX01. The sequence goes on from JAPLOI010000025.1 coordinate 21,826, forward strand.
CGGGCGCGCGGCACTTCCTGCGCGGCGCCGGTGGCCACCGTGATCAGGAACAGCTTCTGGTCGATGCCGCCATGGTCCTCGATCACCGCGAGGCGCGCGCCATCCGGCGACCAGGCGGCCACCGAGATCACGCAGGGGCCGTGGTGCAGCCGCACGGTGCCGCCGGTGGCGAGATCCATCACCACCGCATCGAAATACTTCGGGTCGCGGTCGTTGGCGGAATAGGCGATGCGGGTGCCGTCGGGCGACCAGCCGCCGAAATTATGCATCACCGCGCTATTGGTGGTCAGCGCGCGCGGCGTGCCGCCCGGCTCCAGCAGCCAGAACTGGTGCAGCTCGTCGCCGCCGGCATCGATGGCCCAGATCAGGCGGTCATCCGTGGGGGCGCGGCGCAGCGTGCCGACCTTCTCGTCGTGGAAGCTCAGCTGCTGGGCGTTGCCGCCATCCAAATCCATCACCCACACCTGCGGCAGGCCGGCGCCCCGCAAATGGAACAGCCGCGTGCCGTCCTTGGAGAACACCGGCGTACTGGCGGCGCCGATCGCAACCCAGGATTCGGTGGGGATGGGCATAAGCAGGGCTCCTCGACTTCGAACCGGGAGCATAGACCCGGGGCGGTGCGCGGCAAGAGAGGGGGCTGGGCATGGAAGGCCCGCGCGGCCTATCTAGGCATCCAGCGCGAGGGAGGCGGCGATGGCGGGACGTTTCGCAGGACGGGTGGCGGTGGTAACGGGCGGGGTGTCTGGCATCGGCTTCGCCATCGCCCGGCGCCTGGCGGCCGAAGGGGCCACGCTGGCAATCTGGGACCGCGACCGCGCGGCGCTGGATGGGGCCGCGGCCAAGCTCGGCGTGCCCGTGCACACGGAATGCCTGGACCTGGTGGACGCCGCCGCGGTGATGCAGGCCGGCGTGACCACGGCACAGGCGCTGGGCCGGATCGACATGCTGGTGGCCTCCGCCGGCATCGCCGGGCCGAACGCACCCACCTGGGAATACCCGATCGCCGATTGGCAGCGGATCATGGATGTGAACGTGAACGGCGTCTTCTACTGCAACCGCTCCGTGGTGCCGCACATGCTGGCCGGCGGCTGGGGCCGCATCGTCAACATCGCCTCCATCGCCGGCAAGGAAGGCAACCCCAACGCGGTGGCCTATTCCGCCAGCAAGGCCGCGGTGATCGGGCTCACCAAGTCCCTCGGCAAGGAACTGGCGAAAACCGATATCCGCGTGAACTGCGTCACCCCCGCCGCCGTTGCCACCCCGATCTTCGACCAGATGGCGCAATCGCAGATCGACTTCATGCTGTCCAAGATCCCGATGGGGCGCTTCGGCACGGTGGATGAGGTGGCGGCGATGGTGTGCTGGCTGTGCAGCGAGGAAGCCAGCTTCTCTACCGGGGCGGTGTTTGATTGTTCCGGTGGGCGGGCAACGTACTGAAAAAGCAAGCGCGTTCTTTTTTGAAAAAAAGAACCAAAAAACTTTTATGACTTTGCGCCGGGGATAATCCTCGACTCAATTTATAAAAGTCTTTTTGCTTCTTTTTCTTCAGAAAAAGAACAATTCTTTCTAGGGAGATACCACCATGGCCACCAACATGCAGAACCGCCGCATCGTTCTCGCCAACCGCCCGAAAGACACGGCAAGCGTGGACAATTTCCGCATGGAGACCGTCCCCGCCGCCGAGCCTGCCGAGGGCGAGGTGCTGGTGCGCCACCGCTTCGTCTCCGTCGATCCCTACATGCGCATGCGCATGAACGACGTGAAAAGCTACGTGCCGCCCCAGGCGCTGGACCAGGTGATGGGCAGCGGCATGGCCGGCGAGGTGGTGGAATCCCGCCACCCCGGCTTCAAGCCCGGTGATACCGTCGTCGGCTCCGGCGGCTGGCAGGATTTCTCCGTCCTCAACGGCAAGCTGCTGCGCAAGGTCGATGCGATGAAGCTGCCGCTGGAAGCCTATCTCGGCCCGGCCGGCATGCCCGGCGTTACCGCCTGGTACGGCACCCTCAAGCTGATCGCCCCCAAGCCCGGCCAGACCTTCGTCGTCTCCGCCGCCGCCGGCGCCGTCGGCTCGGTCGTCGGCCAGCTCGCCAAGCAGGAAGGGGCCCGCGTCATCGGCGTGGCCGGCGGGCCCGACAAGTGCCGCCATGTGGTGGAGGAACTCGGCTTCGATGCCTGCATCGACTACAAGGCCGGCAACCTCACCGCAGACTTCGCCGCCGCAGCACCCGACGGGATCGACGGCATCTTCGAAAATGTCGGCGGCGCCGTGCTTGATGCCGCCATGCGCCGCCTCAACCCCTTCGCCCGCATCGCGCTCTGCGGCCTGATCGGCAGCGGCTACAAGGCCGCCCTCCAGCCCATCGCCGATGCCACCGTGCTGCTCACCTGCAAGGTCACGCTCACCGGCTTCATCATCTCCGACCACCCGGAACACTTCCCGCCCGCCCTGGCCGACCTCTCCGACCGTATCGCCAGCGGAAAACTCGTCTGGAGCCGCACCATCACCGAAGGCCTGGAAAACACCCCGGCGGCCTTCGTCGGCATGCTCTCGGGCGCCAACACCGGCAAGGCATTGGTCAAGGTCAGCTAAGTCTTCACCGCCAAGGCGCCAAGGACGCCAAGACGTCGCCAAGGCACCCTTGGCGATCCCTTTGCGTCCTTGGCGTCTTGGCGGTTCCCTCTACTCTTTCCTCTTCCGCCCCGCCCCAGGAACCAGCGCCCATGATCCGTATTCTCAAGCCCGGCCGTAGCCTGGACGCCAAGGCCGAAGACGCCGCGCGCGTGAAGGCCACGGTGGAAGGCATCCTGTCCGACATCCAGGCCCGCGGCGACGCGGCCGTGCGTGAATACTCGCAGAAATTCGACAAATGGGCCCCGCCCAGCTTCCGCCTCACCCAGGCCGAGATCGAAGCCTGCTTCGCGCAGCTCACCTCGCAGCAGATCGAGGACATCAAGTTCGCCCAGGCCCAGGTGCGCAATTTCGCCGAGCACCAGAAAGCCGCGCTGCGCGATATCGAGGTCGAAACGCTCCCCGGCATCGTGCTCGGCCACAAGAACATCCCGATCGACACGGTGGGCGCCTACGTGCCCGGCGGAAAGTATCCGCTGGTCGCCTCCGCCCACATGGCGATCGTCACGGCCCGCACCGCCGGCGTGCGCCGCATCATCGCCTGCACCCCGCCCTTCGAGGGCAAGCCCGCCCCGGCTGTCATCGTCGCCATGGCGCTGGCCGGCGCCGATGAGATCCACATCGTCGGCGGCATCCAGGCCATCGCCGCCATGGCGTACGGCACCGAGTCCATTCCCGCCGTCGATTTCCTCGTTGGCCCCGGCAACGCCTATGTCGCCGAAGCCAAGCGCCAGGTCTTCGGCCGCGTCGGCATCGACCTCCTCGCCGGCCCCACCGAAACGCTGGTGATCGCCGACGACTCAGTGGATGCCGAGATCTGCGCCACCGACCTGCTGGGCCAGGCCGAGCACGGCCCCACCTCCCCGGCCGTGCTGCTGACCGACAGCGAGAAGCTGGCGCGCGAGACGATGGCGGAGGTGGAGCGCCTGCTCACCATCCTCCCCACCGCGCCGATCGCCCGCCAGGCCTGGGCGGATTTCGGCCAGGTGATCCTGTGCGACACCACGGATGAGCTAATCGCCGAGGCCGACCGCATCGCCAGCGAACACGTGCAGGTAATGACGCGCGATCCGGAGATCTTCCTCGCCCGCATGACCAACTACGGCGCCCTGTTCCTCGGCCCGCGCACCAACGTGAGCTACGGGGACAAGGTGATCGGCACCAACCACACCCTGCCCACGCTCGGCGCCGCGCGTTACACCGGCGGCCTCTGGGTCGGCAAGTTCCTGAAAACCGTCACCTACCAGCGCGTGCTGACCGATGCGGCCAGCGCGATGATGGGCGAATACTGCTCGCGCCTGTGCATGCTGGAAGGCTTCGTCGGCCATGCTGAGCAGGCCAATGTGCGCGTGCGCCGCTACGGCGGGCGCAACGTGCCCTACGGCACCGCGGCAGAGTAAGGAATCTTCTTTTTTCTGAAGAAAAAAGAAGCAAAAAAGACTTCATTCGTTTGATGCGGAAAGGCCGAGCCTTTCCGCATCAAACATACAAAAGTTTTTTGGTTCTTTTTTTCAAAAAAGAACCGCTTCCTTACCCCGGAAACTTCTCGCCGAGCGTCTTGCGCATCGCGGTCCCGTTGTCCCGCCACCAGTTGGACAGGATCGTCACGTCCCACCCGATGCAGAAATGCTTCACGCCCATTTCGATATAGGGCGCGGCCATCGAGATATCGGCCAGTTCGATGCGCGGGTGCAGGCCCTTCTTCAGCGCCATCTCGATGGTCTTGCGCTCGGCGGCCTTCACGTCGGCATGCCCGCGGTTGTGCGGCTGGCCGATGGACATCGCGTAGTCGGCGGCGCCGAACTGAACCATGTCCAGGCCGGGCACGGAGAGGATGTTCTCCAGGTCTTCCACCGCCTGGCGCTTCTCGATCATGATGGCCACCACCACATCGTCCAGCGAGTTGATGTAGGCGGGCCCGCCCACTTCGCGGTTGGTTCCCACGTCGCGGCGCATGCCCACGCCCATCAGGCCACGGCGGCCCGGCGATTCGGCACGCACGGCCTGCACCGCGCTGCGGGCGTCGTCCACCGTGCGGATATCGGCCATCAGCACGGCCTGGAAGCCGCTGCCGATCGCGCGCATGGCCTGGTGGGTGTACTCGCCCTGCTCGATCTTGATCATGCCGCCCACGCCCGACAGCTCGAAGGCGCGGCCCAGATTGTCCAGGTCGTGCATGCTGAAGGGGGCGTATTCGGCGGTGAACTCGATGTAGTCGTACTGGCCGCTATGGCCCACCAGCTCCACCAGCGTCGGCCACACCGACAGGATGTGGGTGCCGAGCGTGGGTTGGTTGGCCTTGAGCTTTTCGCGGAGTTGGTTCGCGCGCATCGTCGTTTCCTCTGGCGTTCGTGGCCGCAGGCTAGCAGCGCCAGCGCGCGCCGCAACTACACCAGGCGGCGCAGCGCCTTGGCGAGCCGCTCCGCCGCGTTGGCGCCGTGGTAGGCGAGGTTCTTGGCCACCAGCCCGGGCAGGTCGGCCAACCGGCGGCGCGGGCGGGGCGGCGGGGCTTCGGCCGCCACTGCCTGCCGCAGGGCCTCCGGCGCCAGCCCACCGAGGCGCGCCACCACGCGGGCGGTTTCGTTCAGATAGGCGTAGCCGTGGTGGCGGTCGGGCTCCAGGTGTGCGCCCTCGGCCCACTCGTTCCAGGCGTTGATGAAGACGATGTGTTCCTGCGGGTTGGGCGCGCGCATCGCGCGGCGGCAGGTGGCATCAAGCCAGGCGCCATAGGCGGCGGGGCTGGAACCGATGATGCTGAAGCCGCGGTTGGGCTTGCGCGCCTCGTTGTCCCAGGCGGGGCAGACGCCGGGGAAATAGGTGAACCGGTCCGGGTCGTCCGCCAGGGCCAGCTCCACCATCTCGTCGTAGCGCACCACCGTGCCCTGGTAGCCCGGGCTGAGCATCTCCTGTGTGTCCTGCACCGGGGTGGCGTTGAAGCCGTTGCCGTGTGGGGGAAAGCCGGCGGCGGCATCCATGCCGTATTCGCGCGGATCGTCGGTGCCGGAGATGCGCGGCATGACGATGTAGGGGTTGCCGAGCCCGGCGGCCTGGAAATGCGCGCGCCAGCGCCGCACGGTGGCGGCGGGATCGGGCAGCAGGCGGGGGCGGTAGAGCATCAGCAACGGCCGGCCATCGATGCGGATGTAGCGCGGGTCGCGGAACAGCGGCTCCAGCGAGATGGCGAAGGCGATGTCGTCTTCGGCGGAGTGCTTCTGCGCCATCAGGATCTCTGAATCGTTGCCATCCCAGCGGCGGGTCCAGTTCTCATTGGCCCAGTTGACGCAGAAGCCGATGTCGATCTCTGGATGGTCGAGCAGCAGCTGGATCGGGCCATCGAGCAGGGTGCGGCCGGCGAACCAGTAGTGGTGGAAGCAGAATCCCTCAATTCCGTGCGCGCGCGCCAGCTCCGCCTGGCGGTGCAGCACCTGCGGCAGGCGCAGGTCGTAGAAGCCGAGCTCTGCGGGCAAATGCGGCTGGTAGTGCCCGGCAAAGCGGGGCAGGGCCCTGGTAACGTTGGTCCATTCCGTGAAGCCGTTACCCCACCAGGCGTCGTTCTCCGGGATGGGGTGGAACTGCGGCAGGTAGTAGGCAATCAGCCGCGCCGGCGCCTGGGTGCCGGCGGGGAGTGGGGCCGGTGCCTCGTGATGCGGGCCGGGGGCGTGGTTGGTTGATAGCTGCCGCAGCCACTCGCTCATTCCGGGGATGCTTCCGTGCCATGCCGCGCCACCACGTCGGCCAAAGCCGCTTCGAGCCGGTCCGTGCCTGCTTCCAGCGACCACTGCCGCTCCGCCCTCGCCCGCCCTGCCGCTCCCATGCCCCGCACCAGCGCCGGGTCCGCGAGCAACCGTCCCAATGCCTCGGCCGCCGCGCGATGATCATTGGCCACCAGGAACCCCGTCTCCCCATCCACAACGGTCTCGCGCACGCCTCCCTCGGCTACGCCCACCACCGGAAGCCCGCATGCGCCGGCCTCGATCGGCGCCAGGCCGAACGGTTCCAGCCGCGGGGCATAGACGAGCGCGGTCGCCCGGTTCAACAGGTCCACCACGACCTCGTCGGTCACTCGCAGATGTGGCGTGAACGCCACGCCCCGCGCCGTCGCGAGTGCCTGCATCTCCTCTATCAGCCCCGCCTCGGCGATGTTGCCCACCTAATGTAGCCCCGGGCGCGGTGCCGGCAGGAGAGCCAGTGCCTCGATCGCGAACCTGATGTTCTTCTCGCGCGTGAACGCACCAAGCCCCAGCACGAAATTCTCCCGCGCGAGGCCACGGTCCTCGAACTTCGTCAGGTCTACGCCGAGATAGCAAACCTCGGCATCGAGACCATAGGCACGAAGCACGCTTTCGCGACTGAACAGCGAGTTCACCAGGATGCGGCCGAATGCCGACGCGCTCCGTAGCTCCGCTCGGCCCTGTACCCGCGCATTGTGGAGCGTGCGCCAGTCCAACGCCCGCTCGCGCAGTCCGGCAAGGCTCAACTGCGGTGTGCCGCTTGGTTCCGGCGCTAGCCAAGGCAGCCGTGGCATTGGTTCATAGAGCCAACGATATGGCTCCTGCAGGTACATCGCCTTCGGGAGATCCACATATTGTCCGATCGGCGGCGACCGCAGGAACGCACAAGGATGTGCAAGCAGGAAATCGAAGCCCCTTCCCGCCATCTGCTCCGCACAGCCGCGGCAATGCCGATCCATTCCCTCGAGCAATCCCTCCACCGCCGCGGGTATATGCAGCCGCTTGTCCCAATCCGTTCGCCCCGGCCGCTCCAGCGGCAAGCGGTGTTCGGGAATGAGTCCCTCCAGCGGCAGAAACGTTGCGTCCGCCGTATCCGGGCACCACGCCTCGATCTCATGGCCACGCGCCAACAACCCTCGCACCTGGTCGTAGAGCGCGCGCTTGCCGCCTCCACTCGGCAGGTTGTGCCAGATCGCAATCCTCACAGCTGGTGGCCCGATACGGCGCGGAAATCCTCCTGCAGCAAGGACTGCTGGCGCAACCGTCGTCGCAACACCATCCTTGCCCCCCTTGCCGCCCAGCCGTCGCGTGCCAAAAGCCGAAACGCCCGTTCTGGCACTTTGCGGCGCGACAGCAGGTGCATCCCCTCGCCATCGCTGGCCAAGTGAAGCCCGAACCGCTCGCCCAGAACTTCCAGCGCCCGTCGTGTGTAGAATGCGATGTGCTGGCCATGCTCAGGCCCAAAATACCACCAGTCTTCCGCACGGTTTGCACGCCGTGGCACCAGAAGGGTGGAGAAAAGCAGGTTGTCCGCCATCTCCAGCATCTGCCCGATCTCCTGGATGGGGTCGGCGAGGTGCTCGAACACCTCAAACGCGGTCAGCAGTTCAAATCGCCTTCCGGGCTCGGCCACAAAATGCTTGGCGAAAATATTCTGGCAATGTGGATCGCTCCAGTAGAAGTCAAACCCCCGATCGCGCATCAATCTTACAAGAACACCATACCCCGCCCCATAGTCCACATGCCGCGCCGCAGGATCAAAAAACGAAAGGATCACGCCTTCCACCAGTCGAGAGCCGGTCACTGCCCGGTTCACCGGCCCCAGGTCGATGTCGTTGATCGCAGAGGCATAGGATTCCGAAAGCCAAAACGGGTCGTCTGTCTGCATGAACCCGCAGGAAGGGCAGCGATGATAGCCCGCGTCGTACTTGCCCATGATGCGTGCCCGGAAGGCAGGCTCCGTTGGCACCCCGCAGATCCGGCACTCCATGTTTATATCCACCTTGCGCGATCATATCGGATTGGGCGCTTGGCACGCTGGATACCTCATCTGCCCCACCATCATTGTGATGCAACGACTATATTCCACCGCACGCATGGCGCCAATGCATGATGGTTCACGGCTACGTGCGGACAAACCCCCGCGCCCGCCCCGCCGCCTCCCGCGCCATCCTGGCACACAACCCCGTGTACGCCGCCGGATCCAGCAACCGCCCGATCGCCGCGCGATCCATATGCGCCGTCACCCTGGGATCGCCCGCCAGCATTTCGGCAAACGGCCGCCCCTCCACAAACGCCGCCTGGGCCGCATCGTACACCGCGTCATGCGCATGCTGCCGCCCGATCACCATGCCGAGGTCCAGCATCACCGCCTCCGCCATGATCAGCCCGCCGCCCAGGTCCAGGTTCGCCCGCATCCGCACTGGGTCCAGCTTCATCCCCCGGCACACCGCCGCGATACGGGCCAGCATGTCGCCGGTGGCGATGCAGGCGCGCTGCTCCGCCGCCCCCATCATCAGCGTGCTGGTCCGGTCCGCCTCGTGCTCCGTCATCATCGCCTCCAGCGCCAGCGGCACCTGAGACCGCACCTCCGCCCCCGCGGCGATGATGTCCTGGCACAGCTTGGGGTTGCGCTTCTGCGGCATGGTGGAACTGCCCACCGTCCCGGGCGGCACCGGCTCCTCCACCTCGCCGAATTCGGTCTTCATCAGCGTGTAGATCTCGCGCCCGATCTTGCCCCCGGTGGCCGCCAGCAGCCCCAGCAGCACCACGTTCTCGGCCAGGTGATCGCCGATCGAGCGGGCAGGGACCGCCATGTTCCCCAGCCCCAGATGCTTCGCGATCCCCGCCTGCACCGCCGGCCCGTGCTCGCCCAACGAGGCATAGGTGCCCGCCGCCCCGCCCAACATGGCCACGAACAGCCGCGGCGCGGCGGCCTGCAGCCGCTCGGCATGCCGCATCAGCTCGTCGATCCACACCGCCACCTTGAACCCGAACGTCGCCGGCACCGCGTGCTGCCCATGCGTCCGCCCGGCAATCGGCATCTCCGCCCCGCGCTCTGCCAAATCCGCCATCGCCGAAAGGCATTCGCCGATCTGGCGCAGGAAGATCGCATGCGCCTGGCGCAGCACCAGCAGGTCGCCGGTCTGGGTGATGTTCTGCGTCGTGGCCCCCCAATGCACCCAACCGCCATGCGGCTCGCCCACGATGCGGCCCAACTCCCACACCAGCGGCACCAGCGTATGCCCGGTGCGGGCAAACCCTTCGTCGATCCGCGCACGGTCCATCAGCGCCAGCTTCGCCTGGGGCACAATCGCCGCGGCCGCCGCCTGCGGAATGATGCCCAACTCCGCCTGCGCCACCGCCAGCGCCGCCTCCACATCCAGCCAGGCCTGCCAGCGATTCTCCAGCGTATAAAGCCGGCGCAGGCCGGGATCGGTCACGCGCGTGGCGGTCGGCAGGTCAGACATCGCGGGTCCCCACGGGGTTGCCGGCCCACTCTATGCCGGCGGATCGTTCCAGCCTATCTCCCGCCGGGTGATAAGCCCTTCGCCCCACGCTGACATCCGCTCCCGTCCGCCCTATCTCTAAAGCCTCTCCAGGCGAGGAACCCGCCCCATGCTCAACCAGGTCGCCCCCCTTCCGCTGAAGGACCCCAGCCTCTTCCGCCAGGCCAACTACGTCGACGGCAAGTGGATCGAAGCCGACAACGGCGCCACCCTCACCGTCCGCAACCCCGCCACCGGGGAGCCCATCGGCACCGTCCCCGCCCTGGGTGCGGCCGAAACCCGCCGCGCCATCGAAGCCGCAAACCGCGCCCAACCCGCCTGGCGCGCCATGCTCGCAAAAGACCGCGCCGCCATCCTGCGCCGCCTCTTCGACCTCATGCTCGCCAACACGGATGACCTCGCCGTCATCATGACAGCCGAGCAAGGCAAGCCCCTGGCCGAATCCAAAGGCGAGATCGCCTACGCCGCCAGCTTCATCGAATGGTTCGCCGAGGAAGGAAAACGCGTCTACGGCGACACCATCCCGCAAAACGCCAAGGGCCGCCGCATCGTCGTCACCAAGGAGCCGATCGGCGTCTTCGCCGCCATCACCCCCTGGAACTTCCCGGCCGCGATGATCACCCGCAAAACCGGCCCCGGCTGGGCCGCCGGCTGCACCGGAGTCATCCGCCCCGCCAGCCAAACCCCCTTCTCGGCGCTGGCCATCGCCGTCCTCGCCGAACGCGCCGGCATGCCCCCCGGCGTCTGCAACGTCATCACCGGCCCCTCCGGCCCCGTCGGCCAGGAACTCACCTCCAACCCCCTCGTCCGCAAACTCACCTTCACCGGCTCCACCGAAGTCGGCGCCAAGCTGCTCGCCATGTGCGCCCCCACCATCAAGAAAACCTCGATGGAACTCGGCGGCAACGCCCCCTTCATCGTGTTCGACGACGCGGACCTCGACGCCGCCGTCCTCGGCGCCATGGCCAGCAAATACCGCAACACCGGCCAAACCTGCGTCTGCGCCAACCGCATCCTGGTGCAAGACGGCGTCTACGACGCCTTCGCCGCCAAACTCAAAGCCGCCGTCGAAGCCCTGAAAGTCGGCAACGGCATGGAAGAAGGCGTCACCCAAGGCCCCCTCATCAACGCCGAAGCCGTCACCAAGGTCGAGGAACACATCGCCGACGCGCTGGCCAAAGGCGCCCGCATCATCACCGGCGGCGCCCGCCACAGCCGCGGCGGCAATTTCTTCCAGCCCACCCTCCTCGCCGACGTCCCCCACAACGCCCTGATCTTCCGCGAGGAAACCTTCGGCCCCGTCGCCCCGTTGTTTCGCTTCAAAACGGAAGAAGAGGCGATCCAGTTGGCCAACGACACCGAATTCGGCCTCGCCAGCTACTTCTACGCCCGCGACATCGGCCGCATCTTCCGCGTCGCCGAAGGCCTCGAATACGGCATGATCGGCATCAACGAAGGCATCATCTCCACCGAAGTGGCCCCCTTCGGCGGCGTTAAGTCGTCGGGGTTGGGCCGCGAAGGCTCCCACCAGGGGATCGACGAATACCTGGAAGTCAAATACCTCGCGATCGGAGGGATTGGCAACTGAACCTCCCCTCCTCGTCATTTCGAACGAAGTGTGGAATCCACGCTTTTCTTGCCAATCCGAAGAAAGAACTTCTTTTTGTGAACAAAAAGAAGCAAAAAAACTTCATTCATTGGCTGTGTCGCGACCCCGACTCGCCAGATCAACTGCTGTTGTCCGAAGAGCTCCGATCACTTCGCCCTCGACCCGCCGGGGCGGCTGAGCCCCCTTTTCGCCCAAACAACGAGCCGGAGGTAAAGGCAGCCGTCGAAAAGGCCGCAGCCGATGACGACCGGACGATGGCGCAATGGGTCGAGCGGCCTATCATCCGGGCGCTCCGGGAGCATGGCTACTTGCCGAAGCCGTGACGCTGCGGCACCGTTTTCCGACCAATGTGGGAGGATTGGCTATGCGAGTGCTCGCCCTGGCTACCGTCGCCCTGCTTACTGCCTGCGGACCATCCGCCCGGCAGAGCACCGTTTGGGACAAGCCGGGCATGACGCGCGCCGGCTGGGACTACGACAACGCCTCCTGCAATGTTGAGGCAGCCCAGCGCATCCCTCCCGCGTACGCACCCGTGGCGCAGCCGGCACCGCAGACAACGATCAACGTGCTGACGCCCCGGCCTGGCGTGCGGTTTGCGGACGGTTCGGATCTCGCCGCGTCCATGCCGCCGATGGACCGCAACGCGAGCGTGCGGCAGGATGCCTACCGTGTCTGCATGATGCAGCGGGGCTACCGGATCGTGTCGCGCGGCTAGAAGAACCGCGCTTAGGGGTAGTGTCTCAGTTTGAAACTGGGCGCCGCGACGGTGAGGTTGGGTAATCTGCGGCGCCCTCCGAAGCACGAAAGAACTACATATGACCAAAGAAGAAAGAATACTACTAGTTCTGGTTGCAGGTTGGATAGCGGAAAAAGAGGAAGAGAAGGCAACCGCACTAGGTACTACGAGCGAACTCGCTTCTGAAATTCGTCGACTGCTGAATTATGCCAGATCGACTTAATGTCTGTGACTTGTTCAACGATCGTAACGGCAAGACCCTCCCAGCATTGACCCGCCAGCCTACCGCTTGTGCGCTTCCATGAACGACCGCAGAACCGCATTCATCCGGCTCAGATGTCCCTTCCCCTGCCCCCGGAACCAATCCAGCACGTCGGCATCGAGGCGCAGATGAACCGATGTCTTGCCGGGCGGTGGCATAACCACACGCGCATTGCGCCAAAAATCCTCGTCCACGGCGCGCGCTGGCGCATCCGCACGGGTGCGGGTTTCGCCTCGCGCACGTTCAGCCTTGAGGGTTTCGGCCGAGAATTGCCTCGTATCGTCGCTTGCCGTCATCGTCCACTCTCCATGCGCTGATGATCCGGCGAACCTCGCCCCGCCATGTGTAGGCGACCATGAAGCAGTCGTCGCCGACACGACCCAAGGCGCGGAAGCGGCGCTCGCCATAGTCGCTGCGCGTGTCTTCCGCTTCGAGAACGATGCCCTCAAAGATCAGCGCGGCATCCTTGAAGTCCACCCCGTGGTCCCCGAGGTTGCTCCGCCGCTTGGCTTCATCCCACTCGAACCGCATCACGTATGGTACACATATGTGGACATGCAGCCAAGCGGCAACACCATGCACGGCTTGCGGGTCGCGCAACCGCACCTTCCTTCGGACAGTGAACGATCTTAGGTATTGGGGTCTGGGGCCTAAGGCCCCAGCGGGGTCGAGGGGCAGAGCCCCTCGCCTTCCTTCCTGAAGGAGCCGACCAAATGACCTACGACTTCGACCTCTTCGTCATCGGCGGCGGCTCCGGCGGTGTCCGCTGTGCCCGCATGGCCGCCGCCCACGGCGCCAAGGTGGCTGTGGCGGAGGAGGGCGCCTGGGGCGGCACCTGCGTCAATGTCGGCTGCGTGCCCAAGAAGCTCATGGTCATGGCCAGCGAGTATGGCAACGCGGTCATCGATTCCCACGGCTTCGGCTGGGACACGCAGCCCGGCCGCCACGACTGGTCCAAGCTCATCGCCGCGAAAGACGCCGAGATCACCCGCCTCAACGGCATCTACAAGCGCCTCATGGCCAACTGCACCACCTTCGAGGCCCGGGCCACCCTCGCCGGCCCCCACAGCGTCGAGGTCGCCGGCCAAACCATCACCGCCAAGCACATCGTCATCGCCGTCGGCGGCCGCCCCACCGCGCCCGATTTCCAGGGCGCCGAGCACGCCATCATCTCCGACCAAGCCTTCCACATGCCCAGCCTCCCCAGCCACATCGTCATCGCCGGCTCCGGCTACATCGCCGTCGAATTCGCCGGCATGTTCCAGGGCCTCGGCGCCCAGGTGGAGCTCGTCTACCGCGCCCACGCCCCCCTGCGCGGCTTCGATGAGGAACTCCGCACCGGCCTCGGCGAGGCCATGGCCGCCCAGGGCATCATCCAGCACCCCGGCCGCACCATCGCCCGCGTCGAACCCACCCCCGCCGGCAAGCGCGTCACGCTGGACAACGGCCAGGTCATCGAAACCGGCCTCGTCTTCTCCGCCCTCGGCCGCACGCCGTACACAAAGGGCCTCGGCCTCGAAACCGCCGGCGTCAAAACCGGGCCGGACGGCGCCATCCTGGTGGACGAAACCAACGCCACCTCCGTCCCCAGCATCTACGCCATCGGCGACGTCACCAACCGCATCAACCTCACCCCGGTCGCCATCGCCGAGGGCCACTCCCTCGCCGACCGCCTCTTCGGGCCGGGCCCGCGCATCTGGCGCCTCGATGCCGTCGCCTCCGCTGTCTTCTCCTCCCCCCCCATCGCCACCGTCGGCCTCACCGAGGAACAAGCCGCCGCCCGCGGCATCACCGATGTCTACGTCGAGAAATTCACCCCCATGCGCCACACCCTGTCCAAGCGCGTGCGCAAAACCCTGATGAAGCTCATCGTCGACCAGGCCACCCAGAAAATCCTCGGTGCCCACATGCTCGGCGAGGACTCCCCGGAAATCATCCAGGGCCTCTCCATCGCCATCAACGCCGGCGCCACCAAGCAGGATTTCGACCGCACCGTGGGCATCCACCCCGCCGCCGCGGAGGAATTCGTCACCATGCGCACCCGCGCCCGCGTCGCCGGCGCACCTGCGTGACCGCGGACCAACTCTTCACGCGACCCGAAACGCATCTTCCTGCAGAGCCGGACCGATGAAGCTGGCGTGCGCCTTGACTGGTACTGCGCGTCCCGGACCTGGCTGATCACGGCCTACGATCATACGGTGTCACGCCGCACCAAGAAGTCGATGACCAGTCTCGATGATCTGCTGACCGGGCGGCTGTCTCTCCGCCCGCGGCGCGACGCCGACGACATGGGGAGCCATGCGCCTGACAACAAGGCGCCGGCCCTCGTCGGCGTCGTCCTCCCGCTCTTCCCGGTCGCCTACTTCTTCTTCTCCTCCCTCACCTTCTTCCTCGCCACCTTCCGCGATCCCGTCGTCACCCGCGTCCTGCGCGGCCTGTTCAACACGTACCTGATTGGCGCCACAGCCTGCTTCACCCTCGGCGCCCTGGCCTTCGCCGTCGCCGGCCGCCTCCCGGTCGCCGCCGCCCTCGCCGCCGCCGCCTGCACCGCCAGCCTCGCCCGCCCCTGGTTCCTCCACCGCATCGACAGCCAGATCGCCGCCCGCGACAGCGGCAACCAAACCGCCATCCCCCAGCTCCGCCGCCTCCACGTCACCGGCATCGCCTACAACGCCGCCTTCCTCCTCGCCCTCCTCACCAGCATCCCCCACATCGTCACCGCACACTGAACCAAAGCAAGCCCTTCTTTTTCTGAAGAAAAAGAAGCAAAAAGACCTTCAAACCACGCACCCCACCACCCAACGTATGGCGGAACGCGAAGCAGTTCCGCCATCCCCCTCCCATCATCTTTCTCCTCCCTTGCCTTGCTCCTCTGTGCCTCTGTGCCTCTGTGGCCCCTTTCTTCCTTATTCTCTCCACACCCCCAGCCTCTTCCCACGTCCTTTGTGTCTTAGTGTCTTAGTGGCCACTTTCTTCCTGTCGCCGAAGCCCCCCAACCCGCCCAAAAAAACCCCTTGCATCCCCACCAACGGTTATATATATTCACCAACCCATGAGGTCCATCACAGACCACCTCACCCTCCTCGTCGATCTGCTCAAGCGCGCCATCGGGGTCCACCTGGACCGCCAGGCGCGCCTGCGCCCGCACGTCCCCACCATGGGCCTCGCCATCGCCTACACCCCCGCCCCCACCCCGCCCGGCCCCGCCCCCCTCCCGCAACAGGCCTACGAGCTGCTCTGGCACCGTGCCCACCGTATCGCCCATCGCTTCCTCGCGCTGTTCGCCCGCTGGCAGTCCAACACCCTCCCCACACCCCGAATCCGCCCCAAAACCACCCGCAAGCCGGCAGACCCCACCGCACCCAAGCCCCTGCGCCTGCCGCGCGCCTTCGGCTGGGCCAACAAGCGCCTGCCCGAATCCGCCCCCGCCGCCGGGTATCTCGAAGACCTCATCGTCAACCGCGCGGCCGAACTGCGCCCGTTCCTCCAGGCCGCCCCGCAAGCCGCCCGCCTGCTGCGCCCGCTCTGCACGGCCCTGGGCGTCCGCCCGCCGGAGTACCTCACGCTCCCGCCCCGCCCCCGCAAGCCGCGCGCCCCCAAACCCCCGAAACCCCGCCGCCCCAGCCTCAACGACCCCACGCTGAAATGGCGCGATTGGGAACTGCGCGCCGCCCGCGCCTCGATCAAAAAATACGGCCGGGGCTGACCACGCCCAGCCACGCCCTAAATGTTACGATATCGCATCAAACTTCCTCGGCATCTCCCCCTTGGCCTTTCGCCTCGCAACCGTACATGCTGTAAGCAAACGAACCGCCGCCCAGCGGCCAGCTGTCCGGAGAGAAACCGCCATGACCCAGTTCGGCGTTGCCCAGCCCGTCCGCCGTGTCGAGGATCCCCGCCTGCTGAAAGGCGATGGCGCCTATACGGATGACATCACCCCCGCCGGCGCCCTCTACGGCGTCGTCCTCCGCAGCCCGCACGCCGCGGCCCGCATCACCAGCATCGACACCGAAGCGGCGAAAGCCACCCCGGGCGTCCGCGCCGTCTACACCAGCGCCGACCTCAAGGCCGACAAGATCGGCAACCTCCCCTGCCTGGTGCAGCTCGATAACCGCGACGGCTCCAAAGGCGTCCTGCCGCCCCACCCCGTCCTGGCCGATGGCACCGTCCGCCATGTCGGCGACCCCGTCGCCTTCATCGTCGCCGAAAACCCCCGCGCCGCCCGCGACGGTGCGGAGGCCGTGATGGTGGAATACGACATTCTGCCCTCCATCACCGACCTCGCCACCGCGCTCGATGCTGGCGCCACCCAGGTCTGGCCGGAAGCCCCCGGCAACGTCGCCTTCGATTGGGAAACCGGCCAGAAGGCCGAAACCGAGGCCCTGTTCCAGTCCGCCGCCCACGTCACCCGCCTCACCGTGGTGAACAACCGCGTCATCGTGAACTCCATGGAAGCCCGCGCCGCGCTGGCGGAATACGACGCCGAAACCAAGCGCTGGACGCTCCGAGCCAACACCCAGGGCGGCTGGCTGCTCAAGAACCAGATCGGCCCGATGATCTTCGGCGTGGAAGCCGATGCCTTCCGCATCCTCACCCCAGACGTGGGCGGCGGCTTCGGCATGAAGCTGTTCCTCTACGCCGAGCACGTCCTGGTCTGCTACGCCGCCCGCAAGCTCGGCGCCCCCGTGAAGTGGGCCTCGGAGCGTTCTGAAGCCTTCCTGTCGGATACCCAGGGCCGCGACAACATCACCCTCGGCGAGCTGGCCATCGACGCGAACGGAAAGTTCCTGGCGCTGCGCACCCGCAACGTCGCCGGCATGGGCGCCTATCTCTCGAACTTCGGCCCCTACATCCCCACGATGGCCGGCAGCACCGTGCTGTCCAGCATCTATGGCTTCAAGAACATCTACTGCAACGTCATCGGCGTGTTCACCAACACCGTTCCCGTCGATGCCTATCGCGGCGCCGGCCGGCCGGAATCCAACTACCTGATCGAGCGCCTGGTGGATGCCGCCGCCCGCGAGCTGGGCATCGACCGCGTGGAGCTGCGCCGCCGCAACATGGTCGGCCCGGAGCGGATGCCGCACACCACCCCGGTCGGCAAGACCTACGACAGCGGCGATTTCGGCCTCGTGCTGGATCACGCGGTGAAGCACATGGACTGGGCCAGCTTCGAAACCCGCCGCGCCGCCTCCGCTGCCAAGGGCAAGCGCCGCGGCATCGGCATGGCCTACTACCTGGAAGCCACTGGCGGCGACGCCACCGAGCGCGCCGAGATCCGCTTCGCCGATGACGGCTTCGTGGATGTCTATGTCGGCACGCAATCGACCGGCCAGGGGCATGAGACCGCCTACGTCCAGCTCACCGTCGACCAGCTCGGCGTGCCCGGCGAGAAGGTGCGCATCCGCCAGGGCGATACCGACACCATCCCTGTCGGCGGCGGCACCGGTGGCGCCCGCTCGCTCTACTCCGAAGGCCAGGCGATCCTGAAGACCGCGACCACGGTCATCGAAAAGGGCCGCCGCGCCGCCTCCGAAGCGCTGGAAGCCGCGATGCCAGACATCCAGTTCGAACAGGGCCGCTTCTCCGTCGTCGGCACCGATCGCGGCATGGACATCCTCACCCTGGCCACCGTCCAGCGCGAAAAGGCCGCCAAGGGCCAGGATGTGACAACGCTGGACGCCGCCGAGATCGCCAACATCGACCACCACACCTTCCCCAACGGCTGCCACATCGCCGAGGTGGAGATCGACCCCGAAACTGGCGTGGTCACCGTGGCGCGCTACTCCGTCACCGATGACGTTGGCAAGGTCGTGAACCCCATGATCGTCCGCGGTCAGGTCCACGGCGGCGTCGCCCAGGGCTTCGGCCAGGCGGTCCTGGAGCGCACCGCCTTCGACCCCTCCAGCGGCCAGCTGCTCTCCGGCAGCTTCATGGATTACTGCCTGCCCCGCGCCGACGACCTGCCGGATATCGAGGTGGAACTGGTGGAAGTGCCCTGCGGCACCAACCCGCTGGGCGTCAAAGGCGCCGGCGAAGCCGGCGCCGTCGGCTCCCCGCCCGCCGTCATCAACGCCATCATCGATGCCCTCTCGCCACTGGGCATCACCCACATCGACATGCCGGCCACGGCCGAGAAGGTGTGGGACGCGATCCGCACGGCCGCCTGAAGGAAGCAAGGCGAGGGGCTCTGCCCCTCGACCCCGCTGGGGCCTTAGGCCCCAGACCCCTTTGGTTTGTTGCCCAATGGGATAGGGGGGTGGCGCTACGGACCATGTCCGTAGCGCCACCCCCCTATCCCATTGGGCAAAAGTCATGTGGGTCCAGGGACCTCAGGTCCCTAGCGGGTCCCCGTGGCGCGGCTTCGCGCCGCGACGGCAGAGCCCTGGCCTTTCTACCCCTTGGCCGCCATGAGCACCCCACCCAGCGTCATCGCCAGTGCCACGGCGTGCCGCCAGCCCAGGGGTTCGCCGAGCAGCAGGCCGGAGGAGAGCACGCCGATCACCGGCACCATCAGGTTGCCGATCGCCGCCAGCCCGGCCGGCAGGGATCGCAGCGCCCGGAACCAGGCGAGGTAGGCCACGCACTGGGCGATCAGGCCGAGGTAGAACAGGCAGAACCACCCGGTGGGTGTCACGCGGGAGAGGTCGAGTGTTTCGAAGGAGAACGCGATCACCCACACCGGCAGCGTGCCGAAGATGATCTGCCAGGCCACCATCGGCACCGGCGGCATTTGCACCGGGTAGCGCTTGGTGAGCACCGCGCCGGTGGCGAACATCAGTGCGGTGCCCAGGATGGCCGCCACGCCGGGCAGCTTGTTCCACAGGGCCGCGAGCCCGCTGTCAGAGACGGTGCCGGCCATCAGCAGCGTCACGCCGGAGAGGCCAAGCACCAGCCCGCCCAGCCGCGCCAGGGTGGGCCGCTCGCCCAGCACCGGCCAAGCAAGGATCGTGGCCCAGACCGGCATGGTATAGGCGATGATCGCCGCCTCCGCGGCATCGAGCCAGAACAGCGACAGCGGCGCCACCACGCTCCAGCCGCCCACGTTCAGCGTGCCGAACAGGAACAGCCTGCCCCACTGGCCCCGCCGGGGCAGTAGCCGGTCGCGCTGGATCGTGGCGATCAGCAGCAGCATCGCCACCGCGGCCAGGGCGGCGAAGATGCGCACGGTATAGGGCGGCCAGTCCGCCATCAGCGCCTTCATCACCGGCCAGTTGAGGCCCCAGGCGAAGGCGGTGATGCCGAGCCAGCCGAATCCGCGCAGCGCCACCGGCTGCGATGCGGTGCCGCTCACGCCGGGTCGTACTTCAGGCAGAACGCCTCGGCACTCATGCTGCGGAAATCCCGCAGCCCCTCGCGCAGCCGCTCATGGGGCCAGTTCCACCAGGCGATGCGCTCCAGGGCGGCGATGATCTCGGGCGTGAAGCGGTAGCGCAGCACGCGCCCGGGAACGCCCACCACGATGGCGAAGGGTGATACGTCCTTGCTGACCACGGCCCCCGCGCCGATCGCCGCCCCGTCGCCCAGCGTCACGTGGTGGTCGCGGCGCCACTGGAAGAAATCGGTGTCGTCCTCGCCCAGCCCATAGGCGGAGGAGCGGTAGGTGAAGTGGTTCAGCGCCACGCGCTCCAGCGGGTGGTTGCCGGGGTTGATGCGGGTATGGGCCGCGATCGAGCAGAACGTGCCGACGGTGGCGTGGATGAAGGGCTCGGCGCCCAGTTTCTTTGGCGCGGTGGCGGGGTCTTGATACACGGCGTTCTCCTGCGGCCGGGCGATTCCACCGGCGCGCGATGCAGGCTAGTTTGCCCGTGCACGATCGGAGTGGCGAGATGTCGGAACTGCAGGGGCGCGTGGCGCTGGTCACGGGGGCAAGCCGCGGAATCGGCGCGGCCACCGCGGTGGAACTGGCGAAGCTGGGCGCGCACGTTGTGCTGGTGGCCCGCACCCAAGGGGGGCTGGAAGCCACCGACGATGCGGTGCGTGAAGTTGGCGGCACCGCCACGCTGCTGCCGCTGGACATGCGGGAGGGCGACCAGCTCGATGCGATCGGCCCGAGCGTGTTCGAGCGCTTCAAGCGGCTGGATATCCTGGTCTCCAACGCTGCCGTCATGGGCCGGGTGACGCCCGCGCCGCATATCGACATGCGCGACTGGAACGACGCGATGGCGGTGAACGTGAATGCCGCGCTGCGGCTGATCCGCACCTGCGCGCCGCTGCTGCTGGCCGCCCCCGCGGGCCGGGCGGTGTTCATCAGCAGCCGCATCGTGATGAAGCCCACCGCCTATTTCGGCATCTACGGCGCCACCAAGGCGGCCCACCACCATTTGGTGCAGGCCTGGGCGGAGGAGACGCGCACGTCCAGCCTGCGGGTGAACCTGGTTGATCCCGGCCCGGTGAATACCGCCATCCGCACCACCGCCTGGCCCGGCGAGGACCGCAGCGCGATGCCCAAGCCGGAAGATGTGGCACCGGGGATCTCAGCGCTATGCCTGCCGGGGGAGACACGGCATGGCGAGATGATCCGGGTCAGCCCGCTGCCATCGTGGGAAGAAAGCGGTTCTTTTTTGGAAAAAAGAACCAAAAAACTTTTGTGAATTGATGCGGGAAGAACGGATCGTCCCGCATCAATTGTGAAAAGTCTTTTTGCTTCTTTTTCTTCAGAAAAAGAAGACTCTTGCTCAGGCAACCGCCTTCAATGCCACGGCCTTCACTTCGTCACCCACGTGTGACGCGAAGCTGTCGAAGTTCTTCTCGAACCGCGCCAGCAACTCCCGCGCCGTGCGGTCATAGGCGGCCTTGTCCGACCAGGCCTGGCGCGGGTCCAGCACCTCGCTGGGCACGCCGGGCACCTGGTCGGGGATCAGCAGGCCGAAGAACGGGTCGCGGTGGTATTTCGCATTGGTCAGCGTGCCATCCAGCGCCGCGCGCAGCAGGGCGCGGGTGTGGCGGATCGGCATGCGGCTGCCGGTGCCATAGGCGCCGCCGGACCAGCCGGTGTTCACCAGCCAGCATTCGGCGCCGTGCTCGGCGATCAGGTCGGCCAGCATGCGGCCGTACACTTCCGGCCGGCGCGGCAGGAAGGGCGAGCCGAAGCAGGCGCTGAAAGTGGCGGTGGGTTCGGTTACGCCCTTTTCCGTGCCCGCCACCACGGCGGTGTAGCCGGAGAGGAAGTGGTACATCGCCTGCGCCGGGGTGAGGCGGGCGATCGGCGGCAGCACGCCGAAGGCATCGGCGGCCAGCATCACCACGTTCTTGGGAATGCCCCCGCGCCCCGCGGGCACGCAGTTGGGGATGTAGTCCACCGGGTAGCAGGAGCGGGTGTTCTCGGTGAGGCTCTCATCGGCGAGGTCGAGCTTGCCGTGATGGTCGGCCACCACGTTTTCCAGCACGGTGCCGAAGCGGTGGCTGGCGGCCCAGATCTCCGGCTCCGCCTGTTCGCTGAGGTTGATCACCTTGGCGTAGCAGCCGCCCTCGAAGTTGAACACGCCGTCCGGCGACCAGCCATGTTCGTCATCGCCGATCAGCGGGCGGGAGGGGTCGGAGGAGAGCGTGGTCTTGCCGGTGCCCGAGAGGCCGAAGAAAAGCGCCACATCGCCTTCGCCGCCGACATTGGCGCTGCAATGCATCGGCAGCACGCCCTTGGCCGGCAGCAGCCAGTTCATCACGGTGAAGATGGATTTCTTGATCTCGCCGGCATACTCGGTACCGCAGATCACGATCTGCCGCTGCTCGAAAGACAGCGCGATGGCGGTGGAGGTGCGCACGCCGTCCACCGCCGGGTCGGCCAGGAATTGCGGCGCGTGCAGGATCACGTAGTCCGGCTCGAAACCGGCCAGGTCCGCCTCGGCCGGGCGGATGAACATGTTGCGGGCGAACAAGGCGGACCAAGCCTGGGTGGTCACGACGCGCACGCGGATGCGGTGGGCCGGGTCGGCGCCGGCATACAGGTCCTGCACGAACAGTTCCTGGCCCTGCAGGTAGGCCTGCACGCGGCCGCGCAGCCCGGCGAACTTCTCGGGCGCGAGCTTCTTGTTCACGTTGCCCCACCAGATCTCGGCGCTGGTGCTGGGCTCGTCCACCACGAACTTGTCTTGGGCTGAACGGCCGGTGTGGTGGCCGGTTTGTACGAGCAGCGCGCCGTCGGCGGACAGCGTGCCTTCGTTGCGCTGAATCGAGGCCTGCATCAGCGCGGGCGCTGTCAGGTTGGCATGCACGGGGCGGCCGGGCAGCACGCCGGAGCCGGACAAGGCATTGCGTTTGGAATCGTCGGCGCCTGATTTGGTGGTCAAGACGTTGCTCCCGGTCTCGAAAAGCGTCACGCGCGGCTGCCCGCATCGCGCCTTTCGGCGTGATACAGGCCCCCTTGGGACGGGTCCATAGACCCCGACTGTGTCAGCCGCGTGGCAGTCGTGCTTGGCGCAGCAGGGTGATCAATTCCGCGCGAACACCATCCGCCTCCGCCACGGGCGCTGACCATGCGATGCGCCGTGTTTGGTCCCCCAGCGCCAGCAGGCAGCCATCCACATCCGCCGCCACCATGCGCCAATCGCCGCCGCCGCCCAGTTCCGCCATGGCGGCGGCGTGGTCTGTGTTGCAGTGCGAAACGATATCCGCCTCGGCCGCCGCGATGCGGGCCACGGCCGCCTCGGCCGGCAGCAGCTCCGCCTGGCGCAGCCGCGTGGCCCGCGCGAAGCCGCCCACGAACAGCCCGGCGGCCGGGCGAATGCGCCACAGCGCGAAGTCGCCAAAATCTGCGTACAACGCGGCATAGGGGTGCATCGCCAGCCAGCGCGCCTTCAGCCCCGCATCCTCGATCCGCTCCGCCAGGCCGGTGATGGTCAGGCGCGGCGCGGTTTGCGGGTTCGCCCCCTCCGGCTCCCCCATCACCATCAAGGCGCAGCGCGGCTCGGCCAGCAGATGGCGGGTATGCTCCGACAGCGTGGAGAGCCACAGCAGCACCGAAAGATCGGGCGCGGTAGCCGGCGTGACGAGCGCGGTGAAGGGCTGCCCGGCCGTTTGCGTGCCCAGCGTGGCGCTCCTCGCCGCCCGCAACAGGCAGCGTGCCTGCCACAGATCGGCCTGGCGCGCGGCCTCCCGATCGGCTGTCTCGGGCTCTGCCATAATTTGTTCACCCTCCATCCTAGTTGGGCCACAATCGCCTGCCACATTTCAAATCGCCATCCCAGAGAGGGGCATTCAGATGAAGCAGACCATCGCGCTTGTGGACGACGACCGTAACATCCTGACCTCCGTCTCCATGACCCTGGAGCAGGAAGGCTTCACGGTGCGCACCTATACCGATGGCGAGAGCGCGCTGCAGGGCATTACCGCCCGGCCCGTCGACCTCGCCGTGCTCGACGTGAAGATGCCGCGCATGGACGGCATGGAGCTGCTGCAGCGCCTGCGCCAGCGCACCTCCCTGCCGGTGATCTTCCTCACCAGCAAGGATGAGGAAGTGGACGAGGTGATGGGCCTGCGCCTGGGCGCGGACGACTACATCACCAAGCCGTTCAGCCAGCGCCTGCTGCTGGAGCGCATCCGCGCCCTGCTGCGCCGCAACGAGACCAGCCGCGCCGAAGGCTCCGGCGCCACGCCGACCGGCGTGATGACGCGCGGCGAACTGGTGCTGGACGAGACCAAGCACCAGTGCCTGTGGAAGGGCAAGGATATCCAGCTCACCGTCACGGAATTCCTGCTGGTGAAGGCGCTGGCCACGCGCCCCGGCATGGTGAAATCCCGCGACCAACTGATCGATGCGGCCTATGGCGAGAACATCTATGTGGACGACCGGACCATCGACAGCCACATCAAGCGGGTTCGCAAGAAGTTCCGCAACGTGGACGAGGAATTCAACGCCATCGAAACACTCTACGGCATCGGCTACCGCTACAAGGACGCCTGAGTGGTGGGCTGCCGCCATCCGCTGGCCCATGGTCCGATGGGGCCGCACCGTGCCTGAGGGCAGCCTCCCGCAGGGCGCCACGCAGCCGGCGCAGTCGCGCCCCGCGCCGGGCCCGGTGCGCTCGCGTGACCGCTGGGTGTCGCCGCTGATGCGCCGCATCCTGGTGGTGAACGCCATGCCGCTGGCGCTGCTGCTGGCCACGCTGCTGTATCTGGACCAGTACCAGAACGGCCTGCTGGAAGCCGAGGTCGGCGCGCTGCGCCAGCAGGCGAAGATCCACGCCGGCGCCCTCAGCGAGGCCGCGGTGCGCGAGGAAGGCAACGAGGCGCCCCGCCTGGTGCCCGATGCCGCCCGCGGGCTGCTGCGCCGCCTGACGGAGCCCACCCCGAACGCCCAGGCCAAGCTTTACGCGCCCGACGGCCAGGTGATCGTGGATACCCGCATCCGCCAGGGTGCCGGCGGCACCGTGTTCACCGAGCCGCTGCCGCCCGCCATCGACCGCGGCGCCCTGGTGGGCACCATCGAGGCGATCTACGACCGGCTGCTGGATTGGCTGCCCGGCAGCACCCGCCGCACCCGGCTGGACATCTCGCCCACCGCCGTGGGGCCGGATTGGCAGCCGGATGTGAAGGAGGAGATCCGCCTCTCCGGCACCGCCAACAGCCGCGAGACGCCGCCTTATATCCGCCGCACGTCGGACAACCGGCTGCTGGTTTCCGTGGCCGAGCCCGTGGTGCGCAACCGCACCACCGTCGGCATCGTGCTGCTCACCCGCGAGGCGCGCGAGGTGGATGACAGCCTGCTCGCCGTGCGCCTCTCCATCCTCTCGCTGTTCGCGCTGGCGCTGGCGCTCACTGTCGCGCTGTCCTGGTACCTCTCCCTGACCATTGCCCGCCCGATCCTGCGCCTGGCCGGGGCCGCGGAGCAGATGCAGGAAGGCCGCGGCCGCGCCGGTGCCGTGCCCGCCACCCTGCTCGCCCGGCGGGACGAGATCGGTGAACTCGCGCAGGCCCTGGGTGACTCCGCCCAGGCGCTGTGGAACCGCATGGACGCGATCGAGCGTTTCGCCGCCGATGTGGCGCACGAGATCAAGAACCCGCTCACCTCCATCCGCTCCGCCATCGAAACACTGCGCCGCATCGAGGAGCCGGAGAAGCAGCGCCGCCTGCTGGCCATCATCGCCGAGGACGTTGCCCGGCTGGACCGGCTGATCAGCGACATCTCCGATGCCTCGCGCATCGATGCCGAGCTTTCACGCGCCGCCACCGAAGCCGTGGACGTTACCCCCATCCTGGAAGCCCTGGCCGAGATCGACGAAGCCACCCGCCAGGAGGATCACCCCCAGCTGGTACTCGCCGAACCCCGCGCGCCGGCCGTGGTGCAGGCGGTGGAAGACCGGCTGGTGCAGGTGCTGCGCAACCTGATCGGCAACGCGCAAAGCTTCTCCCCGCCGCGCGGCCGCATCCTGATCTCGGCCACGCCCGTTGGCAGCGAGATCGAGATCGTCGTGGAAGACGAAGGCCCGGGCATTCCGGATGCCAAGCTCGAAAGCATCTTCGACCGCTTCTACTCCGAACGCCCGCAAGGTGAACGCTTCGGCCAGCACTCCGGCCTCGGCCTGTCGATCAGCCGGCAGATCGTGGAAGCCCTGCGCGGCAGCATCGCCGCGGAGAACCGGCGCGACGAGGCTGGGCTCGTGACGGGGGCCAGGTTCACGGTGAGGCTGCCGAGGGGATAAGAATCTTCTTTTTCTGAAGAAAAAGAAGCAAAAAGACTTTTCTGAATGGCGCCTCGATTCTCTGATCTTAGGTCGAGGTGCCAAGTTCCAAACGTTTTTTGGTTCTTTTTTTCAAAAAAGAACTGCTTCCTACCACTCCCTTGACCACACCAGCCCCACCGAATTGCCATTGCCGCCACTTCCGGTGGCCGAGGGCGCCCCGCTGGAGGTTCCCACCTCGCCTTGCAATTTCAGCCCGCGCCCGAGGTCGATCTGCACCGTGGCCTTGGTGCCCGCATCGCCCGTGCCCTGCCGCACGCCCAGATAGACGCCGGGCGCCAGGTTCCGCCCTGCCTCCAGCGTGGTGGCGCCGCTCTCGGTGGCGCCGAGGGCGAGCCGGTCCAGCCCCAGCCCGCCGCGGATGCGGCCGAGCCCGGTGCCCTTGCCGCTCAGCTCCGCCAGGCCCGCCGCGATCTGGGCGAGTTGCAGGGCGTTGAGCTGCGCCACCGGCCGGCCGAGCAACAGCTGGGCGAGGATTTCGTCCTGCGGCAACTCGGGCTCCGAGGTGAGCTTGATCTCGGGGCTGCTGGCCCGCCCCGTGACCCGGACGGTGGCGTTGGTGGTGCTGCTGCGGGTGCTGGCAGCGAAGTCGATCGCGGGGTCCAGCGGGGCGGCGGTGTCCATGCCGACGCGGCCCTCGGTGAGGGTCAGGGCCGTGCCCAGCAGGTTGAAGCTGCCGCGTTGCAGGGTGAGTGCGCCTTCGGGCTTCGGCTCGGCGATCGTGCCGCGGATGGCCACGCGCCCGGCCAGCTCCGCTTCCAGCCCACGCCCGCGCACGAACACGCCGCCCGGTGCCTCCACCAGCACATCGAGCGCGATCGGCGGCGGGGGCGGCGCGGCGGGTGGGGGCTGCGCGCCGCGCACCCGCACCTTCAGCACCGGCAGGCGCGCCGGCATGCGCTCGGGGATACGGATCTCCACCCGGCCCAGCACGATCCGCCCGCTGGCCAGCAGGTCCCCGCCATAGGTGCCGCGCAGGAGCAGCTCGGCATCGGAGGTGGCGGTGACGAGGTCGGAGACCACCGGGCGGGCGTTGCGGGCCAGCAACCGCAGGTCCAGCACCGGCGCCTCGGCCAGCTGCACGGTGCCGGCGAGGGACACGCTGCCGCTGACGGCGCGGCCGGCGAGGTCCAGCACCATCCTTGTGCCGTTGAGCCGTGCGGTGCCGGAAAGGTCGTGCAGGCGGAAGCCCACGGTGTCGTCGCGGAATTCGCCGCGGGCCAGGCGCAGCGTGCCGGTGGGTGCCGGTGCGGCCAGCGTGCCGCCGATCCGCCCTTCGAGCGCCACGTCGCCGCGGGCGCGGCGGCCCTGTGCCGCCAGGATCGGATCCAGCAGCGCCAGCGGTGCGCGCCCTGCCAATGCGAGGTCCAGCGCACCGGGCCCCAGCGGTATGCGCCCCTTGGCCGAGGCCTGCGCTGTGCCGGCCACCGCGCGTGCCTCGATCTGCGCGGCACCCCCGCCCAGCGTCGCTGTCGCGGTCAGCGAGGCCGGGGGCAACCCCTCGGACAGTTGCAACCCGGTGGCCGAAAGCCGCACCGTTCCAGTGGGCGCGCCGGGCGTGCCCGCCAGCTTCGCCTCGCCCTGCACCACGCCGGCCAGCCCCGGCATGGCGATCGCGGCCGGTAGCCCGCGCAGGGTGGCCGAGATATCGAGTGCCGGGCTCAGCTGCCCCGCGGCTTCCAGCACGCCGCCGCCGATGCCCAGCCGCAGCCGGTCCACCCGCACGCCCTGGCGCAGATCTACCCGCGCCGGGGCCTGCAACACCGCAGTTTGTCCCTCGGCCACGGCGCGCAGCGCGGCCAGCGTTAGCACCTGGCCGGGGAGGTCGAGCTTGGCGGCTGCCTCGATCTCTGCCGGGCCGCGGGCCGAGAGGGTCAGGGCCAGCGCCTCTGCCGGACCCTCGGCCGCCAGGGCGAAGCGGCTGAATGGGGCCGCCTGGCCCTCCAGCTTGGCGCGCAGGATGCCATCCGTGGCCCGTGCGGCCTCCGCCAGCACGCGCCCGGCGGGGATGCCTGGCACGAAGGCCCGCAGATCCTCCAGCCGCGCCACTTCCAGCCGCGCGGTGCCTTGAGGCAACATCTCGCCGGGCGCCAGACGCAGCGCCGCTTGGGCCTGAAGGGATTTCCAGCTTGCCGCCGGCACACCCAGACGCAGCGTGCCATCCGCCGCGCGCGTGCCCTCCAGTTCCAGCACAAGCGGCGCATCCTCCAATGTTGCGCGCGCCGAGAGCGACAGCTTCGGTGCGCCTGGCAGCCCGCTGGCGCGACCCTCCAGCACCAGCGGCAGCGGTGCGAACCCCTCCGTTCCCGCGATTCCGGTGCCGCCGAGCGTCAATGCCACGTCCTGCGGCGTTCCTTCGGCCCGCAGCACCAGCCGCGCCGCACCGTGCAGCCGGGCTGCCAGCAACGTGAGGTCCGGCAGGCTCGCCTCGAATGCCGACTCCCCGCGCGCCCCGTCCCAGCGCCCGGTGCCGGACAGGCGCAGGGCCGGGGTGTCGATCTCCAGCCGTTCCAGCGCCACCACGTCGCCGCGCCTTGTGGCCGTGAGCGCGAACCGCGTCTCTTCGCCGGCGAGCGCCGCCAACGGTGCGCGTTCCAGCCGGACCCAGCCCTCGGCCTCCATCTCGGCGCCACCCTCGGGCAGGCGCAGCGCCATCCGCACCTCGCCAGTGCCGGCGACCGCATCGGAGAGCGGATCCAGCCGCGGCAGCACCATCGCCACGCGCAACTCCGGCACGCCCGCCGTTTGTGCGGTGGCGTCCAGCGACAGCAGGGGATGCAGCAGGCGCAGCGTGACCGGCCGCCCATCCGCCTCCAGCCGGGCCTCGCCTGACACCACCAACGGCGCGTCCCGCAGCACGGTGCCGAACGGCGCGGGCAGCACGAGGCCCTCGCCACGCCCGTCCAGCCGCGCCACGCCGGCATTGCCGGCCAGCGTCGCGGTGAACCGCGCCAGCTGGACCTCCCCGGCCACCAGGCGCTCCACCACCGCTTGCCCGTGCGCCTCGGGCGATGCCGGCGGGCCCGAGACATGGGCTTCCAGCGTGATCCCGCCCCAGGAGAGGCCCGGCCCCGGGGCCATTGCCGGTGCGCGGGCCGACACGTCCAGCGCGATCCGCTCCGTGCCCAGCGCGCCATTGGCCGATGCCACCAGGTCTCCCGCCCGCAGGTTCAGCCGCAGCGTGGGGGTCGCCCGGGTGCCCGAAAGCGACAGGCGCGCCGAGAGTGGGCCGAGCGCCGGCAGCCCTGCCACTGTTCCCACCAGCCCGCCGGCCGGCTCCTCCACTGAGACCGTGACTGCCAGCGTCGCCTGGGCCAGCCTCGCTTCCACCGCCACGCGGCCGGGCCGCTCCACGCCTTCCGCCGCCAGCCGCACCATGCCTTGGTCCAGCGCGGCGAGGTCGAGCGCGCCGGAGACCGCCAGCACCAGCGGGGCGTCCAGCCCGGTCACCGCCGGGGCCAGTTCCAGCCGCGCGATGCGCAGCGACTCCACCGAAACCTGCATCGGCAGGTCCCCGCCACCGCCGCCGCTGGAAGCCGGCCTGCGGCTCACCACCGCGCGGGCCGCCGTGAGCGTGCTCACCTGGGCCCGCCCGCGCAGCAGCGCCAGCGAGGACCAGCTTGCCTCCACATCCTCCAGCACCAGCCAGGGGCCCTCGGCGTCGTGCACCTCCACGCGGGCGGCGCGCGGGGAGCCGGGGATCCAGCCTTCCAGCCCCACCAGCTTCACCTGCCCGCCGCTGGCCCATTCGATCAGCCGGGTGACGGTATTGCGTTCGTCCTGCGCGAAGGCGGGCCGGACCAGCAGCAGGCACGCCAGCACCAGAAAAATCGCGCGCATCAGAAGGCCTGTCCTATGCCGATGTAGAACTGCACCGCATCCGTCTTGCGCTGGCGCACCAGCGGCACGGCCACGTCGGCCCGGATCGGGCCGATGCCGGTGTGGTAGCGCACCCCCACCCCGGCGCCGACGCGCAGCTCGCCAGTGAACGGCACGCCGCCGGAGGCGATCTGGCCGGCATCCACGAAGGCGGCCATGCCCCAGCTTTCGCCGATGCGCTGGCGCAGTTCCACTGTTGCCGCGTCGATCGCGGTGCCGCCGCGCGGCCGTCCGCTGGCGAATTGCGGCCCGACGGACTGGAACCGGTAGCCACGGATCGTGCCGCTGCCGCCGGCATAGAAGCGCTGGTCCGGGGGCAGGTCCGCCACATCCCCGCCCAGGATCGCGCCGACCAGCGCGCGCAGGGCCAGCACCGTGCGCCCCGCCTCCGCGCCCGCCAGCCCGCCGAGGTCGAGATAGGTGGAGGCCGTGGCCTGCGCCACCGCGAAGCCGCGCCCCTGCCGGCCCAGGCTCATTGTCGGCGTCAGCGACAGCCCGGCGCGCGCGCCGCTCACGGGGTCCAGCAGGTCGGTGGTGGAATCATAGGCCACGCCCAGCGGGGCCTGCAGCAGCAGGAAGTCGTAGGCCTGCCCCTCCTGCGTGATGCGTGCTTGTTCCACCGCCGCCCCCGCCGTGGCGGTCCAGCGCTCGGCCAAAGGCTGCTTCACCACCGCCGAGGCCCGTATCGCGCTGCGATTGTAGGCGCGCAGATAGGTCCGCTGCGCCGAGGCCCCCAGCGTGAGGGTGCGCGTGGGCCCTGGCACCTCCGGCAGCACCAGCTGCGCCTCCAGGTGGTAGCCCGGCGCCCGCACCGCCGTGCCGCCCAGCTGGGTGGCAGCGGCGGAGAGCGTCAGCTGCTCCGCCCGGCCAAGCAGGTTGCGATGCGTCCAGGCCGCCGACAGCCGGCCGCCCTCATCGGTGGACCAGGAAGCGGCGAGGTCCAGCACCTGGCGCTTGCGCTCGGCCACGTGGACCACCAGTGGCAGCCGCCCTGTGGCATCCGGCGCCGTGCCTTCCTCGATGCGCACCCCGGCCAGCGCCGGCAGTGCCATCAGGTCACGCCGCGCCGCCGCCAGCCGGGCGGGGTCGAACCGTTCGCCCTCGCGCAGCTTCAGCCGGCGGCGCAGGAAATCCGGGTCCAGCCGCTCCGTGCCCGCCACCGCGATCGCGCCGAGATCCAGCCGCGGGCCTGGCTGCACGTCGAACGTCACGTCCAGCGCCTGTGCCGCTGGGTCCAGCACCGCGTCGGGCTCGCTGACCTGGGCCAATGCAAAGCCCTCCCGCCGGAGCGCCGTGCGCAGTGTGTCGCGTGCTGCCAGGATCGCCTCGGCTCGGGCCGGTTGCCCCGGTGCCAGGGGAAACGCCGCCCGCGCTGCCTGAGGCACCGTTCCGCGCAACACGACCTGGCGCAGCGGGAAGACCGTGCCGGGCACCAAGGCCACCTCCACCGCCGCGCGCGTACCCTCCGGCAGTGCCTCCAGCCGCTCGATCTGGCCTGGTGCCTCCGCGGGCTGGCCGTCGATCCGCACCTCTACCTGGCCGCCATAGTGGCCCAGGCTCTGCAGGGCCGCCTGCAGCCGCTCCGCATCGGCCCGTGCGCGCGCCACCAGTGCGGCCGGGCCCACCGGCGCGCCATTCCGCAGCGTGGCCAGCAGCGACGAATCGGCCGCCGCGCGGTCCAGCTCCGCGATCCCCGTCGGCGCCAGCGTGAGGTCGTAGGCCACCGGATCGGCCGCATGCGCCGGCAGGCCGGCGGCCCACAGCGCCAGCATCACGCCCCTGCACCGCCGGCTGCGCCAGCCCAGGCCCATCGGTTCCCCTTCCCGTATCCTCCACCGGAACGTCGCATCCGCGCGGGTGTTTGCGCCAGAGCCGCGGAGAAACCATGTGAAACGCAGTCGTGATCGCCGCTGGGCCAGCCCCGAGGCCGGGATGAGCGCGCCTCAGATCCGCCGCAGCGGGATCGACCAGGCGAGTGCCGAGGCCAGGGCGGAGAGCGCGGCCACGGTGAGGAAGGCGGCGCGGAACGCCTCGCGGATCTCTGCCTCCGCCTCCGCGGCGCGGGCGGGGGTGAAGCCGGCCAGGGCCGCGCGGCCCTCCTGCACGATGCGGCCGAACAGCGCGGCGACCTCGCCATCCATCGCCGCCAGCGTGGCGAACAGCACCGCGCTGACGATCGCCGTGCCCATGGCAGCCCCGATGGAGCGCGAGAACTGCACGCTGGCGGAGGCGGCACCGAGCTGCTTCGGCCCGGCGAGCAATTGCAAGGTCACCTGCACCACCGGCATGGCGGTGCCGGAGGAGAGCGCGATGCCGCCGAGCAGGAAAGAGAGCTGCGTGTTGGTCAGCGCATGGCCGGTCAGCGCCAGCACCACCACCAGGCAGGCGCAGATGCCCTGGCCGATGGAGGGCACGATGGCGGTGTAGCCGGTGCGCGCGATGGTCTGGCCGGTGAGCAGGGAACCCACGGCGGTGAGTGCCGTCAGCGGCAACATCAGCAGCCCGATCTCGCCCGGCGCCACGCCGCGCACCACGGAAAGGTAGATCGGCAGGAAGGTGATCAGCGCCACGATCGCCGCCCCGGAGGCACCGGCCAGCGCATCCGTGCGCCACACCGCGCTCTGCTTCAGCAGTTGCACCGGCAGCAGCGGGGAGGTGGCCCGGCGTTCCTGGCGCAGCAGCAGCACCAGCGCGAGCGCGGCGACGGCCAGCAGGAAGGCCGTCAGCGGCAGGGCCGCCAGCTCGAAGCGGCGCGCCTGTTCCAGCGCCAGCAGGGCCGGGGCGATGAACAGCGCGAACAGGCCGGCGCCGAGGAAATCGAAATGCAGCTTGCCGCCCGTGGGGGCAGCGGGCTTCAGCCGGAAGGCGAGTGCAATCGCCAGCAGGCACAGCGGGATGTTCACCAGGAACACCGACTGCCAGCCCCAATGCTGCGTCAGCCACCCGCCGGCCACCGGGCCGAACATGGAGGCGCTGACATAGACGGAGGCGTTATAGCCCTGGTAGCGCCCGCGCTCGCGCGGTGGCACGCTCTCGCCGATCAAAGCATGTGCCAGCGTCATCAGCCCGCCGGCGCCGAGGCCATGCAGGATACGGGCGAAGATCAGCATGGTCACGCTGGTGGCCGCGGCGCACATCAGGTAGGCGGTAAGGTTCATCCCCAGCGCCACCAGCAGCATGCGGCGGCGCCCGATTGCGTCGCCCAGCTTGCCGTACACCGGGGCGGCGATGGTGGCGGCCACCAGGAAGGCCACCACGATCCAGGAGACGCGCTCCACCTCGCCCATCTCGGCCGCGATGGCCGGCAGGGCGGCGGCGACGATGGTGGCATCGACCGAGGCCAGGAACATCGGCAGCATGATGGACGGGAACACGCGCAGGAACAGCCGCCCGCCGGGTGCCTCTGCGGGGGTCTCCGCCTGCGGGGTCAATGCAGCCAGACCCAGATCGCGGCGGCCAGCGTGCCGAGCGTGACCACCAGCGTGCCGGCCATGCCGAAGGCGCGGCCCACGGGGGCCAGGAGGTAGCCGAGCCAGAACAGCAGCCGCGCGCCGGCGAACACCGCGCCCGCGGCCGTGACCTCCGCCATGCGCGCCGCCGTGGTGCCGGCGGCCAGGGCCAGCAGCGAGGGGGCGAACACGGCGAATTGCTCCAGCGT
This sequence comes from Alphaproteobacteria bacterium, assembly GCA_026400815.1. Classification (GTDB taxonomy): domain Bacteria; phylum Pseudomonadota; class Alphaproteobacteria; order Acetobacterales; family Acetobacteraceae; genus CAMDGX01. Next base: position 55,518 of record JAPLOI010000025.1, read on the forward strand.
ATTGGCGATCACGCGCTGGTTGCGCAGCAGCGCCCGGGTCTCGCGCCCGGCCAGCGGGTCGATCGCGGCGGCGGTGAAGCGCAGCGCCATCTGCGCCAGCAGCATCAGCGCCAGCGCGGCACAGGCCGGCAGCAGTGCGGCGCAGGCAAGGCCCAGGCGCACCGCCATGCTGGAGCCGGAGGGGTCCGGGCGCAGCATCGGCACCAGGGCCTGCCAGGCGAGCATGGCGGCCACCGCGCCGCAGACGCCGAGCAGCAGCGACAGCGCGCGGCTGGGCGGCGGGGCCGCTTCCGTCATCGGCGGCGCGGCATTCAGGCCAGCGCCTCGCGTCCCATATCGAGGAACTTCTGGCGCCGGCGGCTGCGCAGCGTGGCGCCATCCAGTGCGGCGAGCGGGGCCAGCGCGGTGGCGATCGCGGCGCGGACGGCGGCCATCGCATCCTCTGGCGCGCGGTGGGCGCCGCCCATCGGCTCGGCCACCACGGTATCGATCAGGGCAAGGCGCTTGAGGTCCTCGGCGGTGAGGCGCAGCGCTTCCGCGGCCGTGGCGGCCTGGGCGCTGTCTTTCCACAGGATGGCGGCGCAGCCTTCGGGGGAGATCACGGAATAGATCGCGTGCTCCAGCATCAGGATGGTGTCGCCGGTGGCCAGCGCGATGGCGCCGCCGGAGCCGCCCTCGCCGATGATGGTGGCGATGAAGGGCACCGGCGCCTCCAGCCCCGCCTCGATCGAGCGGGCGATGGCTTCCGCCTGTCCGCGGGCTTCCGCCTCGATGCCCGGGAAGGCGCCGGAGGTATCGACGAAGCTCAGGATCGGCAGGCCGAAGCGGCCGGCGAGTTCCATCAGGCGGCGGGCCTTGCGGTAGCCTTCGGGCTTGGCCATGCCGAAATTATGGGCGACGCGGCTTTCGGTATCCGCCCCCTTCTCCGTGCCCAGCACCACGACCGAGCGCCCATCGAACCGGCCGAGGCCGCCGATGATGGCGGCATCCTCGGCAAAGGCGCGGTCGCCGGCCAAGGGCGTGAAATCGGTGATCAGGGCGCGAACGTAGTCGTTCGTCTTGGGCCGCTGCGGATGGCGGGCAACCTGCGTCTTCTGCCAGGGCGTGAGCTTGGCATAGGTCGCGCGCAGCTGCTTGTCCGCCTTGTCGGTGAGGCGGGCGATCTCGTCGGCGATGTTCAGCCCATCGCCCTCCGACATCCGCCGGAGCTCCTCGATCTTGCCTTCCAGCTCGGCAATGGGCTTCTCGAAGTCCAGAAAGTGGCGCATGGCCGGGGCGTGTAGCATTGCTGTCACGCGCGGTCAGCCCCCGCCGGCCGGGGGGCGGGCCAGCGGATGATGCTGGGCCACCAGGGCGCGCAGCCGTTCGGCCAGCACATGGGTGTAGATCTGGGTGGTGGCGATGTCGGCGTGGCCGAGCAGGGTCTGCAGGCTGCGCAGATCGGCCCCGCGCGCCAGCATGTGGCTGGCGAAGGAATGGCGCAGCACGTGCGGGCTGACCCGGGCGGGGTCGAGGCCGGCCTGGAGCGCCACCTGCTTCAGCAATAGGGCGAATCCCTGGCGGGTCATGGCCTGGCGCGGGTCGCGGCCCGGGAAGAGGTGGCGCGAGGCCTTGGGGTCTTGCTGGGAGGCAAGCCAGGCGGCCGCGCCATCCCTGGCGGCCTGGGAGAGGGGGACGACTCGCTCCTTGCCGCCCTTGCCGCGGACCATGAGCACCTGGCGGTCTGACGACAGCGCGTTGCGGGGCAGGGCGAGCAGTTCGGAGACACGCAGGCCGGTGGCGTAGAGGATTTCCAGGGCGGCGGCGGCCAGCAGGCCCTTGGCGGGCTTGAGGGTGGCGGTGGCGGCCAGCAGGGCATCCACCTCCGCCTCGGTGAGGTATTTCGGCAGGGCGGGGGGAAGTTTCGGCGAATCGAGCAACTGGGTCGGGTCGTCCTCCCGCACGCCCTCGCGCAGCAGGAAGCGATGGAACTGGCGGATCGCCGAAAGCCGGCGGGCGGCCGTGCGGGCGGAGAGGCCGGCGGCGGATTGGGCAGCAATCCAGGCGCGCAGCAGCGCTTCGTCGGCCTGGGCCGGGCCCACGCCGCGGGTTGCGGCAAATCCGGCGAAATCCTCGAGATCGGCACCGTAGGCGAGCAGCGTGTTGCGGGCCGCGCCGCGTTCGGCGGCCAGCATTTCCAGGAAGGCGTCCGTATGCCTGTCCATTCAGTTGGAGCGCGTGAACCGGTCGTTCGGCAGCACCTTCTGCACCGGCGTGACCTTGGCTTCCGGCGGGAAGGCGCCGAGCAACAGGAAGCCGCCGCCGAGGACCAGCAGAAGCAGCAGCACGATGGCGAGAATGATGCGGCTCATGGTTATCCCGTTGGGGCGGCGTGGCCGGGTCCGGTGCGCTTGTGCTAGCCTCCGGCGCCATGACACGCAACACCACCCTGAAGGAAAGCTTCACCCTGCCGGCCGCGCTGGCCGGGCGAAGCATTGTACTCGTCGGGCTGATGGGGGCCGGCAAGACCTCCAGCGGCAAGCGGCTGGCGGCCCGGCTGGGCCTGCCATTCCGTGATGCGGACACCGAGATCGAGGCGGCGGCGGGCTGTTCCATCCCCGATATCTTCGCCCGCTACGGCGAGCCGGCGTTCCGCGACGGGGAGCGGCGGGTGATCCGCCGGCTGCTGGCCGGAGACCCGCTGGTGCTGGCCACCGGCGGCGGCGCCTACATGGATGCCGACACCCGTGCCGCCATCCGGCACGATGCGGTGTGCTTATGGCTGCGCGCGACCCTGCCGGTGCTGCTGCGCCGCGTGGCCGGGCGGACGCACCGGCCGCTGCTGAATGCCGGCGACCCCGCCGAGGTGCTGCGCAAGCTGATGGAAGTGCGCCACCCCATCTATGCCGAGGCCGACGTGGTGGTGGAGTGCAGCGACGACAGCCCGGACCACACCACCTCCCTGGTGCTGGATGCGATCATGGCCTGGCAGAAGCCGCGGCGGCTTTCGCTGGCGCTGTCCCAGGCCAGCTACGACGTGGTGGTGGGCGATGGGCTGATCGGGCGCGCCGGCGCATTGCTGGCGCCCGTGCTGCCGCAGAAGCGGGCGGTGGTGGTGACAGACACCCACGTGGCCGGGCTGCACCTGGCGCGGCTGCAGGCGGGGCTGGATGCGACCGGGTTCACCCATACCGCGTTCACGGTAAAGCCCGGCGAGACGGCGAAGAACCTGGAGACCTATGCCAGCCTGGTGGACCAGGTGCTGGAGTGGGGGGTGGAGCGGCGGACGGCGATCATCGCGCTGGGCGGCGGCGTGGTGGGGGATTTGGCAGGGTTCGTGGCGGCTTCCACCCTGCGCGGGCTGCCCTTCGTGCAGGTGCCGACGACGCTGCTGGCGCAGGTGGACAGCTCCGTCGGCGGCAAGACCGGCATCAACACGCGCCAGGGCAAGAACCTGCTCGGCGCCTTCCACCAGCCGCGCGCGGTGCTGGCCGATACCGGGGCGCTCGCCACCCTTCCGGTGCGCGAACTGCGCGCGGGCTATGCCGAGATCGCCAAGGCCGGCCTGATCGGCGACGCCGCGTTCTTCGACTGGTGCGAGGCCAATGGCGCCGCCGTGGTGGCCGGGGACCGGGAGGCGCAGGCCGAGGCAGTCCTGCGCGCCTGCGCCTTCAAGGCCATGGTGGTGGGCGACGACGAGCGCGAGGAGAAGCCGAACGATGGCCGGGCGCTGCTGAACCTGGGCCACACCTTCGGCCATGCGCTGGAGGCAGAGCTCGGCTACGGCGCCATCCTGCATGGCGAGGCGGTGGCGACCGGGATCGGGCTGGCCTTCCGCCTCTCGGCGAAGCTCGGGCTGTGTTCGCAGGCCGATGCGGATCGCGTGGTGGCGCACATGGCGGCGATCGGCCTGCCGTCGGAACTCACCCACCTCAACCGGCGGCTGTCGGCGGAGAAGCTGATCGCCCACATGCGGAAGGACAAGAAGATGCGCGACGGCCAGCTGGCCTTCGTGGTGGTGAACGGGATCGGCCAGGCCTTCACCAAGCGCGACGTGCCGCCGGAGGCCGTGGTGGAGCTGCTGCGCGAGAACGGCTGCGAGGCATAAGGGAGGTGGCGCGCGCCGCCTCCCCGTTGCTCAGACCTTCTTCAGGAACTCGGTCTTCAGCACCAAGCCCTTGATCTTGTCGGCATTGCATTCGATCTCGCCGTCGTCGTCGGTCAGGCGGATGTTCTTGATCAGCGTGCCGCGCTTGAGGGTAGACGACGTGCCCTTCACCTTCAGGTCCTTGATCACCTGAACCGAGTCGCCGTCGGCCAGGGCGGTGCCGTTGCTGTCCTTGGGCGGCACGCTCAATAGACCACGACGGAGCGGATGCTCTCGCCGCGATGCATCAGGTCGAAGCCCTCGTTGATCTTCTCGAAGGGCAGCACGTGGGTGATCAGGTCGTCGATGTTGATCTTGCCGTCCATGTACCAGTCCACGATCTTCGGCACATCGGTGCGCCCGCGCGCGCCGCCGAAGGCGGTGCCCATCCAGGTGCGGCCCGTGACCAGCTGGAACGGCCGGGTGTTGATCTCCTGCCCCGCGCCGGCCACGCCGATGATCACGCTCTTGCCCCAGCCGCGGCGGGTGCATTCCAGCGCCTGGCGCATCAGCGTGGTGTTCCCCACGCATTCGAAGGAGTAGTCCGCGCCGCCCTTCGTCAGGTTGACCAGGTAGGGGACGAGGTCGCCTTCCACTTCCTTCGGGTTGACGAAATGGGTCATGCCGAACTTCTCGGCCATGGGCACGCGGCCTGGATTGATATCCACGCCGATGATCTGCTCGGCGCCGACCATGCGCAGGCCCTGGATCACGTTCAGCCCGATCCCGCCCAGGCCGAACACCACGGCGCGCGCGCCCAGCTCCACCTTGGCCGTGTTGATCACGGCGCCGATCCCGGTCGTAACGCCGCAGCCGATGTAGCAGACCTTCTCGAACGGCGCGTCCTCGCGGATCTTGGCCAGCGCGATTTCCGGCAGCACGGTGAAGTTGGAGAAGGTTGACGTGCCCATGTAGTGCGCGATGGGCTGGCCGTCGCAGCTGAAGCGGCTGGAGCCGTCCGGCATGACGCCGCGGCCCTGTGTGGCGCGCAGCGTGATGCAAAGGTTGGTCTTGCGGCTGAGGCAGTATTCGCAGTGGCGGCATTCCGGCGTGTAGAGCGGAATGACGTGGTCGCCCTTCTTCAGGCTGGTCACGCCGCGGCCCACATCCACCACGACGCCCGCGCCCTCATGGCCCAGGATGGCGGGGAAGATCCCCTCGGGGTCGGCGCCCGACAGGGTGAACTCATCGGTGTGGCAGATGCCGGTGGCCTTGATCTCCACCAGCACCTCGCCCTCGCGCGGGCCTTCGAGGTCGACGGTTTCCAGGCTGAGCGGGGCTCCGGCCTTGCGGGCCACGGCGGCGCGGGTCTTCATCGGGGCGGTTCCTCCCAGGGCGAGCGGCAAAATACGTGGGCGCAATCTGCCGATGGTGCCGCGCCGGATCAACTGGCCGGGGCGTAGGGGCCTGCTATGGTCGCATCTCTGTCGCCACTCGGAGTGCCTTCATGCCCGTGATCAACCGCATCGCCGCCGACGCCCCGCTGCTCACCGAATGGCGGCGCGACCTGCACGCCCATCCCGAACTCGGCCTGGAGGAGCACCGCACCAGCCAGGTGGTGGCGGAGAAACTGGCCAGCTGGGGCATCGAGGTCACGCGCGGGCTGGCCGGCACAGGCCTGGTCGGCACGCTCCGGGCCGGCACCTCCACCCGCTCCATTGGCATCCGGGCAGACATGGATTGCCTGCCGATGACCGAGGAAAACGACTTCCCGCACAAATCCACCACCCCCGGCCGCATGCACGCCTGCGGGCATGACGGGCACACCACCATGCTGCTGGGTGCCGCCAAATACCTGGCCGAGACCCGCAATTTCGACGGCACCGTGCATTTCATCTTCCAGCCGGCGGAAGAAAACGCCGGCGGCGGGCGGATCATGGTGGAGGAGGGGCTGTTCCAGCGCTTCCCCTGCGATCGCGTGTATGGCGCGCACAACGACACCGGGCTGCCGGTGGGCACCATCACCGCCGTGGCCGGCAGCGTTTCCGCCGCGTCGGACCGGTTCATCATCACCCTCTCCGGCCGCGGCGGCCACGCCGCCCGCCCGCACATGACGATCGACCCCGTGGTGCTGGGCAGCCACGTGGTGCTGGCGCTGCAAACCATCGTCGCCCGCCGCACCGACCCGCTCGCCAGCGCGGTCGTCTCCATCACCCAGTTCCACGCCGGCAGCGCCCACAACGTGATCCCCGACACCGCCATGCTCTCCGGCACCGTGCGCACGCTGCGGCCTGAAGTGCAGGATGAGGTGGAGCGGCTGATCCCCCAAATCGTCAACGCCACCTGCGCGGCGCACGGGGCCACCGCGGAGATCGACTACAAGCGCGGCTATCCGCCGGTGGTGAACGACGCCGATGCCGCCGAGCGCGCCGCCCGCGCCGGCGAAAAGCTGCTGGGCATGGGCAAAGTGCTGCGCGAGCGGCCGCCGACCATGGGCGGGGAGGATTTCTCCTACATGGCCCAGGCAGTGCCGGGCTGCTTCGTACGGATCGGGCAGGCGGAAGGTGACCGGTTCAAGACCCAGGTGCACCATCCGAAATACGACTTCAACGACAACATCCTGCCCATTGGGGCCAGCTATTGGGCGACGTTGGTGGAACAGGAGCTTAGCAAGTAAGTATGTTCTTTTTTGAAAAAAAGAACCAAAAAACTTTCATTCGTTTGCGCCTCGTCCTGGCGCGGGCGCAAATGAATGAAGTTTTTTTTGCTTCTTTTTTGTTCACAAAAAAGAAGATCCTTCCTTGTCTTTAGCCCTTGCAACCTTCCTGTTGGCCGTGCCGGCATTGTTCTCCATCGTGAACCCGCCGGGCGCCGCGTTCATCTTCAACGAAGTCACGGCCCATCTCACCGCGCAGCAGCGGCGCATGCTGTCGGACAAGGTGGCGTTGTATTCGCTCGGCGTGATGCTGGGCGCGTTGTTCGCCGGCTCCTACATCCTGGAGTTCTTCGGCATCTCGCTGGCGGCGTTGCGGATCGCGGGCGGCGCGGTGGTGGCGGTGCGGGCGTTTGATCTGCTGAACGCCCCGGAGCGGCAGGAGGCGCGCAAGGCGGAGCAGGCCGAAAGCGGCGAGGGCGACGTGGCCGCGATGGCATTCTTTCCGCTGACGCTGCCGTTCACGACCGGGCCAGGAACGATCGCGGTGGCGGTGGCCCTGGGGGCGCAGCGGCCGCGCGTGCCGGCGGACGTGATGTGGTTCTTCCTGGGCGCCTCGGCCGCGGCGGTGGTGATCGCGGGCGTGATCTGGCTGTCCTACCGCTCGGCGGACCGGATCGCGGCATTGCTGGGGCCTTCGGCGCGGCGCACCTTCGCGCGGCTTTCGGCGTTCCTGCTGCTGTGCATCGGCGTGCAGATCGTGCTGGCGGGAATGGCCGATGCCTGGCGAGGATTTGGCGCAGGCTAAAAGTGGAGTGGTGGAGCTGAGCGGGATCGAACCGCTGACCTCGTCATTGCGAACGACGCGCTCTCCCAACTGAGCTACAGCCCCAGCCTCTCGGCCACCGGGACTTTGGGGGGTCACGGCGCGGCGGTATTTGCTCATGGTGGGGGGGCAAGTCAAGCCGCTGAAATGCCGGTCAGGGTTTACCGGCGGGCGCGCTCGTGGCAGAGGACGGTTGAGGGCCGCGACAGGTGCCGCGCGGCTGCTGCGGAGGTCCCGTGATCACCATCCTGTTCCAGATCGCTCAGGAGATTCTGAATCTCTACAAGTGGGCGGTGATTCTCGGCGCCGTGATGAGCATGCTGGTGTCGTTCAACGTGCTGGATACGCGCAACCGCTTCGTGTGGATGGTGGGGGATTTCCTCTACCGCATCACGGAGCCGGCGCTGCGCCCGATCCGGCGGGTGATCCCCACCTTCGGGACCATCGATCTGAGCCCGGTGGCGCTGATCTTCCTGATCTATATCGCGCAGATGCTCCTGGCGCGGATCTATGCGGCGATCGTGTACGGCAATGTCTCGGGGCTGTTCCTGTAGGCATGGCGTTCTGGCGCGCTTCGGAGGGCGGAGTGCGGGTGGCGGTGAAGGTGCAGCCTAAGTCTCGCCGGCCCGGTGTGGGTGGGTGGGCGCCGGATGTGGATGGCGAGCGGCTGCGCATCGGCGTGGCGGAAGCTGCGGAGGATGGCCGCGCCAACCGGGCCGCCTGCGCGGCGCTGGCCGATGCCTTGGGCGTACGGCAAGGCGATGTGTCGGTGGCCCTGGGGGCGACAAGCCGCGACAAGACCTTGTTCGTTGCGGGCGATGCGGGCGTGCTCGCGGCCCGGCTGGAGGCGCTGTGACCATGACCCCAACAACGGCCCGGATCATCGACGGCAAGGCGGTGGCGGCCGCGCTGCGGGAGGAGACAACGGTGCGCGTCGCGGGCCTGCCATTCCGGCCCGGGCTCGCCGTGGTGCTGGTGGGCGAGGACCCGGCCAGCCAGGTCTATGTGCGCAGCAAGGAGCGGGCGGCGGCGGCGATGGGCCTGGCGGCGCAAACCATCCGGCTGCCGGCGGAAACCGCCGAGGCCGAATTGCTGGCGGTGGTGCGCCGGCTGAACGACGATGCGGCGGTGGATGGCATCCTGGTGCAGCTGCCCCTGCCGCAGCACATCTCCACCGAGGCGGTGCTGGATGCGATCGACCCGGCGAAGGATGTGGATGGCCTGACGCCCACCAATGCCGGGCTGTTGGCCGCCGGGCGGCGCGGGCTGGTGCCGTGCACCCCGCTGGGGGTGATGAAGCTGCTGGCGGTGGCGGATGTGAATCTGGCCGGCGCGCGGGCGCTGGTGCTGGGCCGCTCCGTGCTGGTGGGCCGGCCGATGGCGGCATTGCTCACCGGGGCGAGTGCCACCGTCACGCTGGCACATTCGCGCACGCGCGACCTGGCGGCGGAGTGCCGGCGGGCGGAGGTCCTTGTCGCGGCGGTCGGGCGGCCGGAGATGGTGCGCGGCGATTGGGTGGCGCGCGAGGCGGTGGTGATCGATGTCGGGATCAACCGGACGGCGGCCGGCACGCTGGTGGGCGACGTCGCCTATGGCGAGGTGGTGGGCCATGCCGGCGCCATCACCCCGGTGCCGGGCGGGGTCGGGCCGATGACGATTGCCTGTCTGCTGGAGAATACCGTTACGGCAGCGCTGCGTCGCCGGGGATTCAATCCCGCTTAACCGATGCCCGCCATCCTGTGCTGCCGAGCGGCAAGGGGTGGGCGATGGCGTATGCGAATGTGGGGCAGGCGGATGCAGGATCGGCGGAGGTCGCGCAGGTAGAGGTCCTGGGCGGCAAGATCGACGAGCTGCGCCGCTTCGTGGACCGCCGCTTTGCCGAGCTGAGTGCCGAGATCCATGCCTCCGTGCAGCTGATCGACTTCAGCGAGACCAATATTTCCGAGCAGTTCTCCAGCGTGAAGACCCAGCTGGCCGAGGTGCTGGCGGTGCCGCAGGCCGCTTCGCGCAATTCCGGCACCGAGCTGGAGGCGGTGGTGCAGACCACGGAGGCGGCGGCCAACCGCATCATGGAGGCGGCGGAGGCGATTTCGGACTGGCTGCAGGAATTGCGGTCCGAGCCGGAGCTGTATGAGCGGATCAGCGAGAAGGTGAACACGATCTTCGAGGCGTGTTCGTTCCAGGACCTGACCAGCCAGCGCATCCGCCGCGCGATCGATCATCTGCACCATGTGGAATCGGTGCTGAACAATATCGGCACGAACGAGCCTGTGGAGATCGTGCCGTTGCCGGTGCCCACGGCGCCGGCGGGCACCGCGGACCTCGCGCAGGAGGAGATCGACCGGCTGTTGGCCGGCTAGAGCAACAGCCCATCAGACGGAATCGTCTGGTGGGCTAAAGTTGCTCGCTCAAACAAAGAGCTAGAGCAGAATCCTATCAATCTGGCTCATAGCCTGTCGCCGTGAAATAGTTGGCGCATTCCTGTGGCGTGAAGGCGTCCAAGGCATCGCGGATCGCGTCCCATAGCTCGCTGATGCTGCGTGCGGCGGCCTTTCGGAG
>JAPLOI010000027.1:0-54158 GCA_026400815.1 Alphaproteobacteria bacterium
ACCGACGCCTGGCCCGCGATTTCGAGCGGCATTGCCGCATCGCCGCGGCCTTCGTGCGTATGGCGATGATCCGCATCATGCTGCGGAGACTGGCACCAAAGCCCTGAGCATGATGCAGAACTTCCCGGATGGGTTCTCAGAGCATCAAATCTTGATCGTACAAAGCATCTATGCGTCCCTATTCTCCGATTTTGGGAATGCGACTCGGGATCAAGAATATCCCAATCTGCCGCGCAGAAACGTGCGGAACACCCGAATCGGATTTCGTCTTTATCGGCAAGGCCAGTTCGACTTGGTCCCAGAAAGCGAACGTGCCCGATGATTCCTCGTAACGCGGGTTGGATCCCGCTAGTCTGGCGTCGCCGCGTGGCCAGTGGTGCCCGCTGGGCGCTGCTGTGGCTGCCGCTGGGAATCGGGCTGGGCATCGCGCGCCCCTGGGTGCCCCGCCATCCCTGCTGGGTGCAGGAGGAAGGCCCGGTGCAGCTCGCGCCGGATGGGGCCCTGGCAGTGCAGCTCCAGCACGAGGTGTGTGAAACCGGATTGCTGTTCACTTATCTCCAAACCCGGCTTGAAGCGTGGCGCACCGCTGCACCGGAGAACCGCACCCTCCTTGCCACATGGGAGTGGTCCGGCGGGAAGCGCGGAGACGCAACGGTAGCCTGGACCGGACCGGGCGCGCTGCACGTGTCCCTCCGCGCCTGGACTGGGGTGACACTTCCCCGCCCGCCGCTGCCGGGACTCATCCTCACGGTGACGCAGACGCCACCGGGGGCCGACGATGCGCGGGCCCATGTGCGGTAGCGGTGGCACGCGGCAATTCCTCCGCATCGCGTGGGCCGTCATCTGCGTGGGGGCCGTGCTCTGGCTGCTGTGGTCGCTTTTTCTCTGGTACGTGCGCCCGAGCCGGCTGGAATGTGAGATTCTGGAGATATCGCTGCCGCTGGCCTCGCCCGACGGCGCATTCACGGCGCTGACGGTGAAGGAAGCCTGTGTGGAGAGCATCTTCTCCACGGTCGTCCGCACGCGGGTGGAGGTCGTGGCGGTCGATGTTGTGTCCGCCGCAGCCGGTGCGGGAGGCGGCGAGGATGCCACCGTGCTGACGGTGTGGGAGACCCATATGCTGCGGCCCGCAGTGTTGATGGCATGGTCTGGGGGGGCGGAGTTGGAGATCCGGCTCACGGAACCGCGCGCGGCCCGGCTACATCGGGCATTGCCGGCCGCTTTGTCCTTGCGCGTTCTGAGCGGGGGGCCTTCGGCGTCGCACGATCCGGCCCGTGCCGGCACGGCGAGCGACACGTGCTGAAGGGGGGCATCGGCCTGGTGCTGGGGCTTGTGCTCGGCATTCTGGCCGCGTGGTGGCACGGCGACCCGCCGCCGTGCGAGGTGTTCGACCGGGGCGAACCCGTTGCTGCGCCGAACGGCAGTGCCCAGGCCAACTGGCGGAACGAGGCCTGCGGCGATGGCTGGTTCGTGACGGTGATCTTCACTGTCGTTGAGGTTGCGGCCGGCGAAGCTGCGATCGCGCGCGACGTGGTTCGTGTTTCGGAAACCGACCTGGCCCGGCGGCCTGTGGCCATCGCCTGGCTGGGCCCGCAGCACCTTTCGGTTCACGTGCCGGCCGCGCTTGGCGTGAACGTGCGGCCGTTCGAGGTGCCGGGATTGACAGTGAGCCTCTCGACCGAGGCGGGCCGGGCGGCATCGGCCCGATAAACCGGTCGCCGCTGGCGAGACTGGTCCTGACGGTGACGCAGGCGCCACCCGAGGCAGACGACGCGCGGGGCCATCGGCGGTAGCGCCACCGGCCCGACACACAGACACAGGAGTGCGAGATGTCCGAGTACCTGCTGATCGGGCCGGTGCTGCTGGAGGCGTTCGAGCTGCCGGCGCGCGTGGCCTGGGGCGGGCGGCAGCGCCTGGCGGTGCATCGCCTCCCCGGCGGGCGGCGCGTGATCGATGCGCTGGGCCGCGACGATGCCGATATCGCCTGGCAGGGCGTGTTCTCCGGCGAGGATGCCGCCGCCCGTGCGCGCGCCATGGACCTGATGCGCGCCGGCGGGCGCACCTGGCCGCTCTCCTGGGGAAGCTGGTTCTATAGTGTCGCGGTGCATCGCTTCGAGGCGAGCTACGAGCGCGACAACTGGATCCCGTATCGCATCGCCTGCACCGTGCTGCGCGATGAGGCGGAGGGACTGCTGGACGACGGTGTTTCGCTCGCCGCGGGCGCGCTGGCCGATCTCGGCGCGCTGGGCGGGGCGGAGTTCGCGCAGCTCGCCTCCGTGGTGAATGTGGGTGCCATCGTGGGGCTCGCCAGCGCGCCGGGGGCGCTGCGCCAGGGCACCGTGGCCCAGCGCCAGGCCCGCGCCGCGCTGGCCGAGGAACAGGCGGCGCTGGATCGTGCCATCGCCGCCCGCGGTGCCCGGCTGCGCGCCGCCGACCCGGGCACGCCCGCCGGGCTGCGCGCCGCGCGGCAGGATGCCGGCGCACTCGCCGAATTCGCCCGCGCCCGCGGCCCGCTCGGCCGGGCCCGCGCCGCCGCTGACGCCATTGGATAGGGGACATGCATTGCGAACCATCCTGCAATCCGGCGGCACACTGTTTCATGTTGCCGCCAGCGAACTTGGCGATGCCACGCAATGGCTGCGCATCGCCCGGCTGAACGGGCTTTCGGATCCGGTGCTGCACGGCGTGGTGGAGCTGAAGCTGCCGCCGGTGGACACACAGGCAGGAGGCGGCATTGCCGAGCAGTAGCACTCGCCGCCCGCGCCTGCTCGCCACCGTCAACGGCGCGGTGGTGGCCAACGCCATCACCGCGCGCATCATCAGCAACAATTTCTACGCCGCCGATCGCTTCAGCCTGGTGGCGGCGCTCGGCACCTCCACGCCGTACGACTGGCTGTCCTCCGACCGCATGGCGGTGCAGATCGGCGTGGCGTTGGATGGCGCCGGCGAAACGCTGATCGAAGGCGAGGCGGACCAGGTGGAGCTGGACCCGATCCGCCGCACCGCCACCCTCACCGGGCGGGACCTCACCGCCCGGTTGATCGAGGCGCGCACGCAGGAAAGCTTCTCCAACCGTACCGCCAGCGAAATCGCCACGCTGCTGGCGGGGCGCCGCGGGCTCTCCGCCGATATCGCGCGCACCACCACCCCGGTGGGCCGCTACTGGCAGCTGCAGCGCGACCGCATCACGCTGGATCAGTTCAGCCGCGCCACCACGGAATGGGACCTGCTGGTGACGCTGGCCGGGCTGGAAGGCTTCGATGTGTGGGTGCATGGCCAAACGCTGCACTTCCGCCCGCGCGCCGCCACCCCCGCGCCCAGCGCCACGCTGCGTGCCACGCCGGGCTTGGCCAACGTGACCGCGCTGCGCCTGGAACGCGCCCTGACCCTGGCGCGCGATATCGAGGTGGTGGTGAAAAGCTGGAATGCCCGCCAGCAACAATCCTTCCTGCGCCGCGCCCGCCGCCGCCGCGGTGGCTCCGCCGGTGAACCGCAACGCTACGTCTACGTGGTGCCCAACCTCATGCCCGACGAAGCGCTGAAGCTGGCCCAGCGCAAGCTGGAAGAACTCACCCGCCACGAACGGCGCATCACCGCCGAAATGCCGGGCGAACTCAGCCTCACGCCACGCCAACGCATCCGCCTGGATGGCACGGGAACAGACTTCGACCAGGAATACTGGATCGACGAAATCACCCGAACCCTGCACCCCAGCCAAGGCTTCACCCAAACCCTGCTCGCCCGCAACGCCAGCACCGGCAGCCAGGCCACAAGCCCCGTGGTGCGGTAGGGAAGGCAAGGCCAGGGGCTTTGCCCCTGGACCCCACCAAGGGCAGCGGCCCTTGGAACCCCATACCTGTTCCGCCTTCGGCGGGAGGGGCCGACCGGGCGGTTCGATCGGCCTCGATGGCCCCTCCCCGCCGAAGGCGGAACAACTGATGCCGGGTCCAGGGGCCGCTGGCCCCTGGCGGGTCCAGGGCAGAGCCCTGGCCTTTCTTCCTCACCACACCACGGAGGTTCGATGGACCGGCTGTTGAATGCCTGGAAGGCCCAGGCGGCGGCGCTGGATCGTGCGCAGGGCCAGGCCAGGTTTGGCGTGGTGGCGAGTGCGGATCCCGGCCGCCATGCGGTGCGGGTTCGCTTGCAGCCGGAGGGGGTGTTGAGCGGCTGGCTGCCGGTGCTGTCGCCGTGGGTGGGGGCGGGCTGGGGCGTGTTCTGCCTGCCGTCGCCGGGGGACCAGGTGCTGGTTCTGGCGCAGGAGGGCGAGGCCGAGCATGGCGTGGTGGTGGGGGGCTGCTTCAGCGACCCCAGGCCGCCGCCGGGGGGGGCGGTGGGGGAGTTGGTGCTGCGCCATGCATCGGGCGCGGCGTTGCGGTTAGGGAATGACGGCGTGGTGCGGGTGCAGGGCGACCTGCATGTGAGCGGCCGGGTGTTCGACAGCCACGGGCCGCTGGATCGGTTGCGCGACCATTACAACCAGCATGGGCATGCCGGCCTCGGCGCGCCGCCGACGCAGCAGGATTGAGGGGGGAACGATGCCCGATCTGTCGCATGAGTTTGGGACCGATCTGCTGGCGGGGCCCACCGGTGATTTGGCGGTGGCGGCGGGTGCGGGGCTGGGCCGGCAGCGTGTGCTGCGCCGGCTGCTGACCAACCCCGGCGACTATATCTGGCAGCCGGACTATGGCGCCGGGTTGGGGCGCTTTGTCGGATCGCCCGCGGCGCCGGAGCGCATTCGCGCGGTGGTACGCAGCCAGATCTTCCGCGAGCCCGCGGTGGCGCGCAGCCCGGAGCCGGTGGTGGAGGTGCGGGCCGACCAGCAGGGCCGCGTGTTCGTGGCCATCCGCTACGCCGATGCCGAGAGCGGCGAGACGCAAAGCCTGAATTTCAGCGTGGGAGAGCGATGATGCAGTTGCAGCTGAGGGATTTTGCTTCGCTGGTGTCGCAGGCCGCCGCCGCGGTGCA
The DNA here is from genome assembly GCA_026400815.1 of Alphaproteobacteria bacterium. GTDB lineage: Bacteria > Pseudomonadota > Alphaproteobacteria > Acetobacterales > Acetobacteraceae > CAMDGX01. The sequence goes on from JAPLOI010000027.1 coordinate 4,966, forward strand.
GGGAGCGTCGCGCGCGTTGATCGATCTGTCCGTGGGCTCCGTGCTGCGCGCGGTTCTGGAGGCGAATGCTTCCATCGCGCTGTGGCTGCAATGGCTGATCGTGCAGGTGCTGGGCATGACGCGGGCGAGCACCAGCGAGGGCGCGGACCTGGAGAGCTGGATGGCCGATTTCGGCATGGCGCGGCTGCCGGCGGTGGCCGCGGTGGGCCAGGTGCGGTTTGGCCGCTTCGCCACCACGGAGCCGGCGCTGGTGCCGGCGGGCACGCTGGTGCGCACCGCCGATGCCGGCCAGGGCTTCGAGGTAGGCATCGATGCCAGCCATCCCGCCTGGAGCGCGGGGCTGGGTGGCTACGTGCTGGGTGTGGGCGTGGGCAGCGTGCTGGTGCCGGTGCAGGCGGAAACCGCAGGTGTGGCCGGCAATGTTCTCGGCGGGGCCATCGCGCTGATCGCCGATGCGCTGGCCGGGGTGGATACGGTTTCCAACGACAACCCGCTGGCTGGCGGGCTGGATGCGGAGAGCGACGAGGCGCTGCGCCTGCGTTTCCGCGACTATATGGCCAGCCTCAGCCGCGCCACGCCGGTGGCGGTGGGGTATGCCGTGGCCTCGCTGCGCCAGGGAATGCGCTGGCATGTGGCGGAGGATATCGGCACCGGCGTTTTTGTCGTGACGGTGGATGACGGCACCGGCGCGCCGGCACCGGCCCTGCTCGCCCAGGCGGCGAGCGCGATCGAGGCGGTGCGGCCGGTGGGCACCAGCTTCGCGGTGCAGCCGCCGGTGGTAACCACGGCGACCGTTACGCTGGCGGTTTCGGCTGACGGCGTGCCGCAGGTGGAGGCGGCGGCCGCGGCGCAGCAGGCGATCGTGGCGCATGTCGCGGGGCTGGGCATTGGCGAGGCGCTGCGCTGGTCTCGCCTGGCGCAGCTGGCCTATGGCGCCTCGCCGGCCATCACCAACGTGACGGCGGTGCTGCTGAACGGCGGCACGGCGGACCTGGTGCCGGGCGCGGATGGCGTGGTGCGGCCCGGCAGCGTGGTGGTGAGCTGACATGGCGGGCACACCGGGCGACAAGGATGACATGCTGGCGCGGCTGAAATCCGTGCTGCCGGCGCGCTGGCTGGCGGAGGCGAGCACCACGGCCGATGCGCTGCTGGCCGGGCTGGCGGAAGGCTGGGCCTGGCTGCACGAGATGGTGGAAACGCTGCGGGCGCAGGCGCGCATTGCCACCGCATCCGGCGCGATGCTGGACATGATCGCGGCGGATTTCTTCGGCCCGCGCCTGGCACGGCGCCGCGCCCCCCATGGCGTTCCATTGGGTGACGCGGCGTTCCGTGCCGCTATTCGCCGTGAGCTGCTGCGCGAGCGTGCCACGCGGCCGGCGCTGCTGGCCGCGCTGCGCGATCTGACGGGACGTGAGGCGCGGGTGTTCGAGCCCCGGCGGCCGGCGGATACCGGCGGCTGGGGCATCGGCGCCGGATACGCCAGCGCCGGTGGCTGGGGCAGCCTTGCGCTGCCATATCAGATGTTCGTCACCGCGCGGCGCCCGCAGGGCAGCGGCATTGCCGGGCTGAATGGCTGGGCCGGCGGGCTGGGTGGTTGGGGTGGCGGGCGCATCGCCTGGGCCAGCATCGCCCAGCTCGAAGGGCAGGTGACCGATGCCGATATCGCCGCCGCCGCCGCTGCCGTGCTGCCGTGCTGCCGCAGGGGGCCACGGCCTGGCTGCGCATCGAAGACTGACGGCGTCCGCCGTATCCGAAACTTCCAAGACGAGGGCTCTATGGATCGCAACATCGTCTATCCCGGCGGCATTCCGCTCGATACCGACCTGCTAGAGACCAACCGCCATGCCATGGTGGCGCTGGGCGCGTTGATGCGTGCCGTGCTGGGCACCTCCCCGGTGGCCGATGGGCTGGCCGTGGTGCCGACCGTGCCGGCCAGCATGTCGGTGCAGGTGGGGCCCGGCAGCCTCACCTCGCTCGCCACCGTGGATGCCACCGCATACGGCTCGCTCGCGGCCGACACGGCTTCCGCGCTGGTGAAGATGGGCGTGAACCTGGCCGCCACCACCTTCGATGTGTCGCCGCCCGTTACTTCCGGCCAGTCTGTCACGCACCTGATCGAGGCGGCGTTCCAGGAGGTGGATGCGAACCCGATTGTGCTGCCCTACTACAATGCGGCCAACCCGGCGCAGCCCTATCTCGGCCCGGGCAATACCGGCGTGGCGCAGAACACGCGGCGCCTGCAGCGCGTGCAACTGCAGCTGAAGCCCGGCGTGCCCGCCGCCACCGGCACGCAGGTGGCCCCGGCGGTGGATGCCGGCTGGGTAGGGCTTGCGACAGTGACGGTGGCGCAAGGGCAAACCACCGTCACCGCCGCGCATATCGCGCCGCTGGTGACCGCGCCCACGCTGGCGTACCGCCTGCCGGAGCTGCGGCCTGGCTTTTCCACCATGCAGAGCTTCGCCACCAATGGCAGCTTTGTGGTTCCGCAGGGCGTCACCCGCCTGCGCGTGCGCGCCTTCGGGGGCGGCGGCGGTGGCGGTGGCAATACCGGTAGCGGCGGTGGTGGTGGCGGCGGCGGCGGCGGTTATGCCGAGGGCATCTTTGCCGTGGGCCCCGGCCAGGTGATCACCGTGGCGGTGGGCGCGGCGGGCGGCGCGGGCGGCAATGCCGGCGGCTCGGCCGGTGCCAATTCCGGCGGAAATGGTGGGGCCAGCAGCTTTGGCGCCTTCCTCTCGGCTGCGGGCGGTCTGGGCGGGCAGGGCTCGCTGGCGGGCGGGCAGGGCAATTCCGGCGCTGGCGGTAGCGGCAGCGGCGGGGCGATGAACATGGCCGGCAGTGCGGGCAATGCCGGCCACAATGCCGGGGCCAGCGGCTTCGGCGGCCATGGCGGGGCTGCGGCGGCCGGCGGCGGCGCTGGGGCGGGCAGTTCCGGCCTGCCCAGTGCTGGCGGCTTCCCCGGCGGCGGCGGTGCCGGCGGCGGCGGCAATTTCGGTGGCGCCGCCGGTGCCGCCGGCCTCGTCGTCGTCGAATACTGAGGGAGCATCACGCATGTCTGAAACCCTCGCCCGCGTCTGGCGCCCCAGCACCGCCCGCCGGGTGGTGCTGGATGGCTTCGCCCCGGTGCCCCGCGGCACATATCCGTCCCCTGGCCAGCCCACCCCCCCACTGCTCGCCTGGCCCGCCAAGGACCCGGCGGATGTGCTGGACTACGAGCTGGACATCACCGCGGCCGTGGCGGGCCACGAAACCGACCGTATCGAGGCCGTGACGGTCATCCCCACCCCCGCGGGCGCCGGCCACCTGGTGGTGGGCGAGATCGCCGCCGATGGGCGGGTGGCGGTGGTGTGGCTCTCTGGCGGGCAGGCCGGCACCACCTATCGCCTGCAGCTGACGGTCACCACCGCATCCGGCCGCGTGCTGGGCCGGGCGGTGGCGCTGCCGGTGCTGGCACTCGCCGCCCAGGCCCCGCCCGCCGGTGCACTGCAAACGCCCGGCGGTGCGACCATCACCGACGAGGACGGCAACCCGATCCTGATTGGAGGCTAACCGCATGCCGACGATCGACGAGCTCGACCCCGCCTTGGCGGCGGCCGATACCGACAACCTGCCCACCAGCCAGGGCGGCGTGCTGCGCCGCCTCACCCGCGCGCAGCTGGTGGCCGGGCTGCAGCCTGAGATCGCCACGCCGCAGGGCAGCCTGCTCGGCCGCGCCAGCACCGGCACCGGCGCGCCGGAGAGTATCGCGCTGGGTGCTGGGCTTTCGCTGGCCGGCGCTACCCTCTCCGCCCCCGCGCCCAGCGCGCTGCCCGGCGCCAACCTTTCCAGCGCCATGGCCACGGCGACCGGAACGGCCGCGCAACGCTCCCTGGCAGACCTGCTGGCCGATGCCGTGGGGCCGGAAAGCTTCGGCGCCATTGGTGACGGGATCGCGGACGACACCGCGGCGCTGTCCGCCGCCATCGGCTCCGGCCGGCCGGTGAAGCTGGGCCCGCGCGCCTATCGCGTGAACGGGCAATGGACCATCGCCCAGGCCAACACCGTGCTGCTCGGCACCCCGGGCCTTTCGGTGCTGAAACGCGGCGCGCAGAGCGGCAACGGCGCCTGGATCAGCGTGCAGGCGCCGGGCTTCCGGGCCGATGGCATCATCTTCGATGCCAACCGCGCCCAGGTGAACGTGGAAAGCTGGGGCGTGCTGCTGACGGATTCCTGCACGGAGTCTGACCTGCATCGCTGCGCCTTCCGCAACGCCGCCGGTGCCACCCAGGGCTGCGGCCTGACCATCCTGGCCACCGCGCCGGAGGTGCTGGCCCGCCACGCCATCCGCGATTGCGAGTTCAACGGCAACGCCGCCCACGGCCTGTGGGTGCAGGGCACCGCCGGCGTGCAGGTGGAAGCCTGCCGCGCCTGGAACAACGGTGCCTATGGCCTGACCATCGATTTCAACGACAGCGCCCATGCCCGCCGCGCCCGCCTGGTGCAGGTGCTGGGCAACCGCAGCTGGGCCAACCAGCGCGGCATCGCCATCGGCAACTTCAACGAGACCAACGGCGAACCGCCTGTCTGGGGCAACGCCTTTCCCGATGCGCTGGCCGTGCTGGTATCCGGCAACACCTGCCACGACAACATCTTCTACGGCCTGGCCGTGGCGGGCCGCGCGCTGCTGGTGCAGGGCAACCTGCTGGCCGATAACGGCACGCTCGCCAACAGTGGCGCCGGCCTGCTCGCCCATGTCGCCGCCAGCCGCGTGGCCGGCAACACCATCACCGGCAGCGCGCTGTTCGGCATCGATTGCGGCGGCAGCATCGACAGCGACATCAGCAACAACCACGTGTTGGGCCACGGCTACGGCATCAATTGCGGCGGCAGCCGCACTCTGCGCGTGGACGGCAACGTGGTGGCGGAGTTCGCCTATTGGGGCATCTGCGCCGCCAATGTGGAAACCGATGCGCTGGGCCAGAATTTCGGCATCGCCTGCGACCTGCTGGCCCTCACCGGCAACCGCATCGCCATGTCTGGCAGCGCCGAGGGCATCTGGCTGCGCGACGGGCCGAGCCGCGTGCTGGTGCAGGGCAACGACTTCACCGGCCGCACCGCCGCCCAATGCCTGCGTGCCGATACCGAAACGGTCACCATCCGCGGCAACCGCCACGACCTGGCCGCGCGCATCATCGCCAACCCAGTGCTGCTCGATGGTCGGCAGACCGTGGTGGCGCCGGATATCACCGATACCGTGATGATCACCGCAGCGCCCAGCGGCGTGCAATCCATCCTGGGCAGCACCCAGGCCGCCTGGGCCGGGCGCATCAGCTTCGTGCGCGTGACAAGCCCCGGCACCGGCTACACCAGCGCCACCGTGGCGATCGGCGGCAGCGGCAGCGGCGCCGGCGCGGTGCCGGTGCTCAGCGGCGGCAAGCTGATCGGCATCATGGTCACCAGCTCCGGCACCGGCTACGGCCCGGTCGGCACCGCCGTGCCCGTGACCATCACCGGCAACGGCAGCGGCGCCACCGCCACCGCCTACGCCGCCGCCCCCCTGCCGGAAGAACGCCGGCTGCGCATCCGCTGCAATACCCAGGTGACCTTCGCGCGCAGCGGCAGCCACCCGCTGCAGGAAAACTGGACGCGCAACCCCCTCACCATCGCCACCGACGGCGAAGTGGAATGGACCGCCACCTGGAGCATGTGGCGCGCCAGCCGCGTGACGGGGCAGGCGTAGGGTTCGGCCTGGATCAAGGCCAGGGGCTTTGCCCCTGGACCCCACTGGGGCCTTAGGCCCCAGACCCCTCGACCTTTTCCGCCTTCGGCGGGAGGGGCCGGCCGGGTCTGTGTCGCGCACCGAGACGGCCCCTCCCGCCGAAGGCGGAATGAATGTGGGTCCAGGGACCTCAGGTCCCTGGCGGGTCCAGGGCAGAGCCCTGGCCTTGGTCCGCGCCGCAGCCCCCGCCTTCCCTGCACACAAGGACATCGCATGCCCACACTCAGTGAGTTGCCGCAGACGTTGACCACGCAGGACACGGATCTTGCGTTGGTGGAGCGTGACGGCGTTTCCTATGTTACCACCATGGGCGCGTTGCGTGAGCCGATGCAGCCGCGCCTGACGCTGGCCACCGGCAAGCTGCTTGGCCGCATCGGCGTGTTTCCGGGCTCGCCGGAGCCGGTGAACATTGGTGCCGGCCTGAAGATCGATGCCGGCACGCTGCAGGTGGACCAGGCCACGTTGCCGTCCACCAACGCGTCCCAGCTCAACGTCATCGCCACCGGCTCCAGCCGCGCCCGCCCGCTCAGCGCGCGGTTCAACGAGCGGGTGAATGTGCTGGACCACGGCGCCACCGCCAATGGCACCACCAATGACGGCCCGGCGATCCAGGCCGCGATCAACGCCGCTGCGTCCCGGCCGCGCGGGGCGGAGGTGTGGCTGCCGCCCGGCACCTATCGGCTGGATACCTCGGTGGCGCTGCTGCGCCCGCTGTCCAACGTGGTGCTGCGCGGCTCCGGGCGCGGCCGCACCGTGATCTTCATCGACGATACGATCAACGCCATCAACGGCGATGCGGTCTCCAATTCCATTCCGGGGTCGAACAACTTCTACCCACTGTCCGATTTCCACATGCGGGACCTGACGCTGCGCGGCCGGGCGGATGTGGCGCGCAGCACCGGGGCGCAGATGCTGCGCATCGTGGGCAACAACATGTCCATCGAGGATTGCGAGTTCATCTACTCGCGCCACATGGGCCTTGTGGTGGCCGGCGGGCGGGATGTGGCGGTGCGCAACTGCCGGGTGTTCCGCAGCGTGGCCGACGGCATCGCGGTGTGGGACACCGACAACGTGCTGATCGAGGGCAACCAGGTCATCGGTGCGAACGATGATGCGATCTCGGTGCATGTGGAATCCCTGGCCGCCGCCCCGCTGCGGGCGGGGCTGGTGATCGCCAACAACACGATCATCGAAAGCCAGGGCATCGCCTGCCTGGGCGTGAAATCCGCTGTCATCACCGGCAATGTCCTGCGCCACATCATGGGCACCGGCATCCGCGTGCTGTCGATCAACGTGCCGGATCCGCAGGGCCTTACGCCGCAGATTGCATTGCGCATCGCCAACAATGTGCTGCACGACGTGTTCCTGCGGCCGGAGCCGAACGCGCGCACCGGGGTGCAGTTCTACATCTGGGTCTCCGGCGGCGTGCGCAACCCCGGCACCGGCGCCTCCCCGCCGGGTGAGCCGGCCGCCGGCACCGGTGCGGTTACGCCGCTGTATGGCACCGGGGCGGGCAATTTCTACACCGGGGATTCGCTGAACCCCGCCGTGGCCGCCCCGGCCGGGCACTGGATCGAGATCGTGGGCAACACGCTCACGCGCACGCTGCCGGCGGTGGCCGCCGTGTCGGACTGGGGCTACGCCGCCGAGGGCCTGTGGGTGGGCAATAACGGCGATGGCAGCGGCTTCTACAACGGGCCGGTGAGCGATGCGCAGCTCAGCCCGCTGGGCATCCTGCTGGGCCCCGCCATGCGCAACTGCCGCATCGCCGGCAACACCATCCAGGTGGGCGGCACGCATGGCATCCTGTTCAACGCCAACACCTATGTGCCCGTTGTCACGCAGGACATGGACTATGACGGGCTGACGATCGAGGGCAACCGCATCGCAGACGTAACGGTGGCCGCCATCCAGGGGCCGCCCACCGGCGCGCATCGCGTGCTGGTGCGCCACAACGAGATCGACGGCGACCCGCTGTTCCGTGCCGCCACGCGTGGCAGCGGCGGCAGCTGGGCCAGCGCCACGGGGGTGACCGGGGTGCTGATGCCCTGCTGTTCCGGCTTCGTGGTGGCGGGCAACAGCTTCCGCAACCTGGCCAGCGCGGTGCGCCAGACCGGCGCTGTCAGCAACATCGTCTCTGGCAACACGCTGCATGGCGATCCCGCGGCGGTGGGCTTTTCCACCGCCAATCGCGGCATGGGCACGATGGAGCCGGGCGGGGCCGGGTGGCTGCACGTGGTGGAAACCAGTGACCCCGCCAGCGCGCAGTATGGCCGCATCAAGTCTGCCACCGCGGTCTCGGCCGCCGCCATGCCCGGCGCCGGCACCTATGTGGCCGGGCATTTCGTGGCCAACACCGCGCCGGCCATCGCCAACCGGCAGACGCTGCTGGGCTGGCTGCGGCTGACCACCGGCAGCGGCCACGTGGCGGGCACCGACTGGGCGGCGGTGTACGGCGCCGATGGCGGCGCGCTCTCCAGCCCGAAGGTGAGCGTGTTCACCGCCACCGGCACCTGGACGAAAGACCCCGCCAGCACCCAGGTGGAGGTGGAGGTCTGGGGTGGTGGCGGTGCGGGCGGCAACGGGGCCGCGGTGGCCTCCGGCACGGCCAGCAGCGGCGGCGGCGGCGGTGGTGGCGGCGGCAAGCGCCGGGGCTGGTTCCGCGCCGCGGACCTCGCCGGCAGCGTCTCCGTCACGATCGGTGCGGCCGGTGCGCGCGGCACCGGCGCCGGGGCGAGCGGCGGGCAGGGCGGCACGTCTTCCTTCGGCACGCTGCTGCGCGCCTATGGCGGTGGTGGCGGGGCGGGCGGCAGCACCATCGCGGCGGCCGGTGGCGGTGGCGCGGGGGATAACAACCCGGGCAGCACCGCCACCGGCAGCACCGCGGGCGCGGGCGGGGCCAGCTTTGGCGCTGGCGGCGGCGGCGGCGGCGCGGTGGGCGGGTCGGAGCGCATCGGCGGCGCCGGTGGCGGCGGCTGCGCGCTGGGTGCCATCGGCCAGGCCGGCGGCTACGCGGCGGAGGCCGGCGGCGGCGGTGGCGCGGGCGGCGGGCTCAGTGCCGGCGGCACCGCGTTCGGCGGCGGCACCACCACGGTGTTCAACACCAGCGCCACCAATGCCGGCGGCACCGCCCCGGGCGGCGCCGGCACCGCGCCGGCCAGCTTCGCCTATGGCACCCCGGCCAGCCAGGGCGGCCCTGGCGGCGCGGCCTCCGCCACGGCGGCGGGCGGTGCCGGGGCCAACGGCCAGACCCCGGCCGGCGGCGGCGGCGGCGGCGGCGCGGCCATCTCCGGCCAGTCGGCCGGCCTTGGCGGCAACGGCGGGGCCGGCCTGGTCATCGTCTCCGAGTGGTGATGGCCCCGGCGAAGATGGACCGCGCGATGAACGACACACTTTCCCCCACATCCCTGTTCGAAGAGGATCCTCCCATGGCCCCTGAAGGACGCACGCCCCGGCGCGCCACATCGCGCGCCGAGCTGACCGAACTGTCCGAGCGCGTCGCGCGGCTGGAAACCACCGCCGAGCACCTGCAGGAAACCCTGGCGCGCGTGGATGCCGGCATGGCCAAGATGCAGGCCAAGATGGATGCGCTGGCCGGCACCATGGCCCAGGGCATTGGCGGGCTGCGCGTGGGTGCGGTGGCCGGGCAGGCGGCGTCGGCCGTGATCGGCTTCGTCGCCGCGCATCTCTGGCCCGTGGTCAAGTAGCAGGTAGAGCCGTAGCCGCGCGCCGTGCCGCGCGGTATCATACACCAGTACCCGCTATGGCGCGGGTAGCCCTATCGAACGGCCCGCACCTGCGGGTGGGGGGTGCGTGATGCGGTTCCTGCAATTGCACGGCCAGTCCGCCGATCTTGCCGGCTTCGGCCTGAACGCCGAGGCGGTGACGCGCGCGCTGCGCGGCGTGGCCACCATGGGGCCGGTGGAGCCGCCCCGCCCCCCGCGCCTGATGCGTGGCGTGCCGGGCGAAATCCGCGACTATATCGGCCGCGAGTTCCATGGCGCCGGCATCTCCCTGGCCGGGCTGCGCGGCGGCGTGATGCGCTGCCCCGATCCCTGGACGGGGCAGTCGCTGGAAACGCTGGGCGTGTTCACCAGCCATTCCCGCGGCGGCATGCCGGCCGAGCTGCTGCCGTTGTTCTATGCCTTCCACTCCCCGGCCGGCGGCGAGTTCTGGCTGTGCCTGTGGGGCACCTACGGCAAGCCGGTGATGCTGGTGATGCCGCGCATCGAGCTGGCGGGGCATGATTTCCTAAGCCACGACGCGCTCAGCACCCCCGCCGGCCCGCTGCTGGATATGCTGCGCGGCTCGCTAGGCGCCTTTCGCGCCCTGCTGGCGGAATCCGCCCGCCCGGAGCGGCCGGAGCGCATCGGCCTGCTCGACATGCCGGAAAATTACGGCCACCAGATGCTGGAGAACCTCTCCGGCGTGCAGCGCCTGGCCGATGAGGGCCTGCTGCCGGCGCTGGAGGAGCTGTGGGTGACGGGCCCCGAGTTCTTCGGCCCGGTGGAGGAGATCTTCCCGGAGCTGCAGGGCCGCGTGCGCCGCTTCGCCAACCGGTGGGACCTGTTCGAGCCGCTGCTGCGCGTGCGCCACCGGCGCCTGTTCCGCATCGGCTCCAACGTGTTCCAGCAGCGCCTGCGCGCCCGCATCCTGGCCGCCTGCCCGGTGGCCGGCCGCCGGGCGGAACGCACGCAACGGCCCTGTATCGCCGTGACGGTGCGCAGTTCCGGCCGCAACTGCCTCAACCTGGCGGAGGCGGTGGGCGCGATGTATCGCACCCTCTCTGCGCGCACGCCGGGCCTGGGCATTGTGCTGGATGGCTGGGTGTTCCCGGAATCGGAGCTGGTGCTGCGCTCCTCGGTGGCCACGGCACTCTCCACCCCCTACCTGCACCGTATCCAGGCCGAAATGGCCGAGGCCACGACGATCCGCGACGCGCTGCCGCCGCATACCGTGGTGGACAACCTGATCGGCCTTTCCATGCGCGAATCGCTGGGCGCGCTGCGCTCCATCCGCGGCTACCTCGCCCATGTCGGCACGCTGCAGCACAAGATCGCGCTGTTCGCCGATGCCGGCGGCGTGGTGCACGGGCCCACGCAGCAGATGAGCGGCATCGAGAGCGGCCCGTTCCAGAGCGAGGTGGGCAGCGCGCCGCGCTTCCTGCCAGCCACGGCGGTGGCCGACGCGCCGGGCGAAACCCCGCGCGGCGAACGCTTCCTGAGCTACCGGATCATGGATCCGGAGACGATGGCGGGGATGATGCAGGAGGTGTTGGAAGACTAGGAAGAATGTTCTTTTTTGAAAAAAAGAACCAAAAAACTTTCATGGCCTGGCGTGCGCCAAGTCATGAAGTTTTTTTGCTTCTTTTTGTTCACAAAAAGAAGACTCTTACTCCTCTTCCCAGGTGATGAGCTTCACCTCGGTCAGCGCGATCGACATCCGCCGGGCATCCTGCGTGTTCGGCACCACGTCGCGGATGCGGTGGAATTCCGGCGGTTCCAGCGTGATCTCGTTGCGGCCGCGTTGCAGCGCCATGGGCTCGCTGAGCAGGATGCGCCAGCGTTCGCCCAGCGCGCGCAGGGAGAAGGCCACCGCCGCCCCGTTCACGCGCAGCGCCATGCGCTCCAGCGGGTAGGGGTCCATGATCATGTAGATGCCCAGCCCCAGCCGGGCCTGCGGCACCGCGGCCGTGACCACCAGCGTGCCCGCGCCACTGCCGGTGGCGGCATCGCCATCCCTGATCCAGAACAGGTTGGCGGAATCGCGCGGGTAGAACCCATCCAGCGCCGACACCTCGTCGGGGATCAGAACGCGGTCGGTCGGCGTTACCGCCTCGCCCGGCGCGCCGGGGGCGGTGGCGGCTTCGGCGAAGCGCATCCGCGCCTCCACCAGCGCCGCCATCGCGGCCAGCGCGGTATCCTCCTCGGCGTTCACCATCGTGTCGCGGCCGGTGAAGTAATCCTGCGTCAGCCGCTTCATGTCCCCGCTGTCGGAGACGGCGCCGCGCTGGCGCTTGCGCTGGTATTCGTTCCAGGATTTCAGGATGTAGTGGTGCAGCACCGGCCCGTGCACGGCCACGATGGCCGCCTGCGCCTGGTGGTTGCCGGCCACCTGGCGCTGGCTGCCATCGGTCATGATGTAGCGGCCATCGCGCAGATGCGCGGTGTGGCTGAACTGGAACGTGGCCACGCATTCCGGCCGCGCGATGGTCTTCACCCAGAAGTGTTCGGGGTAGTCCAGCTTGGCGCGCTTGGTGAAGCGGCGGATCACCAGGTCCTCGTCATCGATCTCGATCCGGCCGGCGGAGCCGAACACGCGCTGGTTCACGGCAACGGCGCCGACATCATCCTCCAGCCCATCCAGCCAGTTGGGCAGCGACCGCCATTGCGGGTCGAACAGGAACTCGTCGGCGTCCAGGAAGGCCACCCAGTCGTAGCGCCCGGTCAGCGCCTGGCAGGCATCGTTGAACGCGGATTGCTGGCGCTCGATCCCCGTCACCGTCCAGGGCAGCACCTCGATGTCGTAATGCGTCGCCAGCCGCGCCAGCAGCGCCAGGCTGCCATCGGTGCTGCCGTTGTCGTAGATGCGGAAATGGCTCACGCCCACCAGGGCATGGAAGGCCAGCCATTCCGCGAGGTATGGGCGCTCATCCTTGATCATCAGGCAGATCGCCAGGCTCATCGGCGCAGACATCCTCTCGCGGCAGGTCTTCAGGCGCGGCACGGCGCCGGGTGAATCCCTACACAACCGCAGCCGGCATTCCTATGCACATGCGAAGCTTCCACAAAGATTGCCGGCTTTGGTCATGACGCTCACGAAAGTCTGAACGCGGCCAGAAGGCGGCGCCGCCCCGTCCGCGGCAGGGCAGGCGTGCTTGCGCGCGTGGTGATCCGGCGGGTAAACAAAGGCATCGTCATGCGTGCATGTTAATTTTCAACAGGCGTTCCCCAGCAGGAGATCCGTGCGAATGCCGCGCAAGCTCGATATCGGACCGGACATGAAGCCCCTGGCGGGGTTCGAGGTGCTGGACGTGATGGGCCCAGGGCGCCCGCACCCCGCCGAGATACTGCGCCGCCTGCCCTATGAGGATGCCAGCTTCGACCTGATCCACATGGCCCATGTGCTGGAGCACGTGGCCTGGTACCAAACCGGCGAGGCGCTGGCGGAGATGCTGCGCGTGCTGCGCCCCGGCGGCGTGCTGGAGGTGTGGGTGCCCGATGCGCTGCGCATCGCCGAGGCCTTCGTGAACGCCGAGCGCCGCGGCCACGACCCGCTGAAGATCGACCCCTGGACGCGCTTCAACCCCGCCGGCGACCCCTGCGTGTGGGCGGCCGGCCGCCTGTTCTCCTATGGCGACGGCACGGGCACGCCCGGCCATCCCGGCTGGCACCTGGCCATGTTCTCCCCGCGCCGCCTGCGCGAGGCGCTGTTGCAGGCCGGCTTCGTGGGGGTGCAGGAGTTGCAGTCCGGCCGGGTGCGGGGCCACAACCACGGCTGGATCAGCCTCGGCGCCACCGGCCGCCGCAAGCCCTAGGATATCGCGGCATGAGCACGGCCCCCACGCCAGCCGCCACCCCGGCCATCGACCTGCGGAGCCTCTGGCACCGCACCACCGAAACGGTGCCGCCTCGCCCCGCCCAGGCGCTGAACATGCGCACCGTGGCGGACATGCACACCACCATCAAGAAGCACCTGCACCGCGTTTCCGAAGGCTACGACTTCGTGGTGGGCCTGCCGCGCAGCGGCCTGGTGCCCGGCGCGCTGGTGGCGCTGCACCTCAACCTGCCGCTGGTGACACTCGCGGACCTCGCCACCGGCAAGCTCACCCAGCGCGACACCAACCGCTGGGGCCGCGCCCATCACCGCCTGGCCCGCGCCGGCGCCGATGCGGTCCTGAACGTGCTGGTGATGGACGACACGATCAACACCGGTGCCGCCATCCGCCGCTTCCGCGCCACCCATGCCGAGACGATCAACAGCGGCCGCTACCGCTTCACCTTCGTGGCCATCTACAAGGCCGAGCACGACGCGCCCGATGCCGACCTCACCTTTGAAACCGTGCCGGGCCCGCGCGTGTTCGAGTGGAACATGATGCACCACTCCATGAGCGACGGCTTCCTCTGCGACCTCGACGGCGTGTTCTGCCCCGACGGCCCGCCGGAAAACTCCAACGATGGCGGGCTGTACGAAAACTACATCCTCAACGCGCCGCTGAAGCTGCGGCCGAGCTACAAGCTGGGCGCCATCGTCACCTCCCGGCTGGAGAAATGGCGCGGCCAGACCAGGGAATGGCTCGCCAGGCACGAGATCAACTACGACGAGCTGATCATGCTCGACCTGCCCACCGCCGAACGGCGCCGCCAGTTGCAGCTCTATGGGCGCTACAAGGCCGATGTGTACGCCGCCATGGGCGGGCGGCTGTTCGTGGAAAGCGATTCCGGCCAGGCGCACCAGATCGCGCAGATCACCGGAAGGCCGGTGTTTTGCACGGATACGGGGGTGTTCCTGAAAGGGAAGGCGTAGCCTGCCTCTTTCTTGGAACGTGGTGTAATCAATGCGATGCACGCGGTGCATTCGGGAGGCATGCCTTGCCCATCTCGGCAGACGACATTGCGCTTACCTACCGCTTCATGCTGGGCCGGCAGCCGGGGCCGCAGGAAACGGAGATGTGGCGCGGCCTGGCGTCGGTGGACGACCTGCGCAAGCAGGTGTTCCAGTCGGCGGAGTTCGGCGCCGTCTTGAAGCGCCACGGGCATGAGGCGCTGAAGGCGGCACCGCCCGCCCGGCTTTCGTTCAACATCCCGCCGCCGCAGATAGAGTGGGAAGCCGACGGTCCCAGCCAAGCCAGGCTGCTCGACCATGTAACGCGGACCTGGACCGCCCTGGGGCGCGAGAAGCCGCACTGGTCGGTGCTGTCGTCGGATCAGTTCCTGCCCGGCAGGATCGAGCAGAACGAGCGCTCCTTCTATGCCTCAGGGGCAAACGACGCCCAGGGTATCGTCACCGCGTTGCAGCGCCATGGCCGCACGGTGCAGATGCATCCCCGGGTGGTGGAATACGGCTGCGGCGTTGGCCGGGTCACGCCCCATCTGGCGGGCCATTTCGCCCAGGTGACCGGCATCGACATTTCCGAAAGCCACCTGTCCATGGCGCAGGAAGCCGCCCGCACGGCCGGGGCGGGGAATGCCGCCTTCCACCTTGCCCGCGCGCCGGAGTTCGGCATGACGGAGCCGTTCGACCTGTGGTTCAGCTACATCGTGCTGCAGCACAACCCGCCGCCGGTGATCGCCCTGGTGTTGCGCCGCGCCTTCTCCATGCTGGCACCGGGCGGAATCGCGATCTTCCAGGTGCCAACGCATGCCGTGGACTATCGCTTCAACCTCGCCCGCTACCTCGCCAATCCAACCAGTACCGGCACGATCGAGGTACATTGCCTGCCGCAATCCGTGATCTTCCGCCTTGCCGCCGAGGCTGGCTGCGTGCCGCTGGAGGTGCGGGAAAACCTGGCCATGGGGCCACCCTCGCACTGGCTCTCCAACATGTTCGTCTTCGCAAAGGCACGCTGAGGCGGGTCTTGCGGCCATTGCCGGGGGGGGTCAATCCGCTCCACACCCCGCCACCACCGGCTCCTGCGCCGGCGTGCCGCGCCGGCACAGCGTGAGCCCCGGCGCGGGCTTGCCGCCTTCGAACCCGTTGCCCGCCAGCCGGTTGCCGCGCACCTCCACCGCCACGCCCGCCACCCGCACCACGCCGCCGGAGCGCGAGACGTGGTTGTCCTGCAACTCGTTGCCTTCCACCACCACCCGCGCCGGCAGCCGGTCTTCGCCGCCTTCCGATGGCTGGTACGGCCCCACCGCCAGGGCCGGGTAGCCGCGCATCCCGGCCACGCGGTTGTGGCGCACCATCACCAGGTCGGCATCGCCCGCCCGCACCAGGATGCCCGCGGTGTGCGCCCCGGGCTGCGGGGCGGCGATGTCGTTGTCCTCCAGCGTGATCGTGCCGGCGATCCGCCCGCCGCCGCGCCCCAGCGGGCTGACCCAGATGCCCACCCCGTTGGCGCCCTGCCCGCGCACGATGTTGCGCCGGGCGGTGAAGCCGCGCGACGTGGCCGGCGCGTTGCCGGTATCCACCGCGTTGAACAGGATGCCGTGGCCGTTGGCCAGGAAGGCGATGTTGTCCTCCACCACCGCGTCCTCGGTGCCGAACCAGTGGTCCCAGGCGGCGTTGCGCGTGCCGTGCGATAGGTTGTGCGCCACGCGCGTGCGCCGCCCGCCCAGCATGGCGGTGGCATCCATGCCCCCTTCGAACTCGCAGCCCTCCACAGACACGTCATCCACCCGGCGCAGCATCACGCCCATGGTCTCGTGGCGGATGCGGATGGCGCGCACATGGATGTCGCGGTCCCGCACGGTGGAGGACAGCCAGTTGGCGTTCATCACCGTGCCCATGGACAGCAGGCCGACCTTGCCGAACACGTGGTCCTGCTCCAGCGTGGCCAGTGGCCGCCCCTGCGCCGATTGCGGCCCCTGCAGGCTCACGCCCGAAGGCAGCAGCACCGGCTTGGACAGGCGATAGGTGCCGGCCTGCAGCATCAGCGTCTGGCCGGGCTTCAGCCCCTGCAGCACCGTGTTGATCGCCTCGGCCACGTCTGCCCCGGTATCCGGCCGCACCCCGTGCGCCTCCAGCCGCACCGCGCCGGCGGGCACGGGGAAGATCGGCGGCCGCCACTCCGGCACACCCTGGGCCTGCGCGGCGGCACCCGCGGTCCACAGGACCAGCAGCAGCAGCAGGAAAAAGCGGGCCATGGCGATCACCCCTTGCGTTGCAGCACGGCCATCTTGGGGGCCCAGTAGTTCACGCCGCCCTTGTCACTGCGGTGGATGAACACCTGGGCCGTGTTCGCCTCGATGAACCGTGCCTGTTCCGGCGAAATCGCCGCACTCTCCAGCTTACCGGTGCGCAGGAACTGCTCCAGCAGGGAAATTGTGCGCGGCACCTTCGGCAGGTCGGCATCCATCGGGTTGAACACGTGGATATCCTCGATCACGAAGAACCCGCCGGGCGCCACGCGGTTGAACAGATGCGCCAGGGTCAGTTGCTGATGGTAGCTGGCGTGGCTGCCATCGTCGATCAGCAGGCGTAGCGGCGGCAGGGCGTCGTGCAGCTTCGTGAGCGACTGGGCGCTGCCGGCATCGCCCTGGATGAAGGTGAAGCCCTCCATCTTCACCGCCGAGAAATCGGAGATGTCGAAGCCCCAGATCTTCGCGCGCGGGAAGTATTTCCGCCACATGGCGATGGAGGGCGCCTCCTGCTCCACCCGGCCGCGCAGCTTGGATTCATCCAGCCCCCCGCGCTTCAGCCCGATCTCCAGCATGGCGAACTCGCGCTCGCGGAACTGCTCGAACAGGAAGGCATAGAGCCGCGCATAATCGTGCGCGTGGAACACGGCATCGCCCTTGTCGCTGCCGGCTTCGTTGGCGAGTTGGGCCAGGTTCAGGGACATGGCGGCTGGCTCTCCATGGCAAACAGGGTTCTCTCGCCACACGCGAAGGTCTGCCGTCAATCCAGCCTATTGGCAAATTTGTGTGCGAAGGGTGGTTCCTGCAGTTTTTTCATCTTTCGGCAACCGCCGCCTCGCCGGCCGCCATGGTCCCGCGCACCGTCTTCGATGCGCAATGTGGGGAGGCGATGCGTGGTGCGGGCGGGGCCACGTGGCATCCCACCCTGCGCGCAGGCTCGTTGGCTTCAATCGGCAACGAAGGCGTATCCCCTGATCATGTGCCGCACCTGGTTCTGGTCGTAGTCGGGGCGGCGCAGGAACAAGGTCAGGTAGCCGGCCTGGGCGACCGGGCGCATGAACGGGGCCACGACGTGGTAATGGGTGCGGTTATCGTAGTCGTGGAACGCGATCAGCGCGTTTGACCGGGCGTGCAGCAGGATCTGCAGGCAGCAGGCGACGCGGAAGCGGCCATCGACCAGGAAGAGATCGGCGTTCGCCGCCATCGGCTTGTCCCAGATCCCGGTATGGTAGCTGGGCCACCGCGTGCGCGTGGTGGGATCGAGCGGGAAACCCCAGTTGCCTGTCGGCCCGATGTCGACGAACAACATCTGTGGTTGCACCCATCCCGGCTGGGCCGCGCATGTTTGCGTTACCTTCTCGACCCAGGTGAGGGAGGAATCCACCGAGAGGATCGAGCCCTTGACCCGCGCCGCCGCTTCGCAGTTGCTGCCGCCGGAGCCGAACTCCAGGAAATTCTCTGAACAGGAAAGCGTATTCTCGAAGAGCCTGCGCTCGGGGGCGGTCATCGATGGCTGCATGGGATCAGCGGCTCCTTGGAGGCGAACGGGCCTTAGCAGCTATAACCCGTGGGTGTGCACAATACGTCCATGGCGGCTTTCAGTGGAAATCCCGTGAGGCCGGCATCGCCGGTTGTCCGCCCTCCAGCAGCCCCGGCAGCACGGTTCGGTCCGCCAGCCCGGCCCACAGGGCCAGCAGCAGCAGGACCAGGCGGCGCATTTGCCTCAGCCCTTGCGCTGCAGCACCGCCATCCTCGGCGCATAATCGTTCACCCCACCCTTGTCGCTGCCGGCTTCGTTGGCAATCTGGGCCAGGTTCAGGGACACGATGGCGCGCTTTCAATGGGCAATGAAAGCTGATCTCTGCACGCGATGGCGTGCCGTCAATCGAATGTGTCAGTGAAAATCCCGCGAGCGGGGAAGGGAGAGGGCATTTTCCTCCTCCGCCGGCGGCGTCCGGTTCGCCTCATCGGCCGGCGCGGGCGCGATCCGCAGCCCCTCCCCCTCCAGCAGCCCCAGCAGGGCGGTGCGGTCGGTCAGCGCATCGGCCACCACGTGCACCACGCCTTCCTCGGAGCGTTGCACCTTCCCCGCCACCTCCAGCACCTGGCTGCCCAGCACGGCGCGGCGGAAGCGCTCCATCACCGAGGGCCAGATCACGATATTCGCCACCCCGGTCTCGTCCTCGATGGTGGCGAACACCACACCAGAGGCACTGCCCGGCCGCTGGCGCACCAGCACCACGCCCGCCACCCGCACCTTCGCCCCGTCGCGGCGCGAGGTCGCCTCGGCGCAGGTCGCCACCCCCTCGGCGGCCAGCACGCGGCGCAGCAGCCGCACGGGATGGGCGCGCAGGGACAGGCCCGTGGCCTGGTAATCCGCCGCCACGTGCTCGCCCTGGCGCATCGCCGGCAGTGCCGCGTTGCCCGGCGGCGGATCGAGCATCGCCAGCAGCGGCGGTGCTTCATTCTCCAGGCCGCGCACCCGCCACAGCCCCTGCCGCCGGTCCAGCCCCAGCCCGCGCAGGGCATCGGCTTCGGCCAGCATCACCAGCGCCGCCCGCGGCAGCCCGATGCGCGTGAGGGCCGCGAAATCCGCAACCGGCCGTCCCGCTTCCTTTCGCCAGGCCACGATCCGCCGCGCCCAGTCCTCGCGGAACCCGTCGATCAACCGGAAGCCGAGCCGCAGCGCCACATCCCGGCCCGCCGCCTCCACATCGCAGTCCCAGGCGGAGACCAGCACATCGATCCCGCGCACCTGCACGCCATGCTCGCGCGCATCGCGCACGATCTGCGCCGGGGCATAGAACCCCATCGGCTGGCTGTTCAGCAGCGCGCAGGCAAACGCCGCGGGGTGGTGGCATTTCAGCCAGGCCGAGACGTACACCAGCTGCGCGAAACTGGCCGCGTGGCTTTCGGGAAACCCATACGTCCCGAACCCCTCGATCTGCCGGAAGCAGCGCTCGGCGAAATCCCGCTCGTAGCCGCGCGCCGCCATGCCATCCACCATCTTGCCGAAGAAGGTGTTGATCGTGCCCACGTGCCGGAACGTCGCCATCGCCCGGCGCAGCGCGTTGGCCTCCTCCGGCGTGAACTTCGCCGCCTCGATGGCAATGCGCATCGCTTGTTCCTGGAACAGCGGCACCCCCAGCGTCTTGCCCAGCACCCGCTCCAGCTCGTCCGGCGCCCCGTGCGCGGGATCGGGCGAGGGGAAGTGCACCGCCTCCTTGCCCTGCCGCCTTCGCAGATACGGGTGCACCATGTCGCCCTGGATCGGCCCCGGCCGCACAATGGCAACCTCGATGACGAGATCGTAGAACTTCGCGGGCCGCAGCCGCGGCAGCATGTTCATCTGCGCCCGGCTTTCCACCTGGAACACGCCCACGGAATCGCCGCGGCACAGCATCCGATACGTCGCCGCATCCTCGCGCGGCACGTCGGCCAGGTCGGTGATCGGAAACCCCCGCGCCCGCAGCAACGCAAACGCCTTGCGGATGCAGGTGAGCATGCCGAGCGCCAGCACATCCACCTTCATGATCCCCAGCGTGTCGATATCGTCCTTGTCCCATTCGATGAAATACCGGTCGTCCATCGCCGCCGGCCCGATCGGCACCGTCTCGATCAACGGCCCGCGCGTCAGCACGAACCCGCCGACATGCTGGGAGAGATGGCGCGGAAACCCGATCAGCTCGCGCGCCAATTGCAGCGTGCGGGCAAGCGCCATGCTCTCCCCATCCAGCCCCACCTCGGCCAGCCGTTCCGGCGACCACAACTCCCCCGCGCCCGATCGGCTGCCCCAGCTCTGGCTCGACAGGATGCCAGTGGTATCCTCCGACAACCCCATCACCCGGCCGACCTCGCGGATCGCCATCTTCGGCCGGTAATGGATCACGGTGGCCGCAATCGCTGCCCTGTCATGCCCGTAGCGGGCATAGAGATACTGGATCACCTCCTCGCGCCGCTCATGCTCGAAATCCACGTCGATATCCGGCGGCTCCCGCCGCTCCGCCGAGACAAACCGTTCGAACAGCAGATCGATTTCCGTGGGATCCACTGCGGTGATCCCCAGCGCGAAGCACACGGCGGAATTCGCCGCCGAGCCACGCCCCTGGCACAAAATCCCCCGTGCCCGCGCGAACACCACGATGTCGTGCACCGTGAGAAAATACCGCGCGTAGCTCAGCCGCGCGATCATCGCCAGCTCCTTGGCAATCGTCGCGCGCACCTTGTCCGGCACGCCGCGGGGATAGCGCTGCGCCGCCCCCTCCCAGGTCAGCACCGCCAGATGCTCATCCGCCGTGCGCCCCGGCGGCACCGGCTCGTCGGGGTATTCATAGGAAAGCTGGTCCAGCGAGAATTCCACCTGCGAGGCAATCTCCAGGCTCGCCGCCACCGCCTCCGGATAGGCCCGGAACAGCCGCGCCGTTTCCGCCGCCGGCTTCAAATGCCGCTCCGCATGCGGCGCCAGGGCCAGCCCCGCCTTCTCGATCGTGGTGCCCAGCCGGATGCAGGTCATCACATCGGCCAGCATCTTGCGCGCCGGGTGGTGGAACAGCACGTCGTTGGTGGCCACCAGGGGCATGCGCACCAGCCGCCCCATCTCCGCCAATGCCGCCAGCCGGCGCCCATCCTCCGCCGAATGATCCCGCCGCGCCGCCAGCCAGATGCGCCGCCCGAACACCTCCCGCAGCCCATGCAACGCCGCCGCCTCGCCCCCCATGGCGATCCCCACCAGCCCCTCCGCATGCGCCGCGAGATCGGCCCGCGTCAGCACGCACGCCCCCTTCTTCGCCCGCCGCTTGCCCAAGGTGAGCAACGTCGTCAGCCGCCCCCAGGCCGCGCGATCCGTGGGATACACCACCACCTCCGGCGTGCCGTCCACGAACCCCAGCCGCGCCCCCACCAGCAACGGCAGCCCCGCTTTCCTGGCCGCCTCATGCGCCCGCACCACGCCCGCCACGGTGTTGCGGTCCGCCACCCCCAGCGCCGCCAGCCCCAGGGCGCGCGCCTGCCCCACCAGCTCCTCGGCATGGCTCGCGCCCTCCAGGAAGGAGAACGAGGTGGCGCACACAAGCTCAGCGAAGGAAGTCAAGAGTCTTCTTTTTCTGAAGAAAAAGAAGCAAAAAGACTTTTATAATTTGGCTCGCGCCAGATTATGAAAGTTTTTTGGTTCTTTTTTTCAAAAAAGAGCATGCTTATCCAAACACCCCATGCACGAACCACCGCGGGGCCCCCACCAGCCCGATGCGGAACACCCAGAACCGCCCGCCTTGCTGGTCTTCCACCCGGTAGTAGTCGCGGATGAAGTCGTGCAGTGGCCGGGTTGGGTCGGGCGTGCGCCGCCACCATTCGGCGCCGATGCGTTCCGGCCCCGTGGCGGCGCGAATGCGATGCACCCGCCCGCGCCAGCGGAACAGCAGCGGCGGGTCGTCCGGCACCGGCGCGGTGGCGTCGATCGGCTCCGGCGGCGTGAACAGCCGCAGCGGCCGGTCCGGCAGCTGCGCCGGCCAGGCGACCTCGGTCATCGGCCCCGCCCGCCCCACGGCGCGTTCCGGCACATGGCTGCCCATGGGGGCGGGCCGCCACAGCGCGCCCTCACCCAGCCGCGCGATCAGCGTGTCCAGCGTGGCGGCGAGGTCCGCCGCGGTATCCGGCTTGCCGTCCAGCGCCGCCTGCGCGGCCGAGAGCGGCCCGCGCGCCTCGGCCGCCAGCGCCACCATCTCCACCCCGAAGCCGGGATCCACGGTTTCCAGCTTCCCCGCCAGCAGCTTCAGCACATAGGCCCCGTCGCGTACCGGCCGCGCGGTGGCAATGCCGATGGCCGGCACCACGCCATCCACCCGGCTGAACCGGGCCACGAAGCGCCGCGCGCCGAGCCCCTCCTGCTCCAGCCGCCGCGCCAGCCGCCCCGCGAGCCAGGCCAGCGCGCGCGTGAGGTCCTCGGGTGCGGCGATCGGTTCGGCGAAGCGCCTGATCTCCTCCCACGGCCGCACCGGCATCGGCCAGGCGATGGGTTCCTCGGCAAGCCCAAACGCCTGCTCCAGCCGCAGCACCGGCACGGGCCCGAACCGCGCCGAAACCTCCCCGCGCGGCAGCCGCGCCAGCGCGCCGATGGTGCGGATGCCCACCCGCCGCAACGCCGCCACCGAGCGGTCATCCAGCCGCAGCAACCCGATCGGCAACCCCTCCAACGCCGCCCGCTCCTGCCCGGCCGGCAGCACGCACTCGGCCTTCCCCGAGGCAAATCGCGCCAGCGCCCAGGCCGCGCCGGAGGCCCCCGCCACCGCCAGCCGGGCGGGAAACCCCACCTCCGCCAGCCGCCGCGCGATGGCCGCGCACAGCCCCTCTTCCCCGCCATGCAGGTGCCCGCAGCCGGCGATATCCAGCCACAGCCCCTCCGGCGTGTCGGCGGCGGCCAGCGGCGTGAAGCGCGTGGCCCACTCCGCCAGCCGCGCCAGGGCCGCGTCATCCTCCTCCGGCGTCGCCTCGTGCACCTCCAGCTCCGGCACCAGCGCGCGCGCCTCGGCCAACGCCTGGCCCACGCGCAGCCCCGCCTCCGCCGCCAGCGGGCACACGCAGGCCAAACGCCGCTGCCCGCGCTCGCTGGTCACGGTGGCCGCCGGCACATCAGCCGACGCCGCGCCGCTGCGCCGCAGCCGCAGGATCGGCCAGTTCGGCAACCACACGGACAGGATCCGCCGCATCTCTTTCTCCCGCTTCCACAATCCACTCGCCGGGCACGCCGCCGCGCGCATGCACCAGCGCCAGGCGCCAGCGCGGCGGCGCGAAGGGGCCCGCGCTGGGAACCCCCCCGATCCGCCACCGCGTCACGGCCGAGGGCGCCTCCTCCACTGCGTGTGCCGCCCGCCCATAGGGCCAGCGATGCAGCACCAGCCCCATCCGCCCGTGCCTGAGGCAGGCCAGCTGCAGCCGCCGTGCCGCGATGCGTGAAAGCCGCCCGGCCTCCGCCACCACCGCCGCGAAGGCCCCGCCGCGCAGCCCCGCCTCCATCGCCGCCAGCGTGGCCGCGTCATCCGGCGCGCAGGCCAGCACCAGCCGCCCGGGATCGAGCCCGAGCGCCACCAGGCCGGGCGCATACAGATCCTCCCTTCCGGCCACCCACAGCCACGGCAGCGGGCCCCCCGCCCCCTGGGGCAGCCGCGCCAGCAGCCGCGCCGCGAACCCCGCCACCACCGCTCCTTGCTGCACCTCCGCCCCATCCTCCGGCCCCACCTCGTGCAGCGCGCCCACCGGCAGCACCCCGCCGGGCAGGCAGGCCCCGATCGCCGCCCCCATCCCCACCCCCGGGCGCACCGCCGCCAGCCGCGCCACAAGGCCGGCGGGGGGGGAAAGGGCAGGGCGATGCGGCAGCAGGACCATGAGAACATGTTCACGATTTGTTCTGCATTGATTCCCACAACCGCGCCGCGAGTCAACGCATTTAGGACGTGAGTCCTCCGAATTTCCGCGCGCCCGTCCTGCCCGCCGCTACAACCACCCCGCCCGCGCCAGGAAGATCGGCGCCTGCACGTTCATCGTCGCCGCCTCGCGCGCCAGGAAGCCCGGCAGGCCGGCCACGGGCACGATCGTCAGCCCGGCATATTCCTCGTCCCCGCCCGCCGCATGCCGCGCCCGCAGCGTGGCGGCATCGAGCGGCGTCTCGATGGCGATGCCGAGATCCAGCACATGGCTCCCCAAGCCGCCCCCTAGTCCCCCTCCTTCAAGCATGGGCACGGCATGCTCCACCAAACAAAGCGGGCGCGGGCTGTGCACATCGGCGGCGTGCAGCCCCAGCTCCTCCTCCAGCTCCGCATACAGCGTTGCCAGCACGTCCACCCGCCCCTCCGGTCGCTCCGCCCCGCCATCCACCGTGCCCGCCGGCGGCAGCTGCCATTCCCCGGCCTGGTAGATCGCCCGCGCCGGCCGCTGGCCGAACACCACCCCATCCGGCCCGCACAGCACCCCGCCCACGGCCAAGGAGCGCTGGCCCAGCACCGGGAACAGCTCGTGCCGCGCCATCTGGGCCACCACCCGGCGATATTCGCTCCAATGCCCGCAGATCAGCCGCGGCGTGATCACGTCGGCGCAGAACACCCGGCCGTTGAACAGCTTGCCCCCGGTACGCGCCTGCGCCTCGGCCCAGAGCCGGTCGATCTCCGCCTCCAGCCAAGCGGGCAAGGGCGGCATCGGCCGCGTTGCCGCCACCACCAGCCCGTCGGCCACCTCGTGGATGATCGCCGCTTCGCCCATGTCCATCGCGCGCCTGCCGCCTTACCTGCGCCCGCATCACACCGGCCATGCGCCCGCCGGTCAAACCAGGCCCGGCAAAACTTCTGCCGCCCCGGCGGAACGCTCCTCCGCCGCGCGGTGTTACCCCGGCAGACAGGCTGCCTTGCCGATGCGCCCCGCCCATGTCGCGGGAGATGCACCCGGCCTTGAAGGCGGCCTCCCACAACCGAATGAGGTTCAATCATGCGAATTCTTCTTTCCACGACAGCACTTGCCACCATGCTCGTACTGGGCGGCACCGCCTGGGCACAGGCACCGGGCGGGGCGCAGGGCAGTGCCCAGGGCGGCCAGGCGCAGAGCGAGCAGACGCAGGACGGCGCGGACGGCATGAGCAGCAACCAAACCCCGAAGAGCCCGATGCAGGCCAGCGGCATGACCAGCGACGAGCAGGTTCGCACCAGGCTTTCGGCCCAGGGCTTCAGCGACATCCAGGCCATCACCCGCAGCGGCAACAGCTACCAGGCCCGCGCCATGCAGAACGGCCGCCCGGTGGACCTGACCATCGATGCCACCACCGGCGCGATCCGCAGCCAGGCCGCCGCCCGCTAATGGCGGCCACACCACAGGAGACAGCACCATGGACAAGGACCGCATCGGCGGCATGGCCGACCAGGCCAAGGGTGCCATCAAGAAAGGCATCGGCAAGCTCACCGGCGACGCCAAGCTGCAGGCCGAAGGCGAAGCCGACACGATGAAGGGCAAGGCCAGGAACGCGGTCGGCGGCGCCAAGGATGCCGTGCGGGACGCGGTGAACAAAAACTAAGGCAAGACTCTTCTTTTTCTGAAGAAAAAGAAGCAAAAAGACTTTACTGAATTGCGCCTTGTTCTCCCGGCGAAATACCGGGGGAGCGAGGCGCAAAGTCATGAAAGTTTTTTGGTTTTTTTTTCAAAAAAGAACATCTTGCTTGACGCCGCCCCAAGCCGCCGCCACCAAGAGGGGCATGAGCACGAACCCCCTCCTCGCCCCCTGGCACACCCAATTCGGCGCGCCCCCCTTCGACCTGATCCGCCCGGAGCATTTCTCCCCGGCCTTTACCGAAGCCATGGCCGCCCATCTCGCCGAGATCGAGGCGATCGCCACCAGCGCCGAGGCCCCCAGCTTCGCCAACACCATTGCCGCCATGGAGCGCAGCGGCCGGGCGCTCAAGCGCGTCGGCGCCACCTTCGGCAACCTCGTCGCCAGCCACGGCAACGCAGCCCTGCAGGAAGTGGAGCGCGAGATGGCCCCCCGGCTGGCCGACCACGGCAGCCGCATCAGCCTCGACCCCCGCCTGTTTGCCCGCGTCCAGGCGCTGCACGCCAGCCGCGCCAGCCTGGACCTCGCGCCCGACGAACTGCGCCTGCTGGAACGCAGCCATCTCGGCTTCGTCCGCGCCGGCGCAGCACTTGATGAAGCCGGCCGCACCCGTATGGCAGGGATCAACACAAGCCTGGCCACGCTGCACACCCAGTTCGGCCAGAACGTGCTGCACGACGAGCGCGACTGGACCATGGCGTTGGACGAAGCCGGCATCGCCGGCCTGCCTGCCTTCGTGATCGAAGGCACAAGCCAAGCCGCCGCCGAACGTGGCCAGCCCGGCCACCTCGTCACCCTCTCCCGCTCGCTGATCGAGCCCTTCCTCACCTTCTCCCCCCGCCGAGACCTGCGCGAGGCCGCCTGGCGCGCCTGGACCAGCCGCGGCATGCACGAAGGCGCGCACGACAACCGCCCCCTGATCCCCCAGATCCTGGCGCTGCGGGCCGAACGCGCGAAGCTGCTCGGCTTCGACCATTTCGCCGCTTTCCGCCTGGCCGATTCCATGGCCGGCACGCCCGAAGCCGTGCACCGCCTCACCGGCGAGGTCTGGGATGCCGGCCGCCGCCGCGCCGGCGAGGAAGCCGCCCGCCTGCTCTCCGTCGCCTCCCAGGATGGCATCAACGACCAGATCGCCCCGTGGGACTGGCGCCACTACGCCGAGCGCGTGCGCGCCGCCGAGTACGACCTCGATGAAGCCCAGCTCAAGCCGTATTTCGAGCTCTCCCGCATCCAGCAGGCCGCCTTCGACACCGCCGGCCGCCTGTTCGGCCTCAGCTTCACCCACCGCCCCGACGTGCCGGTCTATCACCCCGATGTCCGCGCCTATGAAGTGGCCGACGCGAACGGCCATGTCGGCCTGTTCCTCGCCGACCACTTCGCCCGGCCAGACAAGCGCAGCGGCGCCTGGATGAGCAGCTACCGCGACCAGGAAGCCATGCCCGGCGAGCCCCCCTCCGCCCCCATCATCGTCAACAACAACAATTTTGCGCGTGGCACGCCCACCTTGTTGTCATTCGATGATGCAACAACGCTGTTCCACGAATTCGGCCACGCCCTGCACGGCCTGCTCAGCCGCGTGCGCTACCCCAGCCAGTCCGGCACCTCCGTGCGCCGCGATTTCGTGGAGTTCCCCTCACAGGTCTACGAGCACTGGCTGGAAGCGCCGCAAACCCTGCGCAGCTACGCCCGCCACCACGAAACCAACGCGCCCCTGCCGGATGCCCTGATCGACCGCCTGCTCGCCGCCCGCACCTTCAACCAGGGCTTCGCCACCGTGGAATTCCTCGCCAGCGCCATCCTGGACATGGAACTCCACCTCCATCCGGACCCGGCGAGCCTGGACATCGAGCGCTTCGAGGAAGAGGCCCTCGCCCGCCTCGGCATGCCGAGAGAGATCGCCATGCGCCACCGCCCGGCCCATTTCCAGCATCTGTTCAGCGGCGGCGGCTACGCGGCCGGCTACTACTCCTACCTCTGGGCCGAAGTGCTGGACGCCGACGGCTTCGACGCCTTCGAGGAAGCCGGCGACCCCTTCCACCCCGAAACCGCCGCCCGGCTGCGCAAGGTGCTCGAGTCCGGCGATACCCGGGATCCCATGGAACTCTACGTCGAATTCCGCGGCCGCCCGCCCGAAACGGCGGCGCTGCTTCGGGTGCGGGGATTAGTATAGAAAGAATGTTCTTTTTTGAAAAAAAGAACCAAAAAACTTTTATGACTTTGCATCGCGGCTAGCCCCGGCGCAAAGTCATAAAAGTCTTTTTGCTTCTTTTTCTTCAGAAAAAGAAGAGTCTTACTTCACCTTCCGATACTCAATCCGCCGCGCCAACCAGCACCCCACCTGCAGCCGGTCGCCATCGAACGCGAGCGTCCAATCCCCCGGCGCGGAGAAATCCAGCGAGCGCGGGCACGGCATCAGCCAGGTTCCGGCGGCGTAGGGGATCAGCGGCACCATGAACCCGTCGCCCAACTCGCCGGAGCAGGCCGCGTAGGGCACGCCACCGGCCACCGCGATGGTGATCTCCGCCCCCCACTCCTCGGAGCGGTACACCCCTTCGATGCCCGTCGGCGCCGTGCCGGAGACGGGCTCCAGCCAGGTGTCGATATTGTCGCTGCCGCGGGTCATCCGCACCCGCCCGCCCTCGGGCCGCAGCCGCAGCGTGCCGGCCTCGTAGCTGCCATCGGCGGCGGGGGCGACCACCTCGGGGTGGCCGGCGAAGTGCAGGGCGGCCTGGCCGTTTGGCAGGGCATCGATGCGCGCGGCCAGGCCGGTTTCGGGGTCGAGATACGTCCCGGCCCAGCCGATCGGCGCCCCGGTGGCGGGGGCGGGAATGTCCTCGCCCAGTGCCGCGGCAAACACCTGCGCGGCGGCGGCGCGCGGGTCGGCCATGTGGTTGAACAGCACCACCACGCCCAGGCGTTCGGCCGGGGCATGGAAGCGGAAGCTGCGCCAGCCGCGCAGGCCGCCGCCGTGGCCGACGATGTATCGGCCGAGCATCTTGCCGCGGGAGAGGCCCCAGCCATAGCCGGCGGTGGCGCCATCGGTGAAGGCGACGGGGACCGACAGGCGGCGATGGATCGATTCCGGGTTGTCGCGGGTGGCGTCGATATGGCGGTCCCAGGCGATGAGGTCATCGAGGCTGGCGGACACGCCGGCGTCGCCGGTCCAGGTGATGCGGTTGACGGCGGGGCGGAAGCCTTCCTCGCGCGAGCCTTCGTAGCCCACGGTGAAGCCGGGCACCTGGGAGGTATCGGCGTTCAGGCGCGCGGTGGGCATGCCGGCGCGGTCGAAAACGTGGTTGCGCATCAGCTCGCCCAGCGGGCGGCCGGCGCGCTCGGCGACGAGGTCGCCCAGGATGCGGAAATTCTGGTTGCAGTAGGAGTAGCGGGTGCCGGGCGTGAAGTGCAGCGTTTCCGTCCGGTCGGTCAGGCGGCGGGATTGCGCCTCGGTGAATTGGGCTTCCACCGGGGAGCCGGCGAGCGAGGTCAGCGCCCAGTAGTCGCGCAGGCCGGACTGGTTGTGCGCCAGATGGTGGGCGCGGGGGCGCTCGGCCATGCGGTTGAGGCGGGCGGCCAGGGCGGGTTCCAGCACATCGGCGTCGCGGTCGAGATCGGCGGTCATCAGCGCGGTGGCGCAGGTGAACTGCTTGGAGATGGAGCAGATCAGGAACATCGTTTCCGGCGTGAACGGGATGCGGCGTTCCAGGTCGGCGAAGCCCCAGGCGTGGCGGGCGACGATCTGGCCTTCGCGGATCACCGCCACGGCGCCGCCGGCACCGGGGAAGCGTTGCGGCAGGGCGGCAAGGACCTGGTCGAGGGATTCGGGCATGCGGAGGGGCCTTTCGCTGGTGGTGGGAGTGTAGCAGCGTAGGGCGCATCGGGAAGGTTCGGGGGTTGCGATGGCGGATGCGTTAGGGACGGCGGCGGCAACGAGCGGGTTTCCGGATGCGGCGCTGCGGGCGCGCTGCACGCGCTTCCTGGCCGGGCACGGCCGTGCGACGGCGAAGGGCTGGGTGGAGCGGATGGCGGCGCTGCCGGAGCTGGAGCAGGAGCTGGATGTCTATTCCGACGGGCCGGCGATGAAGCGGCTGGAGCAGGAAACCGCGGTGCTGCTGGGCAAGCCCGCCGGCATGTTCTTCCACAAGGGCATCACGGCGCAGCAGGCCGCCCTGCTGGCGCATTGCGATGCCACCAACCGGCGCGTGGTGGCGCTGCACCCTTCCAGCCATTTCGCCATGGACGAGCACGACACGCTCGATCGGCTGGCCGGGCTTTCGAGCCTGCGGCTGGGCAGCGACATCCGGCATTTCACGGCCGCCGACCTGGAGCGCAGCGCCGAGCAGATCGGCTGTGTCACGCTGGAGGTGCCGTTGCGGCGCATGGCGTTCATGGCGCCGAGCTGGGACGAGCTGGTGGGCATTTCGGTGTGGTGCCGGTCGCGCAACATCCCGTTCCACCTCGATGGCGCGCGGCTGTGGGAAGTGGCGCCGCATTACGGGAAGTCGCTGGCCGAGATCAGCGCCCTGGCAGACAGCGTGTATGTGAGTTTCTACAAGGGCCTGGGCGGCATGGGCGGCTGCGTGCTGGCCGGCGACCGGGAGCTGGTGGCGGCATGCCGGCCATGGCGGAACCGGTTCGGCGGGGATCTGCCGACCATCTTCCCCTATGTGCTGACGGCGCTGGAAGGGCTGCGGCTGCATCTGCCGCGCATGGGCGAATACCATCGCCACGCCTGCGCGATTGCGGCGGCGGTGGATGCCACGCCGGGGCTGCGGGCACGGCCCTCGGCGCCGCACGGCAACTCCTTCCAGGTGCACATCGCCGCCCCGCGCGCCGCGGTGGAAGCGGCAGCCACGCGGCTGGCGGCGGAAGGGGTGTGGCTGGTGAACCGGGTGGTAGACACCGCCTGGCCCGGGGAAAGCATGGTGGAGATCGTGGTGGGCGCGGCCACGATGGAATGGGCACCGGCCGAGGCGGCCGCCGCGCTGGGCAGGCTGGCGGGCTGAACGGCGGGCGCACGCCCCGGCCCGCGACATCAGGGGCGGGATGTGCCCTTGTGCCCGTGCGCGCGCGTGCAACCACGGCACGCCGGCCGCCGACCCCCCTCATCGACCTGCCGGCATTCCGCGCCCGAGGTCCTTTCAAAGGCGCCGGACATGCATCGCGAAAGCACAACCCCCCCCGGTATGGGACACCAATCGGCTGCGCATCGCCACGGATGCCGCCGGCGTCGCGCTGTGGTCCTGGAATGTCGATACCGACGAGATCGCGTTGGACGAGCGCGCCCATGTGATGTGGGGCGTGCCGAAGGACAACGCGCTGGTGGATTTCGAGACCCTGTCGGCGCGGATCCATCCGGAGGACCTGGACCGGGTGCGGGCGGCGTTCTCGGCCACGCGCCAGGTGCTGGGCGGCTATGAGCTGGATTTCCGCATCCTGCAGCAGGGCGAGGTGCGGTGGATTTCGGCGCGCGGGCGCGGCGAGGACCAGGGCATCGTGGGCCGGATCATGTTCGGCATCTTCCTGGACGTGAGCGAACGCAAGCTGGCGGAGGAAGCGCGGGAGATGCTGGCCGGGGAGATGAGCCACCGGGTGAAGAACCTGTTCGCCATCGCCTCTGCGCTGACCGAGATCGCCGCGCGCTCCACCGCCACGCCGAAGGACATGGCGCGCGACCTGACCCGGCGGCTGCGCGCGCTGGGGGATGCGCATGAGCTGGTGCGGCCAACGCTGGGGCAGCAAAAAAAGGCAACATACCTGGCCGACCTGCTGGGCGTGCTGCTGAATGCCTATGACGATGCCGGCGCAATCGGCGGGCGCATCCGGGTTGCGGTGCCAGACCTGCTGGTGGGCGAGGGCTCCATCACCACGCTGGCGCTGATCGTGCATGAGCTGGCGACGAATTCCATCAAATACGGCGCGCTGTCGCGGGCGGCGGGCACGATCGATGTTTCGTGCACGGTGGAGGGGGGCGAGGTGGGCGTGGTGTGGACCGAGCGGGGCGGCCCGGCGGTGGATGTGCCCGAGGGCCAGGCGGGGTTCGGCAGCAAGCTGGTGAACCGCAGCATCGCCAACCAGCTGGGCGGCACGATCACGTTCGACTGGCCGGTGGCGGGGGCGGTGGTGACCCTGCGGATGAGCCGGGCGCGGCTGGGGGTTTGAGGCGCGGGGCTGGAGCGGGCGGTGGAGGCGGTATTGGGGGAAATCGCGGTGCCGCCGTGCGATATTCCCGCCGATGCAGCCTATGGCGAGATACGTGCGGCGCTGGAGACGACAGGGCGGCCGATTGGAGGGAACGCCCTGTTCATTGCGGCGCATGCCTCGGCGATGGGGGCAACGCTGGTGACGGCGAATGTGGGGGAGTTTGAGCGGGTGCGGGGATTGCGGGTGGAGAACTGGTTGGCTTGAGCGTGGCGCAAGCCGCTCGACAGACCGGGCCCGTTTTGAGGGTCAACGCGTCACGACGCGTGCGGAGGCTCCTGGGCGAGCATCATCTGGTGGGCGTTGCGCGCGTGTCGGTGATGGTGGGGAACGGACCGCGCCACGCCAGCGAAGGTAGCCCGGCGCTCTGCAGCCCTGGGTTGCCGAGGTGCCGCAGCAATGTCACCCATCGGATTGGGTATGGGGAACCAGCACGTGCTGGCCCCTACTGATCGGACGACCCCATGCGTTTCCTGCTCCCCGCCGCTGTCTGCCTGGGCCTGGCGTTGTTGCCCCAGGGTGCCACCGCCCAGGCGGCCGACGCGCCCTCGGCGGCCTTCCGCAAGTGCATGGACAAGGTAGATCTCGGCGCCATGAAGAACAGCCAATGGCTCGCCTGCTACCAGGCCGAGCTGCAGCGGCAGGACAAGGTGCTGAACGACGAGTACCGCAAGCTGGTCGCCCGCACCCCGGCCGAGGCGCGGGACAAGCTGCGCGCGGCGGCGCGCGCCTGGATCGGCTTCCGGGATGGCTGGTGCGGCTTCGAAGGCAAGCTGGACGCCGCACCCTCGCCGGAGGTGAATGCCGCATCCTGCATGATGGACATGACAATCGCCCATGTCCGCCGCCTCAAGGACGCGGCGAACTGATCGCCGGCATGCGTTGTCCGCTCCCGGGCCGGCCCCTGTCCTACCGCAGCCGGCAATAACCTCCACCGGCATCGGAGGTGCCGGACGGGCAGGCGGAGCCGCTGCGCTTCTCGACGAATTTCTGTCCTGAATTGCCGCGGCAATAGCCCCCGCCGGCATCGGCGCTGCCCGAGGGGCAGGCGCTGCCGGCCTTCTTCGGCACCATGCTGGAGTCCGCCAGGGCAGGGCCCGCGAGGCCCAGCCCCACGAGCACGGCCACAGCAAGCGAGAGGCGAAGGGCCCGGTTCATCCGCGCCGCCCCTAGCCCATCATCCGGATGATCTTGCCGGGGTTCATGATGTTCTTCGGGTCCAGCGCCTGCTTGATCGCCCGCATCGCCGCCATTTCCACCGGGGAGGAGTAGTAGGCCAGCTCGTCCAGCTTCTCCTGCCCAATGCCGTGTTCGGCGCTGATGGAGCCGCCGAAATCGCGGATCAGGTCGTTGATGGCGCGGGTGATGGCCGGCTTGTACTGGGCGAACTGTTCCTTGGTCATGCCTTCCGGCGCCTTGAAGCCGTAATGCAGGTTGCCGTCGCCGATATGGCCCACGGGCGAGAGGCGGATGCCCGGCAGCACGGCGCGGGCGGCCTCGTCGCCGCGGGTGACGAATTCTGGGATTTTCGAGGTGGCCACCGACATGTCGTAGCTCAGCGCGGGGCCTTCGCTGCGGCTGGCCTCCGCATGGCCTTCGCGGATGTGCCACATGCCGCGCGATTGGGCTTCGGACTGCGCGATGACGGCATCTTCCACCAGGCCCTGTTCCATCATGTCGGCCAGGAAGGCTTCCATGCGGTCGGCCATGCCTTCGCCGCCATCGGGCTTCGGCCGGGCGGAGGACCATTCGGTGAGCACGTACCAGGGGCTCTCGCGGCTGGCGGTGTGGGGCAGCGGATCCTGCGTGCCGGGAACGTGCTTGAACACGCCATCCAGGCTCAGCCGGTGCATCAGCTCGAAGCTGGTGACGGTATCGCCGCTGGCGGCGTGGCTTTCGTTCAGCAGGTCCACGGCGGCCTGCACGGAGGGGATGGCGAGCCAGCCGGTGGCGACATCCTTCGGCTTCGGCCAGACCTTGATGACGGCCTTGGTGATAACGCCGAGCGTGCCCTCGCCGCCGATGAACAGGTGCTTGAGGTCGTAGCCGGTATTGTCTTTCTTGAGGCCGCGCAGGCGGTTCCACACATCGCCGTTGGGCAGCACCACTTCCAGGCCGAGGACGAAGCTGCGGGTATTGCCATAGTGCAGCACCTGCGCGCCGCCGGCATTGGTGGAGAGGTTGCCGCCGATCATGCAGCTGCCCTGGGCGCCGAGTGAGAGCGGCAACAGCCGGTCGTTGTCGGCGGCAAGTTGCTGCAGGGTTTGCAGCACGCAGCCGGCCTCCACCGTCATGGTGGAGGATTTCGCATCCACCTCGATCACCCGGTTCATGCGGCCGAGCGAGAGCAGGATGCCGGTATGCGCCGGCCAGGGGGTGGCGCCGCCCATCAGCCCGGTGTTGCCGCCCTGCGGCACGATGGCGATGTCGTTGTCGTAGCAGAGCTTCACCACCTGGGAGACTTCCTCGGTGGAACCCGGGCGGACGACGACGGCGGCGTTGCCAGAGAGCTGGCCGCGCCAGTCCGTCACGAAGGGCTTGATGTCCTGGTCCTGCTCCAGCAGCCCGCGATCTCCCACGATGGCGCGCAGCTTCGCCAGGATCTCCGGCGTGACCGGGTTGGTGGGGATGGTGGGCGGGACGACCTGGTTGTCCATCGTGGGCGTTTCCTGGCTGCTTGCTGTGCCCTTGGGGGCGCGTTGCGCTTCTGTGGCGGGAGAGTAGCGCGCCGGCGCGTGGGGGCAACAGGGTTGCGGGCGCGCCGCTGCCGCGCCAGCCTTGTGGAAACGGGAGGAACCTCATGGCACGCAAGCGGCGCATCGGCATTGTCGGGCTCGGCCGGATCTTCGATCTCAACGTGCGCGGCTACCTGGGCCATCCCGAGGCGGAGGTGGTGGCGCTGTGCGACACCTCCGAAAAATGGCGGGCGCAGCGCGCGGCCGAATTCCCCGGCGCGTTCCTGACGGATGATTTCGCCGCGTTCCTGAAGCAGGACCTCGATTTCATCGACGTGCTCACGCCGCATCCGCTGCACGCGCAGATGACCATCGCCGCCTTGCAGGCCGGGGCGGATGTGAGCGTGCAGAAGCCGATGGCGATGACACTGGCGGAATGCGACGCGATGATCGGCGCGGCCAAGGCCGCCGGCCGGCGCCTCAAGCTGTTCGAGAACTTCGTCTTCTACCCGCCGCTGGTGCGGATGAAGCAGCTGATGGCCGAAGGGGCGATCGGCCGGCCGGTGCATTTCCGCATGAAGGTGGTCCTCGGCGATGCCAGCCAGGCCTGGCACGTGCCGGTGGAAAGCAACGCCTGGCGCCAGGCCGTGGCGGCCTCGGGCGCCGGCGGCCCGCTGGTGTTCGATCACGGCCACCACATGATGGCCGTTGCCCTGTGGCTGTTCGGGGATGTGGTGGACGGCTTCGCCTGCATCGACGAAACCCTGCTGCCCAGCGGCCGCCGCATCGACGCCCCGGCCAGCCTGCAATGGCGCCACGCCCCGCGCGAAGGCATCG
Source organism: Alphaproteobacteria bacterium (assembly GCA_026400815.1). Taxonomy (GTDB): domain Bacteria; phylum Pseudomonadota; class Alphaproteobacteria; order Acetobacterales; family Acetobacteraceae; genus CAMDGX01. The sequence goes on from JAPLOI010000027.1 coordinate 40,315, forward strand.
CGCCGGTGCACGGCATGTGGGATGTGAGCGCCGCCCCGCGAATGACCCTGCGCACGGATTACTACCCGGACAATGAGCGCTTCGAGATCCAGGGCGAGGAGGGGATCCTGCAGGTAACGCGGTGTTCCGACCGCCTGCTGGATGAGCCGGTGCTCACGCTCTACCGGGATGGCGAGGTGCGCAGCTTCCACAACCTCGAAAGCGACTGGGGCAACAGCTTCCGCCTCTCCACCCTGCACCACCTCGATGTCCTGGCCGGGCGGCAGCCGCAGATGGTGTTCACCGGGGAGCAGGGGCGCCAGGTGCTGGCGATGCACGACATGTTCGCGCGGGCGAATGCCAGCGGGGCGGTGGCGCGGGTGGGGGGGTAGCGGCGGGCGCTCCTGCCACCGTTGGATGCGTATTTCCACTATTTTGCAGACCGGAACGGTGTAGAGTTCCGCCATTCGGCCGCGATGCCGAAGGTTGGAAAGGTATGGGCCGTGACCGAATACAGCGGCGTGATCGTGATCACGTTGAGCGGCGTGACGCCGCTGGGGCAACTGGTCTCGGCCAGCCTGCCGCTGTCGACACGGCTGTCGGCGAGCGTCCTGTCGCTGTCGACCGGCGCTGAGTTTCCGGCCCCGAAGAGCGGGTTCCAAGGCGTGTTGGATGGCACGGGCACGCTGGCGGCGGTGGGAACGGAAAACATGTCGGCCCAGATGCCCGTGGTGTTGGCGCCGAGGTTCGTCTTCACGGATGTCGGGTCGCCCAACCTGCCGATCGAGGATGGCCTGGCGGGCCTCGCGGTGACATGGGCGGAAGCGAACACATTCAACGACATGCGCTCAGCGCTGACCGTGTCGGCGGCGGGGCGGTTCAGCGGGATGATCGGCAGCGTCGAGGCCACCGGCACGATTGCGGCCAGCGGGGTGCTGGTGGCGACAAGCACGGGGTACAGCATCGTTTCCATCGCCACGAACGTGGCCGAGGGCGCGACGGGTGCGACGGCATACCGCTACACCGTGGCGCGGATCGGCGATGCAACGGGAACCACCAGCGTGGCCTGGGCGGTGGGCGCGGAGGTTCTGACCCGGGCGATGTTGGGTGACCCATCGCACCGTTCGGCAGACGGTTCGGACTTCGTCGGCGGCGTGTATCCGAGCGGGGCGCTGACCTTCCTGCCGGGAGAGACGCAGAAGACGCTGACGGTGGAGGTGGCGGGCGACACGCTCATCGAGCCGGACGAGACGTTCAGCCTGACGCTGGAGGGCGGCTTCAGCGACGTCAGGGCGGTGACATCGTATGTGACCAACCGGATCCTTAACGACGACATCGCGGTGTTCCGGATCGAGGCGGTGGATGCGGACCTGCCCGAGAGCAATGACGGGGAGATATCGTTCGCCACCTTCCGGATCAGCCGCACAGGCGTGCAGGACCAGCAGGTCTCGGTCGCCTGGCACGTGAACGCCGCGGGTGAGCCGGGCATGGTGGTGGAGGATTTCTTGACGTCGCCGCCGGACTTCTTTCGGGGTGAGGTCACGTTCCTGCCCGGCGAGACCAGCCATGAGGTGCAGGTCGCTGTCGTTGGCGACACGGTGGCGGAAGGGAACGAAATCTATTGGGTGTCCCTGGACAACCCGCGGGGCGGGATCGTCGCGGCCGGGAATTCGTCCGCTTTCGGCTTGATCCTCAATGACGATGGCGGGGCTTCCGGGATCGCGGACAGCACGGCGGCGGACGAGACCTTCGACATGGGGGAGGGGGACGACCTGGTGCGGTTCTCGGCGCCGCAATCCTCCTATCGGATCGGCATCAGGGACAATCGCGCGCTGGTGGTGGGGCCCGACGGGACCGACATGCTGGTGGATGTGGAGCTGGTGAAGTTCGGCACCGAGTCCGCCAAGCCGCCATCGCATTTGCTGCAGGGCGCGGCGGAGGAGCTGCTGCGCTACCGGGCCGGGGCGGACGCCATGCGGTTCCTGCTGCCGCAGCGCTACGAGGGGCCGCTGGCGCTGGACTACATCATGGGCGGCGACCCGCAGGACAACTGGCTGGACGGAAGCGGGCGGAACGACTTCGCCGCGATGGGCGACGGCAACGACGCGGCGCAGATGTGGGGCGGGGACGACATTGTGGATGGCGGCGGCGGCAACAACTTCCTCACCGGCGGCGCAGGCAGCGACCAGTTCTTCCTCGATGGCCGCTTTGCCGCGCCGGTGTGGTCCTGCATCACGGATTGGGAGATCGGCGAGAGCCTGACCATCTGGGGCTGGCGGCCGGGCGTCAGCGTGGGCGCCTGGGGCGAGAATGCCGGCCTGCCCGGCTATCTCGGCGCCACCTTCTTCGCCGATATCGATGGCAGCGGCGCGGTGGAAACGGTGGTGACGTTCACCGGGCGCAGCGTGGCGGAGATGCCGGCGGCGGGGATCCTGGATGTCGGCGGGATCGGGGTGTTGAAGTTTGGGTGACAGGAAGAATGTTCTTTTTTGAAAAAAAGAACCAAAAAACTTTCATTCGTTTGCGCCTCGGTCTCTCCCGATAGAACGAGGCACAAACAAACAAAAGTCTTTTTGCTTCTTTTTCTTCAGAAAAAGAAGAGTCTTACTTAGCTTCGTATCGTCGCAAAATTCCGTCCCTGGAAATCCATCACAAAGCTGCGCGCCGGCTTCCACTGCACGTCGCGGCGCTTGGCGGTGAAGTTGGCGGTTTCGTGCAGGATCAGCAGGGCGGGGTCCTCGTGCTCGATGATGTCGAGCATGCGACCGAAGGCGCTGCGGCGGGCGGCCATGTCGGTGCTGCCTTCCAGCGTGGGCATCAGGCGCTGCACCTCTGCGTTGCTGTAGTAGCCGAGGCGCGCCAGGTCGCCGTCGCGGCCGAAGCTGGAGGGGAAGAAACTGACGGGGTCGTTGAAGAAGGCGCTCATGGAGTTGTCGTTCAGCGCGCGGCCGGCGGGCTCCTGCACCTGGCTCCAGTTCTCCTTCAGCTGCATGTCCACGTTGAGGCCGACGGCTTTCCACATCTCGACCGCGATCTGCGCGGTGGCAAGCTGGTTGGTGTAGTAGTTCGGCATCAGGCGGTAGGGGATCGGCTCACCGCGATAGCCGGCCTCGCGCAGCAGGCGGCGGGCTTCGGCGGCATCGAAGCGCGGGGGCGCGCGGTCGGCCAGGAACATCGGGCCGTAGAACGGGTATTGGATGCCCTGCGGGATGCGGGTGCGCCCGCCCCACAGCGTATCGACGATCATCTGGCGATCGAGCGCCAGGCTCATGGCGCGGCGCACGCGCGGGTCGCGCAGGGCTGGGAAGCTGGTGTCGAAGTTCAGGCAGCGCATGTTGGTGATCAGCCCGCCGGCCACCTCGAAGCGCGGGTTGCGCTCGATGGCAGGGATCTGGTCGGGCGTCACGTCGCAGGCGAAGTCGAACTCGCCGGCGAACAGGCCGTTGATGCGGCTGGCGAGTTCCGGCACCTCGATGAAGCGCAGCTGGCGGATGGGCGGGCGGCCGCCCCAGTAGTCGTCATGGGCTTCCAGCACCAGGCGGGATTCGGCGCGGTATTCGGCCACCCGGTAGGGGCCGGTGCCGACTGGCTTGCGGGCCCATTCGAACCAGCTCGGCGCTTCCCGGTGGGCGCGGGCGTTGACGATGCAGCCGGCGCGCATGGAAATCCGGCCCAGCAGCGTCACGTCCGGGGCCTTCAGCGTGATGCGCACGGTGCGGGCATCGACGGGGGTGACCTGCTCGATCCCGGCATACATGGTGCGCGCGCCGGCACGCACCTTGGCCGGTGCCCATTTCGGGTCGCGCGTGGCGCCGGCGGGGGCGGTGCGTTCGGCCTCGGTGCCGAACAGGCGTTCGGTGAAGGTGAACACCACGTCGTCCACGCTCAGCAGGTCGCCGTTGTGGTGGCGCACGCCGGGGCGCAGCGTGAACTCGATGCTGCGGTCATCCACCATGCGCCAGGATTCGGCGAGGCCGGGGCGCAGGGAGAGGTCGCCGGTCCAGTCGGTGTCGATCAGCGGTTCCTTGTAGGCGGTGTAGTGCCGTGTGCCGACATTGCTGGCCTCGTTCAGGATGCACAGCGTGTTGGAAGTGGCGATGCGCTGCACGGCCACGGTGACGGTGGGGCGCTGGTCGGCCTGGGCGATGGCGAAGCGGGGCAGGCCCCCGGTCAGCGAGACGGCGGGCAGGGCGGCGGCGGCGGCAATGGCAGCGCGGCGGGAGAGGGGGGGCATGGCGGGAACCTCCGGTCGGGGCCCGTCTGGTAGCAGCGGCGTGTTTCAGCTCGTGGCGAGGTTGCGTGGCGTTTGCGTGACGGTGCAGCGGACCCGGCCACGCGATGACAAATCGGCAAGTATTGCAGGCGGTTGCTTGATCGGCGCCGGGGGCGGGCCATCTGCGGTGTCCAGCCTGGAGGACGCCATGAAGTGCCCGATCTGCGCCGTTGACCTCGTGATGACCGACCGGCAGGGCGTGGAGATCGACTATTGCCCGAAATGCCGCGGCGTGTGGCTGGACCGCGGCGAGATCGACAAGATCATCGAGCGTTCCGCGGCGCTGGAGGCCAAGGCGGTGCCGGCGCAGCCCGCGCCCCAGCCGGCCGCGCCCCAGCCGGCAGGCTTCGCCGCCCCCGCACCCAACTACGCCGCGCCCAGCTATGCCGCGCCGCCGCCCGCCTATGCCCCGCCGCCGCAACCCGGCTGGGCGCCGCAGCAGCCAAACTGGAAGCGCGACGACGACGACGACGATCACCACCGCAAGCACGGCCAGCCCTACGGCAAGAAGCGCAAGGGCTTCCTGTCCGACCTGCTGGATTTCGACTGACTGGCCCTGCGCGGCCGGTCCGGCCGCGCGCTACAGCATGTCCGTGCCGTCGCCCAAATGGGGCGGCGGGTTGGTGATGCCGGGGCCGGTGCAGGCGGCCAGGGTCAGGAGAAGCGCGAACACGGCCGCCAGACGGAAAAGCTGCATGGGGGTCTGCCTGATGTGTGCCCCGAAAGGGTGGTGCCGTTTTGCCCGGCGCGCAACCGGAAGCTGCACCCTTTCGTGCCCCAAGCCGGCGGAGTAGAAGCGGCGGATGATCCCAACTTCCATCCCGCGTGCGGCCCTGGTGACCGGCGGCGCCGTGCGCCTCGGGCGTGCCATCGCCCTGGCCCTGGCCCGCGAAGGCTTCGCGGTGGCAATCCACTGCAACGCCAGCCGCGACAAGGCGGAGGCGACGGCCGCGGAGATCCGCGCGCTGGGCGTGCAGGCGGTCGTACTGCAGGCCGATCTCTCCCAGGAAGCGGCGATGCACGGGCTGGTGCAACAGGCCGCCGCCGCACTCGGCCCGGTGGGCGTGCTGGTGAACAATGCCAGCACCTTCGAGCGCGACGAGTGGCACAACGCCACCCGCGAGAGCTGGGACCTGCATCTGGAGCCCAATCTGCGCGCGCCCTTCGTGCTGGCGCAGGAATTCGCCCGCGCGCTGCCTGAAGGCCACGAGGGCGTGGTGCTGAACATGATCGACATGCGGGTTTGGTCGCTCACGCCGCATTTCGTCAGCTACACCGTCTCCAAGGCCGGGTTGTGGGCGCTGACGCAGTCCCTGGCGCTGGCGTTGGCGCCGCGCGTGCGCGTGGTCGGCATCGGCCCCGGCCCGGCGCTGCCCAATGCGCGCCAGAGCCAGGAACAGTTCGACCGCCAGGCCGCCTCCACCCCGCTGCGCCGCGGCACCACGCCGGAGGAGGTGGCGCAGGCCGCGCTCGCCCTGCTGGCGCTGCCGAGCGTGACCGGCCAGATGCTGGCGCTGGATGGCGGGCAGCACCTGCAATGGGCGCCCACGCCCATGCATGGCGCGGACCTCGACGAATGATACCGCTGGAGTGCCGCCTGTGAGCTATGCCAGCGCGGCCGAGGGCCTGCGCCATGTCTTCCTGCGCGACCTCGATTTGGCCGCGCGCATCGGCGTGCACCCGCACGAGCACGGCGCGGCGCAGCGCGTGCGCATCAACCTCGATCTCGCGGTGGAAGACCAGGGCGCCACCGGGGCCGCTGCCTCGGTGGGGGCGGACGAACTGGCCCGGGTGGTGGATTACGAGGGGCTGGCGGCGCGGGTGCGGGCCATCGTGGCGGCCGGGCATGTGCGGCTGGTGGAGACGCTGGCGGAGCGGATCGCGGTGGCCTGCCTGGATCACGAACGCGTGAAAAAGGTTAAGGTGACGGTTGAAAAGCTCGACGTCTTCGCAGATGCAGCAAGTGCCGGAGTGGCTGTGGAGCGGGTTCGGCGCTGATTTTGTCCACTTGGCGCAAGATTCCGCTGAGCTTACCTGGGCATGAAGCCTTTTCCTCGTGGCTTAACAGTAATGTCATTGAGCCGCTTAATCATTTCAATGGCTTAGCTTGTGTGCCCAAATTCTGGGCATTTCGAGGGAGCCTCTGATTCTGCGGGATTTGCAGGTCTGGCGTGGGCGGTTGCCCACAAGGTTATCCACAGATTCGGTGGATGAATCCGTACTTCTACGGCAGGGCTTCGACGCCGCCTGCAAGAGGGGCATGAGGGCCAAGGTATGACCAGCACCATCGGCCCGGTTCCGGGCCCCGAGAGCAACAGCGCGTCATCACCGCCGCCCGAGAAGGGTGTGGCGGTGATCGAACGCGCGCTGGAAACCATGCCGCTGTCGCCCGGCGTCTACCGCATGCTCGCGGCCAACGGCGATGCCCTTTATGTAGGCAAGGCGCGCTCGCTGAAGAAACGCGTCACCAGCTACAGCCAACTCGCCCGCCTGCCGGAGCGCCTGCGCCGCATGGTGAACGAGACGGTCTCGATGGAGATCGTCACCACCCATACCGAGGCCGAGGCGCTGCTGCTGGAGGCCAACCTCATCAAGCGGCTCAAGCCGCGCTTCAACATCGTCCTGCGCGACGACAAATCCTACCCCTGGCTGATGCTCACGGAAGACCACCCGTATCCGCAGATCGCCAAGCACCGCGGCGCGCGCACCCGCAAGGGCAGCTACTACGGCCCCTTCGCCTCCGCCTGGTCGGTGAACCAGACCGTAACGGCGATGCAGCGCGTGTTCCTGCTGCGCTCCTGCCGGGACACGGTGTTCCGCAACCGCACCCGGCCGTGCCTGCTGCACCAGATCAAGCGCTGCTCCGCCCCCTGCGTGGAGCGCATCAGCACCGAGGACTACGGCGCGCTGGTGGACCAGGCGAAGGCGTTCCTCTCCGGCCGCGCCGGCGGCGTGCAGCAGGCGCTGGCGGCCGAGATGGAGCAGGCAGCGGAGGCGCTGGAGTTCGAACGCGCCGCGGCGGTGCGGGACCGCATCCGCGCGCTGACCAGCGTACAGGGCACGGATGTGATCAACCCGGCCAGCCTCGCCGATGCCGACGTGATCGCCGCCTGGCAGATCGCCGGGCAGACCTGCATCCAGGTGTTTTTCGTGCGCGGCGGGCGCAACAACGGCAACCGCGCCTTCTTTCCCACCCACACCAAGGGCGAGGACCGGCCGGAGGTGCTGGCCGCCTTCATCGCCCAGTTCTACGACGACAAGCCGCCCCCGCCGGTGATTCTGCTGAACGAGGCCCTGGCCGAGCAGGCGCTGGTGGCGGAGGCGCTCGGCATTAAGGCGAACAGCTTCGGCTCCGGCAAGCGCGTGGAGATCGCCGTGCCCCAGCGCGGCGAGAAGGCCGCCGTGGTCGCCCATGCCGAGACCAATGCGCGCGAGGCACTGGAACGCAAGCTCGCCGAGACCGCCGGCCAGGCCAAGCTGCTGGAGGCCACCGCCACCCTGTTCAGCCTGGACGGCCCGCCCGACCGCATCGAGATCTACGACAACTCCCACATCATGGGCAGCAACGCCTATGGCGTGATGGTCGTCGCGGGGGCGGAGGGGTTCCGCAAGCAGGCCTACCGCAAGTTCTCGATCAAATCCGCCCTCACCCCCGGCGACGACTTCGCCATGATGCGCGAGGTGCTCACCCGCCGCTTCGCCCGCGCGCTGAAAGAGGAGGAAGCCGGCGAGGAAACCGAATGGCCCGACCTCGTGCTGATCGATGGCGGGCTGGGCCAGCTCACCGCCGCCCAGGCGATCCTGGACGAGCTGGGCATCGAGGACGTGCTGCTGGTCGCCATCAGCAAGGGGCCGGATCGCGACGCCGGCCGCGAATGGTTCCACCGCACCGGCCACCCGCCCTTCCAGCTGCCGCCGCGCGACCCCGTGCTGTATTTCCTGCAGCGCCTGCGCGACGAGGCGCATCGCTTCGCCATCACCACCCATCGGGCCGGGCGGTCCAAGGCGCTGGTGACCAGCGAGCTGGACGAAATCCCCGGCATCGGCCCCGGCCGCAAGCGCGCCCTGCTGAACCATTTCGGCTCGGCGCGCGGCGTGAAGCAGGCCGGGTTGGCAGACCTGGAGGCGACGCCGGGGGTGTCGAAGGCGATCGCGAAGCTGGTCTACGCGCATTTCCATCCCAGCGCGTGAGGAAGGAAGAAAGCGAAGGGGTCACAGAGAGCACAGAGGGCCACAGAGAGCCACAGAGAGCACGGAGAGGCCGTTGGCCGTCGTGGCGCCCCAGCCTCAGGCCACCCCTGGCTGATGATCCCCTGAAGCCCTTTCTTCTCTGTGCTCTCCGTGGCCCTCTGTGCCCTCTGTGACCGCTTCGCTTCCCCTTCCTTCCTGTCGTTGCCCGAAGCTTGCCCCCCGCGGCCCCATGGGCCATGACTCCCCCGCACCCATGTCAGACCCCAGCCCCCCCACCCTTTTGGGCCATATCGACCAGGCCGACCGGCATTCGGTGACCGGCTGGGCGCTGGACCCGGCGCGCCCCGGCGAGCCCGTGCTGCTGGAGGTGGTGCTGGATGGCGCGGTGGTCGGCACCTTCCCCGCCGACCGCCACCGTGCCGATCTCGAACAGGCCGGGCTGGGCAATGGCCGCCATGCCTTCCAGCTGCAGATCCCCGATGGGCTCTCCCCCCATGCCGAACGCGTGCTGGAACTGCGCCGCGCCGGCGATGGCGCCATCGTGCCCGGCTCCCCCGTGGTGCTGCCCCGCGCCCCCCTGGCCGGTGAGGCCGCCCGCCGTGCCCTGCACGATGCCGTGGAAGCCGCCGCCCTGGGCGCCGACGCCCCGGCGCTGGAAGCCCTGGTGGGCGAGCTGGTGCGCGCCATCCAGGCCCGCGAACCCCATCCGCCCGCCCATCACGCCGCGCTGCTGGCCCGCCTCGGCGCCGCCCCGCCCTCGCCGGAGCCGCGCCGCCGCGCCCTGGTCATCGACGAATCCATCCCCGATCCCGGCCGCGATGCCGGCTCCTCGGCCCTGCTGTCGCACATGCGCGCCCTGCAGCGCCTGGGCTTCGCGGTGGAGATCGTGCCCGGCTACGCCATGGAAGCAGCACCAGAGGCGGTGGCCCGCATGCGCGAGGCCGGCTTCACCGCCTGGGTCGCCCCCTGGGCCGCCTCGGTGGAGGAGGTGCTGCGCCACGGCGGCGAGGGCTACGAGGTGGTCTATGTCCATCGCCTCGCCCCGATGCTCAAATACGGCGCGCTGATCCGCCGCTGGTGCCCGCGCGCGCGCCTCGTCTACTGCGTCGCCGACCTGCACCATCTGCGCGCCGAGCGGGAAGCAGCGCTGGTCACCGGCATCGCCGGCAGCCCGGAGATCGAGGCACTGCGCGAGGCCGAACTGGCCGCCATCGCCGCCGCAGATGGGCCAATCACCCATTCCACCGCCGAGCAGGCCCGCCTGGCCGCCCTGCTGCCCGGGGTGCGCGCGCATGTGGTGCCGTGGGAGGTGACCCTGCCGCCGCCCGTGGGCCCCGCCCTGCGGCGCCGCGGGGTGGCCTTCGTCGGCAGCTACGGCCACGCCCCCAATCGCGACGCGGCCTGGGAGTTGCTGGAAGCCGTGATGCCGCTTGTCTGGGCGCAGGACCCCAGCATCCCGTTCCTGCTCGCCGGCAGTTCCATGCCGGCGGAATTGGCGGAGGCCGCGCGCAAGGCGCAGGGCCCGGTGGAGGTGCTGGGCCAGATCCCGGTGCTGGCCGATCTCTGGGGCCGCGCCCTGGTCGCCGCCGCCCCGTTGCGCTTCGGGGCCGGGATCAAGGGCAAGGTGCTGGACAGCCTGGCCGCCGGCATCCCCTGCCTGTGCACCGCCATCGCCGCCGAGGGGCTGCACCTGACGGACGAACTCGCCTCCCTGGTGCAGGACGAGCCCGGTGCCATGGCGCGCGAGATCGTGCGCCTGCATCATGATCCCGCCCTGGTGGACCGGCTGGGTGCCGCCGGGCGGGCCCATATCGCCGAACACTACCGCGCCGCGGTGATCGACGCCGCCCTCGCGCCCGCCCTCGGACTGGAGACGACATGAACGAGCTGAGCGCCATCGACGGCATCGCCATCCCCACCCCCGCGATGATCGCCGCCACCCGCACGGAGCTGGCGCCGTTTGTCGCCACCACGCCGGTGTTCGCGCGCCAGGGGATCGCGGCGGGGCCGGAAGGTGCGACGCTGGAATTCAAGTTCGAGCTGCTGCAGAACGCCGGCACCTTCAAGGCGCGCGGCGCCTTCGCCAACATCCTGGCGCTGGACGAAGCGCAGAAAGCCCGCGGCGTCACCGCCATCTCCGCCGGCAACCACGCCATCGCCGTGGCCTACGCGGCGCAGAAGCTGGGCGTGCCCGCCAAGGTGGTGATGCTCGCCAGCGCCAACCCCGCCCGCCTCGCCCTCGCCCGCGCCTGCGGCGCCGAGGTGCTGCTGGCGCCGGACGGGGCCACCGGGTTCCAGATGGTGGCCGACATCCAGGCGAGCGAGGGCAAGTTCTTCGTCCATCCCTTCAACGGCCTGCGCACCGTGCTGGGCACCGCCACGCTGGGCGCCGAATGGGCGGAACAGTCGGGTGGCCTCGATGCCCTGGTGCTCCCCATCGGCGGCGGCGGCCTGGCCGCCGGCGTGGCCACCGCGTTCAAGCAGGCCATGCCCGATCTCGTGATCTACGGCGTGGAACCGGAAGGCGCGAACGGCATGGCGCGCAGCTTCGCCGAGGCCGGGCCGATCAAGATGGGCGCCATGAGCTCCATCGCCGACAGCCTCTGCGCCCCGCACACGGAGGCCTATTCCTACGGCCTGTGCCGCCGCGCCATCACCGACCTGGTGACGATCAACGACGCCGACCTGCGCGCCGCCATGCACCTTCTGTTCGAGGAGCTGAAGCTGGCCGTGGAGCCCGCCTGCGCCGCCGCCACCGCCGCCGCCTGCGGGCCGTTGCGCGCGCGCCTCGCCGGCAAGCGCGTCGGCGTGCTGCTGTGCGGCAGCAACACCGACCTGGCGACCTTCACCCGCCACATGGGCGCGGCATGACAGCGGTGCTCCGCCTCGCCGGCGTGCTGCTGCTGGCGCTGGCCGGCGCGGCCCATGCCCAGGCCCCGGCGCGCCCGGCCGCGCCGCGCCCAGCCGCCGCCGATGCGCCCGCCGCGACCCCGGTGCCGGAGAAGCCGCTGGCACTGCGGATGGAGGGCAACATCACCCTGCGCGGCCCCGTCGGCCGCTGGGGCACCCCGGTGGTGGACGACCTGAACCGCCGCATCTACCTGCCGCGCGGGCCCGCGGGCCTCTCCGTGCTGTCGCTGGACGGGTTCAAGCCGGTGGCCGAGGTGCCGGAAACAACCGGCAGCTTCGCCGTGGCGCTGGACCCCGAAACCCTGCGCGGCTTTTCCGCCGGCACGGCCGATGCCGCGGCAGACGGGCCGGCCGGCGCCATTTCCGTGTTCGACCAGCGCGGCTTCAAGCCCATCCCCAACGTGCCGGAGCCGGTGAAGGCGCTGCGCGTGCGCCACCTGCTCTACGATGCCGCCACCAAGCAGCTCGCCGCCGCAACCGAGGAAGGCGTGCTGACGCTGATCGACCCCGCCAAGCTGGCCATCACCGGCACGATCCCGCTGCAGGGCAAGCGCGTGACCGCCCTGGCCACCGACCGGCGCGGCCGGCTGTTCGCCACCCGGGCGGACCAGGATGCGGTGGCGGTGGTGAACCTGGTCTCGCGTGAGGTCGCCACGATCTGGCGGCCGGAGGGCTGCCGCCAGCCGGTCGCCATGGTGTTCGACAGCATCGGCATGCGCCTGATCGTCGCCTGCCGCGGCAGCCGGGCCGAGGGCGCGCGCCCGGATGCCGAGCCGGCACGCGAATCCGCCGTCGTCATCGACCCGCTCGGCGGCCGGGTGCTGGGCCGCCTGCCGATCCCGGCCGGGACGGAAACGCTGATCCACGACCCCATCCAGCGCCTGGTCTATGCCGTGAGTGCCGCTGCCTCGGCCGTGATGGTGTTCCGCCAGCCCGATGCATACCGCTACGAGGCGCTGGAAACCGCCGGCACCCGCCCGCTGGCCGGCTTCGGCGTGGCCGACGGGCGCACCGGCCGGCTGCTGCTGGCCACGGCGGAATACGTGGTGGTGGCCCCGCAACCCGACGGCACCGGCGGTGGCTTGCGCTTGCTGCCGAACAGCTACACCTTACTGTCGATGAAGCGGCTGCCGCTGGAGTAACCACCCTCCCCTCCGTTTCGCTGAACGGTGCCTTGCGTCCATGCGGATTGGAGCGACGGCGGAATTGCGCTATGCCGCGTTCCCCACATTCATGAGCAGAACCTGATGGCCTTCAAGGGCGACAACTTCAAGGACCGCGCGACCGCCGCTGCCGAGGCCCGCAAGAAGCTGGCCGAGAAATTCAAGGCCATGCCGAAGCCGGACGATCCGCGAATCCAGCAGCTGGCCGCCGAGCGCAAGGCCATCGCCGAAGCGCGCGAGGCCCGCATGGCCGAACGTGCCATCGCCAAGGCCGAGGAAGAAGCCCGCAAGGCCGAGGAAGCCAAGCTGCGCGCGGTCGAGGAAGCCCGTGCCGCGGAGGAAGCGCGCAAGCGCGCCATCGAGGAACGCGCCAAGCAGCTGCAGATCGCTGCCGAGCAGAAGGCAGCCCGTGACGCTCGTTACGCGGCGCGCAAGGCGAGGAAGAAGTAAGAGTCTTCTTTTTCTGAAGAAAAGAAGAAAAAATACTTTTATCAGTTTGCTGATGGAAGCACCCTGACTTTCTATTTGAAAGCCGGGGAATTTCCATTTTTGTCTATAGATGGTGTCTCAGCCTTCCCTGCCGGCCACATGGCTGAAAGTAACTCGCGGTAGCAGATCGGTCCTTTTTGCTCAGAGATGGCTCGGGAAATTCGAACAGCCCGATAGGTTGATTTCCTGCCTGACAGCGGCGATGTTGCCGCGGATCAGGGGCGAACATGACGAAACGCACACGGCGGACGCACAGCCCGGGCTTCAAGGCAAAGGTGGCTCTGGCGGCGATCAAGGGTGAGAAGACGCTTGCCGAACTGGCCAAGCTGTTTGACGTGCACCCGCACCAGATCACCGCCTGGAAGGCGCAGTTGCAGGAGGGTGCGGCCGGTGTCTTCGGTTCTGGTCCTGCGGCGGCCGATTCTGTGCCCGTGGTCGACTTGAAGGTGCTGCATGCGAAGATCGGAGAGCTGACGCTGGAGAAGGATTTTTTGTCCGGCGCGCTCAGCAAGGCCGGCCTGCTGAGCGCGATGATCGACCGCGTCCATGCCCTGCCGCTCGTGCAGCAGGCGTCGCTGCTGCGACTGAGCCGGAGCAGCGTCTACTATCTTCCTCGCCAGGTGCCACCGGCGCGGCTGGCGGTCATGCACCGGATCGATGCGCTGCATCTGGACTACCCGTTTGCGGGCAGTCGGATGCTGCGCGACCTGCTGCGGGCGGAAGGCATCGCGATCGGCCGGCTGGCGGTGGCCACGCTGATGCGGCGGATGGTCATCAAGGAGCTGTATCGCCGGCCGAATAGATCCAAACCCGCGCCCAGGCACAAGATCTATCCGTAT